>JAHJIX010000017.1 GCA_018823045.1 Patescibacteria group bacterium | reverse complement strand
TAGTTATCAAAGTCAGTGGGAAATATATGAACAAGATGATCCTAATATGATAGATAGGATCTTTGGTAAGAAAGCTGGATTTGAAATAGGAAATGGATTAAGTATTTGGTCACAAGAAAATAAGGCTGTTGATTATGCATTAAGTCATCCAGTTCAAACAGGAACTGCGATAGGAGTAACTAGTGGTGCTCTTATCGTTGGTGGGGCAAAAGCTGCGACAGCATTGAGTGTTAGGTATTTGGGTAGTGTTGGGACGATGTGTTTATGGAGTTGTGATAAGATTAACGTGGGAGATAGTTTTGGTCGTTTAGGTACAGTTATTAATAATGCCTCTGGACATATTACTGGATTCAATCATAATGGGACATATCATGGAATCGATCAAATAATTAGTAGGGGAGTTTCTCCTGAAGTTATCCTAAAAACAGTGCAAAGTCCAACACTTCGGTTCAGTGCTAGATTTGGAAGAATCGGTTATTTAAGTAAGGATGCATATATAGTTTTAGATAGTTCTGGACAAGTAGTAACAGCTATCGCACAGTCTAACTTTTATGGAACTTTGTTACAAGTATCTAATATGATTAAATAAAACATATGAATGTTGATAATAAATTTAAAATAAATAAGTTTAGAGAAAAAGTAACTAAAAATGTTAATAAGTTTGATCCTTGGTATTTAATTGAAATGGGAGCGCCATATGATGAGTATGATAAATATATAGATAATGTGGTTTCATTTGTTATAAATGAAAAACCTGATTTGACTCTTTTAGAAAAACGGTTATATATAATCTTTGAAACTACTGAATTTGATTTAGCTACAAATTTAATTAGTTCATTAGCAAGTAATATATATAATTTTTATATTGAAGACTTCGGTAATTAATTTGTGATGTTTTTGCATAATTACTAATCAAGCATTAACAGGAGTTACCAGCCGGCTCCATAGTCCCTTTAGGGCTGTGGAGCCAGAGTGCTTAATCCAAATCAAAAAATCATAAATAAAAAAAGGAGGGGAAATATATATGCCAACATTGCGTATAAATGAGAATAGTCAAAATATGCCCCATTTTATAACATTGACCGTTATAGAATGGATAGATATTTTTACAAAAGAGGAATATTTTAAGGTTGTCATAGATAGTTTAAACTATTGTAAAAAGAATAAAGGATTAAAAGTGTATGAATATGTCATCATGACCAATCATGTGCATATAATTATTTCCACTCCTAAAACAAATAACTTATCTCAAGTAATCAGTGATTTTAAAAAACATACAACAAGAGAAATCTGGAAATTATTAGAAAAGGATAATAGAAACTACATCTTAAATTTATTGAATAATAGCTATAATAAAAAAAAAGGATATACCAATCAAATATGGCAAAGAGAAAATTATCCAGAATTAATCTATTCAGATACATTTTGTCTCACAAAAACAACATATATTTACATGAATCCAGTAAAGAAAGGATATGTAAAGAACCCAGAAGATTGGAAATATTCTTCTGCAAAGAATTGGATTAATTATGATCATTCTGTCATTGAATTAGATAAGAAAGAATAGCAAAGCATCAAGGCTCCACAGCCCTAAAGGGACTATGGAGCCAGCTGGTGTTAGAAACTTATTTTAGTATGTTACATGAAAAAACAAAGGAAAGAATAAATGAATTGATTTAATTGGTTACCTGAACCGAAATTATTATTTTAATGCCTTGACAACTTCCACATTTTCCTTTATGATCACATCCTAGTAACCTAACACAAAAGGAGAACTCATGGCTCGTCGCCGAAAGCGTTCAAGGAGACTATGTACTAAATGTGGTGAACCGGCCTTATATTGGTCATGGTCAAAAGGACGTTTTGTCTCAGATGATGATCATGAGTGGTGTAGGCGTTGTTTCTACAGCTTTAGCAGTAGTGATTACGCACGAAAATTAGGGTATTGGCTTAAGCACCATTGTGAGTAAAATTACAATAGTGCTGGGCCTTTTTTTTATTCCTTTTCTTTCATTTACAAACCCTTATTTTTTTGATATGATAAAGGTATATGTATAGTACTTCTGAAGAACAATTTGATTGGCAAAATCATGAGCATGATGGACAACTTTCCGTCGATGTATTTGATGTGGGCGAAGAGTTGTTAATTATTGCGCCACTTGCCGGGGTAGAGCAAGATTCTCTTGATGTCTCTATTCACAATGATTTGCTCACTATACGTGGTGAACGTCCTTTTCCAGTTGATGATACCTTATTGCGCACACATCATCATACAGAGTGTTTTTGGGGTAATTTTTCTCGAACGATTATTTTACCAGTTGATGTAAAGGGGGATATTGCAAAAGCAGCATATACCAATGGATTGCTGACTATTTATATTCCAAAAAAACAAGCCGATAAAAAGATCGCTATTACTTTTATTGATGATTAAGCTTTATGTCTTTTTTACAAGAACATTTAATATCATTTTCATGGAAAAGAATACTCATTGCACTTGGCTCGAGTATTTTTGTCATTCTACTCGTATTGGGTGGAATGTCTGTCTATGGGTATACACAAAACGATCAGGTGCTTCCGGGAGTAAATATTAATAATTTACCCATTGGTGGCATGACAAAAGATGAATTGCACGATGTGCTCCAAAAACAATATACAAAATTACTTGATGCAGGAATTGAATTGACCTTTCAGGTAGAAGATGCGCATAAGAGTATTATTTTACCAGTACAAGAGGTGTCAGAAAACTATACGATTGATTATTTACAAATGGATTTAGCAAAAAATGTTGATGGATTAGTATTATTTGGAAAAGGATCTAATTATTTGCAAACAGGTTGGGCTGCGATAAAAACACGCATGCAAAAACCAGGTGTACGTTTAAACCATATTACTGTACAGCGAGCAGAATTAATTGAGTTAATTGAAGAAAAGACAAAAAATAGTGAATTACCAGAAGAAAACGCTTCAGTAAAGATTCATAGTACAGCACCATTATATTATGAAATTAGTGAAGAGAAAACAGGCATGACCTTTAAGCCGGCTGCAGTAATTGATGATGTACTTGCTGCGTGGGGGAGTTTGTCTATTCCGAGTGTTGAGTTAGTGTATGAAGAAGTGAAGCCAACCATTACAGCTGAAGATGTAAAAACAATTGAAGATCGTCTTGCATTTGTCATTGAGCAAGGAGATTTGACTATCGCTTATGTTGATCCACAAACAGAAATTCAGCGTACGTGGGATATCACGCCACAAGTATTTGCTTCTTGGGTGTTGGTTGGTCATGTTGAAGATAATGGTCTTGCGTTTACCTTTGATATGCCATTACTTCAAGCATATATTGAAGAAAATATTGTGCCAGCTGTAAATAAGTTACCACAGAATGCAAAATTTGAAGTTGCAGAAAGTGGAAAGGTGGAGTCATTTCAGGGATCACGACCAGGTGTTTCTGTTAATGTAGAAAAAACAGCAGAAGATGTATTATATACATTTTTACAACGATCATGGCATGAAGAGGGAATTGTTTCTACCGTTAATTTGCAAACGACACAAGAAGAACCACTGGTAAAAATGCGAGAATTAAATGATCGAGGAATTTCTGAAGTACTTGGAGTGGGTGTTTCTATTTATCGTGGTAGTCCTGCAAATCGTATTAATAATATTGCCAATGCCGTCAGAAAGATTAATGGAATTTTATTGGCACCAGGAGAAGAATTTTCAACAGTAGCCTATACGAAACCATATACAATTGCTGGAGGATATCTACCGGAGTTAGTTATTAAAGGTGATGAAGTGAAGGCTGAAATTGGTGGAGGACTTTGTCAAATGAGTACAACCCTTTTTCGTATGGCGATGAATAGTGGGCTTGAAATTACGATGCGTCGTCCACATGGACTTATGGTGAGCTATTATAATGATCTAACGAATGGTTTGCCGGGGACTGATGCAACGATTTATGATCCATTACCAGATTTTCGTTTTAAAAATGATACAGGAAACCATGTGTTGATTCAAGCACAAATGGATGCCTCAACTTCTCGTTTGATTTTGACTGCATGGGGGACAAATGATGGAAGAAAAGGATGGTATGAACCTCCAACACTTCATCGTTGGATTCCGGCTGGCCCAACAATTTATAGAGAAACAACAGATTTACCTCCTGGAGAAACGAAATGTCAGCATGCATACACTGGAGCTGAAGCATCATTTACCTATAGTCGTATTTTACCTTCAGGAGAAAAAGAAGAAACACTATTTGAGAGTTTGTATCGTGCAGTTCCTGAGACTTGTCTCGTGGGTGTAGAAGCAAAAGTTATTCCTGAAGAGGGTGTTGCAGAGCCTCCTATTGAGGGAGAAGTTATTCCAGAAGATGAAGGAGTCGCACTTATTGTTGAATAATAAATTTATATGAAATTATCTCCAAATGTAGATAAAGAATTAACAATTGTTGTTGGAGGAAAAACCTATGAACGTTGGCCAATAAAAACACATGTTATTACAGATAAAGATGATATTGTTGATGTGGTAAAAAGCTATGCAGTCGAGCATCTACAAAAAGGGGACATGTTGTTTATGAGTGAGCGAGTAGTTGCTATTACACAAGGAAGGTCAATTCCTATTGCTGATATTGTGCCATCAAAATTAGCAAAATTTTTAGTTCGTTTTGTCTATAAATCACCATATGGTATTGGTTTGGGGAGTCCATGGACGATGCAGTTAGCACTTGATGAAGTGGGTATGTTTCGAATATTATTTGCTTCTCTTGTTGCTGCAGTAACAAAGCCGTTTGGTATTCGTGGAATGTTTTATCGCATTGCAGGGAGAAAAATAGCCGCAATTGATGGGCCCTGTGATTATACGCTTCCACCATATAATAAAAATGCAACTTTAGCGCCAAAGTTTCCTCATAAAGTCGCAAAAAGTATTCAAAAAGAAATAGGGAATGAAATTGTCATTATAGACGCCAATGATTTAGGGGTAGATATCTTAGGTGTATCAAATAATCAGGCAAATAAAGAAGAATTAGCTGCTATATTTAAAGATAACCCTTTAGGGCAAAGTAGTGAGCAAACACCACTGTGTGTTGTGCGTTTGCAAATGTAAAAAATAGCTTAAATAAGGAGAAAAAATCATTTATCCACACACATCTATTGACAAGATGTGTTTTGTGTGATATAATTCGGAGTCGTGTTCTGAAGCACACTGGAAAGAAAAGTAATCACAGTAGATATCCTCATAATTAGATGGAAAAGCGTTCAGAATATAGAGACAGTACATAGTAGAGTATTATAAATGCATGCAATCTAATATGTATCTCTCTGTAGTAGACGACCACGTAAAAAAACACGTGGCAAGACGAGGATATACAGATGTGTATAGTTTAATCATATTACCGTGATTTCAATTATATACATCTCTGTATCCACGACAAGCATGAAGGTGAACCCCCGGCCTAAACCGGCTCCGGCTCGTTTTTTCCCAGAGGCTCACCTTCTTGGATACAGTAATAGAGTTTTACTCTATTTATCGTCCAACATATATAAAAAAGACATACGTATTACTACGTATGTCTTTTGCTTTCTGTAAATAAAGTAGTGTGTATTATAAAGAATCACGTCATTGCGAGCGATAGCGAAGCAATCCCATACTTCAATGCACTAAACAATGGGATTGCTTCGTCGTACCTCCTCGCAATGACGTGGTTCTTTCATGTTTTTATAAAAATGCCCGGATATTATTTCCAGTAATAATTTCAATATCTGCTACTGTTGTATTTGTTTTGGTCATGACTTTTTTCATACCAAAATGTTTAGCTTCTTTTATACGTTTTTCTGCAAATTGAACTGATCTGACTTCACCACCAAGACCAACTTCTCCAAAGGCGACACAGTCTTGTCCCATAGGGTGATCTTTAAATGCACTGACAATGGCTAAGCAAATGGCTAAGTCAACAGAGGGTTCACGTGCTTTGACACCACCTACAATATTAATATGTACATCATATTGCCCGAGTGGCACACCTGCTCGTCTTTCAAGTACTGCAATGAGTACATGCAAGCGATTAAGGTCAAAGCCACTTGCTTTGCGCACTGGGAAACCAAAACTTGTTTTATTAACCAATGCTTGTACTTCTACCAAAAGTGGACGTGTTCCTTCCATTAAGCAAGTAACAATTGATCCAGCAATACTATTTCCGCGTTCAGCTAAAAGTAATTCTGATGGGTTCGGCACTTCATGTAATCCAGATTCTTTCATATCAAACATACCAATCTCATCAGTAGAGCCAAATCTATTTTTAACCGTACGCAGCATGCGTAAATTGTGGTAGCGATCACCTTCGAGATAGAGAACCGTATCAACTAAATGTTCTAGTGTTCGGGGGCCTGCTACATTACCATCTTTGGTTACGTGACCAATAAGAATAATAGTGGTCCCACTTTCTTTTGCACAAGAAAGGAGTTTTGTGGCGCATACACGCACTTGCCCCATTGATCCTGCTGCTCCTTCTGTATCGAGAGAAAAAATAGTTTGAATAGAATCTACAACAGCTACTGCTGGCTTTTTTGCTTTAATTGTTGCAGTAATATGCTCAATGGTTGTGTCATTTGAGAGAATAAGCGTATCATTTTTTTCTTTAAGTCTATTGGCACGTAGTAAGAGTTGCCCAACAGATTCTTCACCAGATACATAGAGTGTGTGGTCAATCATCATGGCCATTTGTAGAGAGAGAGTTGACTTACCAATACCTGGTTCTCCACCAAGCAAAATAAAGCTTCCTGGGACCACACCACCACCAAGTACACGGTCAAGTTCACCAATTTCAGAAGAAATACGTTTCATCGATGCTTGCGGAATATCTGTAATAGATATTGTTGTGGCTTCAATAGTTGGTGCAGATTTTTTTTGCAGTTCTTCTTTTGATGTTGTTTTTTCATTAACCGTACCCCATTTTCCACATTCAAGACAGCGACCAACCCATTTGGTATATTGACTATCACAGTGCGCACAGAGGAATATTGTTTGTGGTTTTTTCATGTATATATATTATAAATTTGATCGTATCGCTGCCCAATATTGTGGATCTGACATTAAATTTGTTGACCATTCAAATATACCACCTATTTGTTGTTTTTTAAGCCAGTTAAATTTAATTGAATATGTTTCATAGTCTTCAAACCAGTATTGTGTTGTTCCGGATTGTACATATTTTGCACCAGATTCGTGTAAACAATATGGTTTATTAACTAGTTGCTTTCTCATATATTCAGGACGATTGTAACGGCCACTAGTATAAAGAGCCCCCGGTTCATTGCTGGAAGTTCCATTAAATTGACTTGCTGGCCATGCACCGAGTGCAATAATAATTTTTTTGTCATCATCAATTTGAGATTTCATATAATTAGTAAATGCTTGGACAGAATATTTTTCAGTAAATGGTTTCCCAGGGAAAGCAAATACATATGGTCCTGTATTTTTAGGTGTCCCCTCTGTTTTATAGACACCATATGTCATCGCACTAATATAATCAACTTCTTTTGATAATGCATTTAAATCAAATGGATAGCGTGGACTTGGTAATAGGTACACATTAATAATAATTTTTTTATTTAAGCTTTTTTCTAAATCTTTTCTTAAATCTGCATAGAATGCTGTGACTTGTACTTTGTTTACTTTTGGTTGGTGTGTCGCACTTGGAAATTCAAGATCAATACTTATTCCGTCTAAATTATGTGCTCTTATAACATCTGTTGTATATTTTAAAAATGCTGGGTAGTGTGTATTTTGTTTTAGTATTAGTTTATTAATATCGGATTTATCACCAATACTATGTATTCCTGTAATAATTTTTATATCGGATTTTTTTGCACGTAATTCTTTTATATATGCAGCAACATTACTGTTATTAATATAATTTCCTTTTGTGATTTTACCTTGTCTAAATTCAGTGCCAAAAATATCAACAATATCAAGGGTATCAAGATTATTAAAAATAACATCTTTTCCTTTTTTGTAGTTCCAAACAACACCTATGTGAGTAAATTGTTGACCTCCATTTGATACTGTAGGTGCCGTGGGTATAGAATATGAATCAGAACAAGTTCCGAGTGATGCCTCACCTAATGCTGTCCCACTAAAACCAAAATCTCTGATAAAATCTGCTAAATTTTCTTTTTCTACATACTGCACTCGTAAATTGTTCAATGAAACTAACTCTGGATTAATAGTATACAAAATAGTATATGAACCGGCTGCAAGTACTAAACCGACAAGTGCTCCAGTAATGCGTTTTTTTGCAGAGCTTTGTGCTTCTGAATTTCCTCCTGACATGGTAATTTGAAAACCACCAACAATAATCATAATAACCGCAATAATACCAGCGGCAATCACGGAAAATTTATACATTTGTGCAATGTATTCACTTAGATAGGGGAGGCTCAGATAGGTGGTATTTCCTTCTTCTATCACTTTTGGTTCAGAAAAAGTAAGCCCTGGGATGTTTATTTTTGGTTGAGGTTCTTGAATTAAGTCTTGTATTTCATTTGTGGTTAATTTTGCAAAAGCAACTTGCGGAATAAATAGAAAAAATAGTATTAGACAGGAAATAAATTTCATAATTACTGAAGATTAAGAATAGCTTTCCATTCATCTAAACTTGTTGCCACAACTTGTTTATGATTAATAAATGTTGCAGGGACTGATTTAATATCGAGTTGTCTTGCTATATCTACATTTCCTGCAATATATGTATCAATATTTGTCTGTTCTTTTGTTAAACAAGTGCTTAATTTTTTTGCATCGAGGGATTCTACTTGTTGTACAATAAGATCAAGCGTCTGTGTTGATAAATTATCTCCATTCACAAAAGCATATTGTACAAATGGAATAAATTGTTTTTGTTCTTTGGCACAATAGGCATAAGCATGTGCTTCGTTGGTATCATAGGGGAATTTGGCAATAGGAAGCCCCTTCCAAATAATTTTTACTTGGTTTGGGTATTGTTCTAACAGTGTTTGGAATATCTCAAATTGTTCTGCACAATGGGTGCAGGCCATATCTTCAAATACAATAATTGTTTGTGGGGCTTTTTTATTTCCGAGTAGTGGATCTTGTGGAAATATTGGAATATTGAGTCCTGTTTGAGCTTCTTTTTCTGTTATTTTAGGAAACTGAGGTTCATATTGAAAAATACGAATAGTGAGTGCTAGTAAAACAATAAGAACCGCTGGAATAAATATTTTAAGATAGGTTTTTGCCTGGATCATACAGAATCGTTATTATGAGAATAGATCAAAAGTCTTAGAGTGCTACTTCAAATAAGCCACTTGAATAGCTATCTGTAAAGTAGAGAATGCCCGCTTGTTCATCAACAAATAATTCATCGATGACATAATTTTCTTCAAGAGGGATTACGCTTTTGCTTCCACTATTCGTATCGATTTTTACTAAATAGTTTGGGGTGGTTTCAGCGAGGGATGGTGCGAGTCCTGCGCCTGTTTGAAGTGTTACTGGGACTGCGCAGTATACATAGCGTTCAGAAGAAAAGGTACATTTATCTGGCCATGTTTCTACATTAAGTAATTTTCTATTTTGTCCAATAGTTTGTGGTGTTGCATCAACAATCCATAATTCAGGTTTATAGTCACTTCGTGCGCTATAGACGCTATATAACAGTTTGTCTCCTGTTGGTGACCAAGCGGCTTCAATTCCTCGCCCTTCGACAACCATTGATCGATAATTTTCTCCATGTAATCCTACAAAAAGTATTTCTTCTCGATCAACACCCATGGCTGCTCCTGTTCGTGCTAGGGCTACAATTTGTTCATTTGGTGACCAATCAACAATGACTTTGTCTGCGTTGTCTCCAAGTGCTTCAATTTGGTATGTTTCTGACCCATCTGTGTTGGTGTAAACAAGCCATTTGTTTTCTCGTGCAAGTCCGACACTTTTAGCAGCGATATGGTCTCCTTGACTTGAAAAAGAAAAATCTTCCCAATGTTTTGGTAGGGTAACTTGTTTTTTGGTATCAAAATTATAGATAATATTTGCTCCATCAGGGTACTCGAGTACTGCGGTATTATTTTTTGCAGACCAAGTTACATCTGACACATTAAAAAATACTTCGTCGCTTAATTGTTTGACTGTACCATTAATATCTTTTGCATAAAATTTTCCATCATCTCTATTATAAAATTGAAGATTGTTATTTGCCCCAATACGCATATTTGCAACAGTATTATCAAGAGATTGGCTAATTTGAGGGATAGTATCTGTGGTTCGTGTATTTTCTGGACTCACGTCAATACTGGTCGGGAGTTGACCTGTGCCACCATCAACAACAATGCCGATGTCAGTACCTTCTCCTGCAATAGGGAAGAGTATTGGGTCACCATCTTGGGTGATCGGGGGAGTAGTGGTCGTTGGTGGGGTAATGCTTCCTGCAAAAAAGACACGGTAAAGAGCATAACCAATACCAATGCTTACGAGAATAAATATAATGAGAAAAGCAATGCGTTTTTTATCCATAGAGTGATATTAAAATAGATGAAATTATTTTTTTATTTTTTTCTTTGATTTTTTCTTAATTTTCTTCTTTTCTTTTTTTGCTTGTTTAGATCGTGTATAACTCAAGCGTAAATAGAGTAATGTTATTGTATGAGAAGCCACGAATAGTATACCGAGGAGTTTTGGATTTTTGATGGCCTTTTCAAAAATGAATTCTTTTTTTGGTTTTCGTTGAATGTGTAAGAACACGAGAGTAATAAGTGTGATAATTGGTTGTATAATAACGTTGAAAAGAACTGGACCAATAATAACAAATATTTGTGAAATACAAAATGTGAGATCTCGCATGGCAAAAATAAAAAGAAAAAAAGTAAATCCTCGAAATACATTAGCTTCTTCTTTTTTTGATTTTTCAGCCTGTTTATCTGCTTTTTTTTGTGTACGAGCCTGTTTTCTTGCTTTGTTTAGTTGTCCAACAAACCCCGTTTGGGATCCTTCTTTTTCTGGAACCAATTTTCCATCATCAACTTGTTGTTTTTTATCAATTGCAGCGGGTTCTTTTCCTTCTCGTTTATTTTCTCCTCGTTCTTTGTCAATCTCTTCATCAGTTGCTGGTTTTGGTGCTGCATCCATCTTTTTTGTTAGTGGCATACCTGCACCAGCAATGCCTTCTCCTTGTTGGAAGGATGTTGGTGGCCCTTCTGTTTGCGGTATTTCAGTATCTGATGGTTCTGTTGTAGAAGTAGGCGATTGTTGTTGGGGTTGAGCTGATGCAGCTCTTTGAGGAGACGGTGATGCTCCTGGTGTTGCTTGTTTTGGTTGGCCAAATTGTTGTATTGTCTGCGCTGGAGATGGTGAGCCTTCTGTTTCTTGTGGGAGCATGTCGTCGACTATTTCTCCGATTAGTTGGGTTATTTCTTCTTGTGCTGCGGCAAGATCACTTTCTTTTGGTCGAGCATCTTGAGGAAGAAGCGTAATTAATGCCTGTTTAAGGGCACTGTTAATAGTTTCTCTATGTTGTGGAGTAATGTTAGTTGCCATATGAAGAGTTCACGGCTTTACGGAGTTGATAACAATCGTGGTAGTATGCAGCAAGAATGTCTTTGTGACGAAGTGCGGCGCTGTGTTTTATTTCTTCTGCACATTGTTTTGCACGTAAAGAGCATAGGGTATTGAAGGTCATTTCTATCCGCTCTTGTTTTGCCTTTGTCTCCATGAGTTGTTGGAGCATGTCAGTATATTGCTTAATTGTTTGCGCAATAGGATCCACATGGCTCACTGCCATACGTTGATGTTCTCTTTGTGCTTTTTTTAGCGCACGGGCCCATTGCGTTTGTTCTTCCATATTATTGCAATAAATATTGCTTATCTTTTTGAGTTAATGTCATTGTTTTTTCTGTACGTGTATTGCGATGTTCGAGTAGTAATTGACACACAATATCTGAAACATGATTATTAACATTTCGAGCACCCAGTTTGATATCAAATGATTCTTCTGCCAGTTGTGTAATTGCTTTCTTATCAGCACGAAGTGAAAGTCCTTCTCGTTGTTTAATGACTTTTTGTAGTTCGCCTACATGTTTTTTGATAATGAGTTCGATGTGTTCGAGTGTTAATTCATGAAAAAGGCATACGGCATCAAGTCGTCCGATAAGTGCAGGAGAAAATCGTTCTTTGAGTTGTGCGGTAACCACTTGCTTTTGTGCGTCTTGTTTGATCGTTGTTGTACTACTATCACCAAAGCCAATACCTGTAGAACTGTAGAGCTCTGCACCAACGTTGGTCGTCATAATAATAATGCTGTGGTCGAAGTAAATCTTTTTCCCACCGCTGTCGGTAAGCTCACCTTCATCAAGTATTTGAAGCAGTAATTTAATAACATCACCATGTGCTTTATCAATTTCATCAAAGACAATAACACTATATGGTCGTTTTTTTAGCGCATCAGTAAAACGGTTCCGTTCTTTGTGGCCAATGTATCCAGCTGGAGAGCCTAAAATTTTTGCCGTACTATGAGATTCAGAAAATTCACTCATATCAAATTTTACAAGTGCTTTTGGATCATTATAGAGTGTTTCGGCAAGTAGTTTTGCTGTTGCTGTTTTTCCAACGCCACTTGGTCCGGCAAATAAAAATGATGCAAATGGTTTATGATTTTTTGCTACTTTAAATTCAGCATGTGCTAATCGTTTTGTTATGGTATCAATAACATGATCTTGCCCAAATAAATCTTTTTTGAGTTCTTTATTAATTGTGGCTAATTGTGTAAAGCTATCTTGTTGTAAAAATGCTTGGTCAATGCCAATACGCTTACTAAGTACTGCAATAATATCTTTTTTTGTTAGACGCACTTTTCTAATTTTTTCTGATTTCTTCTTTTTTTCAAGAGCATCAAGTTGTTTGCTTATTTCTTCTGCTTTTGTTTTTAGTGCTTCTGCTTTTGTGAAATCTTCGTTAATGATTGCTTCTTCTTTGTTTGTAAAGACTTCTTCAAGTGTCTGTTCTAATTGTTGGTGTTTGGTAAATGTTGCAGAAACTGGCTCACCAAGGCGAGCGCGTGCTCCTGCTTCATCGAGTAAATCAATTGCTTTATCTGGTAAATGATTATCGTGAATATATTTAATACTTAAGTCAACGGCAGCTTCCATTGCTTCAACACTGGTGTGTGTGTGATGAAATGTATCATATACGGTATGTAATCCTTTGAGAATCTCAACGGCTTCATCGCGGCTTGGTTCTTCAACTGCAATAGATTGAAAACGACGATCAAGTGCCGGGTCTGCGGTAATGTATTTTTTGTATTCATCAAGAGTTGTGGCTCCAATACAGCGCAGTTGACCACGAGCAAGGGCTGGTTTTAAAATATTTGCCGCATCCATGGTTCCTTGATTTGATCCGGCTCCAATAATATTATGCAATTCATCAATAAACAAAATAGCATCTGTTTGGGCGGTTATTTCATCAATTAATTGTTTGAGTCTTGCTTCAAATTCACCACGATAAATTGTACCAGAAATAAGAAGAGCTAGATCGAGGGCATATATTTTTTTGTGCAATAACATAGGTGGTACTGTTTTTGCCACGATCTTTTTTGCAAGTCCCTCTACAATTGCTGTTTTTCCAACTCCTGGTTCTCCCAGCAATACAGGATTGTTTTTTGTTCTGCGACATAAAATATGAATGAGTCGCTCAATTTCATCATCTCGTCCAATAATTGGATCTAATTTTTTTTGAGTTTTTTTATTTGTAAGATGTTTGGTAAATAAATCAAGCGCTCGCACTTGTTTTTTTTGTGGTGTGGGTTTATATGTTTGTTTGTGCTGTTGATCAAGCATTTGTTCTAATTCATCAACTGCTTCTGATACATTATCAATAGATGGAAATTTACTTGTTCCACGCATAACTACTTCAATTTGTTTATCAATATGTTCAACTGAAATGTTTTCAACAGAAAGAACTGATGCAATATACTCATCATCTACGTGCATAATACCATGAAACATATGCTCTGTCCCAACATATTTGTGCTCATGCTCATAGGCTAAAATCATGGCTTTTTCGAGAACTGATCGTGCATTGTCGTTTAATTCTGGTAGGGTCGCCGTTTTTGTATTTCCTTTTTTTGTGGAACGTTTTTTTTGTTTGCTGGTCATGACTATAAAGGCCTTTTCCATGGTTTCAGGTTTAATTTCAATTTTGTCTAAAATTTCTTTCCCAACACAGCCTTTTTGTTCATAAATAGCGTATAAAAAATGGAGGGGAGTTACAAAGTCATGTTCAAGGGTTGTTGCAAGTGAAATTGCGTTGGCAATGACTTGTTTTAAATGGGTAGATAGGTTGTCTAAAATTTGGTCTTTACTCATAAAATTCGCTCAGGAAAGTAATGGATTATCTGAAAAAATATTGCGTTCATTTTTTCTTTAGTATATACTAGTTTTACCTGTCATGTCAAAGTGTTTTTTGTCTTAATTACGGCTTTTATGCAATTTGTAGATCACATATTTAAAGCCTACGATATTCGTGGGCTGATTGAAGGAGAATTATCAGAAGAGTTGGCGTACCGTTTGGGCCATGCTTTTGTGCATTTTTTAGTACACGAACAAGGGGCAGAGCTTGAGGGAATGTCGGTTGTAGTGGGGAGAGACATGAGGGAAACCAGTGTTCCATTTAGCCAAGCTCTCATGAAAGGGCTTAATGAAGCAGGGGCAAATGTGGTGAATATTGGCTTAACGTCTACCTGTGTATTTAATTTTGCCTGTGCACACTATCCAAATCATGTAGGGGGAATTATGGTAACGGCGAGTCATAACCCCGCAGAATATAATGGATTTAAAATGACCATGCATAATGGTTTGCCAATAGGGAAGGGAAGTGGTATGGATAGCATGAAGACACTTGTGCAAGATGCCGTGTTTACTAAAGCAGAAACAGAGGGAACAATTACAGAACACGATGTTCGCCCAGACTATATCAAGCGTATTTTTGGCATTGTTGACACTAAAAGTATAGAACCCTTACATCTTGTTATCGATGGAGGAAACGGTATGGGAGATGTCACTTTCCCGACATGGCTCAAAGATATTCCTGTCAAAGTAGATTATTTGTATATGGAGCCAGACGGAAGCTTCCCAAATCATGAAGCAAATCCACTTAAAGTATCAACACTCAAAGATTTACAAGCCAAAGTGCTTGAAGTTGGGGCTGACTTTGGTTTTGCACTAGATGGAGATGCTGACCGTATTGGTTTAGTTGATGAAAAGGGGAATGTCGTTGGGGCTTCTGAGGTTGCAGCACTTATAGGGAAAGAAGTACTCAAAAAACACCCAAAGATGCATATGCTCTATGACTTACGAACGAGCCACATGGTAAAAGAGACCTGGGAAAGAGAAGGAGCTACAACAGACATGTGCCCAGTAGGTCATGCGCTTATTAAAGCGACGATGCATAAAGATAAAGCATTATTTGCCAGTGAGTTATCTCTGCACCTCTATTTTGGAGATATGTACTCAGTTGAGTCAACAGATTTGTGTTTACTCTACATTCTACAACTGCTTTCTCGAGAGAAAAAACCATTATCAACAGTAGTTGAAGCATTAAATAGTCCATATAGTCACTCAGGTGAGCATAATTTTGAAGTGGAAGAAAAAGATGAGGCTATTGCTCGTCTTGAAGAAAAATATAAAGAACATGCCACACATGTAACAGTGTTAGATGGACTTTGGATGGCTTTTGATTGGGGATGGGTATCTGTGAGAAAATCTAATACAGAGCCAGTGCTTCGTTTAAATCTTGAAACAAAGAGTCAAGAGATGACTGATGAGAAGCTTGAGGAGTTTAAGGGAGTTATTTTGGGGTAAAATAAAGTAGACATATGTTTCCAATCATAAATATATTTATTTTAATAATTTTTGTTTCAATTATACTGTTTAGTGCTATCTATATATTTAAAAAGAACCTATTTAAAATAGACCAATTGGTTCTAAATATATTGGGGACAATGATGATTATTCTTCCTTTGTTTGTATATTGGGGGCATATTCAATGGCTAGGATTCCCTGATGGAGGTTTAACAGAATTAGGTGAGATGAAGAAAAAGTATTTTCCTTTATTGCATGGATTAAGTACGTTATTGGGTATTCTGTTTTTATATTTTGCTTGGAAATTTTCATCAAGACGTAAAAAAATGATAGTTATATTTTTATTAGTATATCTTATTATGCTTCTTGTTTCATTCTTATTCTTTAATAATATCGGATTTAATTTTGAAAATGGGATGGGAGGTTAAGTATCTAAATCTTAATATTAAAATAGTTGTAAGGTTGAAATAAATTATTCCGAAGATATTGATTAATATATTATAAAATTCTCTTTTTGTTTGTATTTTGAATATTATGCGAATAAAAGTTCAGATAAAAAAGAGTTATGCAAAATCACTCCCTGCGGTCGTGTATTTTGCATAATGTGGCGCGGATACCTCCGCCGTTCTGCTCATCACTCCCTCCGGTCGTGACATCGCATAACAGCGGATATCCAAAATTTCTCTACGCAAACCCTAACGGGATTTGCTTCGAGAAACTTCGGATCATCCGCGCCACATTAGGCGACATATTTTAATTCACACTACTCATTAAGTAAGGAGAAATAAATATGAAAACACCAATTGAACTATTCATAAGATCAAAGGTTTTGCCTGAATATCAAATCATTGTTGCTAAATTCAGAGAACTAATTATAAAACACTTTCCCGATATTAAAGAAGAAATGCGTGGCGGGACAGAAAAATACTATGGAGTACCTGTTTACAGATATAATAGAATAATAATAACACTGAGTCCAACTAAAAAAGGAATAACTTTTTCTTTTACCGATGGTAAAAAATTTGAAGATAAGTATTCTTTGTTAGAAGGAGAAGGGAATAAATCGCTTAATCTTAGACTTAGTAAACTTGAAGATTATAAAGATGAAATCTTAAGCTATTATATAAAACAAGCAATGGTATTTGATTCTTAGAAAAATATTTTTTGAACTCACTCTGCTTCGCTCCAAATTCGCATTTCAGATCAACGTGGCGCGGATATTCATCCGCGCCACGTTATACAAAATCTTATTTTCTCAAAAATCAATAATATGGGATGGGCTACTAACTATATCCAAAAATTGAAATTGGATGAAACAGTCTCCTTTCGTCCAAGGGGCAATTCAATGAGGGGTAAAATTGAGTCTGGTCAACTGGTAACCGTTGAACCGCTGAAAAATACAACTCTTGAAAAGGGAGATATTGTATTATGTAAGGTAAAAGGCAGGGAATATATCCATTTAATCAAGGCAATCAAGGGTGAAAGATATTTGATTGGTAATAACAGAGGTGGTTTGAATGGATGGATTGGTTGCAATTCAATTTTTGGAAAGTGTATTAAGATTGAAGAATAAATACTTGAAAATAAGACATCATATAACACGGTTTGTACGGTTCAGTTTTTTGTGCCTTTTTTGATGATCGATTGTTGCACAAAAACTTCACCCAAATTGGCCAGCAATCATGATATTATATTACTGGACAATTTCGTACAAACCGAAACGTTAGGCGAAATATTTTTGTGGCAATTTATATACTAAACAGTTTATTATGAATAGATTAGAAATATTCTCTCAACCCGATCTAACAGAGCATAATAAAAATGAACAGTCAAGAGGAGTACAACTCCGGCAGAATTCAAAGGCGATTACGCCATTTCCTCTTTCATAATCAATCCCTTAGGGCAAAGTAACTCTAATTCTTTTAATACAAATTTTTGAGCTGCTTCAATAGGGCCGTCAACCGTAAAACCTGCTGCTTTAATATGTCCACCACCACCAAAATGTTGGGCAAGTTTAGCAACATTTACATCATCTCGTGTGGTTCTAAAGCTTCCTTTTACTTTACCATCAGCTTGTTCTTTGAGAATCATACCGGCGTGCCCTTCGTGAATGGCATTTAAAAAATTGGTAATACCATCTAAATCATCCATGGTGACAGATAAATCATTCATGTCTTTATGAGAAAAAAAGGTATGAACCAGTTGTAATTTTTTATGTTTTTGTAAACGAGAAAAAATAATACCCCAAAGTTTGAGTGCATCAATAGGGAGGCGCTTAAAGAGCATTTGTTGAATAGCGGTAAAATTTGCTCCGAGTTCTATTAATTTGCTCCCGATAAAAATAGCTTCTTTACTGGTTGCACTATTGGTAAAGTTGCCTGTATCGCTAATAATGCCAGTTAAAAGGCTTGTTGCCATATCAGCGTTGATTTCTGCTGTATTGGCGATAAAATAATGGTAGAGAATCTCAGAAGTTGACGAAAGGCTATTAAATACAAGATTATACATGCCATAATCAGTATTGGTCGCATGGTGGTCAATATTGATAATCGTGTATGGTTTATTTTTTACAAAAGAGGTGATTTGGGCATGGCTTAAGTCTCCGGTATCAAAAACAACAACTGTATCAACAGAATCATCTTTCCAAATGTCTTTTGTGCTCCATTCAAGATCTTTAGGCAAAATTGCGCTAAACACAGAGGAAATATCTGTACTGCAGTATGTGCTATAGCGAATATCTTGTTTATCTAAATAGTGGGTAAAGGCAATAAGAGCTCCTAATGCGTCTCCATCGGGGTTTTTATGGGGTACCAAAAGCACATGCTTTGCGTTTTGCATGTGTGTGTGGATACGTTGTGCGGTGTATTTGCCCATAAATTAGCTCTTTTTAGTGACAAGGGACTATAGCGTACTTGTTGGCTCTTGTCAAGAGTGTTATACTGTGTACATCTATTATCGCAGATTGTGTTTAGTTTGTCATCTTGAGCATAATTCAGACGTTCGTACTGAATGAAGTCGAAAGATTCCCTGTGCATATTCCACTAAGAAGGGGATCCTTCGACTTCACTTTGCAAAGCTTCATTACGCTTAGGATGACAATATCTTATCTTTGTATGTATTTAAAACAATTAGAAATTTACGGATTTAAGTCTTTTGCAGAAAAAACAACATTGTCATTCTTGCCTGCAAAACATGGAAAAAACAGTATTACAACTATTGTTGGGCCAAATGGAAGTGGAAAAAGTAATGTATCAGATGCCATTCGTTGGGTACTCGGGGAACAAAGCATGAAACAGCTGCGTGGAAAAAAGAGTCATGATATTATTTTTTCTGGTTCTTTATCAAAAGGGCAAATGAGTGTTGCCAGTGTGATGATGACGCTTGATAATAGTGATGGGCGAGTAGATCTGGATTATAGTGAAATTGTCATTGGACGAAAATTATACCGGTCTGGTGAAAGTGAGTATTTTATGAATGGTCATGTTGTCCGTTTATTTGATTTGCAATTACTTTTGGCTAAAGCCCAGTTTGGGCAAGGGTCATATGCAGTGATTGGGCAGGGGATGATTGATCGTATGTTATTGCAATCTCCACAAGATCGGAAAGATTTTTTTGATGAAGCGACGGGTATTAAAGAATTTCAAATTAAACGACATCAAGCAACCCTTAAACTTGCGCGAACAGAGGAGCATGTTGCGCAGGCTGAGTTGTTACTCAATGAAATTTCTCCGCGATTAAAAACATTATCACGGCAAGTAAAAAAATTAGAAAAACGACAAGAATTAACAATTCAATTGCAAGAAAAGCAAGAAACATATTATGCAACCTTGTGGCAATACCATGCTGATAATATTGTGTTATTGCAAGAAAGTATTCAGGCAATTGATAAAGAATTGAGGCAAGCACAAGAGCATTTAGTCATAACACAAGAAGAACTGTCAACCTTAGCACAAGCCTCAAGTCGCCAAGAAGCGTTTATTGTACTTCAAAGTGCTTATCAAGAGATTGTAAATAAAAAAAATATATTAGAGCGTGAGCGTGCTGTATTGCAAGGAAAATTACAAACAGAATATAGTAAGTCAGGGCAACACCAAGTGGGTTGGCTTGATGCAAAAATTAATAGCTTACGTGCACAAAAAGAGCAACTAGATGGAGAAGTGCAATTAGCAGAGCAGGAGTATATAAAAAAAGAAAAGCTGTTTCAAAAAATGGGGCAGCAGCAAGAAATGTATTCAATTGAGCGTACGCAATTACGTACAGAGATTGCTGCACTTGATATGCAACTGCAACGAGTAAAAAGTGAGCAATCTGTATTTCAAATTACAGGACTTCGTGCTGTGCAAGCAGTGCTTGAGTCACAGCATCGTTTAGGTGATGTTCGTGGAGTTGTTGCGCAATTAGGAGACGTTGAAGAACAGTATCAAATAGCACTTGATGTTGCTGCTGGAAGTCAACTTTCTTCCATTGTAGTCGGATCAACTGATGATGCGCGCTCTTGTGTAGAATTTTTACGACAAGGACGTTTTGGGGTAGCCACATTTTTACCACTTTCAAAAATAAAAGAACGACATATACCACCATTTGTATATGATTTTTTAGATCATCCACGAGTGCATGGTTTAGCACAAGAGCTTATTCGTTTTGACAATACCTATGCTCCTGTGTTTTCATTTGTATTTGGATCAACCTTAGTTGTTGATGATTTTGCAACTGCAAGAGAAATTGGTATTGGTAAGGTGCGTATGGTCACGCTTGAAGGAGATTTATTTGAAACAAGCGGAGCGGTAAAAGGTGGGCATAGACGACGTCAACAACATGGGCTGAGTTTTGCTGATGGGGGTGCACCACAAGCAATTGCCGCTAAAACTGAAGAATTAGAAAAAACAATTGCAGAAAAAAGACAAGGGTATGATCAGTTAGAAATTACAATCGAGCGATTGCAAACAGATATGCGCATGAGTGAATCAGCCGTGCAAGTAGCAAAAAATAAACAAGAAATGCTTGAAAAACAATTGGTGACTGTTGAAGGAGAATTATCAACATTAGAACAGGAGTTAGCATTAGAAACCATGAGCCCAGAAGACTATGGCGATGTGATGAAAGAGCTTGCTCTACAAAAAGAGTCTGTTGATATACGTATTGATGAAATTATTGAAGCACTAAAAGGACAAGAAGAAAAAATGGAGGCATTTAATGCAAAAGAAGAAGAAAAAAAACAACGAGTATTTACCTTGCAAGATAACATGCAAGAAGTGCAAGTGCGTCTAAATAATTTTGTGGCACAAAAAAATGAGAAACAAGTTTCTTTGGCAAAATTTGAAACAAAACAAGAAGATTTGTTGCATGAATTATATCAAGAATTACACAGTTCAATAGAACCAATTATTGAGCGTGGTGTGCCTACTGTTGAGTTAGAAGATATTGATCAAGTACAAGTAGATGTGCAAAAGTTCAAATATCAGCTAAGTTTAATTGGTGGTATTGATGATGAAGTTATTGATGAATATCGAGAAACACAAGAGCGCCATGAAGCATTACATATGCAATTAGAAGATTTAGGAAAAGCATTACGCGATTTAGAAAAATTGGTTGATGAACTTGATAAAATCATGAAGAAAAAACGTAGCGCTTCTTTTGCTCAAATTAAAAAAGAATTCTCTCGTTATTTTGATGTATTGTTTGCTGGTGGAAAGGCAGAATTAATTGAAGTATATGGTTATGATGATCCTTCGGCTGACGCTCAGGATGAATTGGATGAAGAATTGGAAGAAGGAAGTGAGTATCAAAAGAAAAAACGGCAACGTAAAGTATTAACTGGTATTGATATTACCGCTTGTCCGCCAGGAAAAAAGATAAAACATATCCAAACACTGTCTGGTGGAGAGCGTACTATGACCTCAATTGCGCTTATGTGTGCAATTTTAAAAACAAACCCATCTCCATTTGTCGTGTTAGATGAAGTTGAAGCGGCACTTGATGAAGCAAATACTGTTCGTGTAGTAGACATTATTAAAGAATTATCTCTTGAATCTCAATTTATAATTATTACGCATAATCGAGTAACCATGCATGCCGCAGATGCTCTCTATGGGGTAACAATGGGCAATGATGGTATGAGTCATTTGCTTAGTGTAAAGTTGGGTGACGTGCCAGAAAATGCGTTGGAGTAATACATATTTATCCACAAAGAAAAATTGACAGTGTCTTTTTGTACTGGTACAGTAATAATATTATGAATATAGTATTAACACAATTAGTTTCAAAGAAGGAAAAGAAACTCTCGCCTGCGGGATAGTGTTGTATTTTTGTAGATACATGACGCTCCCGTATATGCGGGATTTTTTGTTTCAGGCAAAGGGTTGAGAAATGTGTTCTCAGTCCTTGGTCCGAAAGGATTTGTTTTCTACTTGTGCTATACAAATTATATAGTACACAAATGACGAAGGAGTTGTTTTCATGAAAAAAATCTTTGGTGACTTGATGCTGGGAGAGGGGAAAACTGTTGTGTTGGAAGGTCCACCAATCTATTTGGCACATAGTATCGAACGAGAGCATAGAGATGGATATGCTCTGCTGCATCAAATGATGACTTATTTGCGTCGCTTGGGTTGCTTCGTTGAGCATCACATGTTGCTCGATGAGGTGCATGGAGAAGAGCGCCCTGGTTTGCGCGAAGAATATATTCATTTGGCAGGTCCAGTTGACAGAATTGTATGTGAAAGTGAATTTATTGGCCCTGCAAAAGAGTGGTTAACTACTATTCCTAAAAAAATGCTGCAAACAGGAGGAAACGGCAGCCCATTTCGAAAATTAGGGAAAGAACCATATCCGCTCTTGGTGCGCCATAATGGCACGCCTGCATGTCCCTTGCTTGATGCTTCATTTCAATTATCTAAAAAGATTAATGGTCAGGTGCCTGATCTCTTAATTATCATTCATCCTAAGGTGTTGAATGTAGGAGATCAACCTGTCTCGTTTGAGATACAGCAAGCAGGTATGCTCGAGGTATTAAAAGCTCTCAGACATGATGGAAATCGTAAGTCATGGCTTCCTTGGAAGTTAGGGGTTATGAATATATGGCTTGGTTATACTGGAGAGATCGTTGGTCTCACACGAACATTCATGAAAAAAGGTGATCCCTTCCAATTTACCCTCCGTCGTAAGCCCACCTCAGATGGATTAGTGTAGTCTTCTAGACAAGCGTCTATGCTAATCCATCCCATTTCTAATAGATTTATTATGAGTCAAAAAAAATATGTAGAAGATTATGTTTATCAAGGATGTGGAAACACGTTTATCATTCATCATCTTTCTGATAAAAAAGCTATTTTAACATTAAAACAGTCTATTTCTCAATTAAAAAATTTAGCACAAAGAGGTATTGAAGCAGGTGTCGACAGTATTATGGTTATTTCAGGCGATCCATTTGCTTTTGATAGCCAAGGATATCATGTGACGATGGATGTATTTGAGCCAAATGCATTCAATGAAAAAAATCCATTTATTGCTTGGTCAACTATGTGTGGTAATGGTGTTCGGAGTGTTGCCCAATATTTGCATGATCATTATGCACAGCAAGATGTATTTGTTATAAAAACTGGTTCTGGAAATCAAACTGTTGTCAGAGAAGGAGTAAATTGGCGAGTACATATGGGTAAATTTATTCAAGATAAAAAAATAGTATCTAAATATATTTCAAAAAATGAAATGCTTACTCTATCTCAATTTCAGATTGAGGGTGAAACATTTCATTTAAAAGAACATGTGCATGTGGGGTTACACTATCAAGATGAACATTTGATTGATGGAGAACCACATGCAGTAGTATTTGCGACAAAAAAATATGCATGTGAAGAGTTGAAAGAAAAAGCAATGATTGTTGGGGAGGTTATTACCAATAATTTAATGATTTTTCCACAAGAAATCAATACAAGTCTTGTTTCTATTGATCATATTGATGAAAAAGCAAAAAAAATATATGTATATGCGGCAACATATGAAAGAAATATTTATTATGTGACACAAGCTTGTGGTACTGCTGCAACAGTTATTGGTTCACTATTATTTGAAGAAATGGGATTAAATCATACATGGTCTATTATTGTTCATATGCCTGGTGGAGATTTGGTCATTAAAAAAGACGAGAAAGATGAGTATTATTTGATTGGAGATGCTGTGAGTTGTAAAAAGGACTGATTTTACTGAAAAGAGAAGTATTATCTTGACAAAATACCGTATATTATGTATACTTCTATCCATAGAAATATCGTCAACGCTCACATCTTCTATATTGTACATTTTTGAGCTATATATGTATCTTGTGTATACGCTGCACACAATAGCATTGCTATGTGGTATATTCATGACAATATAGGCAAAAAAAGTACCTCATTTTTATATTATATTCACTTATTTAGACTTATGTTACGTATTCGTCTCCAAAGACTTGGAAAGAAAAAATCTCCAACATACCGCGTGATTATATCAGAACAATCACGTGATCCACATGCTCGCGCTCTTGAAATTTTAGGAAGTTATAACCCAGTTGGTGATAAATCACTTCAATTAAAAGAAGATCGTGTAAAACACTGGTTAGCTGTTGGTGCACAACCATCAGAAACAGTGGCAAATTTGTTGATCAATGCTGGACTAATAGAAGATACTCAAAAGAAAAAATCAGTAAAAATCAGTAATAAACGTCAAGTAAAACTTGATAAAAAACGTGAAGAAGAGGAATTAAAAAAGAAAGCAGCAAAAGAAGCTGTTTCAGAGGTTCCTGCAGAAGAAGTTGCAGCGTAATACATAAAAAATAATAAAAAAATTGTCCACAGAGCGGACAATTTTTTTATTGGAGAATGATTGACACTCAAATATGACTTTGTTATACTGGGTAGTGCAAGAGTACTGGCTTTTTTGTAAGCAGTCGGCAGTGCTTTTGGATATTTATTTATGTTTATTTTTAGAACCGCCAGATATGGAACAAGATCAAGCATTTCTCGAGTACGTTGTTCAAGCGATTGTAAACCATCCTGAAGACGTGAAATCAACACGTACAGTAGATGAGCGTGGTGTGCTTATTACTTTGGATTTAAACCCAAGTGATATGGGATACGTGATTGGCCGTCGTGGTCAAACTGCTCGTGCTATCCGTACGTTACTTAAAGTTGTTGGAGCAAAAAACAATGCTCGTGTAAATTTAAAAATCAATGAACCTGAAGGAAGTCGTCGACCAGCACCAACTGGAACTGCAGCACCTGTGGCTGCGCCTGTAGCATCTGTTATGGATGATATTGATACTAGCGCTGTAGATAACTTGAATATCTAAATATATTTGATTTTTTAATCCCCCCGTTCACGAACAGGGGGATTTTGTTTATCCAGAACCTGCTAAAAATATGCTTGACATATGTTTTGGTATTGGGTATACTAATCTGCGTAGATAACCATATGAACCCATAGCTCAGTTGGTTAGAGCGCTACATTGACATTGTAGAGGTCAGAAGTTCGAATCTTCTTGGGTTCACATCCAAGAGTTTGAATTATATATTGTAGAAGAATTTTTTGGTTAGAATGGGTGTGTAGCTCAGTTGGTTAGAGCGCTACACTGATAATGTAGAGGTCCCAAGTTCGATTCTTGGCACACCCACAAATAAAGAAGCAGTACTGTTTCTTTTTTTATTTAGCTAGTAAAAATGATGGTATTTTCTGCTTAAGAAAGCATTTATTTGCTTATTTCAGATGTGATAACTTAATTATTTGCTTTTTTAGCATATTTTTGCTATAATCATGGCGAAGAATATATTCTAAATAAAGAATTGGTATTTTTATGACCACTGATCCATTATTTGATGAACCATATAAAGAGCAAGAGTCTACCGGAAGTATAGGCTTGTTTTTTCTAGAGTTGATTAAAATTGCAGTACTTGCGGGCGTGACCATTGTGTTTATTCGTTATTTTTTGTTTAAACCCTTTTTGGTCAAAGGGAAGTCAATGGAGCCGACATTTTATGAAAGTGAGTATTTGATTATTAATGAGCTTTCTTATCGGTTTATAGAACCAGAGCGAGGAGAAGTTATTGTGTTTGAAGCACCAAATGTACAAGAAAAAGATTATTATTTAAAACGAATTATTGGGTTACCAGGAGAGCGAGTACGCATAGAAGATCAAAAGGTTATTGTGTATAATGCCGAAAACCCAGAGGGTGTTGTAGTTGAAGAAGAGTATTTAATAGAAGAAACATATGGCAGTATTCAGTATTCACTTGGTGAAGAAGAATACTTTGTCATGGGAGATAATCGAGATGAAAGTTTTGATTCAAGAAAATTTGGGCCAATCCATCGAGATACCATTGTTGGGAAAACGTGGATTCGTGGGTGGCCATTTACTCGAGTAACTATATTTGATTCTCCTACATATAACTTATAATTATATATGCCAGTAAAGAAAACGACAAAAAAAGCAACGACAACAAAAGTCACTAAAAAGGGGAGTGCTGCAAAAAAGGCTGTTGATAATAAAAAAGCAAAAGCATATGAGTCACTTCGTGGAATGAAAGATATTTTACCAAAACATGAAGGATATTGGCTGGATGTATTTCATAAAAGTGAATCCGTTGCTCGCGCCTATGGATATCAATATATGCAAGCTCCAATTCTTGAGCAAGCACAATTGTTTGTTCGTTCTATCGGGAAAGGAACAGATGTCGTGAATAAAGAAATGTATATTTTTGAAGATCGTGACGGAAAAAAAGTGGCACTCCGCCCTGAGTTAACGGCAGGAATTGCTCGTGCATATATTAGCAATGGCATGCATAATTTACCGCAACCAGTGAAAGTCTGGTATCAAGGACCAATGTTTAGACATGATCGACCACAAGCAGGAAGATATCGCCAATTTCATCAATTTGGTTGTGAAGTATTAGGTGATCGTGATCCGGTGATTGATGCAGAGCTTATTGCTGTGTCATATAACACAATAAAAGATTTAGGTATTGATGCTGTTGTACATATTAATAGTATTGGATCATTGGAAGATCGACAAAATTATTTAGTAGAACTTGTTGGATATTTTCGAAGTAAGCGATCATATTTATCAGATGAATCAAAAAAACGTGTAAGTAAAAATCCGCTGCGTATTCTTGATTCAAAAGATGGACAAGATCTTGAGGTGATTCAAGATGCACCACAAATTATTGATTGGTTAAGTCAGGATTCTAAGGCATATTTCATGAAGGTTCTTGAGTATCTTGATGAATTACAAGTGCCATATGTACTTGTTCCAACATTGGTACGTGGACTTGATTATTATACCGATACTGTATTTGAGTTATTTGTAGATAGCGAAGATGCATTATCTGCACAGTCAGCACTTGGTGGTGGTGGACGATATGATGGGCTTGTTGAGCAACTCGGTGGGCGTCTGACACCGGCAGCGGGTTTTTCTTTAGGAATTGAGCGTATTATTCTTGCAATGAAAGATCAAAAACAAAAATTAGGAGATGTTCCTGCAGAGAAAAAACCACATATCTTTTTTGCTCAATTAGGAGAGCAGGGGCGTCGTCGCGCATTGTCATTAATTGAACAACTAAGAAAGTCTGGTGTATTTGTTGGGTCACATTTGTCAAAGAATTCACTCAAAGGGCAATTAGAGCTTGCAAATAAACAACATGCCACACATACGATTATTCTTGGGCAAAAAGAAGTGCAGGATGGTACCGTGATTATTCGAGATATGGATTCAGGTATTCAAGAAATTATTGATCAGAAGAAATTAGAAAAAAAATTAAAGAAATTACTAGAGATTGTGTAGTTATTGTGTGCACTGCTTGACTTTTAGCGTCATGTGGTGTATGCTAAGCATATATTTACTTATTTAATTGTCCCTACGGGAGGTGACAAGC
The DNA here is from genome assembly GCA_018823045.1 of Patescibacteria group bacterium. Taxonomy (GTDB): domain Bacteria; phylum Patescibacteriota; class Patescibacteriia; order Magasanikbacterales; family UBA922; genus JAHJIX01. Next base: position 120,895 of record JAHJIX010000017.1, on the reverse strand, counting down.
ATATGTCAGAAATTAAAAGAAAAAAGAATGAATCTTTTGAGGCATTTTTTCGACGTGTAAAACAGCAATGGACTAAATCTGGTAAGATTTTGCAAGCAAGAAAAGTACAATTTCTTGCTGATAAACCAAGTAAAAATGTTCAAAAGACACAAGCTGTAGAGCGAGCAAAAATGAATTCAAAAAAGACTTATCTTCAAAAAATTGGTAAACTTCCACCAGACGAAGATAAATTTAGTCGAAACAATAAATAATATATTGAGTATGTCATTGCGAAGCGTAATATTTGACGCACAAAAAGCAGCAATGAAACAGCGAAATGCCGCAACACTCTCTACGTTGCGGATTTTGTGTTCACAAATAAAAAATGAAGAAATTGAGATAAAAAGTGAACTGGATGACGACGCTGTCATTGCAATTTTAAAAACACAAGTAAAACAACTCAAAGATAGTATTGTTGATTTTAAAAAAGGTGAGCGAGACGATTTGGTTGTTGATGCAGAAAAAGAAATTACTGTTTTGCAAGAATATCTTCCGGCAGAGCTCCCTGATGCAGAGATTGAAGCAATTGTTGACTCAGTAGTAGCTAAACTTGGCGAAGGTGCGAATTTTGGTCAAGTCATGGGGGCTGTAGTAAAAGAAGTTGATGGAAGGGCTGATGGTGGACGAGTAAAAGATGCTGTGCAGAAGAAAATGCAGTAGTTGTGAATATATGTATATTGCTCGAGAAATAATGCTGCTTACTTAAGCAGTTTTATTTTTATGAGATAGTATTTTTTAAAAAATGACAGAATAATTTATTGAATAAATATGTTATGCGTGCGACAGCAGTGATAATAAACAATGGAAAGATTCTTTTGATGTATAGATTTTATAAGAATAAAGAATATTATGTCTTGCCAGGAGGTGGAGTAGAAAAAGATGAACAAGTTGAAGCAGCTGTAGTGAGAGAAATAAAGGAAGAAACGAATTTAGATATTAAAGTTGATAAAAAATTATGGGAGTTTATTGATGATTTTGATAAAAGGACGCATCATTTTTTTCTTGTAACAAAATTTAAGGGGAATATGCAACTGGGTGGGCCAGAAGTAAAAAGAAATTCAGATACAGATAAGTATTTATTAGAATGGCATTATTTAAGTAATCTTAGTGAATTATTGATTTACCCAAATGAAATTAAAGAATTTCTAAAAAATTTATTATGAAACAAAACATACTAAAAACAGATCGTTTAATTCTCCGTCCATTTACTTTGGATGATGCAAAAGATGTACAAGCAATTGCAGGAGATAAGGCAGTGGCAGATACAACTGAGCAAATTCCTCATCCATATCCAGATGGTGTCGCTGAAGAATGGATTGCAACTCATGCAGAGGCATTTGCAGCAGGAGAAGCTATTAATTGTGCTATTGTTCTTCAAGATACAGGAGTATTGATTGGAAATGTTGGCCTACAAATTGCAAAAAAAGATAAAAGGGGCTTACTAGGGTATTGGATGAAACAAAGTGAATGGGGGAATGGATATGCGACAGAAGCAGCAACTGCTTTGATTAATTATGCATTTGAAGAACACGGATTGCACAAAGTTTATGCAGAATATATAAGCCGCAATCCGGCTTCTGGGCGAGTCATGGAAAAAATTGGGATGAAACAAGAGGGAATACTCAAAGAACATATGCTTAAAAATGGGGTGTATGAGGATGTTGTGGTTTGTGGAATGATTGTCAATGAATTGCATGTTAGTTAAGAAGTGAAGAGAGATTATAAATTCATGTGCATATATATATGAAATATATTGTATTATGTGATATACTATAGATACAATAATTATAAATTATCCATTGTATCATGCTTCGATGGATCTCTCTACATATGAAAAAAATAAATAAAACACCACTCCTTGCGGGTATCGGTGTATTTTTGCTTGCGCTGTTTTTGTCTACACAAACAGCCTTTGCACAAGATACCTTAGGTTTATCTCAAATTGACAATACTATTGCATTGTCAGGAACAGATATTCGAATTGTCATTGCCAAAATTATTCGAGCCGCACTCGGACTTTTGGGAACAATTATGCTTGGACTCATGGTGTATGCTGGTGGTATATGGATGACTTCAGCAGGAGCCGAAGATAAGATTGCACAAGCAAAAAAGATTATGGTAAATGCAGTAATTGGATTAACAATTATTTTATCAGCACTCGCTATTGTTCAATTTGTGATTAGTAGTTTACTACAAGCAACAAGATCTTTAGGTACTAGTGGTAGTTCTCGTCCTGGATTTGAGACATTTACTGGCAGTGGAGCGCTTGGGTCTATTGTGGCTGATCATTATCCGTTTAGAAATGAACGGGATGTAAAGAGAAATACAAAAATTGCAGTAACATTTATTGAGCCAATTCGTCCAGAAAGTATTATTTTAAATACCAATGATAGTTGTTGGACTGCAGAAGGAACGTCAACACGTGATAATTGTGCGCTAAATGCTGATGGAGAAATTGCTGATCCGTATTATGGTGATTGTCTGCCAGCAGGAGATGGATCATTTATTTGTGATACATTAAATACCAATGCAGTGCGTATTGGTTTAACTGCTGATATACAAAATGAAAATCCAGAATGGATTGTTGCAACGGCAATGACTTTATATGAAGATGGTGATAATCGTCATGCATACACATTTGTTTTTGATCCCGTTGAGTTACTCGGAAGTCCAGAAGAAAATAGAGATTATACAGTGATATTAACAAATAATATTGTACTTGCAAGTGGTGACCGTGCATTTGATCGTACGCGTGCATTACAATATACTTGGGACTTTCAAACAGGAACAGAAATTGATCTTGATCCACCACATGTGGTAAGTGTATATCCACGAGAAAATGGACAAGGGTATAAAAACAGTATTGTTCAAATTACCTTTAATGAACCGATGGATCCAACAGTTGTGCAAGGAGCAACAGGAGAAAATTCTCCGTTTGATCATATTATTTTTAGCAAAACATTAGTAGAAGGAGAATGGCGTGTTACAAATGGTTATCGTACAGTGTCTTTTATTTCAAATGAATCATGTGGATTAAATAGTTGTGGAGATACCATGTATTGTCTTCCAAGTTTGTGTGAAGAAGAAGGGTGTTTAAGCGAATATGAAGTATTGCTTCGAACAGCGGCACCGATTGATCCGGCAAGTGGTTCTTTTGAGGCGGTACCTTTTAGTGGAATTATGGATTTAAGTAGTAATGCGCTTGATACACGAGCAGGCACTGTTGTTGGTGGGGATGGTGTGTTACAAGGAAAACCACCAATTGGAGAGCGAAAAATTATTAATCAAAATGAGCGAGTTCCAGACAATGGTATTTGGGCTTTTAATATTGCAAATACCATCGACCGAACACCGCCACATATTCAAAGTATTTCACCAGATATTGATACTGGGGGAGTTGTTGGACAAACAGAAGTACTTATTACCTTTAATGAAGAAATGTGGTATGCCACATTGCGTGGTATTGGTATTGAAGAGTATCCTGCAGAAGTTGGCGGTTTAGATCTGTTATGGACGTCACCTATATCTCGAATTGGTGCAGGAAATACAACAATTACAGAAGTTCGTCATCGAGTGTTTGGGCCAAATGGTCTCGATTTATATTATTTTCCATATATCCCAAGTTCTGTAAAAGATGCACAACAAAATTGTGTGTATCCTGGTGTTGGCCCTGCAGAAGTAGGAGAGCCTTGTATTGATGGAGATCCAAATAGTGCTGCATGTACTTCTGTGACACTTCGTGCAGAAGAAGATACAGCTTGTGTTACTAAATTTAGACAAGATATTGTATTACAAGCCAATGTGCTTGATTGTCGTGCAACATTGCGTCGCGCAGATATTAGTCCTTTGAGTGAATAATTTTATATGCCTTATCGTAAAATATTTCTAACCCTGTTATTGACCCTGTGTATTGGTGTGTTCGTGAGCGTGTTTCCACAAAGTGTATCAGCGCAAGATACTTTAGGTTTGAATGAAGTTGGGCAAAATGTTGCCTTATCTGGTACTGATATTCGAATTGTGATAGCAAGAATTATTCAGGCAGGATTAGGATTATTAGGGACAATTGCGCTTGTGCTCATGGTATATGCTGGATTTATCTGGATGACCGCCGGGGGGCAAGAAGATAAAATTGCGCAAGCAAAGAAAATTATGATTAATGCTGTTATTGGCTTAGTTATTATTTTGTCTGCACTAGCAATTGTACAGTTTGTGATTAGGAGTTTACAAGATATTTTAATTCGAGATATTGGAGATGGTGGCAACCCAGACGATGGTTGTGTGGGTATTTGGTGTGAAATTGAGCCAGGTGACCCCGTAGATCAGTGTTTATTTGAAAATAATTTGTTTGTCGTAAAAAGTATTACGCCAAATACTGATGCAAATGATCCAACTGGAATGACGAATACTGTTGTGCGTGTATTGTTTAGTCATGGAATAGCAGCAGATACTGATTTACTCAGCATTGTGAGTATCAAAAGTGCTACAGGAGGTGCAATCATCCCAAAAGATGTGATCTTGTCAGAAGATCGTATGCGTGTTGCGTATCTTTTTGAAGAAGATACTGCCGTTTGTCAAAACAATCAGCATGAGTCTTGTTTGCCAGTAGATACGTATATCGTAGATGTAAATGAACTATTAGAAGATAATTTTGGACAAGTTTTACAAACAGATACGGTGTGTGGTGTCTTTAAAGCAAAGAGTAAATTTCAAAATAATAAAGATCAACTAGATCAAGTAAAACCAACAATAGATGCAATTGAAATTGATGGGAAAACAGAAGAAGTAGCGGGTGTTAATGGAATTATATTACAGCGAGGACAAAATTTTTCTGTGCAGAGTGTTGTAAAAGATCGTAAAAATGATCAAGGAGGAGTATCACTCGTCGAAACACATGTATTTCGTGATGGCGGTGATGATGAAGTATTTCGCTATAATGCACCACGGGTAGACATTGATGCTGCTAAAAATGCGATAGACATATTGTATCAATTTCCACTTGGGGTAGGTATTCCTGTCCCTGCGCGATATACGGTTGTGATGACTGCTACTGATATTGATTCAAATCAAGAAGTAAAAGAAAGTCATTTTGTATTGGTTGGAGAAACATGTTCAAATGGTATTCAAGATGGAGATGAGACAGGAGTTGATATTGGTGGTTCATGTTTAGGTATGGGTGCTTGTACTGAAGATTGGGAGTGCGCGTCAAATCGTTGTGTGGATAATCAATGTATTGTATGGCCAATGATTACTGGGATGACCCCAAATTCTTGGGATGGTGCAAGTGGTAATTTAGTAACTATTGAAGGAAAGTTTTTTGGAGAAGATGTTGGACGTGTATTTTTTGATACAGTAAATGATAGCGGTGTTGTTCTTCAAAGCTATGAAGCATTTTTACCTGAGGAATGTTTAGGAAATGATTTATGGAGAGATAATTGGATTATCGTGAGTGTGCCGGCAGCATTGCCACAAGGAACTCCAGCACGTATTCGTGTACAAAAAGCAATGGATCTTACTTTTGAAGATACAAGTACCGACGCACATGGACCAAAACCAGGTCCACGCTTAGGAATATTTGTAAATAATAATGTAAGTCGCCCGGGTATTTGTGTCATAAAAGAAATTGTTGATGGAAATATTGGGCCAGTTATTACTGCGGCTGCTCCTGAAATAGCCGTTGCAGTACAAGGAAAAGGCTTTGGGACAGAAGGAGACCGAAAAATAGTGTTTGGTACTCGTGATAATGGTTTTAGTTTTTGGAATAATACGATGGTACAAACAGAAGTCCCTCGTATCTTTGGGCGTGTTGGTGTTTTTGTAGAAGTAGAAGGAGAAGTGAGTAATCAATATCCTTTAAATATTGCTGACCCAAATGCTGCAGAGCATACGCCATTCATTACAGATATTAGTCCAAGAGAGACAACAAAAGGTAGTTTTGTTACTGTGAGTGGAGAACGGTTTGGGGAAGCCGTAGGTGTTGTTTATTTGGCTACAAATCCAGAACTTGGGCAAACGTGTACACCACAAACATGTGTGTTGGCAGAAGTAGAACATGCTTTTTGCGGAGATACATGGAGTAATAATCATATTATTATAAAAATTCCAAACACAGCAGAAGTAGAAGAAGGGACATATTATCCAGTCGTGCGTAATGCCGATGGATTTTTATCAAATAGCACCGAACGTTTAGATATTATTGCTGGTGGTCCACAACCAGGGCTTTGTGCAATACTCCCACAAATAGGGACTGCTCCATTAGCAGAAGATGCTGACCCACTTGCAATTTACGGAATAAATATTTCAAATGATCCAACGGTATATTATTGGAATACAGCCGCACAAGCAAGTGATGATCTTAATGACATCATGAGTACGTGGTTATCTTCAGCAAATGAAACACGGATGAATGGTGATGCTATTCTTGCAGGAGTAGTATCAAATAATGATGGAGACATGTTAAAAACATACCTTCCATTTACTGATGAAGGACAAACGCTCATGCGAGGAGACAATCCTATCCGAGTGGTTGTTGATGGAAAGTTAAGTAATCCTGTGTATTACACTGTACTTGATTGTCGTGATGGAGATGGGAATCCTGGAGAAAATTATCATTGTTGTGAAAGTGGAACGGAAGCGGGACAATGGAAAGAAGAAGGATTTATTTGTGCAGGAGAAACACGAGACGCTGGGTATGTCTGGAGATTTAGTTCAGGAATTATCCCTAATTTTCCTCGTGTGCTTGAAGAATGTGCACAAGGAGAATGGCATACAGAGGGAGCGGCAATGGCATTGCCATCACCTGCACCTTGGGCGCAACGCCCTCAAGGGCAAGAATCTTGTTTAAATGCATCAATTCTTGTGAAATTTAGTGTTGGAATGGATGAAGAGACACTTACAAGTGATTTTGTGAAAATGTTTACTTGTGATGAACTTTATGGAAGTCCTGATTGTACAAATAAACAAGAAGTTAATGACACGGTTATTAGTTATATCCATCCAGCACTCTATATTTGGGAACCTCATGATGGTATCCTGTTAAATCCAAACCAATGGTATCGTGTAGAGTTAGCTGACAGTATTCAATCACTTGAACAAGTACAAATTTTAGGAGCAATTGAAGAAAAATCATATCCACTACAAGCAACACGTCCTTGTGGAGATGGAACAGCGTATTGTTTTGAATTTAAAACAGGGAATGGTGCTTGCGAAATTCAACATGCCGCAATTGAACCACCCGATCATACGGCCAGTTATTTAGGGCGTCTACAAGATCCACGTTATGCTTTTGATAGTACACATATTTTTAATCCTGTATATCCATTATATTATAATGTGTGGGGACGAGGAGAAAAAGTATGTCAACCATTATCAGCCGATGGTTTAGGATGGGAATGGAGAAGTAATGACTTGCGTGCAGAGGTACAATTACAGGCAGGAAATGTCGGTGGTCGTGTGTATACTGACTCTCGTGCAGTGGTTGATGCTTTAGAACATACTGCGCCAGATGTGGTAGAAATTACAGCGAACTTATCTAATGAAGATGCACTTGGACCAATGCAAGCTTTATCTGAATTAGTCATAAATATTGGAGATCCAAAAGTTATTGATAATTGGCCAAACTGTGCAGAATCATGTACGAATGCAGTCATTGGACTTCGGTTTAATCGCGCAATGATTCCTGATACGTATGATGACGGCATCCATTTGTATCGTTGTGCCAATGAGGCGTGTCAAATGGAAGATATTAATCGTGTTACTGATGAAATAGCTCTGGATGCTCTACAGGAAAATTATTATATATATCGTGCAAATCCACGAGAGGTCTTAGAAGAAAATACTTGGTATCTTGTTGAAGCAACAGACGCAATTGATTCTATTGCACGTTTTGCAGAGCCTCTTCCATTAGCAGGACCAGCGCTTACTCCGTTTAGTTGGAAATTTAGAACAAAATCAGTTGATGGGTATTGTGTTCTTGATTCTATTCGGATCGATCCTGTATCTTTTGTTGCAAATAATATTGGAGAAAAAACAAAATATTTATCATTACCATACAGTGCAAGAAATGAGTGTAGTCCTATTGGACAAGAATTAAATCCGTGGGAATATGGTTGGAATTGGTCAGTACTTGATTCTTCCGTTGCTACTATTAGCGACTTTGCTTCTGCTGTAGAAGAAAAACCCTACTGTACTTCTGGTTGTTTACTTGCTGGAAGTGATGTGTCTAGTGCTGACTATACACGATTACCATCTTTATGTGGTGATGGAGTCGTTGGTCCAGGAGAAGATTGTGATATTGCGTTGCCACAAGAAGTTATTGGTGCAAGTTGTACCTTATCTTGTCTTCGTCCAGGAAATGAGCAAGTGGGGAATGGGGCTGGATCATGTGGAAATGGTGTTGTTGAAGCATCTGTTGGAGAAGAATGTGATAATGATAGTGATTTTTGTTCAAATACTTGTTTAAATACCGGTTCATCAAGACAAGAACCACAAGGGGAAGATGTTCCATGGTGTGGAAGTCGAGAAGTAACTACAGGAGAAGATTGTGATATTGCTTTGTCATATGCTGGTGCTCCAGAAGATCAAAAATATTTATCTAGTGAATTATGTTCTGCACAATGTTTGCACGAAGGGACATCATTATCTCAAGTATGGTGTAGTATTCATCAAGATGATTCAGATGAAATTTATCGTGCCTGTAGTTCTGCTCTTAGTGTTTGTGGAAATGGTATATTTGAAGTAGGAGAGTCATGTGAAGTTATTGATGGAAATCTCTATCTTGCAGGACAAAATGGAAGAGTAACACTTCCTCGTAATAGAAATCCGGAAAGATATTGTAGTAATAGTTGTTTGGCAGTAAATATTTGTGAATTAGGATTAGCTGTACGTAGTGTTGACCTTGGGGGACTTCGTTGTCAACCAGGAACACCGGGGTGCTATGATGCAACATGTCAATTAATTGGTTCTTCTGTACTTTATGATGAATCATCATTTTGTGGTGATAGTGTTGTCGGTATTGGAGAATATGCAGGTTGTGAAGTTGTTACAGCACAAACACGGGCACAATTAGGACAAAATCCAATACAAGTAGTTACTGCCGTTGGTAAAAATATTGCGGCAGAAGACCCGGTACAAGAAACAAGTGTACGTGCACGGGCGCTTCGTCTTGAGTTACCAGATAGTACATTGGTTGATATTGAAGAAGATGTGTATGGTGATGGGGCGTATCAATTGATGTGTGGATATAGCGAATGGATTTCAACCGCATATACGAGTAATTTGGTCAATGATGGTGACATGGAAAGAGATGATATTGATTTTTGGCGTGGTTGGGGTGGCAATACTGATTGGAGAAAAACAACAGATGTTTTTCATAATGGAAATAGAAGTTTGTTATTAGGAGAAACAATAAATGGGGGAGGACTATATCAAACAGATTTAGCAATGGAGGCAGGAAAAACATATCAAGTATCATTTTGGTATCGTATTGATTCTGGAACCCTATCACATATTATTGGTGTAAATAATCGTGCAAATAATGATTTTGAAGGTGCAGGTTCTATACTTGGGTTAACAAATGGTTCTTGGGTATATTATGAGCGAGTATTTACTCTTCCAGAAAATGCTGGGACTCCATTTTTAACTCGATTTAGTAATTCAGGGGGCATTGCATTTATTGATGATGTGCGTATTGTTGCCTATACAGATGTCCCAGTAAGTACAGTAAACGATTGCCCTGATAATGAAGGGAATACAGAGGGTGTTGGATTTAATTCTTGCTGTTATCCTCGTCCAACATATAGTTATACCTATCCTGAAGATGAAGCGATTGGGATGTGTCGAAATGTGGCTATTTCTGTCACATTTGATGAGCGTATTGATGAAGACAGTGTTGAAGGTTCTGTGTTACTTGCGCAAGGGTACACTGATGAAGAGCATATTTGTGTGACAAAAGATGTAACGAACGATGTCCATCAATTCTTTGTACAAGCAGGTGAGCCTGTCGGATTTTTTAAACGAATCTGGCAATCAATTCGTGATTGGTTTGTTGGATTATTTAGCGATAATGTTTCTGCTGCTGCAGGAGATATGGCAGTATGGTGTCTTGTCCCAGGAGTACAAACAGAAGTAAATTATATTGAAGAAGTGGATACCGACGAAGTCCAAACACAAATTCATGTTCAGCTTACAGATATTTTAGATCCAACAGAAACATATGCCGTGGTATTACAAGGTGGTCTTTCAGGTATTGTGAATGCAGAAGGAGTCAGTATTCGTGGAAAAAATGAGATACAAGGAGTCTTCCCATCTGATGATGTGTTTACTTTTAGCACAGGTGAAGATATTTGTCGCATTAAAGAAATTTCAGTTGTACCAAGTACTGCACTCTTTACAACGCCATCAGAATCACAAGTATTTGAGGCATTAGTAGAAAGTACATCTGGACAATTTATTCAACCGACAGATTCATATGACTGGGTATGGTCTTGGGGACCAGAAAATAATGCATTGTTTTCTATTCCATTACCACCAGAGACAGATGAAACTGCACAAATAACGATTGCCTCAAAAGATATTGAAGGAGAATTATTTGCCGCTGCACAAGTAACCATTGTTGCAGATAGTAGTGGAGATCAAGAGGGAAATATTATCAGTGGGACGACACAACTTATTGCTGATTTTTGTGAAAGACCTTGGCCTGAACGAGTATTGTATCCATACACAAATGATGTTTATAATTTTAGTATGGGGTATTGTACAGATGATGGTTTGTCTGGTATTGAGACAGATGATTTGCCGTATTTACGTGCTGTGGTGACCGCTGATCGTAATACTTCTTTGTATGGAGATATTACAAATGATGGACAAATAACGATACTAGATGTTCAATGTTATGGATGGATGATTGTGGGTATGGAAGGATGTATGCAATCAACAGTAAATGAAGCAGACATTGATTGTAATGGAGTTATTAATAGTAATGATAAATCGTTATTATCTCAAGGTGGTTTATCTGCTATAATTGATACAAATCAAAATGGTATTCCTGATTGTAAACCAGAAGATACAGGTAGTTTTAATGTAGCCATGGGTGAAAATTTACTTTACAGAACATTATTCTTTAATGAACAAAATGAAGATGTCATAGGAATGCAATTATTTTCAAATACCGAGCGTATGTCTGCAATGAGTTGGTTTTTAGATCAATTTACATTACCAGGGAGTGCTGATGATATGCAAGGAATTTCAGTGGCAGGGTATGATGCCATTACTGATGGAAATAATTACTATATAAATGTGCTCAATGAAAGTAATGGTAATGTATATAATAATATAATGCTCTTAAGTATTAATGCTGGAGCACAAGATAGTACACGAACCGTCTTTGATCAATTACTAGCTTCTCTTGCCTTTAATACAAATTTAAGTGATTTAGGATATTGTCTTGCCAGTGATGTTGATGAAAATATTCCATTAATTAATAGACGTGTTCCTCATGATGATCGAGCAAATATTGTTGCTGATGTTGATGTGTCTTGTTCTACTGATTTAGATTGTCGTACGAGTGAAGGATATCCACGTGAAGGGACAAACGGAGTGTGTTCTAATGTGAAAACAAAATTTTTACGTGATTGGGATCGTTTAAATCGTGCAGGAACAGTTGTTGACAAATTAGAAGATTATGCAGGAGATAGTTTGTACCCTGCACTTGCTTCAGGAACGTATATTCCAAACTATGTGAATAGTCGTTGGCCATCATGGGGCAATGTATTTGGTGCTGCCATTGGAACGACGCAAAAAGATCCAATTGATCAGTGGAGTAGTTGTGGTCGTTGTACAGAAATAGTTGAAGTTCCTGTAGAAGAATTTTTAGGTGAAACAGGAGATTTAGCGAGACAAAGTGAGTGTACACAAGATAATGAATGTCAAACAGGAAAATGTAGTAAAATAGGGGGAGATATAGGTGTGTGTTGTGGAAGAAATGAATGTGGATTTATGCCAGAAGATGATTCTTGTCGTCCTGATGGAGAAATATGGGATACAGCAGTGCGGGGATTAGAATATGGTAGTAATAAGGTTTGTCTTGATGGGGAGTGGCGACTGGATGATAATTTAGATGGTGTACCAAATGAATCGCTACCACAACAAGTAGTCGCAAGTGGTCAAACAGTACAAGTAACGAGTTGTACTGCAGATAGTGATTGCCCGGGAGAAAATAATACCTGTACACAGCTCGATGCACAAACCTGTTGGGATGAAGGGGTTGCACAATTTATTTGCCCTGTGAGCATGAGTACTTTTGAATATGAAAGTCAGGGAGATGATTATACATTACATGTTCCGTTTGAATATTTTGATACATCATATAATATTGTGTCAGAAGTATTTGGTATTAATAGTGATCATGTAAGTGATACTCGTTGGTGCCAACCAGAGCAGGTGCACAGTCCTTTTGGTGCTCGTTGTGGTGATGGTATTGTAAGTAGTGGTGAACAATGTGATCCACCCGGGAAGTTTATTGAATGGGTGGTAGAAACTGATAATGGTAGTTGTTTTGATAACAATCATGCACAAAAAACATGTTCTGATACTTGTGAGTTTGAGTATGGAAGTTGTGAACCCGAATTTGACTGTGGTAATGGTATTATTGAAAGGTATGAAGTATGTGATGATGGTGAGTTAAATGGAACATATGGTCACTGTTCTGATTATTTGGGTGGTGATGATCCTAATCGTGTAAAAGCATGTAAAGGGCCACATTGGCAGTTTTGTGGGAATATAGAAAAAGACTATCTAGATAGAAATAAAGATGGATTTATTAATAAAGCTTCAAATTCTCCTGATCAACCACTTGCTTTATTAGAGCTCTGTGATGCTTCTGTATATTCTAGTCAAGGTTCAGGAAGTAGAATTTATGAATTTAACTCATACGCACTTGAGAAAGAAAAATCTTGTTCATACACCTGTCAAGATTACGGTGAATATTGTGGTGATGGAGAAGTACAATATGATGAAGGTGAAGCTTGTGATGATGGAAATAGAGAGAGTTTAGATGGGTGTAGTAATGAATGTCAGAAAGAAAATTTTGCTTGTAAGGCCGAGGCAACATTTAGTGAAAATCCTGTGGGGAGTACAATGGTGGTGATAAATAATGAGGGAGATGATTATCTTTTTGATACTCAAATTGATTCTTGCTATGAAAATACAACTGCAGCTGATGTTTGTAGGGCATATGGTCTCACCTGTGATTATACAACTATATTTTATGGAAGAGACAGTGCAGTAGATTGTGAAACTGATTTAACAGAATTTTTAGGATTAGATTTTTTGGAAAATCAAGTAGAGCATAGCTTGTTTGTTGCCGTATATTGTGATGGAGTTTACGATGGCCAACAAGCACCACCAACAACGCCACCAGGAACTTGTGGTGATGGTGTTGTGCAATCACCAAATGTAGATAATCTCCGCGAAGTTTGTGATTTAGGAGAAGAAAATGGTATCGTATGTGACCCTGCATATGGTGAAAGTTGTGAGTATTGTAGTGCTGATTGTCGAGTCATGACCCGTGAGCAAACAGCATGGTGCGGTAATGGAATTATTGATACTGATCAAGTTGGTGTAGACGAAAATGGTGATCCAGCTTATGAAGAGTGTGATACACAAGATGGTATTGTTATTAAAAAATATGATGCAGCAGAAACTTGGTTGACAGAAAGCTTCCAAGAAAATGGTATAACTGTGGCAGAAGCAATTTGTACAGATAAAGGGGCATATGAGTGTTCAGATGATTGTAAAAAAGTAGTGAATAATTGTGTTGAATGTGGAGTGGTGACAAATGACCCAGAGTCAGCGGTACCAAAAATATCTGTGCTTAATGTTTTAGCGACAAAAGGGGGTGATGGGTATACAGTTGTTGATACATATACAGATAATCAAACACTTGATTTGGGAGAAAATATTTGGATTCCGAATGCTGAAGAACAGTGGGGCCCTACCATAAGAAAAGAATTATTTGATATGGATGAATTAGGAAATCCTGATTTGTTAGGTAATTCATTTTGGAAAGATATTTCAGATACTGTATTTCCAGATTATCGATATAGGGAAGGTGTTAATTATAAAAAATATACAGATTCACAATGGTTACTTGCTGACAATAATGATTATCCATTTGATGCCTTTTTCGAAAGAGAACGTTTGGATAATGGAAACTGGATTGAAGATTCTCTTCAATTAGGAATAAAGACCTATCCATTATGTAAAGATGAATATGCGGTGGTATTTAATCGAGAGAGTATCATAAATAGTTTAAACATTGGTGATCCATGGCAAGAGAGTGCTGTTGTAGATGAAGATACGTATGGTTATGAGATTGAAAAATATACAAGCTTCTTCCCATATCCAGTAACTCATCAAGCAGGAGTAATTAATCGTGAGTTTGTGCTTTCTCCTGCTGTACCTGAAGAGGTCTATCGTATTGTAGTGCGTTATGATAAATCAAAAATTGATGAAGATATTATTGTTTTAGCGAATTTGTATTCAGAAGATGGATTTCAAGATGATACGACCAATTATCCATTAGCAAGTAGTACATTTCATACATTAAATGCACTACAAGTCATGTCAGCAACCCAAGATCAACCATATATTTGTGGAGATTTACAAGAAAAAGATGAATATTGGGTACCGGCAGCAAGTTGTGCATGGTTAAAACTAACAAATACACGTCATCTTGAAAGTGATCCTCAGTCTGATAGAGTATATATGCATGCATTTGGAGAATTAGAAGAAACAGTTGCCAGTGCAATGACTTTGGGTATAGGTGATATGACTTCAAGTGATTATCATTATGCTTTCTTTGTCAGTATTATTTCTGCAGATGGTGCAGAGTTATCTATAGGTAATTTTATTGACTTAGGGATTAGTGTTGATGTGTACGAATATCATAAAGAGCAACTTGGTTTACTCTCACTCTATACACCAGATTATTCATTTACTTTTGATAGTGCATCGGTAGATACAAGTGAAAACTTAGCAGCAAAGTATTGGCATGTATTTAATGTGAGTAAAGTCGGTCAAAATATACGACCAATAGGAACAGTTGAAACAAATCTTAAACAAATCTTTGGAAATATTCCTCGTCATCCTATTCCTATTAATTAACAAATAAGTTATCCGTCATTATAAAGATATAATGACGGGTGTACTTGTTTTATGGTATACTAGATACACGATTGTGCAATGATAAAAATATTTGTGAAAAAATATAGCGTACATGATAACGTACATCATTATGGAACCAACATATCAACAAATGCCACCACAATATCAACCGCAAAACAGGCAAGCACAAATGCCGGCTGTTTCTCCTGTTCCTCCGTCGAAAAAAAGAAAATGGGGAGTATTTTTGCTTGTCGGTATATTTGTGTTGGTGAGTGTTCTATTAGTACTTGTCTTTTCTTCTCTTTCAAAAGAAAAAGATAACACTGATGTTCCACAGATAATAGAAGAACAAAAAGAAGTGGTTGAGCGTATTGATTTATATCCAGATGATACTGATCGAGATGGTATTTCAAATAGTGAAGAAGAGCGACTCGGCACATCATCAGATGATTTTGATACTGATGGAGATGGGATAAGTGATCAAGTAGAAATAACTGTGTGGAATACTGATCCATTAAATAGAGATACAGATGGCGATGGATTTGCTGACGGTTTTGAAATATTAAAAGGCTATAATCCTAATGGCGCAGGAAATATTCCTGTTCAATAAAATTATTGTTATATGTTTGATGATCATCAGGGAGTTGCCCTAGGACAAATCCCACCAAATTTACCAATTGCTAATGGCACTGAAGATATTTTTGCGGGAACGGACCCTATGGCAACACCAGCTGTGCCACAAATGCCAGTGCAGGCGGTACCAGGGGCTATTCCACCAGAAATACCTCAGGCACCTCCAAGTGCACTTGATGCTGGAATTTTGCGTCCAAAGCAAGTTGATCAAATGCCGTCAGTTGATCCTGTTTCTCCTACAGTGCCACCAGAGCCAGTCATTCCACAAGTGGCACCTGCTATGGAAGGAGTGCCACCAACAACGTTTGAAGAGCCGTTAATTGCAAGAACACAGCACCAAATTCAAGAAAAAATACCGATGACTGGTCAAGCACCATCATATATGGATGGACAAATTTCCGGTGGAGATATCGGAGGAATTGATGTACTTCCACAAGGAGCACAAGATGATTTGTATCGGATTAAAGAGCCTGCACTGAGTCGGGGAATTATGTCTGCTATTATCATTGTGGTGGTGGTTGCTATTTTAGGTGGTGGTGGTTTTTGGATTTATCAATCATTTATTGTTGAGCCAACCGTCGTTGTTCCTGCATTTCAAGAGCCATTGGTAGACACTACTTTAGATGAAGAGTTTACAACACCTGTTATTGATGAGATATTAAATCCAGTAGAAGACAATGCACTTAATACTACAAAAACAAGAGAAAATGATATTTTATTTGGTCAGCCACTTGATTCAGATGAAGATGGGCTTGATGATTTACGAGAAGAAACACTACGGACAGATCCGTATAATTGGGATACTGATGGAGATGATTTAAGTGATGGAAATGAAGTTACTATTTGGAAAACAGATCCATTAGTCCAAGACAGTGATGGCGATACCTATCTTGATGGTCAAGAAGTAAAAAATGGATATAATCCTGCTGGACCTGGACGTATTTTAGAAGTAAAACCCATATCTGAACCAACCAATAGTGTTGATTTAAGTCAGTGTACTGGTGAAGATATTTTGCTTGCTGTTGAAACAGTAATGCTTGATTTAGATGCGCAGGGATATAGTATTCCTGCAGCACTTGCACAAGACATTACATTACTGCAAAAACCAGAGTTATGGGAAGATTTAGTAGTATATAATAAAGTAGTAGAAGATATTGCTAAGCAATTAGCCGCGTGTGCACGTATTCCTGAAGGTATGTAGGATCGGTATTTAAATGTACTATATTTCAATATGAAATCTACTTTAGTACAACCAAAAGCAGAACAACAAAAAAAAGACGCGGTAGATATTCAAATAATACCGAGTTCTTTTTATGGTGGAAAAAATCCTGAAATTTATAAAAAATCTCCTGAAGAACAAATGGCAGAAAACAAATCTATTCCTGCACGATTTTCTGAAGATATTAGAGAAAAAAAGAAATCAGTATATGAGTATATTCCTCAAGACAGACCAAAGAAAAAATGGCCTTGGATTGTTGCATTTATACTTTTTTTTATTATATTTATTACAGGAGCTACGTGGTATTATTTGTCTGATGCAAAAAAACAACAAGCAACAGTTATTCCTCAAGTATTTGTACCCGAACAAGAGGTTGTAGTGCCTATTGTTTCCTCAACTCTTCCTGAAGTGAAAGAAGAAGTGATCCCAATTGTTGTGACAAGTACAACATCAACGATCATAAAAGAAGAATCAAATATGGGGATTGTAACTATTCTTCCTTTACAATTCCCTAATATATTTTTTACAAAAGGAGCTGATCAAGATAATGATGAGCTGACTGACGCAGAAGAAGAAGTGTTTGGCGTTGATTTGTCTGTTTGGGATACAGATGGAGATGGATATTATGATGGACAAGAAGTTGCACACTTATATAATCCAAAAGGTGTAGCACCTATGAAATTAATTGATTCTGGATTGGTGCGAGAATATATTAATCCAGAGTATGGATATCGTTTATATTATCCATTGTCATGGAATGCTGCAAGTGTTGACCCAAAATCAGCGCATGTATTAGTGAGTAGTATTACAGGAGATTATATTGATATTCGAGCAATTCCATTAGCTGATATAGAAAATTTTCGTTCATGGTTTGCACGTTATGCAACGGGGGAGTCATATAGTGATATCAGTCGTTTTTCTAATATATTTACCGTAGAGGCATATAAAAGAAATGATGGATTAGTGGCGTATGTTCCGTCAGAGTCATTTGTTTATGTGATCACATATCAATTTGGAGATACAAAAACAGTTGCATATCCATATATTATGAATATGCTTTTGGAAAGTTTTCGTCCAAGCAAAACAAATATTGTGATTCCAGAGCAAACTGTTCTTCCCGAACCTGTAGTGACAAGCTCTGTTTCTTCAACGCTATGATTAGTATATATTCAACAGTAAAAAAGAAAGGTGTTTCAGAAAAGACAATTAAAGAACTTGTTTCTTTTATATTAAAACAGTCTAAGGTACATGGAGATGTGAGTGTGCATTTTATTGGAGATACAAAAATGAAACGTCTAAATAAACAATATAGAGGAAAAGAGTATTCTACCGATGTTTTATCGTTTGCACAGCAAGAGGGAGAGTGGATTACACCAACAGAAGATTTAGGTGATATTTTTATTTCAGTACCATATATTCGTGCACAGGCAAAACGTTTTGATGTATCGTATCGTGAAGAAAGTATGCGCATGTTAGTACATGGCCTCCTTCATTTATTGGGGCATGACCATCAAAAAGAAAAAGAAGCACAACAGATGTATCAGTTGCAAGAACAGTATATAAAAAAGTTCTTATGAAAAAAGTATTAAAAAGTTTTTTGTATGCTTGGGAAGGTATAGTTTATGTATTTCAACATGAATATAATTTTCGTTTACAATTGATTTGTGCCTATATTGTCATAGCTGGAGGAATTTTTGTGGGGATGAATCGTTGGGAGATGATTGTTGTTGTTGCAATGAGTTTAGCGGTATTGACACTTGAAATATTAAATACGGTATTTGAAAAGATGCTTGATGTACTCAGACCTCGTTTGGTATATCAGGTAAAGATTGTAAAGGATATGTTAGCGGCAATGGTGTTGATGGCATCAATAGGAGCCGTTGTTATTGGAGGGATATTATTTTGGCCGTATATGTTTGAGTTCTTTTGGTAAAAATGATATACTAATGTATACGAAGCACTTTTTTGTGTTTATATACACAATGTAGAAGAAAAAGAGGGTGATATTTACTCATCGCTTACGCATATAAAGAACGTAAGTATTTCATGAATACCAATATGGTTCGTGGGAACACACATACAGATATTATTGCTGGCCTGGATATTGGGTCAACGGCTATTCGTATTGCCATAGGACAATATGTATTTACTGATGGTCAAGCACCTGATATTCAAATTATTGGTACCGCAGAAGTAGCATCTGAAGGGATGCATCGGGGCACTATAACGAGTATTGAAGAAGTGGTCTCATCTGTTTCTCATATACTTGAAGAAGCTGAACGTTTAGTTGGTGTTCCTGTTGAGCATGCTTGGATAGGTATATGTGGTGCGCAAATTATTTCTCAAGAAAGTAGGGGAGTTGTTGCTGTAGCTAAAAGTGATGGAGAAATTTCTTATGAAGATGTCTCACGAGTAGTTGACGCGGCACAAACAGTTGCTGCACCATTAAATTATGAAGTAATTCATATTTTACCAAAAACGTTTACTGTTGATGGGCAAACAGGAGTAAAAGATCCTGTTGGTATGACAGGAATTCGTTTAGAAGTTGATGCACAAATGATTTATGGCGCAAGTTCTCATATTAAAAATATTAGTAAAGCTGTATATCGTACAGGGATAGATATTGATGACTTGGTGTTATCTGTTGTTGCTACTGCAGATATTGTGCTTACCTCACGTCAAAAAGAATTAGGTGTTGTTATGGTTGATGTTGGTGGAAGCACTACGACTATTGCTGTGTATGAAGAAGGAAATATGATTCATTCTGCGGTTATTCCTATTGGATCAAATCATATTACGAATGATTTAGCTTTAGGGTTACAAACTTCAATTGATGTTGCTGATCAAATAAAGATGGCTTATGGTCAATGTACCATGAAAGGAGTTTCATCAGATGATATTATTGACCTATCTGAATTTGGTGAAGAGCCTCAGCCTGTATCAAAAGCATTTATGGTAGAAATTATTTCAGCTCGCGTAACAGAATTAATGGAAAAAATTAATGCAGAATTACTAAGTATTCAACGAAAAGCACTGTTACCTGCAGGAGCTATTTTTGCAGGTGGTGGTTCAAAGTTGCGTGGAATGACTGATGTTGCAAAGCAAGTATTGCAAGTTAATGCAACACTTGGATATCCACATGGGATACAAAGTGCCACTGATAAAATTAAAGATTCTGCATATACAGGAGCCATTGGTTTAGTTAAATGGGGTGCACTGATGAATATGAGAAGTGGGGATAAAAGTATGATTCGGTTCCCAGGTGGAAAGCAGGTAGCCACTCATATGCGAAAGATATTTAAATTTTTAGTTCCGTAGAATAGGTATATCTATCGGATGATTATATAGTACCCAGCTGTATCTTGACCTATAAGGAAAAACAAGATACACTATAGATACTAGAGGAGTTTTCTTTAGTGAGTATAAAAATTGTTCAATAACTAACAGCTATGCCGCAAGTGAAACCAGAAGTTGAAACATTTGCAAAAATTAAAGTCGTCGGTGTAGGGGGATCAGGAAATTCTGCAGTTGACCGAATGGTAAAAACCGGTATTCGAGGGGTTGAATTTGTTGTCATGAATACAGACGTACAAGCCTTGCATCATAATAGTGCTGCAACCAAATTACATATTGGAAAAACCGTTACTCGAGGACTCGGGGCAGGAATGGATCCTGAAATGGGAAAACGCAGTGCTGAAGAATCACAAAATGAAATTCGTGAATTGCTTAAAGACACGGATATGGTTTTTGTTACCTGTGGACTTGGTGGAGGAACCGGATCAGGAGCAAGTCCTACTATTGCTCAAATTGCACGTGAAGTTGGTGCTTTAACTGTTGCCGTTGTTACAAAACCATTCACCTTTGAAGGACCACAAAGAACGAAAATTGCAAATCAAGCATATGAAGATTTGGTCCGTAATGTTGATACGATCATTACTATTCCAAATGATCGTATTTTACAAATTATAGATAAAAAGACTTCAATGCTCGATGCATTTAAGATTGCTGATGATGTGCTTAGGCAAGGAGTGCAAGGAATTTCAGAATTAATTACTGTCCCTGGGTTAATCAACGTTGATTTTGCTGATGTAAAAACGATTATGAAAGATAAGGGATCATCTCTTATGGGTATTGGTGTTGGTTCAGGAGAAAGTCGTGCAGCAGATGCTGCAAAAGCGGCAATTTCTAGTCCACTTCTTGAAATGTCTATTGAAGGTGCGCGTGGTATTCTTTTTACTATTACTGGTGGAAAAAGTCTTGGTATGCAAGAAGTATCTGAGGCAGCACAAATTGTTACCAGTAGCGCTTCAGATGATGTGAAAGTAATCTTTGGGACGGTTATTGATGAAAGCCTTGGCGAAGATGTTCGTATTACTGTTATTGCTACAGGATTTGATCGTGGTGGAAATTCTATTTCATCAAGTATTATTCCTGCTGAAAAGGATCTTTCAGAAAAAGAAATACACTCAGTGTTTACTAAACGAGTCAGTAAACCATATCGTTCTCCGTTTGCTCAAAAACCAGTAGAACCTGAGTCTCCAAAACGAGAAGAGTCAGAATATATGTTTTCTGAACCAACTACTACGCAAGAGAGACGATTTACGACAAAGCAGGTTGTTGATACAGAAGAAGATGTACATCAAAAACCGGTCATTAATTCATCAACAATGTCAACGCAGTCTATGCAGCAATCACTTGCACAAAAAAAGAATAAAAGTGATGATGATCCTGCTGATGATTTAGAAATCCCTGCATTTATTCGAAAGAAGATGGGAATGTAAAAAATGTTTAATAAAAAGAAGGTAGTTGACTGCCTTCTTTTATGATAAAAGAAAAAATGCTATAATAGACTTGTTGTAAAATAAGCCGAATAGGCATGTTATTTCTATTCTTACATAATATGTTTTGTCCAATTTGCCAATCACCTGATATAAAAGTTGTTGACTCAAGAGGTAGTACTGATGGAATGAGTATTCGCCGTCGACGCGAATGTACTGCCTGTGAATATAGATTTTCTACACTTGAGCAGATTGAATTGCTTGATATTATTGTGATAAAAAGAACAGGAAAAAGAGAAGCCTATCAGCGAGATAAAATTCTTGAAGGAATAAAACATTCTCTTATAAAATTACCATATGGTCAGGAAGATATTGACCAATTATTATTTGCAATAGAGCGAGATATTCAAAAAAAGAAACAACGTGAAATATCGAGTAAAGTTATTGGAGATATTGTAATGGATCAACTAAAAGCCTTTGATCATGTAGGTTACATTCGTTTTGCATCAATTTATCGTGCATTTAGTGATGTTGATACATTTAAAGAAACAGTGCAATCTCTAAAAAAAAATAGTTAACTTTTTTGTGTATGTTGCCCAAAAAAATAGAAAAGGTGCAAGAATCCGTATCAAAGAAAAAAAAGAAAGAAGAGTTTGTTGTGGTTGAAAAAAAAATGTTAGAGGATATTTATGCACAGAATGAAAAAATCCAGCGTCGTCTGTTGTGGATGAGTATTGGGAATCTTATCCGTTTTGTATTTGTCTATTTGCCTATCATTATTGCTATTTTATTAAGTATTTTTTATCTACCAGGGTATGTTGATACGTATATTCAAGAGTTTGGAAATTCAAGTGCAGATGGAATTTCTTCTTCATTTTTTCAGCAATTAGAGGGTTTATTAAAGTAGTAGACTTGGTTACCGTAGATGTGTATTCTATAACAAGTTTCATTATTTATCATGTATAAGTATTATGATCAAGAAAAGAACGAAAATTGTATGTACACTTGGGCCAGCCTGTAATACCGAAGAAAAAATTGGTCAATTAATTGATGCTGGAATGAATGTTGCTCGCCTTAATTTTTCTCATGGTACACACGAAAATCATGCAAACTTTATTCGTATTGTACGTGCGGTTGCCACAGAAAAACAACAAGTTGTTGGTGTTCTTCAAGATATACAGGGACCAAAAATTCGTTTAGGAATACTTCCTGAAGAAGGAATTATGCTTGCTGAAGATGAGGCGATTATATTTGATACAGGATTAGAAAAATATCATGAAGATATTATTCCAATAGGATATGATCAATTGCATACGATGGTACAAGCAGGAGAGCGTTTATTGTTATCAGATGGAAAAGTAGAAGTATCTATTACCAGTATTGTTGGTACTCGAATATATGCTGTGGTAGTTGTTGCTGGAAAAATATTTTCTTATGCAGGGATTAATGTTCCTGATGTTGTTTCTCATATTCCCGTACTTACTGATAAAGATAAAGAAGATGTGTTGTTTGGTATAGAGCAACAAGTAGACATGATTGCGATGTCTTTTGTGACTCGTCCACAAGATATTTTAGATTTACGATATTTTATTGATGCATATGTACAAGAAAAAAATATTGTACAAGAACATCCAATTAAAATTATTGCAAAAATAGAACGAAGAGAAGCTGTTGAGCATATGAAAGAAATTATTGAAGTATCTGATGGTATTATGGTTGCGCGCGGTGATTTAGGAATTGAAATTCCTGTTCAACAGGTTCCACTCGTTCAAAAACGGTTAATTGATGCATGTCTTCTTCAGGCAAAACCGGTTATCGTTGCAACTCAGATGCTTGATTCCATGTATAGTAATCCACGACCAACACGTGCGGAAGTGTCTGATGTGGCAAATGCTGTTATTGATCATACAGATGCAGTTATGTTATCAAATGAAACTGCTATGGGGGCTTATCCAGTAAAATCAGTGGAAATGATGCATGCTATTATTTCTGAAGTTGAAAAATCAACCTACGATTCGTTACCTGTATATATTCAAAAAAATAAACATAATGTAGATGATATTATTAGTGGTCTTTCTCGAGTGCTTGCAGAAGATGTTGGAGCAAAAGCTATTTTAGCGGCTTCTTTATCAGGAGAAACAGGTCGTTTAATTAGTCGGTATCGTCCAGAGTTGCCAGTATTTGTTGCGGCAGAAAATAAGCGTGTTGAGGCCCAGTTGGCTCTTTCATGGGGAGTGCAACCATTTGTCTTGCCTCGTTGTCATACGATTGAAGAACTGATTGAACGTTCTTTGGTGCATTTAAAAGAAAAAAAATTATTAAAAAAAGGAGACAGAATTATTATCGTTGCTGGAGAGCCTGTTGGACAAAAAGGGCATGTAAATTTGCTTGAAGTACGGGATTTGGATTAATCAAATTCACAGAGGTTTTTTTGTGTATAGTTCATTGTTTTCTTCATATATTCATGATATACTCAATATATATGAAAGGAGTAAAGCAAACACAATTTGTTCGCTGGTTTGAGGATATTTCTATACAAGATGTCCCTATTGTTGGTGGAAAAAACGCCAGTTTAGGAGAAATGTATCGTCATTTGACGAAAAAAGGAGTAAATGTTCCAAATGGTTTTGCCATGACTGCCGATGCGTATTGGCAATTTTTGCGTACAACAGGGTTAGATAAACAGATTAAAAAAATACTCAGTGGTTTAGATGTTCATGATATTGCAGCGTTAGAAAAAACAGGAAAAAAAATTCGAGCACTTATTTTAGCGGCTGATATTCCAAAAGAAATTGAGCAAGCTATTGTACATGCATATAAGCGTTTAGGTAGTACGAAAAATATTGCTGTAGCAGTAAGATCAAGTGCCACAGCCGAGGATTTGCCAGATGCGAGTTTTGCAGGGCAGCAAGAAACGTATTTAAATGTTGTTGGAGAAAAAGCATTGCTTTTGGCAACAAAAAAATGTATAGCGTCACTCTTTACTGATCGTGCAATTTCATACAGAGAAACAAAAGGATTTCAACATCATCATGTGGCTTTGTCCGTTACGGTTCAAATCATGGTTCGTTCAGATATGGGGAGTAGCGGAGTGATGTTTACTGTTGATACAGAATCTGGTTTTGAGGGTGTCACACTTATTAATTCGAGTTATGGTTTAGGAGAATATATAGTGAAAGGCCGTGTAACGCCAGATCAATTTTATGTATTTAAAGCAGGAGTAAAAAAAGGAAAAAAAGCTGTGATCAGTAGCATTTTAGGAACAAAAGATGTGAAGTTGATATATGGAAAAAATGGAGGAACAAAACAGGCAACGGTACCAAAAGCAAAAAGAGATACGTTTTCTATTTCACAAGAAGATTTAACAACATTGACAACATGGGGAATGTTGATTGAAGAACATTATGGTAAGGCGCAAGATATTGAATGGGCAAAAGACGGGGAGAGTGGAAAACTTTATATTGTTCAAGCTCGACCTGAAACAGTAAAATCTCAAGGAAGTAAAACGATTATTGAACAATATCAGCTCAAAACAGTCGGGAAAGAATTATTGCGGGGTGTTGCTGTTGGGCAAAAGATTGGAGTTGGAAAAGTGAGAATTATTCAAACTCCTACAGAGATGAAACAATTTAAAAAAGGGGAGGTATTGGTAACGCGTATTACTGATCCTGATTGGGAGCCAATTATGCGTATGGCTTCAGCCATTGTTACTGAGCAAGGTGGAAAAACAAGCCATGCTGCAATTGTATCACGTGAACTTGGTGTTCCATGTATTGTGGGGGCTGCTGATGCGCGAAAGATATGTAAAAATGGTCAAGCAGTGACAGTATCATGTGCAGAAGGAGATGTTGGTATGATTTACAAAGGGGCGCTTTCTTTTGAGGTAAAAAAGACCGAAGTAAAAGTGTTGCCAAAAACAAAGACAAAAATCATGATGAATATTGGAGACCCTGACAATGCGTTTGCATTATCCTTTTTGCCACATGATGGTATTGGTCTTGCACGAGAAGAATTTATTTTTTCTCATTTTATCCGAATTCATCCACTTGCATTGATTCACTATAAAACACTAAAAGATAAAAAGGCAAAAAAATTGATTTCAGACATGACACGAGGGTATAAGAAAAAATCAGATTATTGTGTTAATAAATTAGCAGAAGGTATTGCACGTATTGCTGTTGCCGCTTACGATAAGCCCGTGATTATTCGTTTAAGTGATTTTAAAACAAATGAATATGCGACATTAATTGGTGGAAAAGAATTTGAACCAAAAGAAGAAAATCCAATGATTGGTTGGCGTGGTGCAAGTAGATATTATTCAAAAGAATACAAAGAAGCATTTGGACTTGAGTGTGCGGCAATTAAAAAAGTACGAGAAGATTGGGGATTAACAAATGTGATTGTCATGATTCCATTTTGTCGAACACCAGAAGAAGGAAGAAAAGTGCTAAAAACCATGGAGTCTTTTGGCTTGAAACAAGGAGAAAATGGCTTGCAGGTGTATGTGATGTGTGAAATTCCATCAAATGTTATTTTAGCAGAAGATTTTGCACAGATATTTGATGGATTTAGTATTGGTTCAAATGATTTGACTCAACTTGCTTTAGGTATTGACCGAGATTCGGCCTTAGTGAGCCATATTTATGATGAACAAGATGAAACCGTAAAAAAATTGATTCAGTCAGTTATTAAAGTAGCACATAAACATAAGAAAAAGATTGGTATTTGTGGGCAAGCACCGAGTGATTCTCCTGAGTTTGCGGAGTGGATCGTGAAACAGGGGATTGATAGTATTTCGATTAATCCAGACAAAGTAATTGAAACAAAAACACAAATAGCGGCTCTTGAAAAGACATTAGGGAAAAAAGGGAAAAAGACGAATAAGCCATTTTTAGGGTTAGTTGTTGCATTTGGTTTGCTTGCTGCAGGAATATTATCAGTTGGCGCAGGATGTGTTAGTCCAACACAAGATATTGCTGTACATACTGATAATTATATTTCACCTGCGGCAATTCGGGAGCGTACTGTAGAAAAAACAACACAGAAAAAAGAAGAAGAATTTGCTAATCGTGTATCTGTATTTGAAGATAAAACATTTGCGAATTTAACATTGAGTTTTCCGAGTACTTGGGCAACAACGCGTTGGCCAAATGGGGTCGTTTTTGAAGACAGATCGAGCGAAGAGTATGTTAGTCTCTTTTTACAACTGGTAGATCACCCGATTGACCAAAAAAATAAAACAACGGTACTGGTAGGAGAAAAGAAAGCCTGGCGTTTTGAAGAGGTTATTGGAGACGGGGTAAATAAACAAACTATGACTATTATTGAAATTCCGATTGATGAAGAAAAAATAATAGAAATAAATGGAAATGGGGAGCATTTGCAAGAGATCTTGGATACCATTGTCTTTTTGGAAGATGAGTCATATGCGTGGAATCATTGGGATGTGCGTGAAAAGCGAGTTTGTGTACAAATGGTTACCTATGCGCGAAAGAATGAAGAGGGTAGTTGTCAGGCATTTGCAACTCCTTGTGATGTACCAGATGCTTGGCAGGTTTGTGATGCTAATGACTTAGCAAAAGAAAAATAAAAATATATTAGATATAAAAAAACATCCTGACTACGTCGGGATGTTTTTCTTTGTATCTTGTGTAGAACCTGTATAATATCTTTTATACGGCTTTAAAAAGGCCAGTTTTCTTTTCTCTGTTTGATCTCGCATAGAGATCAAGTTTTTAGGCATCAATAGAAGTTGTTTCAAATAAATCCATGATGGCAATAACTTCATTTGGGTATGATGGAAGTACTGTTCCGTTATATGAGTATAATTTATCATATACATCTTTATCTTTGTAATAACGAGCAGTTGCTTCGTGATTACCAGATAAATGCATGCCAACAATGTCAATTGCATGATTAAAATCCTCAAATGGAATTTTTGCAGAACCCCAACCAAATGGATTGTTGTTCATAAGATTTTTTCCACCAGATGATTCACGTACGGCAATCGCAGGAAGTAATCTCCAGTCCATGTTATATTTATCTGCTGTTTCTATAAATTGTGCACCATACCCTTCAAGGGGCATGTTTCTTTTTGCAAAGTATGCATCAACACGTGCAGCACGTGTATCTACTTCTACTTGTTCTACAATTTCTTGGGGTATGATAGCCGTTGAAATCATGGGGATAGTATTTACGTGGTTTGTTGCAAGATTCGTAAATCCGAAAAATATAAGGAGTAATGTATTCATATGTATTGATTATGACTGAATATATTGTAATAAAAAAAGTCCCTAACGGACTCCCTTACAACAGCATACTATACCACATTTTATTCCTTTTGTCAATAGCTGTGCCTATTGACTTGGCTAAGGTTAGCTAAAAAATACTACTAAAAATAATATATTTTTTGTAGTTATTTTTTGGGAAATATTCCTCCCCTGTGAGGGGAGGTTAGGTGGGGTCTTTTGAAGTAAATAAAGAATATCATAGACTAAACCATTTAAATTGCAAAGATGGACCCCCTCTAACTCCCCCTCGTAGGGGGAGAATTAATCAAAGAGGAGTAATTATGTTATACTTATACTAATATAAATATATTTTTTCTTCTATCGTATGAAAAAACAATCAAAAAAAGTATTTCCAAAACCGGTTCCCTTTAAACAACTTATTGGTCCTAGTTTTATTATTTTGGCTTTAGGGCTCGGGTCAGGAGAAGTCATCCTTTGGCCGTATATGGTATCAAATTATGGCTTAGGGATAGCCTGGGGAGCATTTTTAGGGATTACATTTCAATATTTTATTAACATGGAAATTGAGCGCTATGCCTTAGTAAAAGGGGAGAGCGTTTTTGTTGGTATTGCTAAAATTTTTCCAAAAGCAGTGTATTGGTTTATTTTTTCTACATTTATCGGTTTTGGTTTACCTGGTATTATTGCGGCTTCTGCCCAAGTATTTGGTTCAATTATAGGCGTAGAACAATTTAAGTGGATTGCGATTATCTTTTTACTATTGATTGGTATTATTCTTTCTGTTGGGAAAACAGTCTATACCCTTATGGAGGGGCTTACTCGTACGATTATTTTAATAGGTGTTCCTTTTGTATTTGTTCTTACAATTGTATTAAGTCAATCAAGTGACTGGGGGACCTTATTTCAAGGATTAATGGGTAAAGGTGAGGGATATACATTTTTCCCAGCGGGAATATCATTTGCGACATTTTTGGCTGCATTTGCGTATTCTGGTGCTGCTGGTAATTTAAATTTAACCCAATCAATTTACGTAAAAGAAAAAGGCTATGGCATGGGGAAGTACGCCCAAAAGATAGCTGGTCTTTTTGCAAGTAAAGATGGTGCTCAAAAGATTAAGTTGACAGGGACTTCTTTTGTCGACAATAAAGAACATCGTGCACGATTTAATCAGTGGTGGAAGATGATTAGTATTGAGCATGGACTTATATTTTGGTTTGTAGGGCTCTTGTCTATGTGTTTGCTCATGTTGTTGGCTTATGTTACTGTATACGGCTCCACAGGCACAGAAGAGGGCATTCTGTTTGTTATCTATGAAGGGGCTGCTATTGGATCGCAATTATTCCCTGCGGTAGGTGTCAGCTTTTTATTTGTTGTTGGAGTTATGTTATTTCAGACACAATTAGGGGTTATGGACTCAACCTCTCGAATTATGGCAGAAAATGTTGCAATCAAGCAAGTAGAACATGATAAAAAAGAAACGGTGAACCTAAGCAAATTATATTATATTTTTTTGTGGGCGCAAATTGGATTTGGCATTCTCTTGTTTTTATTTAATATTTATGAGCCAAAGACTCTTCTTGTCTTAGCCGCTGTTATTAATGCATTTGCCATGTTTGTTCATGTCGGGTTGGTCTTTGTTGTCAATCACAAACTATTACCAAAGGCATACCGTCCACGTTGGTGGAGAAAGATTGTCATGATCGGTATTTTCTTATTCTTTGGATTTTTTAGTGGTTTGGTATTAATTGATAAGTTGTTTTAATAGATAATATTGTGTAAATAAAAAATAACTGAGTATATCAGTTATTTTTTTTGTATAAAGATGTATTATTTAAAACAAGATCCTGCTTTTACTAATTCTATAGCACTAGGTGATGCGCCGCCAACTATTTCAAGAACTCGGTCTTGTCCAAGTTTTTCAACAGCACAGGCTTGTTGTTCAGGAGTAATACTTGTTGGAAGTGTTGAGACATCAATACCAAGTTTATCTAGTGTTTGTTCTTGATCTTCAGACAATGCTGGGTGATCGTAGACTTCTTCTGTGTTTACTCCATCTGTATTTATTGGTGCTGTTGTATATGATCCTGTCATGTTTTTAATAATATTATAGACACCAAAAATAACAATAATGATAATAATGAGGGCAATGGTAGAAATAATTCCAATGACCATAAAAAATGTTTTGAGTTTGCTGTTCATAGATTTTTTTAAAATTAACTATATATAGTATAGCATAGATTGACAAAAATGTTTTTTATTAGTGAACAGGATCTATGAAGGAACATGTCTTAGGCAGATTCGCTATCGCTTCATCTGTCCTAGCCATTGCGGGGCACGCGGGACCTTCAGATATCACAATACACAAATAAAATATACCCCATTTAGGGGTATATTCCATTAGCGGGGCTTACGGGACGATTTTAGAACTTTAGATTGGGTCAAAATTGACTGTGATTATAAAAATTCCGGTTTCTTTAAAATGGTTGACAAAAGTAGGGAAATCTGCTAACCTTTTTATAATAGTTATTTAGATCTGGTATCTAAATAAAAAGGTTTCGTTCACTACAACAAAGGGAAAAACAATGCTCATCCACTCTCCAAATACCGTTTTGGCTAATAGCTTGAACTGTGCAATTGATCTCATTGGTGCTCGTATTGCTATTTCAAATCCTGAGCGCGTAGTATTTTCAGTGGGTACTCAGATTAATGGTATCCCGCACATTGGTACATATCTCGTCCAGACGACAAGTTTTGTACTCGCCGGAATGATCCAAGAAAAGTTTGATATCCCTTGTGAGGTTTGCTTTGGAGCACTTGATAATGCTCCTTATGATATTACACAAGGGAAGGATGGTACCGAATTCCAGCGCGCCTATGGTCATGTATTATCCTCTTTGGAATTACATGATTTATTATCTGTGCACTATTTAGATTTTTTTGATGAATTAGCAAAAATTGTGGGTATCTCATATAGTTGGTCTACTTATAAAGATCAGCAAAGTATGCCTTCATTTCGCTATCAATTCATCAAGTCTTTGCAATTTCAAGAAGTTATCCGTTGGTGTGTAGCACCTTCAAATGGTATTTTGAGAGTGCGATTACCTAACTCTGATGATGATTTTTATGCTCAAAAAAGGGGGGAGCATACAAAAATTATTTATACAGGGAAAGACAAGGTATTGTTTAGGTGTCGTGCTAGAGATGGAAGATTTTATGAAAAAATGGTTTCTGTCGATGGTGATGATGGTACCTATCTTGATTTGAATACATTATATAGGAATGTAATAAAAGAGGCTGTTTACAGTCAAGAAAATGGTACACTTGGTGTTATGGTAAAAGGCGGGGACTGGACTATGAGCACACAGCCCGTTGATTGGGCACTTGGTGCATTAGGTTATACCTCAGTCAATACACCAATGAGGTTTTTTACTCCTCAGGTCATTACGGGGACAGGAGCTAAGTTATCTAAATCTCTCATAAGAGATAATGATGGTAGTATGTTTGATGTGCCTAATTGGCTCTTAGATATGAGTAAATTCCGTGAAGAACATCCTGACTATGTGTCAAAGATGATTTGGTTGGTTCAACAGTTTTTGAGTCATCCGAGGCACATGTTCAGATGTTATACCTACACCGAGATAATGAGGCTTCTTGAAGCCTATCGAAAGGAAGAGTGAAAATGGCGAAAAAAAAACGGATCCGGACTCTCCAGATCTATAAACAATACTTTGACATGATCGTCGAAGGAACAAAAACTGTGGAGGTTCGTGTCGCATACAGTAGTTTGCTGCGCATTCAGAGAGGGGATACTGTACGCTTCCTTTGTAAACAGCGTTCTTGCGATAGACGCGTCGTGCGTGTGAGCAAGTACAACAACTTTAGAGAGATGTTGGCTAACGAGGATGTACAAAAAATAAACCCGTATCGTAGTGCGGAGCAACAGTTGCGTAACATAAGGAAGATTTTTCCACCAAACAAGGAGAGGTTAGGAGTTCTGGTGTTTCAACTTGAAGAGGTTGTATAGCGCGGGGATTCTTCCCAGATAAATTAAAAGAGGTCTTTCATCGGACCCCTTTTTTCTTTTTTTAGAGTAATTCTATTTTTATGCCTAGTATGCCGTATTCATTTTGTTTTTCTTTTGAATAAAATCGTGTAACACCATCAAGTAATTCTTGCTTATTATTTCCTCCAAATATACTAGGTTCAAAGTCTTCAAATAATTTTGAGAAATTTTCATATCTGAGTAGTGCGACAACCCGCGTTTTAATGGATATTGTTCGTTCAGGTTCTCTTTTAAATTCAATAATGTCTCCAATATTAATGTTTTTTCTTTTATCATCGTATAGGCGTAGTTCAATTTGTTTTTTTTTAGATTTTATAGCATCAAAAGGCTTTGGTTCTAGTTTCATTGTTATTGTAGCCATATTATTCGTTTTTTTATTAATTATAGTAATAGCTTATATCAGACTGTCGTATTTGTCAAAATAAAGTATAATGTATATTGACAATAAGAAGTTTTTATGTATATCTTGAAAATGCAAAGCAGTATTCAACAAAATCGATTAGATGTTATGAGAAAGGAATTTGGCTTTGGGAAGAGTTCTCAGTTCAAGATGATTTTGCTTTATTTAATAAACAAAAAGCTATTGATTTCAAAAGTTGGTTGAAATCAAAAAAAAAGAAACATGGTGAAGGTAATGTGAGTTTATCTTATTGCTATAATAATATAAGATATTTGAAATCTTTTTTTGTGTGGTTGTCTAAACAAGATGGATATAAATCAAAGGTACATGAGCAAGATGTAGAATATCTTAATCTCACAAAGGCAGAAAATAGAATAGCTACACAAAGCACTAATACTAGTTTTCCATCAATTGATCAAGTAAAAACGGTGATAGAGCATATTGAGGGTAATACAGAAGTTGAAATGCGAGATAAAGCACTTATTTCTCTTAATTTATTAACGGGGATACGTATCTCAGCATTAGCTAGTTTGTCTTTGCAGTGTTTTGATAAAAAGACTATGATTATCGATCAAAATCCTAAGTTGGGTGTAAAAACAAAGTTCAGTAAAAGGATAACTTCCGTTTTTGTACCTATTCCATACAAAAAAGCACAAAAGTATTTTATGGAATGGGTAGAATATCTTGAGGTGCAGAAAGGTTTTAAACCTGTTGATCCTATTTTCCCTGCAACAAAAACAGAAGTAGGTAAAAAAAATTTAGGATTTTATAGTAATGGGGAAGTGGAAGCTACGTTTTGGAAGAGTACTACTTCTTTGAGAAAGATATTTG
This sequence comes from Patescibacteria group bacterium, assembly GCA_018823045.1. Classification (GTDB taxonomy): domain Bacteria; phylum Patescibacteriota; class Patescibacteriia; order Magasanikbacterales; family UBA922; genus JAHJIX01. The sequence goes on along the minus strand of JAHJIX010000017.1, from coordinate 87,522 downwards.
AAAAGCGATTTAAGCAGGCAGGAGTAACATATTTTCATCCTCATACCTTTAGAAATTTGTTGGTGAGTGAAATATCTAAATTACCACTTACTGAAATACAAAAGAAAGCTTTTAGTCAAAATTTGGGTCATGAAAATGTTGGTACCACTTTTGGAAGTTATGGGTATGGACATATTGACTCACTAAAACAGGCAAGAATAATACAAGAAATTTCATTTAATAACCTTACTAGAGTAAATGTTGCTTCTTTGAGTAAGGAAGAGCTCTTAAAATTTGTAGCTCAAAGGATGGATTGATAGGACTAATTGTTAACCATTGTAAAGTATGATATAGTAGATATTATAATATTGTATCAATAAGTTTTATAAATATAAGTATGGATGTAAATAAGGATATTAGGAGTTTGATTGATGTTCCTGAATCAGAGAAGGAAATATTTGCTAATTTAATAAAAAAGACAAGAAAAGAATCTATAAGAACATCTGATGAATTTGTTGCTCAGGTTTTTGATGAAGGTAATTATTCAAAAGAGATCATAGAGCATAAAGATGTGTCTAAGGTAATATTAGAGGTAAGAGAGCGTGCTTATAATTTATTTTTGAAAGAGGAGGCAGAGTTTAATGCAACACTTTTAAAGGATTTACATAAAAGAATTGAAACACCTAAGAAAATTTTAGACTTTTTAGTTACTAGTGAGATTGTTAATAAGACGGGTGAAGAATTAAAGGTTGCTATCTATAGTGTATGTGGAGAATATGCTGGACGAGTTGCTCCATATGTATATATGCTTTCTTTAAGTAATACTAATTCACGAAGATCGAGGTCAGGTAGAACATTTGAAGCTATTATATATAAAATATATGATATTTTAGATTATCCATTTGATTCTCAAGGAAAAGTTGGAAGAAAGGTGTTTGAGTCTGTGGGACTTGGTAAAAAAGTTGATTCTGTTTTACCAAGTATAGAAGAATTCAAGCGAAGAAGAAACAAAACTATTATAGGGACGATGAAAACAAGTCTTAGAGAAAGATGGCAGGAAGTAGCAGAAGAAATTGAACGTACAAAAATACCTGAAATTCATTTATTAACGGTTGATACTCATATTGCGGGTAGTAAAGCAAAAGAAATGGGTATGCATAATATAGTTATTGTGACTTCAAAAGAATTGGCAGATAGTGACAGTTTGTTGGACTGCAAAAATATAATTAGTTTTGAAGAATATTTCTTTGAAGAAATTCCTAAATATCTTGATTATTGGAAATAAAAATATGAAATTTATTGATTTATTTGCAGGCATTGGTGGAATTAGAATTCCATTTGATGAAATTGGTTATAACTGTGTATTTACTTCTGAGTGGGATAAGTTTTCTCAACAAACATATAAAGATAACTTTGGTGAGTGTCCCGATGGAGATATAACTAAAATTAAGGTTGCTGATATACCTAAACATAATATAATTCTTGCGGGATTTCCTTGTCAGCCTTTTTCTAATGCTGGTCTTAAAAAGGGCTTTCAAGATACTAGAGGGACATTGTTTTTTTATATTGAAAAAATAATTGCTTATCATAAACCTGAGCTAGTTTTTTTAGAAAATGTTAAAGGGTTTAAATCACATGATAAGGGGAATACCTTTAAGATAGTAAAAGAAAGTTTAGAAAAACTAGATTATCATGTTTTTGATAAGATATTTAATGCTAAAGACTTCGGTGTACCTCAAAATAGAGAGAGAATATATATAATTGCATTTAATAAAAAGAAAGTAAAAAATTATAACGAATTTGTTTTTCCAACTCCTTCATACAAAAAAGTTAAATTAGGAGATATTTTAGAAGAAAAAGTTGATGAAAAATATACAATATCAGATAAATTGTGGGCAGGTCATAAAAGAAGAAAGGAAGCTCATAAATTAAAGGGTAATGGATTTGGATATAGTCTATTTGATGCCAATTCTGCATATACAAGTACTATGTCAGCTAGGTATTATAAAGATGGTTCTGAAATTTTGATTAGACAAAAAAATAAAAATCCTCGAAAGATTACTCCAAGAGAAGCTTCTCGACTACAAGGATTTCCCAAAGATTTTGTATTAACTGTTAGTAATGTACAGTGTTATAAACAATTTGGGAATAGTGTTGCTGTACCTGTAATACGAGCTATAGCAAAAAAAATTGAGAAAGTTTTATCTACTTAATTTAGTTTATGAAAGAAATAGATAAAGATTTTTATTTAGTTGAAGAAATAGCAAGCAAATTAAGAATTTCAAAGATGACAGTTTATAGATATATAGAAGCGGGTAAGCTAAAAGCTAATAAGTTAGGTAAGGAGTTTAGGATTTCCACAGAAGATTTTGCTGATTTTTTAGAGAAGACTAAAGTATGAAAAAAGCCGTCATTTACGTACGTGTATCTTCTCGTGAACAAAAACAAGAGGGGTATTCAATACCTGCTCAGAGGAAGTTACTTAAAGAATTTGCACGTCAGAATGGCTTTAGTATAGTACAGGAGTTTGAGGACGATGAGACGGCTAAAAGTTCCGGTAGGAGCAATTTTGGGGCAATGGTGGACTATGTAAAGTCACACAAAGATGTAAATACAATTCTTGTCGAAAAGACGGATAGACTATACCGTAACTTTAAAGATTACGTTTTGATAGACGAGCTTGATGTTACGGTTTTTTTGGTTAAAGAAAATGAAGTTATTGGAAAAGAAGCCTCTTCTCATCAAAAGTTCATGCATGGAATTAAGGTCTTGATGGCAAAAAACTATGTAGATAATTTGAGTGAAGAAGTAAAGAAAGGACTCAAACAAAAAGCAGAGCAGGGAATATATCCTTGTAGTATGCCCCCGTTAGGTTACAAGATGGGGAAGATAGCCGATAAGGCGGGTCCTGTAGTAGATGAATTGAATAGAGATTTAGTAATAGCTATGTTTGAGAGATTTGCTACTGGTAGATATTCTTTGAAGAGTCTTATTGATGAATTGTATAAGGAGGGTATTGTTATACCTGAAAATTTTCCGAGAAGCTCTAAACTAAAAAAAATAAGTAAAAGCTCTGTTCAAAGGATTTTACGTAATCCTATTTATTACGGTGATTTCATTTGGAAAGATAAAATTCATGTAGGAGTACATGAGCCGATTATCAATAAAGTATTATGGAAGAATGTACAAGATATACTGGATAGTCGAGAAAATAGAGGAAAGCAAGCCAAATGGGGGACTAGGCACTTTACATTTAAAGGGTTACTTGAGTGTGGAGAGTGTCATAGAACTGTTACGGGAGATAAGAAAACAAAGAGTTCAGGTAAGGAGTATGTTTATTATCGTTGTACAAAATATAAGAGTGAGTGTTCACAAAAGCCAGTTAATGAGAATGCTATTAACGAGCAGATAGAGCAAGCATTAAAAGATATTGAATTGCCAAAAGATACCGTTGACTATATTACCGAAGCATTAAAAGATTCATTGGATATTAAACGTGATACAACGGATAGAGAACGTAAACGATTAGAGGATAGAAAGATAAAACTAATGACACGTCTCGATAGACTTTATGAGGATAAGTTAGATAATAATATTACTGAGGATTTTTATAATAGAAAATTTAATGAGTATACGGAGCAGGTAACAGATTTAGATAGTCGTATTTCAAATTATACGCAAGCTGATATTGATTATTATCGTTATGGTTCAGGTATATTAGAATTAGCTCATAAGGCTTCTAAATTATACCGTATGGCTAATGATGAAGAGAAAAGGGAGCTACTTGGATATTTACTTTCGAACTGTCAGCTTATCGATAAGAAATTAGTTATAGAGTATAGAAAACCGTTCGAAATGATAATGAAACGTAATACAAGCTTTAGAACTTCAGAAAATAGCTTAACAAAAGCAAAAAACACCCTTTCGGGTGCTTTGCCTTCCGTTGAGCGGACCGGACGGGACTCGAACCCGCAACTTCCGCCGTGACAGGGCGGTGCTCTAACCAGTTGAACTACCGATCCAGTAACCTCTTATCTTATTATAGATAAGAGTATATCATATATTTATTTTTTTGCAAAGTGATTATGCCTCTTTTCTTCTATGCATTGTATCGTGAAGTGTTTGACCGGGAGTTTTTGCTTTTGCAAGACGGTTCAATTTTTTGATATTTCTTTTTGCTTTTGCAATCAATCGTTGTTGGTATCTTTTTTGGTTGTTTTTCTTTCGAAGTCCCATATATTTTGCTAACAAATTACAAGCATATGATACTAGAATATGATAGAATTGTCAAGGTTTTTATGGGTATAAAAAAACCCACTGTATGTTCGTACAGAGCAAAGGAGCAAAGGAGGGGGTGCTCCTGCTCATGTACGAACATACAGTGGGCATTTATTGTTATAGATCTCGAGAATGTTCACACAGAGCAAAGGAGCAAAGGAGGGGGTGCTCCTGCTCATGTGCGAACATTCTCGAGACCTTTGTTTGATTGTATTGATCAACATGATGTTCACACAGAGCAAAGGAGCAAAGGAGGGGGTGCTCCTGCTCATGTGCGAACATGATATTGACCATTTCCATTTTTGATGATGCCCCAGTATAACAGTTTATGAGCATTTTGTCAAGTAGGGGACCCCTTTGTTTAATATATGTGTTGTGGATAATTATATGTATTATATAAACAATGATCTGTTATATCCAATATGTTAAAAAGGTGGTCTATTTTTTTAGTGTATAAAAAAACTCTCTAATTATATATCAATATAGAGAGTTTTTTTGATAATTATTTGACAAACTCTATAATTTTTTTAAACACTTCTGGTTTTGATGCTGCTACTTCTGAAAGCATTTTTCTGTTTAAACCAACTTGTTTTTCTTTGAGTTTACCCATGAAAGCACTGTAACTCATATCGTAGTTACGTATAGCTGCATTGATACGTACTTGCCATAGACGGCGGAAGAGACGTTTTTTTACACGACGATCACGGTATGCATGCATTCCGGCACGTGTATCAGCTGTTTTTGCTTGTTTTTGTAATTTTCTGAGGCCACCACGAAATCCTTTTACTCGTTTCATGAGTGAACGGCGTTTCTTTAAGTGTCCTAAACCACGTTTTACTCTAGGCATATATTCTTCATTAATTATGCAGCGTACGGCATAGATCGTTTAATAGTTGAAACATCTGCGCGTACTGCGCTAGCATCAGTTCTTTTCGCTGTTCCCGTATTGCCACTCTCTTTTCCATTAAAGTGTCCACGTCCACCAGTTGCGTGCATGAATTTAACTTTAGCTTTGTCTTTTGGCTTGGTTGCGCGAAATCGCTTTGCTGTTGCCTTGTGTGTTTTTATTTTTGGCATACAATTTTTCTTAGATAAGACGCAGGAAGTATACACTATATCTCGCCATTAAGTCAATAGGAGGCTGTGCACTATTCTATGATTTTATAATAATTGCTGTAATTTTGTTTCCTTGACGAAGGGCTTCTTGTTCGTATTTTACGTTCATTTCTTCATGTAATAAGGTGTAAAATTTACCAATAACGTCAAATGCAAGGGGAGTTTTGTATCTTTCTGCACCACGAAGGATGATTTCAACCTTTACTTTATCACCACGATCAAGAAATTTTACTGCTTGATTTTTTCGTGTTTCCATATCACCTGCACCAATACGCATAGAAAGGCGAATTCCTTTTATATCGCTTACATGAGAATTATTTTTTTGTTTTCGCATTTCTTTTTCTTTTTGGTATTTGAAATGCTTGAAATCAAGGATTTGTGTTACAGGAGGGAGTGCTTTTGGGTTAATTTCTACCAAATCGAGTTCTAGGTCTTTTGCCATTGAAATCGCAGCTGATAGAGTCATAACACCAACATTTGATCCATCAGCCCCAAGCACACGTACTTCTTTTGCTGTAATACTGTGATTCAGGTTATAACGAGGGACTAGGGATTTCTTTGGGCGTTTTTTTCGGGATATTCGCATAGATCTAAGTGTTAAAGTGATGTGTTAGCTGTTTTTTTAAGTATTTCCATCCAGATCCACTTTTAAGGAATTTTTCTCTTCCACGTGCATCTTGTTGGTGTATATATGCTTCTGCATAGATTATTTTCCAGGGTCTATATCTTTTTGTTGAAGAAACAGAACCGTTGTTATGTGTTTTTATGCGTTGTGTTAGATTTGTTGTATATCCAATATAATGTCTTGTATTATCTTGGATAGACTCTAGAAAATAGATAATATACATATGTGTTCCTCCTTATTGTTTTGTGTTGGATTGGCTCGCCACGAGATGGCGCCGTGCTAGGACGGGTATGTTTATACTGGTCACGTAAAAGCACTTCGTGCTCACGTGACACTTAATATTGCTGTATCATTTTGATTGGCTCGCCACGAGATGGCGCCGTGCTAGGACGGGTATGTTTATACTGGTCACGTAAAAGCACTTCGTGCTCACGTGACACGAAAAATAGCTAGCGCCATTTTTCGTGGAGATGCCGGGAATTGAACCCGGGTCTAGATCGGGTTAGCTAGGTACTCTACATACATAGATATTTTGTTGGTTCATGTGCTTTTTTAAAAATATCAAAAAGAAACACACTACATACTGATGGAAGTTCAAATATACGCGTCAGTCAGCACATATATTCTACGCTCGCTCACAGAGACGAACTCTGTATGGTTGACACCGCGGATATGAATAGCGAGTATCTTCATGGCGATGGTCGTTTAGCCTTATTTAGGCAACAACAGATGCGAGTTGTGGCATGCTAAATGCGTTAGCAATAGCGCCTTTTACTCGACTGATAACGTTTACACGTATCGATTTGTCATTGATTTACAAGAGATGACACTCTTGGTATGCATACATAGATAACGTTGCCGTCTATCGAAGCCTGTCATCCCCGCGAAAAAAAGCGTAAGCTTTTTTGAGCGTCACGTGAGCCCGGTAGGGCTTTTACGTGACCGGCTGTTGCCACAAAACAATCGTATGCAATATATTTACATGAGAATGGTGGCAGAGCTTATGTCTTTTTTCGCAAGGACAAGTGCTTTATTGTATGGGTAAAATTGTAAGGAACTTTTTGAAAAAAGTTACATTTCTTTCATCATTCGTCGATCTTCTCGTTGCTGATCTCTTTTTTGGATTGCACGTCGTTTGTCGTATTGTTTTTTTCCTTGAGCAATACCGATTTCTATCTTTATTTTTCGTCCTTTAGTATATACTGAAAGTGGCACTATTGTCAAGCCTTTTTCTTGTGTTTTTCCTCTTAAATAAGCTATTTCTTTTTTCTTTAATAAGAGCGCCCGTGATCGTTCAGGATCGTATTCTTCTTTTGGGCTTGCGTATTTATACAGTGGAATATGTACATTGGTTAATTGTGGGCTATCTTTGTGAAAAGTCACATAGGCCCCAGTAAGGCGAATATTGCCTGTACGTAGCGATTTTACTTCTTGCCCGGTCAATACTAAACCCGCCTCAAATTTCTCGAGGATCGTATAGTCAAAAAATGCTTTTTTGTTTTTGGCAAGAGTAGGCATATACAATTTACTTGATTATTTCCTGTATACATTGTACTATATATAGTCAATATTGTATACTATACTTAGATTATTTTTACAAGGGGAAAATGTTTCCTTTGTATGTTACAAAGACTGTTTATGCAATCACCTACACATATTGGAGCCATTATAGGGGCGTTGAGTGCTGCCGCGTTATTTACTGTGCATCAATTTCCATCATTAGCTGTCTTTTTTCCAGTCATGGTATCTTGGCTTGTGTTGCTTATTTTAGCATATTGGTATATTGATATTCGTTTTGGATGGAAGTATCCATTGCTTGCATATATATTGGTGACTGTTTTTTCTTTATTTAGTTTATTATCTGTTGTTGAGCGTGCGCAAATTCGTTTTGTATTAATAGTTGTCATTGCTGCCATTGTAGGAGCGCTCTATGGATGGGGGATAGTGCGCATTGATGCGGGGTGGAAGAGTGAAAAGCCTTTTCGGCGTTTTGCCTCTATGGTGCTTGCTTTTGATGCCTATGCGCTCATAACATTCTTTTTTGCGCTCTCTTCATTTACTTCATCACCACGTTTGCCACTACTTTTTACCGTGTTAGGTGGGCTGTGGTTTGCTGTACTGTCTTTATTTATGTGGCGTTTGTATTTTCGTGTCCAAGTAAAAGCTTTTCTTTTTTGGATGCTTATTATGGGCGTTGTGACCATGGAATTAATCTGGGTCGTGCATTTATTACCCTTTGGATACCCAATTTTAGGATTTTTTGTGACATGGGTATGGTATGTATTTCAGCTGCTTGCGCGTTTTCATTTTACCAGTCGTGGAGTACTTTGGGAAAAACAAAAGGCCTTCCTTATTGCAAATGTGGTCTTGTTTGTGCTATTGTTATGGCTCTTCGTCCGTTGGGTGTAAGACATTGATTAAAAAAGAAAGATTGTTATGAAGTATTTTCCGCCACATTTACCACCAAAAGCTTGTCATATTCGTTTACGTCGTACCTATGAATCACTTCCATGGGTATTTATGGTTGTTATTTTAGCTATTGTGAGTGGTTTTGCGGCAACAATGGTTGCGATTGCCTGGGTTGTTCCAAACCCTTCAATGATGTATCAACCATTTATTTCTTCAAATTATACACATGTTACAGAAGAAACACCACAGTTGGATTCTTTTGTACAGCAACAAGTAGCGCAAAGAATGGTGCAAATTTTTGATACACGAGAAAAATTATCTGGAGGCTATTATACAAAAAATGCCTTGCTTGGGCATGCGATTGTCTTGAGTAATGAAGGATGGGCAACAGTGATGATTCCACAATACACTCGTGGTATGGAGCAATATATGGAAGTGGTTGATCATCAAGGACACATTGCTTCTGTAGAAACGGTTATTCAAGATCCAATGAGTGATGTGTTATATATACAATTACGTGGTGAAGGATTTCGTGGTGATGTTCATTTTCCAGATTGGGAAGAAATTACTCCTGGAAATATCTTGTGGAGTGTCGTTGATACAGAAACACCGATAACGATTGGTTCTTCAGTGCCAATGGTTGACCAACATACTATTGTATTATCTCAAGAAACACAAGCATTAGAGCTTGATGCAGGTAAAGAGATTGATGCATTGATTAACCAGCCGCTGGTTACCGACCGTGGAGCATTTGTTGGATTTATGCGCGAAGATGGTACTTTGCTTCCTTCTTGGTATATGGCAACACAGTTAGCTTCTTTATTTGATCAAGGAGTGATTGCTTATAGTGGAATTCCACTAAAAGGGCAAGTGGTCTCATATATGCAAACAGAAGAGGGTAGTCAAACAGCAATAGAAGGATTTTATATTTCTTTTGTGCCGTATCAGTTAGCAAAAAGTACACTGCGTATTGGTGATGTTATTTTGACTGTACAAGGTCGTCCGTTTCACGCACAAACAATTGCAAAAGATATCTTAACGAGCGGAACAAGTACGATTACATTTCAAGTGTTACGCGGATCTGAGGTGCTTGATATTGAGGTGGAAAAGGTTGCAATTTAATCGCTAGATTCAAGATAAAAAAAAGAAGATGCTTTTCTTCTTTTTTTTATTATATACGTCATTGCGAGCTGGCGTTAGCACAGCGCGGCAATCTTATCGTTTAATGCACCAAACAATGGGATTGCTTCGCTACACTCGTAATGACGTGGTTCTTTATACTTATATATTAGTTATATGTAGTATCTGCACGTCTTTCTATTGCAAGTAAATAGATATCTTCTTTGTGCATCCGAAACATAATACGTATTTTTCCTTTTCTTATTCTGTACACATCAGTTCTTCCTTTTAGCTTTTTTATATCAAGATGTTTCAAATTTTTTTTTTTAAGTTGTGTAAGAATATTTTTTACCCATTTTTTTTCTTTTGGAGAGAGGCGTTGTAATGTTTTTGTTATTTTGTCGACCATATTATGATAATCGAGACAAGATGTCTTGTATGTTTACTCCACCGGTTTGGATTTGTGTAAAATCAGCGACTTGTTCCCATGCTTCATCTTCTTGTATTGGGGTTATATGAAAAACAGGCTTTGATCTTTTTACAATGGTGAAGCTGTGCCCTTCATTTATTTGTTGAATATAGAAATTTAAATTTTCTCGCAACTCTTTTACGCCAATAATAGGGTATGTTTTTTGCATATTCTGAAGTTTATATATAGATTAACTTTAGATTAACATGAATTATTTATTTTGTCAAAAAAAATATATGTCATTGCGAGCTGGCGTTAGCACAGCGCGGCAATCTCAATGTTTAGGGTATTAAAGTGCGGGATTGCTTCGCTACACTCGCAATGACGTGAGAGATAAATTATGTTTTTCTATGTCCTCTCGCATCAAAACAAAAAAAATGCTATAATATTATTATAAATCTATCATTTATTTTTTATTACAAGTATATGCATCATCATCCTATGCGTCTCTTACTCAAACGAAAAAACTTCCTTTTTCTTATGGGGGCGTTGTTTATGGTTATTTCTTTATTGGTGACTATTGTGTTGCCACTTGAATATCGTGCAGATGCTGATGTACTTATTATTTCAAAAACACGCTATGGGGTCGACCCGTATACCGTTATTAAATCAGCGGAACGTGTGGGAGAAAATCTTGCACAAATTACTGCGACAGATGATTTTTATGCAAAAGTCATTGATCAGCCAGGGTATAGTTTAGATACATTAGAATTAGATGCACTCAGTGCAAGAGAAAAAAGAAAAGCATGGGGGAAGATGGTACAATCTTCAGTTGTATTTGGTACAGGAGTCTTGCGGGTAAGTGCGTATAATACAGATAAAAATCAAGCAATCGCTTTTGCGGGTGCTACCGTTGATGCGCTTGTCTCAAAAGGTTGGGAGTATGTTGGGGGAGACGTCACCATGAAAATTGTTAATCGCCCAGTAGTAACAAAATGGCCAGTGCGTCCAAATATTGTTGTAAATGGTCTATTTGGATTGTTTGCTGGTTTGCTATTTGGGGCAGTACTTGTTTTGCAAAAGCAAAAAAGGCATTTTGGGTAGTATTACTGAATGTAGTAATACAGTTAACCGTGTCGAATTTGACACGGTTAGACTTTTAGATATTAAAAAAGGAGGAGCATATGAAACAAGATCTTATTGTAAAAGATATTCATGTCAATTTTTTTGTTAAAAATGAGCATGACTTTATTTCGTTAACTGATATTGCACGATTTAAAGATGCAAAAAGAATGGATGATGTCATTAAAAATTGGTTAAGGAATAAAAATACTTTGCAGTTTTTGGGGTTATGGGAGCAAATTAATAACCCTGGGTTTAGAATGGAGGCTGGGTTAAATCATTTTGTCATGACATCAAAACGATGGATTGAAGGTGTTAATGCCATAGGTATCGTATCAAAAGCGGGTCGATATGGTGGCACTTTTGCACACAAAGACATTGCTTTTGAATTCGACCCCTTTTTTTTACCACGTCATTGCGAGGAATGGAGCGAAGCGGAATGACGAAGCAATCCCATACAACAACTCACTAAACATTAAATATGGATACATACTATACCTATATTTTAACAAATTTTAGAAAGACCGTATTATATGTAGGAGTAACACAAAATATACAGAAAAGAATTATTGAACATAAACAAGGAATCGGTTCTCATTTTACAAAAAAATATAATGTACATATGTTGGTACATGTAGAAACATATGACAGTATAAAAGATGCAATCAGTCGTGAAAAACAGTTAAAATCAGGTTCGCGTGTAAAAAAAGAGTTATTGATTAATAAAAACAATCCTAAATGGGAGGATTTATATAAACAATGGATTGAGGATATGAAGTAAGGGATTGCCGCGCCCTTGTTTCACAGGGCTCGCAATGACGTAATAAAAGCACGTCATTGCGAGGAATGGAGCGAAGCGGAATGACGAAGCAATCCCATCCTCAAGCACAATCAGACTTTTTTTGCTTGTTCATATCACCCAAAACATGCTATAATTGACAAAAGGGCTTTTTTATGCTATAGTAAGCCGTTTACAATAAAATAATCGTATATATAATTATTATCTAACTTCAAAGACATATGTCACAACAAAATGAGCAGTTTGATTTTTTAAATCAATACATCGAACAACTTTTAGATCAGCATGGTTTTGATACACTTTCAGAAGAATCTCGCGCACAATATATTCCACAGTTTGTAGCAGAAGCGCAACGTCGTATTGGTCTAGCACTGATTGATAAAATTGATGAACCTGCTGCAAAGCAACTTCAAGGCTTACTTGAAGATGAAAATATTTCACCAGAAAAATTACAACAGTTTTGGCAAACCAATGTGCCTGAGTTTGATGCTATTGTCAAACAAACATTAGATGATTTTGCACAAGAATTTGCATCTGTCATGTCATAAATATCTATGCCTGTCTTAGATTCACAACATATTCAACAAGAAATTGATGATACGCAAATAAAGATTAATAAGCTTCAACGCGCATATGATCATTTTTTGGCTACCTGGAAAGATATTGAAAAAAAAGAACAGGAAACCCTGCAAGCACTTCATAAAGATATTGATAAACTAAAGCTTGCTGAAGTTTTAAAAGATATCGATACCAATCATTAATATTTTATCATCTGATCATTTGTATAAACTCATCGTTATATGTCACAAGAAATAAAATTTAAAAATAGAGAAGGACAGGAACAGCCAATGGAGCTAAGCCAATATATAAAAGATACAACGGTTGTTGTTAATATTGGAAATACATGGCAAGAAAGGAAACTTGCAAAACCAGCACGAATTAGTAAAGATGGAAAATTTATTCTTGTGTTAGAAGGAGATGGTGATGCAATTCAGCTTGATTATGCACCAGATATTGTTGATAAGGCAGGAGATGGATTGCCTGCTGGATATAATATAGGTGATACAAATGTATCTGAAAAAAATGGTGCTGTAGAGTATACATTGAACCATAGTGGTGAAACATATACAGTTGGACAAGAGATAATCGATGCATTAAAAAATTTACAAAAAACACGCGATTTATTAGATAGTTTAAAAGGAGAAGTTACAGGTGTTTTATCTGCTGAAGGTATTACTTTACAAACAGGTATTACTGAAGTACAAAAAACAGTTGCTGAAGCAGAGGCAATTTTATCTATGGAAAATATTGCGCATTTAGGAAAGCGTGCAATAAAAGAAAGAGTAAAAAAATTAGAAGCGTTGCACACACAAGCGCAAGATGTGATTGCAGAACTAGAAAGGGCTGTAAAAGAAGTAAAAGGGGCTTCTCAATTAGAAAAAGATCCTAATTGGACTGAAGCGGTTCCTGCTGCAGCAGAGGTGAAAGAAAAGAAAGATTTAGCAAAAAGAATTTTAGAACAAATTGAAAAAGAAATTAAGTTGATAAAAAATAATATTGAAGAGGATAGGAAGACTATCTTAAGTGATTTGGTTAATGCTGCAAGAGATGAAGCAGGGAATACGTTAAGTGGTGATGAATTTAGAAATGCAAATGATCGTCAAAGAGAAGCATTATTAAAACAACATCATTTACCTGTAAAATATCAAGGTGGAGGAAGAAGAGGTGCTCCTCCAAGACAGTTGATTATTCCTACAATTAATGATTTTAACGCAAATGAAGTAAAGTTATCTCCAGCAGTAATTGCCGATTATAATGATCAGTTAGCTCATGTAGAAGAAGATGTCTATATTGATATTTTTCATTCTTTAGAGAGTAATTCTCACCCTTTATATCAATATATATGGAATGAAGTTGATAAAAAAAGAAAAAAACAGGCTGAGCAAGAGCTTATTGGAGATAATGTAGAAAAAAAAGGTGACACTTTATATAAAAAGATTGGTGATGATTTTGTAGATAGTAATCATAATCCAATTCCTGAATCCGAACTTGCTGCAAGTGGTGTTGCTGTAGGAATTGTTGCTGAAACTGATTATGTATTAGGTATTAAAGATTCACGTTCTGCTGATATTTTAAAAGAGCTCCTAAATGATTGGGAAAATGTACAAAGACCCGACACTATCGAAGAGGGAATGTTTGATTTTGAGGCAGAAATGGATGCGTTAGTGATAGAAGCAGAAGCATTAAAGGCTCAGGTGACTGATAATAATTTAAAGGATAGTATTGATACATTTATTACTCTAGCAAAGAACATGAAAGCATTGGGGGGAAGTTTGGTGGGTGTTTTGGCTAGTAGTAGTAGTATTGTTTATAATCATGTCTCACTGTCCGTGGAAGATCAAATAACACAACAACGTAAAAATGCTGTAACTGATAGAAAAGCAGCATTAAAAAAATTAAAAGAACAACATTTTGGAGCATTACACACAGAAGCTAGCAACCAAGCTACAGTTGAAGCAGAAAAAGCAAAAAAGAGACAAGAAACAGCTGAATTACAAGAACGGGTTTCTGGGAGAGAATATCAAGGAAAAGAATTTGATTTGTCTCTTAAAGAAGCAAAAGAGAAAATTGATTCGAAGAAATTACAAGCAGCATTAAAAGAATTATATACTCATATTGTTGAGCATGGATTTAATGGTTCTTTGTCACAAGAAATTTTAAGTAAATTTCAAGATATTTTAAAAGAGGGAGAGTCTCCAGAATTTGTTGAACTATGGAAAGGACGTTTTGCTGAAGTTGTTGCCAAAACATATGCTATTTCTGCAGAAGAGACCGTGCGTGCAAAAGTAGCAGAAAGAATGCATGGTTTAGGTGAATTTGTAAAGAAGCAAGAGAAACTGTGGAAGCAATTAGCAATAAAAACGGGGTTAACGATTGGATTAGTTGGTGGTGCAGCAACAGGAGCTGGTTTGATTGCAGGAGGTTTTGCATTGACTGGTTTAGCCGCTACAGGAACGATTGTTGCTGGTGGTGGTGTTGGTGGTGCTTTTCGTCATTTAATTGCAAACAATGCATGGTTAAATGGTAAGTTTAAAAAAGGACAAGATGCGGTTAAGACAGAACAAGAAGAACGAATAAAACAAGAAATTGTAAGTGAGCTCTTAGATTTTAATAATGGTGTTTTAGATATGACACAGCATTTAGAACAGGCTGGTGCAATTATGTCACAAACACTCCGCGCTCTTACAGAACAAGTGCAAGGAACAGAGGAAGGAAATAAAGAATTAGATACAGAATTAGCAAAATTAACTGCAGATGAAAGAAAAGTATATCAACAAATGCTTGATCAATTAATTGAACGAGCAGATGCTGGAAATGAAACAAAAAAATTGCAACTTGCAAAAGCTATTTTTGTTATGCGCGATCAAGGGGATCGTCTCAGTGGTGATTTAGAAAAACAAATTGAAGATGGAACTGTTGATCCTATTGTCATTAGTAAATTAGAATACGTATTACAAGCATTTGGTGGTAAGAAAAGTTTAGGAGTAAGTATCCTATTAGGAGCTGCCGCAACAGGGTTTATTATGTTTGATAGTATGATCTATAGAGGGGCTATGGGAGCTGCTGCAGGAACACTCACAGGCTATCGTATGGCAGAAGGAATGCGTTTGAGTGGAGAGAGAAAAGAAGAAAAAGCGCATGTAAGTAGTGTTTTAGATAATCTTCGTGCATTTTTGGATCCTAGTAAGGAGAATCCTGAGATGAAGGAATTAAAACAGCAAACATTATACTTAAAACGATTATTGCATGGAACAGCTTCTCCAGAAGAAATGACAGCAGTAATGTATTGGGAAGCAGATGAAGATGGAAAGCAAGTGATCATGCGAGATAAACTATTGTTAACGGAAATTCGTCAGTTAGTATATGAGGTAGAGAAAGAAGGCGTTTTGCTTGAAAGTCCTGAACAAAAAATGAATTTAGAAGCCGGTGTGCGTGCAATGAAAAATGCAGGGCAAGTATTAGAAACTGCTGATGCACGAAAAAGAAAAAGTAAGCTCAAATATAGAGCAATAGGGGTACTAGCTGGTGCTACATTAGGTACAGGTGCTGCTTTATTAGTTGGTTGGGGAGTTCAAGAGGCAAAGGATACTGTAAGAATGGTTGCTGCTGGTGAAACAGCTGGTGCATCTGTAAAAACAGGAGTATATAATGAAGATGGTGAATTGGTTGCTAAGAATTGGGGAACTCAAAGCAGTGCAGAGACACATCAAGACTCTGCTAATACTCAAAGTCAAGAGGAAGGAAGTACAGAAAATAAAAATGCTCCAGAACAAGCAGAACCAACGCCAGAGCTAAAACCAGCTATAGAGTTACCAAAAATTGGGGCTAAGGTCTCAAATGTTAATTATTTTGATGATAAAAATTTAGTGAATGCAGATGGGCAACGTCTTGCTGCTGAGATAGATGTGGGGGCAGATAATGTCCGTGGAGCAGAAATCCGTGCGATGAAACGTCTTCTTGAAGGATATGGTCATTCAGATAAAGATATTCAAGGAATGTATAGAGCACAATTAAAAGAGTGGCAAATTAAGATTGGTGGGGGAGTTGAAGCGAGAGGCTTTACCCTTCGTCCAGGAGCTAAAATTCAGCTTGCTTTTGACGCAAAAGGAAACCCACATTTCCATATTGTTGCAGAAGACAATCAAATTAACCTATTTGACAACGTAAAAGAATATCATCGTGGTGGTGGAGAAACAACCGTTGTTGAAACAAATCAACAAGCTAATGTTACAGATGATAATTATCAAGAGGTAGATAAGTGGAATACCACAGAATATAATGAACAAGCCGCTGCAGAACTTCGACGTGTAGCAAGTAGTGGAGAGGTGCTAGATAAACTTCCTGAAGGATTAGGTAAGAGAACTGGATTAGCAGCTTCTAGTGGATCTGACGATTTTGGCTATGAATTTTGGGCAGATAAAAAAACTGGAGATGTTCATATTAAGACAGGAAGCGGTACGGTTATTAAGACAAGTTTAGATGCACTTAAAGGATCAAACCCACCAAGAGTAGAAGAAGGGAGATTTGTAACAGATCCTTTACCTACAGACAGACGTAATTTTGTAGATGATATTATCAAGCAAAAAACAATGACGCCTGAAGCTATAAAAACAGGAGAAGATGCGCTTGGTGTACATGCGAAAGGTGGATCTGGTGCTATAGCAGGAGAGGGTGCTCCTGTAAAAACGGTAGAACGTAGTGGTAGAGAGGTTATCGATACCAATAAAAAGGCTTTTCATCCAAAGGTGAGCAATAAGTCTTTGTTTAGTGAGCAAGAAGTTAGTAGTGATGTGGTAGCAGATGTATCTATAGAAGAAGGACGATTAGATACAATTAATGGCTTATCTAATTCTCATGACAAGTTGATGAACTTAAAGGGGTTAATAGCAAATGCTCAAGGAAACAATAAAGTATTGGGACATGATATAGCATATACAGTTGAGTCAGAGAGTAATGCTATATATGCTGAATATAAGGGGAGGAGTATCTTGGTTGAGGAAGAAAATATTAATAAACATCTAGATATTCACAATAAATTAAATGAGGGTAGTATAGATTCTAGTCAGATAGATCAAAAGTTGCAAGAGATATCAGGTAGTTCTGACGCTGTTGAAGCAGATGCTGCTAATATATATCAAGAAGATCTTACTTCAGATATTGAACAAAGCGATGATATAGATGGTTTTGACATGGAACCTACTGTTGAAGAAGCTAATGATATGTTGAGTAAATTAGATGTTATTGGTGAGGATGCTAAACATATTGTAGATAAATTACAAGAAGTTCTTAACAATCCTTCAGGAGATGCTTTTAATTTAAAAGATAATATCAGTGATTTAGAGCATCCAAGATATGGTAATTTACTTGATCCTGTAGATCAGAGTAATCCATATGCCGTATCTGCTGATGGGCATGGAATTAAATATTTAACACCAGAAGGAAAACATGTCTTTATTGATGATAACAGATATACATTTGAAACAGATGGTGAAAAATTATATAAAGTAGATGGAGCTGCTCAAAGTGAAGTTCTAGGAATTAAATTTGAAAATGGTAAACCAGTATATACTTTTAGTTAATAAGTTATAATAGAGTAAAAAGAATCAGAGTAATATCTGATTCTTTTTTTGCTTATTTAAGCCAAAAAATAATTATACACACAGAAAGACTTGACAAAAGTCTGAAAGTGTGTTATAGTGTGCTGTTATATGATAAGTGTATGAAAATATACTTTACAGATAACACTGTACCCTACAATTGAAGATAGAAAAAAATTAAAACCGAAACCTGCCGCGACAATCGTTGCGGTGTCACTGGCCCTGTACTTGGGGCTTACCAAAAAGCCGGCCCCAGTGGCCAAAGGAAGAACGAACCGTGAAGGATAAACTCAAGGAACTCATTCCAGGGCTCAGCGAGTCCGCTCTCAACGAAATCATCGCTGATCCCTCAAAGGGGCAAGCTGTGATCAAGAGGGATATCACTGACCCTACCGATCAAGCCGCCGCCCTCAAGATCTACCTCGCGGTTCAGACCGCCGCGCAGCTCGCCAACCATGATCGTGACACCTACATCACTGATCGTTTGAACACGTTCGAGAACAACAACGGGCGCACAAACAATAAGCTCGTTCGCGAAGATAGACTCCAAGCCGTCCTGAGCAACCTCCCTACCGGGAAAGGCTGGCTCTGGGGGGTCTTGGCCCTCATCTTAGTTCTCATCTTGGCGATGGTCTGGGTGTTTTCTCGTGACGGTTTCATGGATTGGAATCATAACCAAGATGATCGTATCACTGCCGTCGAGGCTCGCCTCGTCGACCACGACACGAAGCTCGCTGGTCATGATACCCGTCTCGGTAATCACGATAAGGCCTTTGCAACAGCCAAGACCGTCTTCGATGGACATTTAAAGTTGATCAAGGATAACAGGGTAGATATCAAGATCAACAGTGATCGGTTAGATGATCACGACGATGATTTCAAGAATTTGTCTTTAAAGGTAAACCAACAGGCCTACGCCATCCGATCTTTCCGCTCCAAGGGACATGAGGAAGAGTACAAACTTTGCCGAAATTCCTCCAAGAGCGTCAAAGAGTGCCGCAAAAAGATCCGCAAGGATCACGGTGTCTGGTTAACAAAAAATTCAATCAACAAGTGGGAGAAGGAGAATAAGGCCGTCGCCAAGGCGAAGAAGCCTGCTCCGGCCTCCAACCCCACATCATTAGGAGACAGTCGAAGGACTGCTCGTGCTCGTCCCCGTTTGGAGACGGAGTACATTCCCTAATTTCTATCTTCAAATACTATCACACTCACCTCAAGGCGCGTGATAGCATCGTTATATAATTGAATTACGTCCACAACGTAGATCAACTATTAGATGAGCCTTAACCTCTATACTTTCTTGTATAGAGGATCCAACTATCATCATTTATGCTTATGACAAGTTAAATGATGATTGAGGATTTAACACATCCTAAATCGATCATTACAATTGATGAGTATTAAACTAATATACATCATATCTACCAATTGTATTTGGACTACAGGATTAAGCAAAGTAATATACTTTCTTTAATCCTGTAGTTACCAAACACATAAACCCCGCCACCTAAACGGCTGGCAAGGAGGTTGGTATGATAAGGAGCACCATTAAGGCGCTCTTCGTCACGGCCATGCTGGCCGTGATCAGTGCCGGGCTGAACCCGGTTAACGCACAAAACAGTTGGAAAGTTAAGCTTACCTGTCCGGATGGAGAGGTATTGGAAAAGGTCCTTGACCTAAACGAGTGTGCGCCTGGTAAGAAGGTTCGCATAACGGGCATCTGCTCTGACGAGCAGACGGCCTCTGAAATCGTTTCATGTCCAGTTCCTCCGCCCCCGCCACAAGCCGACCCTCAGATTGTAAAGAGGGTTGAGACTTTGGAGAAAAAGTGGGATTGGGGACTCGGGTTAACCCCCGTGGCCTTGATCACACCAGACAACGGTGACAACGCGTTTTTATTGGAACTTGGTTTGGAGTTAAACCTCCGCATAGCCGAGAACTGGTATGGACGTGGAACGACCGCGTGGGCTCCGGCCTACATGGACGGTTTCAAACCCGGAGGCACTTCGGTGTTTCTCGGGACCCAGTATCGAGGAATCGATGCCTGGCGCTTTGCGCTTGGGTATCGAGGTCTTCTCATTTGGGATGAAACTGCTGATATCGAGGGCGACCTGTTGCAGACCCACATGGGCGAGCTGCAGGTTGAGCGTCTGTTTAACTCTGGTTTTCGGATCGGCCTTCAAGTCGGTTTCGGTCATTCTGAGTGGGTGGCGCAACGCCCCCAGGTCGGTCTCTTCCCAGCAGGGACAGAGCCGCCCATGGTTCCGACGCAAGAATCCGGTTTCGGTGCGACACGCTTAGGTGTGTCTACCGGCTGGACGTTCTAGAAAAGTTTCTGGTTTTGTTAACGTATCGTGATATGAAGTAATCTTTTTAAGCATAAAGATCATACACGATACCAGTAATGGAGAAAGTCATGCAGCGCATGATCGCCCTGTTTCTCTTCTCGATCTTCGCCGTCGCGTGTAGCGCGACCGGCCAGGGTCCCTCTTCCACGTCCGCCTCTGAGGCGGCCTTGACCCCCGACGGCATCCCCATCGGGGCTGACAACTGCCCCCGCACCGCCAACCCCCCCGCTGAGCCCGCGCTCGTCGACGAGGCCCCCGTGGCCTGCGCCGACGCCAACGACTGCATCGACATCCCCGCCATCATGGTGGGGCCCGATGGCGCCAAGTTCGCTGCTCCGATCTTCTGCGTCGAGAACATGTGCGTTCGGCAGATCGACATCGACAGCGATGGCATCGGCGACGAGTGCGACAGCGATCGCGATAACGACGCCCTCGGCAACGATGACGACAACTGCCCCGACGTGCCCAACCCGATGCAAGCGAACACCGACGACGACGATCTCGGCGACGCTTGCGACGACGATGACGACAACGACGGCGTCCTTGACTTCGGTGATGACGGCGTCGACGGAAACGAAGACGACGACAATTGCCGCCTCGTCCCCAACGCCGACCAGATTGACACCGACGGTGACGGCACTGGCGACGTCTGTGAGGACGATCGTGACGGCGATGGCATCGGCGATGGCATCGACAACTGCCCCGACACCGCGAACCCCAACCAAGAGAACATGGACGGCGACGAGTTCGGCGATGTCTGTGACACCGATCGTGACGGCGATGACCACGACAACGACGTGGACAACTGCCCCGATATCCACAACGTCGACCAGTTGAACAGCGACGACGACGAGTTCGGCGACGCCTGTGACGATGACGACGACAACGACCGCATCCCTGACGATGGCCACGATGGCATCGCTGGGAACGATGATGACGACAACTGTCGTATCCTCGCCAACCGTAACCAGCTCGACACGGACGGTGACGGCGACGGCGACGTTTGCGACGGCGACCTCGACGGTGATGACGTCCTCAACGACGAAGACAACTGCCCTGACGTAGCCAACGCCCCCTCCGACTGCGACGATGATCCGACAACGGATCCGGTCCAGTGCGACCAGGACGGCGATGGCATCGGCGACGCTTGTGAGAGCGATCTCGACGGCGACGGCGTGCCCGACGTCCTCGACAACTGCCCCAACGTGTCCAACCCCGGTCAAGAAGACCTCGACCTCGACGGCCTCGGCAACGCCTGTGACAGCGATTGTGACGGTGACGGCGTTGAAGACGCCCCCGGCGCGTGTGATTTCACTCCCGGCGAGGAAGACTTGGACGGCGACGGCTTTACTGCCGACGTCGATTGCCAAGACGGAAACTCGAGTGTCTACCCAGGAGCTCCTGAGCTCTGTGATGACATGGCCGACAACGACTGTGACGGTGAGATCAACGAGGGTTGTGCAGTCTGCGTCACCGACGCGGACTGTGATGACTCCGATCCGAGCACCAACGACACCTGCAACAGCGGTGTCTGCGCAAATCTACCCATCCCCGGCTACTGCGACCCGCAGAACCCCTGCCAGGGTGATGGCGAAGTTTGCGTCAGTAATCTCTGTGAGGTTCCGCCTCCCGCGGATACCTGCATGGACGATGCTGACTGCGCTGACGGTGAGAGCTGTGTATTGGACCTCTGCGTCCAGATCGCTCAAGCTGGCAATTGCAATTCATTTGCAGTGACTATCACGGCGTCCGCGAGCGCCCCCGGTAACCAGGCCTACCTTGAGTGGTGGCCCGTCCGAGGTGCTTCTCGTAACGAGGCCGTTTCTGACGGCCGGCACTGGAGCGAGCAAGGCGAGTGTAGCGTGTCCACTTGGGACTTTTCCACGTGCATATGCCACACGGTGAACGGGGATTATTCCTGCGCACCGCTGCCTTCAGGCGCTGTTGGTTGTAGCCACAACGGCGACAATCAATAAATAATACTCATCAGTGCTACCCAACGATCCACTCAAAATTAGGTTTGAGTGAGTAGGGCACACGTAACTCTAGCCACATTGCTACCTAAAAGCTCTGTGGTATGTATCTCAAATCACTTCGGTGGTATGAGATCAAAAAAAACAAAACCCTGTTTCTTCGGAGACAGGGTTTTATAATACTTATTTTTTCTTCTCAAAAGAGCTTATTTTTGGTATAATGACAATATTACTGTCATCCTTAATTTGAGTGCTACAGTACTTTACGTCATTGCGAGCTCCGTCTTGTAAAACGGGGCGCAGCAATCCCTTTGTTTATGTCTTAAAACAATTGTTTTTCTTTAACAACGGGATTGCCGCGGTGTGCTCACGCCACCTCGCAATGACGTGAGTATTGTCTGTAAATAAGAATTAAAGATGACATCTATGATGTCACTATGTCAGCCATTCTTGCATACCTACCACCAAATATTATTTTATTTTGTCTGTTACTATTTACAGCATTCTTTGGGCTATTCTTTTTGTTTCAAATAAAAAGAACATATTGGATTATTTATGCACTTATTATTTGGTTTCCGTTTGAAAGTCTGATTTTGCAATATGCGCCAATCGATTATTACGCATATATAAAATATATTCCAGAATTATTATTGTATAGTTTAACTATTGGTGCGTGGGTGCATTATATACGAAATGCACGGCAAATTCTTCCTAAAAATCCACTCAATAAGTGGTTTGTTCTATTTGTTTTGTTTGCCTGTATCTCGCTTATACTCAATCAATATGAACCATTTGTTTGGTTATTGGGTATGCGGCAAATACTCCGCTTTGGTCTAATATTTTTTGTTTTATTATTTTTGCGACTAGAAAAGCCAATTCTTATCCGATTGCTATATTTAGGAGGAGTCATGATACTCTTTCAAGCTGTATTAGGCTTACTCCAATACGCTGCAGGTGGACGACTTGATGCCTATTTATTTTCTACAGCTGTGGTTAATATTGGGAATACCGCAGTTTTGGGTGGCATTGAGCAATTTTGGACTCCTGGCAGTCGTGTTTTTGCTACTATGGGGCGTTATGATCGTTTAGGAAGTTTACTTGCTATTGGATTGAGCATGCTGTTTCCATTTTTATATGTACTTAAAAAACAGAGTACTCAATATTATTTGTATTGGGTTGCAAGTGCAATTGGTATTCTTGCCTTAGTGCTAACATATTCACGAGCAAGTTGGATTGGATATGTAGCAGCGGTGATGACCATGGGAATTATTCTCATGAAAGATAAAAGAATCATGATTGCTGTTGGAGCTTTTGCGGCCTGTATGATTGGCTATATTGGTATGTTTGTCATGGTACAAGAAAATGTTTCGCATATAGTCGAGACACCAAACCAATCTATTCCAGAGCGTATGCTTGAGGCAGTGAGTTTGCGGGCATGGCGAGAAAGTTATGAAGGATATGGACGAATTTTCTTTATTATCAATACGCCACGTATGGTGGTGCAGTACCATCCATTTTTTGGAGTGGGGCCAGGTAATTATGGTGGAGGAGTCGCAGCAGCGCTATTAAACACAGAAACATATGATCGCTTAAAAATGCCATTTGGTATTGAAAATAAATATGGGCAAATAGATAATAGTTGGATGAGCCTCTGGGGAGAGCTTGGGACTATTGGTCTTCTTGCTTATATCGCACTTTGGGGGGCAAGTATTCGTGCTGCACTCTATGTGCGTCAAAGACAGCGAGAAAAAAATATATTATATATTTTTGCAACCGGATTAGTGGGTACCTTAGTTGGATATATGGTCATTGGTTTTTTTGGACCGTATTTTGAATTTAGAACACAAATGTTTTATATTTGGATTTTGATTGGGATTATGGTACTCTTTTGGAGAGAAGAAAAGAAAAAAGGTGATTTTCTTACTGATAAATGGGAGTAGGGGATGCGAATGACGAATAGTACGAATATACGAATCTATTCGTAGTGACGTAGTCACATTCGTAATTCGCACATATTATATGATTAACACTATATTATGATTATGAATATTGCAGAATCATTTATTGATTGGACAAAAAAGAAAATAAGATATCACATCAAAAAAAAGAAAAGAGACATTTATTTTTATGAAGGGCAAGTTTGGTGGGCAGCATTAGGAAAGAACATTGGATTGGAAGTAGATGGTAAACATGAAGATTTTCATCGACCTGTATTGATTGTAAAAAAATATAATGCTGATATGTGTTTTGTTTTGCCACTAACTACTCAAATAAAGAATCCAGTTGTTTGGTATCAGGTGCCTGTAAGTGTTGGTGATAAAAAAAGAGTTATAAATATAACTCAAGGAAGAACAATAAGTAGTAAAAGATTGTTAAATAAGGACGGTGTGGTTCCAATAGATGAATTTAAAAAAATAGTAGAAGTGTATATTAAACAATTTCTATAAAAAAACTGTCCCTCGCATGAAGCGGGGGACGAACCTCCTCGATAAATCGAGGCGTCAAAAAGTAAGTAAAATATACCATAAAAAAGCAATTTTGTCAAATAATGTCTGATTATGAAAAAAGTAGAACAACCAATTGATTGTGTGATCGGAACAACGTATAATTGTAATTCTCGCTGTACCATGTGTAATATTTGGAAAATTAAAAATTCTCCAGAATTACCAGTGGCAGAATATAAAAAATTACCACAATCACTTAGAGATATTAATATCTCTGGTGGTGAACCATTTTTACGCAAAGATATTGTAGAGATTGTTCGTGTTGTGCATGAGCGTTGCCCTAAAGCGCGTATTGTTATTTCATCAAACGGGTTTATGCCTGATTTGATCGAAAAACGCATGAAAGAAATTTTAAAGATTATGCCAGATATTGGTGTTGCAATTTCTGTGGATGGGTATAAAGACATGCATGAAAAAATTCGTCGTATTCCAGATGCGTGGAATAAAGACATGGATACGATTGAGCGTCTTCAAAAATTAGGCATGAAAAATTTACGCTTGGCATTTACTATTTTACCAGAAAATATTCAAGACTTCGGTAAGGTATATGATGAGAGTAAAAAACGAGGCATTCAGTTTACCCATGCATTTGCGCAAAGTTCAGAGCACTATTTTGGCATCGATATTGATAATAATCCAGATAAAAAAGAGTTAAAAAAACAGTATTTGCATATCATGAATAGTGAGCTCTCTAGCTGGAATCCGAAAAAGTGGGTTCGTGCATTTTTTGCACACGGGCTCTACAAATTTAGTATAGAAAAAAAACAGGTGTTAAATAATGATCCAGGAACAAAATTCTTTTATCTTGATCCAGATGGAGTGGTGTATCCATCTGTGGTGCATAATTTTCCAATGGGCAATTTGCGTGAGCATGCATATTGGGATAGTTTATGGCAAGGGAAAAAAGCAAATGAATCACGAAAACAAGTACGCACCATTGGGCAACCTGCCTGGATGATTTGTACTGCAAGAACAGCGATTAAAAAGAACCCACATAAAGTAGCGTGCTGGATTGTGAAGAATAAAATTACAGGCATGCGTGATTTGTAATTAATATGGAGGCGAATGGTTACAGTTTACGTCATTGCGAGGAGGCACGACGAAGCAATCTCATTCTTCCGTGCAAAAACCATGGGATTGCCGCGCTGTGCTATCGCCACCTCGCAATGACGTACGTAGGTTGAAAGAACATATGTTATGAAAATATTACTTGTTAATAAATATTGGTACATTCGTGGTGGAGCAGAGCGCGTACTTTTTGATACAAAAGAATTATTAGAGAATGCCGGGCATGAGGTGTTTATTTTTGGTATGCATCACCCAAAAAATACTATTGATGAAAAACAGTTTAGTGCATATATTGATTATGCTTCTTTAGGATTTTTTGGAAAAATTTCTGCAGGGTGGAAAAGTATTTATAATAAAGAAGCCAAGAAAAAATTTGCAGCCTATATTGAGCAAGTGCAGCCTGATGTTGTTCATGTTCATAATATTTATCATCAACTATCTTTTTCATTACTTGATGTAGTAAAAGAAAAGTGCATTCCATCAGTGATGACTTTGCATGATTATAAAATGATTTCTCCAAATTATCGTTTGTTTCACCATGGGGCTATTGAAAAACAGATGATTGGTAAAAAATATTACCGTTGTTTATTGGGGAATTGTATGGAGTCTTTGGGGCAAAGTTTTTTTGCAATGATTGAGGCTTATGTAAGAGTATGGAAAAAATGGCATCAAGTGATTGATGCATATATTGCGCCTAGTCAGTTTATGAAAGATATTTCTGTAACAGGTGGTTTGTCTGAAGAAAATATAAATGTCATTCCAAATGCTGTTGATATTGGGGAGTTGGCAACAAAAGAAAAAAAGTATGTTGCTTATGTTGGACGATTGTCAAAAGAAAAAGGAATTCATGTATTGCTCGCTGCAGCAAAAGAAACACCAGATATTTCTTATATAATTGTTGGTACTGGTCCTGAAGAAAAAAAAATAAAAGCATATATACAAAAAGAACAATTAGAGAATGTATCGTTAGTTGGTTGGCAAACAGGGAAACAATTAGAACAGTATATAGACAAGGCATCATTACTCGTTGTGCCATCAATTTGGTATGAAAATTGTCCATTGAGTATTTTAGAAGCACATGCAAAAGGAAAAATCGTTATTGGAGCTGACATTGGTGGAATTTCTGAGCTCGTTTCAAAAGAACTATTATGTGAAGCAGGAGATAGTCATGCTCTTGCAGAAAAGGTAAAATTATGGTATAGTCGATCGTCAAAAGAAAAACAAATCATGCAAAATAGTATCTATAAAGAAACAAAAAAGAAATATAATAAAGAAAACTATTTGCATGCATTAGAAGTGGTATATAAGAGAGTATGTATAAAAAAATAATTATTTCTGTTATCAGTATTGCTTTGTGCTTTCTTTGGGGGAGTACTGCAAAGGCTGTATCAGATGATCATCCCTTGATTGCGAATTATTACTTAGATGAATTGCAGTCATCACCATCATTTACGACAAAAATGGCAAAATATGATTTGCTTATTTTAACGCCGGCACAAATGAAGGCACATCCGTCTGTTGTTGCACAAATTCGAGCAAAAAATAGAGAAATTATTATTTTGGCGTATATTCCAATACAAAGTTATAATACTGCGTATTGGGGGCAAGATCCTATATTTCGGTATTTAACAGTGCAAGAGAATTGGTGGTTGCGCAGTAGTGCTGGGTCTCCTATATATATTTGGCCAAGTCTTAAAGGAATAAATATGAGTGAAGATTGGTCACGCTATCTTGTTGGGTTTATTAATACCTACATGATAGAAAAAATCGATATGGATGGGGTCTTTTTTGATATGGTTTCTCATAATATTTCTTGGGCAAATAATGGTGATATTGATTTAGATGAAAATGGGCAAAGAGATAGTGCTTTGACGATTGATAATGAATGGTTAAAACGAACAACATTCTTTTTAAAATACGCACAAGAACAATTAGATACACGATACATTGTCATGAATGGTTCTTCTCATGATGCGCTTCAGCCATATGTGAATGGACGTATGTTTGAAACATTCCCGACACCATGGGAAGGAAATGGTACCTGGCCTACTATTATGAATAATCTGGTAAAAAATCAGAAGCAAAATGATCAGCCATACATAACCATATTAAATACCAACACACATAATACAGGTAATCAATATAATTATCAGCAAATGCGTTTTGGTTTAGGGAGCGCATTGCTTGAAAATGCCTATTCATCTTTTGACCACGGCGATCAAGATCATGGCCAAACGTGGTGGTATGATGAGTATGATATTGATTTAGGTGCACCAATTGATGACTCCAGTTCTAAAAGTGGTGTAAAAGAATATGTCTATGACATTTGGACACGTCCATTTGAAAATGGGCTTGTGGTATTAAACAGTACCAATCAAAAACAACATGTAGAGCTTGATGGAGAGTATGAGTTAATTCATGGCACGCAAGATCCGCTTGCAAATAGTGGTGATATTGTTTCTGAAATATTTTTAAATTATTATGATAGTCGTATACTCTTAAAAACATTTGATACCTTAAAAGATATTATTTTCCCAAATGGGAGTTTTGTTCGGTTTTTTCGGCCAGATGGTTCTCGTGTACGAAATGGGTTCTTTATTTTTGATGAAAAAGAACGTGGGGGAGACCGTATTGCCTATATTGATTTAAATGGAGATGGAAAGCGGGATTATTTTGTGGCAACAAAAAATAGTTTTCGAGCGTATAAGCATGATGGGCGTCCGATGATGAAAAGAAAATATCCATTTCCATATTATGAGGGAGAAGTAACGTTTCATGTTGCAGACGTCAATAAAGACCGGCATATGGAAGTTTATGCAACTCCAGGGGCGGGGGACACTCTACCTATTCGTATTTATACCTATGATGGTATACAAAAACATAGAGATTGGTATCCATTTGGAGAAGGGTATACTGGTGGCTACTCTTTGGCAGTCGCTAAAAACAAGAGCTTTGTTAAAAATAATCGTTTAGTGATTGCTGGGGGAGTGGGGTACGCTCCGAAAGTACATGTATATACCTATCGTCCATATACGTTAGAGCATACCTGGTTGCCCTATGAAGCGAGCTATACTGGTGGGATAAACGTAGCTGCAGGAGATGTTGATGGTGATGGATGGGATGAAATTATTGTTGGAGCAGGAAAAGGAAAAAAACCAGAAATTTCCGTATTTAGTATAGATGGGACACGTATTTCTGGGCCATTTGTGGCCTATGAGAGCTTTTTAAAAGAGGGAATCGATGTAAGAGCGGTTGATGTTGATTTTGATGGGAAAGACGATATTATTGGCTTGAGTAGTGGAATTTAGTGATTATTTCATTGACTTTTGATGTTATTTTGCTATACTAACTATATATATGCTGTATTAGATATGGTTGCATAACGTTAATAATATATATGAAAAAAACATTACACTACAATTTAATTTTTCGTCCAGAACCTGAGGGAGGATTTACGGTACAAGTACCAGCTTTACCTGGGTGTATTACATATGGTAAAAGTTTAGAAGAAGCAAGAGAAATGGCTGCTGATGCTATTAAATTATATTTAGAAAGCGTTGAAGAGCATGAAGAAGAGATTATAAGTGATGAAAATAGTTTTATTTCTTCTCTTGATGTGGCGTATGCCTAAAACATCTCGTTTAACAGCAAAACAAAAGATGTCCCAATTGGAACATTAAAAAGCATTTTACGTGCTGCTGGATTGAAATAATATAAAGAATATATGCAAAAAACAGCTAAGGTTAGCTGTTTTTTGCTTTTTAGTACTTGACAAAAGCATTATGTTGTGTTATAGTCTATTGTTATATAGATATATATGTGCTATATATAGCATAGTATTATTTCACTTTATTTACTACTAACATCCTTTATGCGTATTGCAATGATCGGACAAAAGGGTATTCCTGCTGTACATGGTGGCGTTGAAAAACACGTTCACGATCTTGCTATGCGTTTAAAAAAAGAAGGCATGGATGTGACTGTGTATAGCCGTTTATGGTATACCGGTAAAGAAACGACAGAAGTTGATGGTGTCCGTACCATTTTTACAAAAAGTATTCGAACAAAACATTTAGATGCCTTGACTCATACCTTTACGTCAACGATTCATGCAATGAAAGAACATGTTGATGTGATTCATTATCATGGAGTTGGGCCATCACTTTTAGCATGGATTCCTCGTGTATTTACCCCAAAGATTCGTGTGATTTCAACATTCCATTCGATTGATAGAAAACATGAAAAATGGGGATTGTTTGCTCGCACTATGCTTAAAGTTGGTGAGTGGGCGTCATGTCATTTTCCACATATGACGATTGCGGTATCTAAAACGATTCAACAGTACGCTCGTGATGTGTATGATACTGATGCGGTGTTTATTCCAAATGCAGTGTATATTCCAACAAAAAAAGAAGAAACTGATGTCCTTACAAAACATAAGATTCAATCAGGTAATTATGTTTTAGCAGTGAGTCGTCTGATTCCACATAAAGCAATGCATCATTTAATTAAAGCATGGGGAAAAAGAACGGCAGGAAAAGATAAGCAATTAGTTATTGTTGGAGATGGATACCATACGAATGCCTATGTGCAGGAGTTGCATCGTTTGGCAGCAGAGGATAAGAGTATTATCTTTACTGGATTTCAATCCGGGAACGATCTTTATACATTATTCTCACATGCATCACTTTATGTGCACCCTTCACTTAATGAAGGATTACCAATCGTAGTGCTTGAAGCGATGAGTTATGGTCTCCCTATGATATTGTCAGACATTCCGGAGCATGAGTATTTACTCGGAGATAAAGAAGCATTGTATCGTGCAGGAAGTATCAAGCAATTGACAAGTTTGCTTGATATAATACTTCAAACAGAACAAGCCGTGTTGAACAAAAAAGGACAACAATACAAAAAAATCATTGAAAAAGAATATACCTGGGATCGTGTGATTGAAGAAATCATCTCAGTGTATAAAAAAGAGCATACGATGCACAATCTCTCTCCGGTGCATGTAGCATAATATAAAAACAGTCCTGTATAGGGCTGTTTTTTGATACATGAGTAATACGCCACCTCGCAATGATGTGTTTAATGTACGTTCCGCAACAAAAATACATTGAGAGTATTTGTTCTGTAGGTTTTTATTCAGTGTACACACTTGACACCATATACCCCTATAGGGTATAATAGCGTATCTTAAATAATAGTAAATAAAAGATATATGTGTTTACATAAAAAGAATATTCGTCGTCGGCTCAGCATTGTACGTGGTCAAATCGATGGTATTATTAAAATGGTTGAAGAAGATCACAAACAATATGAAAAAATAATGACACAAATGAAAGCGGTTCACAGAGCCTTTCATGGTATAGGGGTTGCGTATATGGAAGAAATTTTTAGCTCTTCAGAAGTGATTACCAATGATGAAGATCGAAAAAAAATAAAACAAATTTTTAAAACATTAGCGAGCATGTAATGCATAAACATATGATAAAAAAACTATATACAATACATAAAAAGAAAATTATTATTGGAGGAGTTATTCTTGCACTCATGGGTATTGTTTTTGTACGAGCAGTACAAGAAGAGGTGAAAGAAGAATCTCAACAAGAAAAAGTGGCCAGTGTGACACTACTGAGTTTAGCAGATATACGCGAGGCACAGTCGACAATACAAACAACAGGAGAAATTGAAGCGTCAAATCAAGTGGACATGAAAAGTGAAGTCAGTGGAAAGATCGCTTATGTTTCTGTTGGTCTTGGACAATATATTTATAAAGGACAAGTCATTGCTGGCATTGTAAACGCTGACTTAATGGCGCAATTGCAACAAGCACGCGCAGATTATGATGGAATTCGTTTGTCTATGGCAGAGTACGATGCACAACTTGTTGCAGGCCAAGCACAACATGAACAAAATGAAGAAACGTCAGCACATAATATTGCTGCAGCGAAAAGTGCTCTTGAAGCTGCCGAAGCACAATTAAAATTAGTTGAAGATGAGGAAAATAGTCAAATTGTTCGTGATGCTTATGCCAATCTGTATACCGCAATTGTGACAACCCAGCAAACATTTGCAAATACACTAAATACAGCAGATAGTATTTTAGGGGTAGACAATAGTTTGGTGAATGATAGTTATGAGCAAGTGTTATCTGTATTACATAGTAGTGCAAAAACACAAGCAAAAACGAGTTATTTACAAGCAAAACGGAAAAAACAAGCGCTTGATACCGCACTTGCTACTGTTGGGGTACATCCAACACCAAGTCAGCTTGATGACATTATTCCAATTGTGCAAGAAGGTCTTGAAGCACACGCAGTACTGTTTACCGATATGACAGCTGTATTAGATAATACACGTGCAATTGGGCCACTGAGCCAAACAACACTTAACAGTCTTGTTTCTTCAGTCCAAACAGCGCGGTCAAGTATTGTAGCGCAACAAACAAGTATCAATACTTATATACAAGCAACAGATACCGCAAGAAATAGTTTAGAGCAGTATACTATTGCGTACGAAAAAGCCGAGCGTGATCTTGCATACGCAGAAGCGCAATACCATCCTAGTGTGACTGCTTCTCAGGCACAACTTACACAAAAAGAAGTAGCACGAAGTGGGCGAGATACGCAATTACGTCGTGCACAAGGGGTTATTAATGGATTATATGCACAAATAAATAAAACAGTATTTCGCTCACCAATTTCTGGGACAGTAGCTGTTCTTCCGGTCAAAACAGGAGAATTACTCAGTCCTGGTAATATTGTGACATCAATTGTCAACACAAGTGGATTACAAATTAAAGGATATATTAATAGTGTTGAGAGAAATCGTATTGCTGTTGGCGGTATTGCACATATCGGTGAACATGCAACAGGAACTATTACGCATATTGCACCAAGTATTGATCCTACAACAAAAAAAGTAGAAGTACGTGTAGCGATTGATGCAGAATATATTGATCAATTTGTTGTTGGTGATTTTGTGGAAATCGTTTTAGAAGAATCTACAGAACAAATGGAAACAAATTCACTGTTATTACCATTATCAAGTGTGCGTATTGGAGTGGACGGAACTATGGTATATATTCTTGACGAAAATCAAGTCGTTCAAGCACAGCCTGTTGTGGTTGATCGAGTAATGGGAAATATGGTTGAAGTGATTGCTGGTTTAGATAATGTTGAGTCTATTGTAGAATCAATTAGTCATGTGTTGGTTGGAGACACGGTGAAAATAAAAGAATAATATGACAGAACAAGAAGAACATATTGTTGATGAACACATGGAAAAGCAATTAGAGACGGTGTTAACACAACAGTCTTCTTCGTGGAACCATTTTTTTATCAAGCGTTTTCGTATGACATACTTGATGATGGCGGTTATCATTTTGTTAGGTGTTTATGCGATGATGACATTACCAAAAGAAGCTGAGCCTGAAGTATCTGTTCCTTTTGTGATGATTACGGTGCCATATCCGGGGGCTAATCCTGTGGATGTTGAAGATTTGATTGTAGATGAAATTGAAGAAAAGATTAAAAATATTGATAATGTAAAAGCATATAATGCAACAGCAGGTGTGGGGTATGCGAGTATTTCTGTTGAGTTTGAGGCCGAAGCAGACATTGATAAAAGTCTTGCGGATGTCAAAGATGCGGTAGACGAAGTAGCCCCATTTTTACCAGAAGATGCAGAAGAGCCTGTGGTAAAAGAGTTGAATTTCAATGATATTGCTATTGTTACCTATAGTTTTGTGGGTGATTATAATGATGTACAAATGCGAGAGTTTGCACAAGTATTGCAAGATGAATTTGAGCGCATGCCCGACGTATCTCGTGCACCAATTGTGGGAGAAATTATGCCAGAGTATCAAATACTGGTTGATCAAAATAAATTAGATTTGTACGGTGTGTCTTTGGCACAAGTAGCACAAGCTATTCGTTTGTCAAATATGAATGCTCCTTCAGGAGATATTGCTATTGATGGATATGAATATAGTGTGCGTGTGCAAGGTAAATTTACTCGTATTGATGATATTAAAGATGTCATTGTGACCTATGTTGACGAAGCTCCGGTTTATGTTCGCGATATTGCTACAATTCAAGATGGATTTAAAGAGCAAGAAACGAGTGCTCGTATTGGTATTGGGCAAAGTGCATCAAAAAATACCGTATCTGTACAAATATATAAACGAACTGGCGGAAATATTTTGCGTATTGTTGACAATGCGGAGTCTGTCATTGCTGAATTAGAAGATTCTGCTGTATTTCCGGCTGATGTGAGTATGCTCAAAACAAATGATAATTCTGTATATATTAAAGAAGATATTTCTCGATTAGGGAAAAGTGGGGGACAAACAATGATATTGATTATTTTATTTTTGTTAGTTGTCCTTGGTTTACGTGGATCACTCATTACTGGATTTTCTGTACCGATTGCCTTTTTGATTGCCTTTATTTTCATCATGTTTCAAGGCATGACGATTAATAGCATGGTGTTATTTTCTTTAGTCCTATCTTTGGGGCTCATGGTGGATAATTCTATTATTGTTATGGAGGGAATTAATGAATACATGGATAAGCACGGAAAGACTGCAAAAGAAGCTGCAATATTAGCGGTATGGAATTATAAATGGCCAATTATAGCGGGGACTATGACGACTGTTGCTGCATTTTTACCGATGCTTTTGGTCTCTGGGATTATGGGAGAATACATGAGTATTTTGCCAAAGACGGTGTCTGCAACTTTGTTGGCATCTTTATTTGTCGCTTTGGTGATTATTCCGGCGCTGGCATCTCGTTTTTATGTGCGTCATGATTTGTCAAAAAAGAAAAAACATCCACTCATGAAAAAGGGGAGAGAGAAAGTAGAACAGTGGAAAAAAGATTATGTAGTGGCACTCAGAAAGATATTAATTGCTAAAGCAAAAAGACGAAGTATTATTGTGAGTGCGCTTGTGTTAGTATTTGTAGCGATTTCACTGCCAATTGTTGGTATTATGAAAGTAGAAATGTTTCCGGCTATTGATTTTGATTATTTTGTTGTAGGTGTTACTTTGCCAACAGGTTCATCTGTTGATAAAACAAATGCCCGTGTGCTTGAGGCGGAATCTATTATTCAATCTATTCCAGAGTTAGATAATTATGTCACAACGATTGGTGCTGGTTTTTCTGCTTATGCAGGAAATTCTGCTGATAATGGAGATCATACCGCAAATATCATGGTCAATCTAGTAGATAAAAAAGAACGAGATCGTGTGAGTTATGACATTGCCGCAAGTGTACGTGATGAACTGCGTGCAATAGATGGCGCTGATGTGCGCGTGCAAGAAATGACCGCTGGGCCGCCAACAGGTGCGCCATTTGAAGCACGTATATTTGGGGACGATTTGCAAACCTTGTTTGCCGTATCAGCAGAAGTAAAACGTGCCGCAGGAGATATTGATGGACTCATAAATATTCAAGATTCTTTAGATGAATCATCAGGAGAGCTTGTCTTTCAAGTTGATCGCCAAAAAGCAATGTACTATGGTTTAGATGTTTCAACTATTGCAAACACTTTACGCCAGGCAATTTACGGAGTAAACGCAAGTACTGTTACTGTTGATGGAGAAGACATTGATATTCATGTGAGCTATACTGAGGAATCAATACAAGATGCGGACGACTTAGGAAATATTTCTTTGCAAACACAATCAGGGCAAAGTGTTATGTTGCGCCAAGTTGCTGATGTACATATTTTGCCATCAATTAATGAAATTCATCATCTTGATGGGAAGAAAGTTATTCGTATTACCGGGCAACTTGCCGCTGATGGAAATTTACGTCATGTAATGGATGCGTTTGATCAATATATACAACAAGAATTAGTACTTCCTGATGGCGTGCATATTGAAGTTGGTGGAGAAACAGAAGATATACAAAAATCATTTACAGAAATTTTCATGTCGATGTTTGTTGCCGTCTTTTTGATTCTCTTTATTTTGATTTTGCAGTTTGATTCATTTAAAAAGCCATTAATTATTATTTTTGCATTACCACTTGCGATTGTTGGAGCCTTTTTTGGGCTTACCTTGCTTGGGCTTGCATTTAGTTTACCTGCGTTCATTGGGCTTGTGTCTCTTGCGGGTATTGTGGTCAATGATGCCATTGTATTAATTGATCGTATTGATAAAAATCTTGAGCGACGTATGCCGTTTATCGATGGTATTGTTGAAGCAGGTCTTGCCAGAATGCAGCCAATTTTCTTGACCTCAGCGACAACGATTGCAGGGATTTTTCCACTCGCATTGTCTGAAGAAATGTGGGCGGGTCTTGGATTTTCTATTATCTTTGGACTATTGTTTGCAACAGGGTTAACATTGGTATTTATTCCAGTGCTTTATGTTTCTTTGTTTCAAAAGGAGTATATGAAATAAGATTCTCTTGTAGGTATAAAAAAGGAGCTTTCATAGCTGGCTCCATAGTCCCTAAGGGCTGTGGAGCCTTAATGCTATATTGCAAGTAGACTCCACAGCTTCCGTTTCACTCCAGACTATGGAGCCAGCTATGTGCTGTATATATTTGGACCGGTTCAATAACTGTTTCATATGACGAATTCTCAGGAAGTGCGTCAAGTGGAAACCAGGCCATTTCTGAACATTTTGTTGGTTCCATGATTTTGGGTGTTCCGTGTATAATTTTTGCAACAAAATTAAATGATACCCAGTGTTGTCCTTCTTTTTTTATAATATGATTTGTGTAGTTGATAAATTGTATAATTTCAATATCGCAATCAATTTCTTCTTTTGCTTCTTTGATGAGTGTTTCTTCAACGGTATCACCAAATTCAACTGCTCCACCAACTTTACTCCAAACACCAATTTCATTTTTAGAGGATTTGCCACGTTTTAACAGGAGTACTTCTTCTTTATCGTTTATAATGAGTGCCCCACATCCGACACCAATACAGTCTTTTCCTATATGCATATTTATATTTGTGAATATTTAGATCCTCCAACTCTTAGAAAGAGTACCACAATAAAGGCAAGGCACGCAACAAAAACATATGGTGCGATGATATTGTATTGAATGAGCATTCCGCTGATAAAGAGCAGAGGAATATCAAATACATTTTTGAGTAAGTTGGTCAGAGATACTGCCGTTGCCCGGTTGTATGATTTCATATAGCCATGGTAGAGTTCGTTATAAAGTGGATTGCGAACAACAGAAAAGAAAACAAAAATAAGATAAATTGTATAGAGAAGATATGGATTTGGGAGTGTGACCCAAGCCAGTAAGAAAAAGAGTAAGCTGAGTACTTCAATCCAATTGGCAATATCAATCCAAAAACGGACGCGTTTTTTTGGAATATATTTGAGACCATAATGCTTAAAGAGTCCTGCAGATGCATGCATAAGAGAAAATCCGATTCCAAGCGCAAGAAGCGGTAAGCCCATACCAACAAAAAAGACTTGATAATAATGAAAGAGAACTAAACTTCCTGTAAAAAGAATGACACGACCAAGTATTGCGCGCAAGAGGAGTTTGTTTTTTTTGAGTAAGTTTATTGCATCGATCATTACTCCTGATTCAATTTTCTCTACATCGATTTTGTGATTTGCTTCAACAAGAGTGTATCCAAGACCTAATGCAGCAACAGTAACAATAACATCAATACTTATGAGTATTTGAAATTGAGATTCAATAAGATCTTTGGCAATAATGACACCAATAAGGGTCGCAAAGACTTTAAAGATATTGCTTGCAGCACTAAATGTGCCAAAGGTCTTGAGTGATTGTTTTGTCTGTTTCAATTCTCTCTCACTATCATAAAGTAGTGCCTGGTCAGTTCCTGAGATCATTGAAAATGAAAGGGCATACCAGATTGTTCCAACGGCAAAAAGAAAAAATGAATCAGCAAAGAAATAAAATATCCAGTACATGAGTATGCCAATGATCCCAAGGAGAATTGTTTTTTTTCTACCCCATTGGTCTGCCATGTAGCTTGAGGGAATTTCTGTCAGTAAGTTTGTTGCACCCCAAATAATAGAGAGATAAAATATCTCATGCAGTTGAATTCCACGATGAACATAAAAAATAGACATCACAATATTGAGCATCTTTACATTCATGAGTGCTCTGATCCAAAAAAGTTTTATTTTGTTCTTTTTTAATTTGTTTATTCTATCAAAAGCCATAGAGGTATCATACCCTAAAAATGAGTATGTTTCAATGGGAATGTATTTTTTATGATATACTAAATATAATGATTTATTCTCCCCCTATGAGGGGGAGTTAGAGGGGGTTCATCTATGGAAAATAAGTTATATTATCAAAATCAATCATCAACAAGAGAAAGAAGAAAGTTACTTCGTAAACAAGCAACGAAGTCAGAACAGATTCTTTGGCAGGAATTACGAGGGAAACAATTAGGAATAAAATTTAGAAGACAATATAATATTGATTATTATATTGTAGATTTTTATTGTCATGAATTAAGATTGATTTTAGAAATAGATGGAAATATTCATGGAGAAAATAAACAAAGATTAAAAGATATCGAAAGACAAACATATTTAGAAGAACAAGGATATACTATTGTTAGATATAGAAATGAACAAATTTTGAATGAACTCGATATAGTATTAGAACAATTGTGGCAGATTGTTCATATATTTTCTTCGAAGGACCCCACCTAACCTCCCCTCATAGGGGAGGAACATTGTACCCTTGTCATTCAGCGTATTTTACGCTATTATAGACTCAGAAACGATACGATTATGAATTTTGTCCATCTACATGTTCATTCCCATTTTTCTTTTTTAAATGGATTGTCAAAGATTAAACCTCTAGTAAAAGCGGCAAAAAAACGAGGGTTTAAGGCATTGGCACTGACAGATTACGGGGGAATGTACGGTGCAATTAAATTTTATAACGCCTGTAAAGCCGAAGACATCAAGCCAATTATTGGTTTTGATGCTTTTGTTGCTGCCAGAACTCGGCATGATAAAGACACTGAGCTTGATAAACAAATATATCGGTTGACGCTTCTTGCTGAAAATTATGAAGGGTACCGAAATTTGATGGAAATGTCTTCTACTGGGCATTTAGAAGGATTTTTTTTAGACAAGCCACGAGTAGATAATGAATTATTACAAAAACATGCAAAAGGGGTGATTGCGCTTTCAGGGACAATTGATGGTCGTATTTCACAGTATTTGTTAAAAGATAAATATGAAGAAGCAAAAAAAGAGGCGCTTCTCATGCGAGAAATATTTGGTGCAGAATATTTTTATTTAGAATTACAAGATCACCCCGCAATTTCAGGGCAAGTCATGGTGAATACAAGATTAATTGAGTTATCAAAAGATACAGGTATTCCACTTGTGGTGAGTCGGGATGTGCATTATTTAAATCCTGAAGATACTGATGCGCAAGATATTTTGCGTTGTATTTCAAATGGTTGGAAGGTATCATATACTGATCGAGAAGATTTTCGTCAAGTCGATCGTTCACTCAATACGGCAGACGATATCGCGTCTCGTTTTCGTCATATTCCAGAGGCGCTTGAAAATACTGTCAAGATTGCAGAGCGAATTGATGTAGAAATTCCATTGGGTGTGTGGCATTTTGCGCCAGTAGAGTTGCCACCAGGCAAAACCTATGATGATGTTTTGCGTGATGATGCATATGCATGTGCACCAAAATTTTATAAAGAAATCACAAAAGAAATTACTGATCGGATTGAATACGAGCTTGATATTATTAAAACAAAAGGCTATGCACCATACTTTTTATGTGTGGCAGATTATGTGCGTTATGCAAAATCGCAAGGGATTGTAGAGTCTACTCGTGGGTCAGCAGCGGGTTCTTTGGTTTCATATGTCATTGGAATTACCACCGTTGATCCTATTCGTTTTAAATTACCATTTGAGCGTTTTCTTAATCCATTTCGTCCGTCTGCTCCTGATGTCGATACTGATTTTGCTGATGATCGGCGTGATGAAATGATTGAGTATGTCACAAAAAAATATGGGACAGACAAGGTTGCTCAAATTATTACCTTTGGAACGATGGCAGCGCGTGCAAGTGTACGTGATGTTGGGCGTGCAATGGGGTGTTCATATAGTTTTTGTGATCAAGTCGCAAAATTAATTCCACAAGGAGCACAAGGTGCACCAATGACGATTGAAAAAGCGTTACATGAAGAGCCTGATTTAAAACGACTGTATGAGACAAATGAAGAAGTGAAAAGTTTACTTGATTTAGCGCAACAAGTAGAAGGGTGTAACCGTCATACGTCTATTCATGCTGCAGGGGTTGTTATTTCTCCAACGCCATTGACAGATTATTCACCCATTCAGCGTGAAACTGGGGGAGATAGAATTTTGACTCAGTATGACATGCATGATATTGAGGCTGCAGGAGTGTTAAAAAATGATTTCTTAGGTATTCGGAACTTGTCTATTTTAGGAAATGCAATGACAATTGTAAAAGCAACGACTGGTGATGATGTTGATATTTATAATCTACCACTTGAAGACAAAAAAACTTTTGACATGATTTCTCGTGGAGAAACCATGGGAGTCTTTCAATTTGGTAGTTCAGGCATGATTCGGTGGATTAAAGAGTTGCGTCCGACAACAATTGAAGATATCATGGCGATGGTGGCACTTTATCGACCAGGGCCAATGGACTTCATTCCTGAATATATTCGACGCAAACATCATCCAGAAACAATTACCTATCCTCATAAAGATTTAGAAGAAATTTTAGAAAAGTCACTTGGTCTGTTGATTTATCAAGATGATGTCATGTTAACGGCGATCAAACTCGCCGGATATAATTGGTTAGAAGCGGATAAATTTAGAAAAGCCATGGGAAAGAAAATCCCAGAGCTCATGGATGAACAAGAAAAGAAATTTAAAGATGGGTGTGTTGCCAATAATATTCCAAAAGAAACCGTGCATGATTTGTGGGAAAATATTAAACCATTTGCGACATACGCCTTTAATAAATCACATAGTGCAAGTTATGGTATGGTGGCATATCAAACTGCCTATATGAAGGCTAATTATCCTGTGCAGTATATGACGGCTATTTTACAAGCTGAGTTTGGTGATACAGATAAAGTGGCAGCGATTGTTGGAGAGTGTCGACGTATGAATATTGATGTCCTTCCACCAGATGTAAATGAAAGTTTTAAAAACTTTGCCATGGTGTCAAAAGCGGGAGAGCCTGGGAGAATTCGGTTTGGCTTAACTGCTATTAAAAATGTGGGTTCTCATATTTGTGATGTTATTTATCGTGAAAGAAAGGCACATGGACAGTATAAAGATCTCGAAGATTTTCTCACGCGTGCGGTGGATAAAGATTTGAATAAAAAGTCACTTCAAAGTTTGGCCGAAGCCGGGGCACTTGATTGTTTTGGTATTGATCGAGGATCTTTAATTTTAAACATGGAAAATATGTTATTTTTCGTGAAACAAATTAAAGAAAAACAAAGTAGTAATCAAGGATCATTGTTTGCTGGGACTGATATTGCATTAGATAGTAAAGTTGTCCTTAAAAAAGCTGACTTGGCAACGATGGATCAAAAATTATTGTGGGAAAAAAAATTACTTGGCTTGTACATTTCTTCTCATCCTTTTGTGTATTATCAAGAAAAAATGAAAGAGGTGTTAACGCCTCTTGAAGATATTGAACATGCTCCAAGAGATACTTGGGCAGTTGTTGGAGGTATTGTTGACAAAGTGCAAAAGAAAATTACTAAGCGAGGAGATGTTATGTTATTTGTGACCATACAAGATACGACTTGTGTTATGGAGTTATTAGTATTTCCAAAAGTATATAAAAAAACACAATCATTTTGGCAAGAAGGAAATTTGTTGTGTATTGTCGGAAAAACACCGCGTGAAGATGGAGAAAATAAAGTGTTTCCAGAAAATGTGTATTTACTCGATAAACAAAATGCATCATTAATTGCAAAGCAAGTTTCTTTAGGAAATAGTACTGTAAAAAAGAAAGAAAAAACAGAAACAGGCGGGCTCGGGCTTGCATTTAAAAAAGAAGCAATGTTTTCTCTCACTATTTCTCAAGAAGAAGCCGAAGAGCACAGCGGGGCCTTAAAATCGCTCTTTGCTGCGCATCCTGGTGGACACCGTGCCTATATTTGTATTGGCGCCAACATCATTAAGACTGATTTTTTGGTTGAGTGGGGTGATGTTGTTGAACAAGCGATTGAAGATCTGTTTGGCAAGGGGAGAGTTGTGGTGGAATAATTGAGTATAAAAAAAAGAGAAGTCTCCTTGACAAAAGGGGGCTTTTTTTATTATTTCATTTCATTGTGTTATACTTTGTAAGGACTATTTTTTTATATAATCTAGAATATTTCTATGATGTCACAAAAGAATTTCGGTCAACCTATTCAGGAGTATGTGCAAAAAATTGAAGAGCAGATTTTAAAAGAAAAATATGATTTAGATGAAGCAATGCAACTGTTCATTGATGCACCAGTGTACACAGTAGAAAAAAATGGTGGGAGTGTTGAAAAATATCAGTATTTTCTCTATCCATTTAAAGGAAGCACATTGACCAATTTCGCTTTGTATAAAAAAGTGAGTGACTATTTAGCAAAAATGGTATCAGACGATACTGAAGTTATTGTCACAATTGAAGCTGATGGTATTCCTGTGGCGTCATACATTGGGGCAGAGCGATCATTGCCAGTAATTATTAGTAAAAGTTTTCATTATCATGTTCCATCTGTTGAATTTGAACAAAAAACAGGATATTACAAACGGACAATGTACTTACCAAAAGAAATTGAAGGAAAAAAGGTTGCCATTGTTGATTGTATGGTCTCAACAGGTCAAACCATACGTGGATTAATTGATGCCATTAAGACACTCCCAAATACTAAGATTACGGGAGTTTTTTGTGTTAATCATAAACCAAACTATACAGAAAAATTAGAAGATATTGCGCAATATGGATATAAATATATTTTTGATACGCATGTAAATGATAATGGAATTGTCGAAGCAGGATTTTCTCGTCATTTAAAAGAAGTATTTTGGGAACAAATTGATCAACAATTTTTTGAGTTAGCAGAAACATATGCGCAGTTATCTAATATTTCTAA
This sequence comes from Patescibacteria group bacterium, assembly GCA_018823045.1. Classification (GTDB taxonomy): domain Bacteria; phylum Patescibacteriota; class Patescibacteriia; order Magasanikbacterales; family UBA922; genus JAHJIX01. The sequence continues at coordinate 44,494 of JAHJIX010000017.1, read as the reverse complement.
AAATGGCTATGCGGTTGGGGCATTAATTGTCGCAGCAGATACATTTGAAATTGTGGCTCATGGCTATAGACGGGGAGACATTCATGCAGAGCACGATGCGATTAATATGCTTAAAAGTAATTGCCCTGATTGGGAGAGTCGTGATTTTACACTTTATTCAACACTTGAACCATGTACGTATCGTAAAACTAAGGGGTACACACCCTGTTGTGAATTAATAGAAGAGTTACCACAAATTCGTTGGGTGGTTGTTGGGAGAAAAGACAAAGAAGATGAGGTGATTTATGGTAAAGGGGTAGAGCGTTTAAAAGAAAAAAAACATATTCGTTTGCTAGAAGATCAAACAGTATTAAAATGCCCAAATGTAGTGCCACATTTTTCTTCAAAAAAGATGTTTTCCTAGATAAAGAGAATTTCTCCCCCTACGAGGGGGAGTTAGAGGGGGTCCATATTTGCGATTAAGATTTTTTAATAATAAACCTTCTTCAATTCCTCCGAAAGACCCCACCTAACCTCCCCTTATAGGGGAGGGACTTTAATTGTTATTTACTTCAGTCACTCAGGATGACAGTATATTGGAGTGTAGGGGCTTCTCATGTTTTGATTAATGTGTTAGGATAGGGCTATATGTTATATACATAGCTAATTTTTGTATTATGAAAAAAATTGCTGTATTTTTTGATTTGGCAGGAAAACTTGATTATCCATTGAATAAAGAGGAGTATTTAGAGTCATATCAAGAACTCGCAAAACAGGTAGAAGCACGTGGTGCTAAATTTTTTATTGTTCGTCAGCATGATAGTTATAAAGGAAATGGAGTTTTTTCAAATAGTTGGCAATTTAAAGATGGTGAAGTCGTTGAGACAGGAGAAGTAGTAATTGATACATTATTTGATAAAGGAGCACGGTTGTTTCCTTCTGATGGAAGTATGACTATTTTAAATAATGATTTTGTAAATAGTGTTTGCGTCGATAAATGGAAAACCTATGAACTATTTAAACAATATTGCCCAAAAACAATAAAAGTAGAAAATCAAGAAGAATTAGTGGCTGCCGTATCTGAGTTTGATGGTGATATAAAAGTAGTAAAAGCTATTTGGGGTGAAGGTGGACATGACGTGCATATTGGAAGTACTGAGCATGTGCTTGCACAGTCGTATGAATTTCCGGTTATTGTGCAAGAGTTTATTGATACAAGTGAAGGTATTCCTGGAGTATATGACGGTATGCATGATTTACGAATTGTGCTTATTAATGGAGAAATTATTTATTCATTTTATCGTGTGCCACAAGAAGGTGAGTATCGTGCAAATGTAGCACAGGGTGGAGAGTTACGAGTCATTGAAACAGATAAAATACCAATGTCGGTGTATCCAATTATTGAAGAAATTAAAAAAGTATTTGATACAACATATTATGTTGGGGTAGATATTGTCTTTTTAGCAGGCAAACCATTTATTATGGAGCTTAACTCTCGTGTCGGATTATTTTCACCAGCACGTGGAGAAGTGTTTCAAACATTTATCGAGCGGATTGCTGATATGCTTGTAAAATAGTCTGTAATTTAAAAGGCGACACCGATATGCAAAGCGAGTGTGCTTTACAAGTCAGTGCCGCGGTGAGTGTTACGGGCGGGATGTGTTTTGTTTTGTATTATTCCTCTGTTTGGCCGTTGAAGCCTAGTTCATATCTGAGCCAGCAAAGGAGTATATGAATGCCTTCTTTGTTATGTCCTCCTTCAGGAAGGACAATATTAGCATACTGTTTTGTTGGTTCAAAGAAGCGACGGTACATTTCACGTACCTGTAACCATTGTTTTAAGACAGAATCTTGACTTCTGCCACGACCACCTTCGTTAACAGGTTTTGTATCACGAGCAATTCGTCGTTGTAAGCAAATATCAAGTTCTGCATCAACGAAGATAGCTCTATGAGCTAGTGAACGGACTTCTTTATCAAATAGGGCCATAAGGCCTTCTAATAGAATGATTGGGGCAGCCTCAACGAGGGTTCCAGTAGTTTTTCTACTATGAGTTTCAAAGTCATAGATAGGGATGAGTGTTGGATTACCTGCTTTGAGAGAAAGTAATACATGAAAAACTAAACGCCAATCAATTGCTTTAGGATGGTCAAAGTTTATCTGGCTTTGCTCTTCGGGGGTTTTTGCTCCAAAATCTAAGTAGAACATATCAAGTGGAATAACAACACAAAGGTCACCTAATACGTGTTTGATTTCTTCTATAACTGTAGATTTACCAGACCCACTTGCTCCAGCAACCAAAATTATTTTTGGTTGGATGTTTTTGTGTTTAGGCATGGATGGATGAACTCCTCGAGCCAGTTTTTGGCTCTAAAAAAGAAGACCCTTTATAGGTCTCCTTGTTATTGTAAACGAACAATTTTATCGATTATACGTTAGTTTGAATTGTCTGTCAAGTACCATTGTGGATCAGCAAATAATTCTTTTGGAGTAGTAAAGTCTTTTTCTTTTGCATGATAATATCCAGCAAGCGCAATCATAGCCGCATTATCCATAGAATAGCCTTTTTGTGGCTTAAGAAATGTTGTATGAGGAAGGATTTTTGCAATGCGTTCTTCTAATTGTGTACGAAGTGTTGGGTTTGCCGAAACGCCACCAGCTAAAATAATAGTTTTTGGTTGGTGTTTTTTTGCAGCTCGCATTGTTTTAATCAGGAGAGAGTCAACGATTGCTGCTTCAATAGAAGCACAAAAATCTTCTCTTGTAATAGTTGTTTCTTCAAAGGTATTATCTCGTAACCAATAGAGGGCTGCCGTTTTGAGTCCGGCAAAGCTAAAGTCACAGGTATCTTTAAGTATCATTGGTCGAGGAAAATCAATTGCTTTTGGATTGCCTGTTTTTGCTGCTTTTGAAATTTTTGGTCCACCAGGGTATTCAAAACCTACCATCTTTGCAATTTTATCAAAAGTCTCTCCAGCAGCATCATCGCGAGTGGCACCAATGCGTTCGTATTCGCCATGTTTGTGCATAAGGGTAATCGCACTATGCCCACCACTGACGGTTAAACACAGTGCAGGAAATGCAATGTCTTTTAATTCACCATCTGTTCCTTGTTCTGGAAGGAGGGGAGAATAGATATGCCCTTCCATATGATTAATACGGATAAGGGGAATGTTTAATAGGTAGCTGAGTGATTTTGCGGCTTCAACCCCAACAAGGAGCGCTGTGACTAATCCTGGACCTGCTGTGACGGCAATAGCATCTGGTGTTGGCTGATCTTTGAGTACTTCTTCAATAACGGGTAATATATGCTCTGCGTGTGCTCTTCCTGCAATTTCTGGGATAACTCCACCATGTATTTTATGTATATCAATTTGGCTTGCTGTTTTTTCAGCAAGCATGTGTAATTGACTGTCTTTGACTTCAAGCAGGGCAATGCTCGTATCATCGCAAGAAGATTCAATTCCTAAAATAATCATAGTATAAGATTCAAAAAAAATTTGTCATTGGGATCCTTCGATTCCTCCCGTACATTGCATGTCGGTATCCACTCAGGATGATATTGGTATGATAACAAAAAAATGATCGAATGACCATTTTTCGCGTATCGCCACGGGGAATCGAACCCCGATTACCAGGATGAAAACCTGGTGTCCTAACCATTAGACGATGGCGACATAAGAACGATAATATTATATCTAATATCAATAAGAAAGTCAAGAACATATCATGTGGAAAACAATGAAATAGGGTCTTAATCCTTAATTTCAATACTATAGAGATTTCCTTCATCAAGGACATAAATAAGACCTTTTTCTGGGTCAACAGCCATAGAACTAGGATTATTCCATTGGCTAGAGGTATATTGTCGTATGAGTGATCCTTGTTTAGTCATTTCAATAATACGTTTGTTTCTTGGTTCTAAAATATAGATATTGTCATATTCATAGCGAGCCCAAATTTCTTGTGGCTCTTCCAGTGGTGGTTGGATGCTTGCGGAATTAAAGCTACTTTGTTTCCCGCGTTCAAAGACAAGTAACTCTCCAGATTGCTTAAGGACATACACTTGTCCATCAATAGCAATATCAACAGCACTTGTTAAATCGGCTTCATTGGATTGGAGCCACGGAGTTCCCTTGGTAAATCCTGTAACAGTTGGTGTATGTTTATATATTTGATTTTGAATAGGATCAAGGGTGTATAAGTTTCGGTTATATGTTGCCATGGCTCTAATAGATCCTTTTTCTTGTGGGTAGGTAATATCTTTTTGTTCCATGCTTTTTGTTTCTTCGTCCCATGAGGCAATCGTATCTTCATTAGTTAAAAAGAAAATTTCGTCATCTTCTTTTGGTACATAACTATCAATCATTGAAGAAATGGTATCGTATTTTTTTGTTTCAACGATATGTGTTCCTGGATGAAAAAGGACATGTTCTTTTTCATTGTTATCATACAAAAAGAGCAGGCCATTGATGTAGGCCATATGACTGGTTTTTGCATATTGAGAAATATTTTCAACAAGTGTTACCGGTGTTTCTTCTATTTTTTGTAATTTTTTTGTAATATTTTCTGTTTGATCGGTAACTTCTTTTGTAATACGAATTGTTTCGCTATCTACAGGGAGTGACGCTAAAAGTGATTGAATTTCTTCAAGTAATCTGAGTGCTTTTGATTCATTACCATAGAGTAAACTTGCCTCAGCTTCTTGTTGTTTTTCTTGAATAATAGAAGTGACTTCTGTTTGATATGCCACGACTGTCTCTTGTTCTTTTTTCTTATTCATAAAGATCACACTTCCACTCAATACACAAATAAGTACAATGGTTCCTAAAAATAACAATTTACTGAGAAGAGAAAGTTCTTCAATATATTGTTTTTTTTGTCTCATTCCTTGACGATATTCTTCAATAATAGTTTGTCGTTGGTTACCGTGGTTTGTTGCAATGAGAAATAATACTAAAAATTGGCGACCAATCCACCAGAGGAATTTTTTTATAGTAAGGGCAATGCCCATAACAATTATAACCAAATTTTTCCCAATACCAATGAGTATCCGATTCCATAGTGGTTCGGTACTTTTACTTGTTTGTGGTCGAGGTCTGTAGTTTGTTTCTGGACGTGGAAGTTCTGTTTTTTGTGGTCTGTTAGGTGGTGGGGTATTATGTTGTGGAATGATAGTTAAAGATTCTTTTTTTTCATGAAGATGTTTTTTCTTTTTTGGCTGGTGAATAAGTAATCCACCAAAGGAAAGATCATCTTTTATTTGTTCGAAATGATTTTGAATAGTTTCAATAGATTTTTTAGGTGTATGGCTCGTAAAGAGTTGTTGTAATTCTTCAAGTGGAAATACTTCCGTTACTTCAGGTGTTGCAATAAACAACAAATCGTCATCAGCAAGAGTGCCTTTTGTTACTTTGCAAAAGATCGTATCATCAGTATCATTGGTTCTTCCTTCGAGCAGATCAACGGTTTGCCAAGATTTTTGTTCTTGGTACATTAACAGTGCTCGTGGTTCTCCATGAATAGAAAAATAAATAGTATTGTCTTCAATTATTCCGACAAAACAATCAACTTCACCAGCATCTTTTTGTAATATGTGATGTGTTCTGTGGTTAATAAACTCAAGAGTTTGCTCAAAAGGGTGTTTTTTACTTGTTTGGTCTGTTTCGTAGTATCCTGACTCAATATCATCAATCATCTTTTGCAAATGCTCAATTTGTGCAATGGTGCCATGTTTAATTTCACACACAACAAAAAGAGCCCCTTTAGTCTCATCATGGGGATTTTGTTCAGTAATATGGAGAAGAACATGTGACTCTGCACGTCGTCGTCCTTCTATAAAAAATTCATATAATGCAAACGGTTCTCTCATAATTTTTTGACTTCATGAATCATTACTATTATACTATATTTATTCGCTCTGTGGAAGAGACTCTTTTTTTATCTAATTATCATTGCTATGCTTGAACACTTATTTGGTTCAAAAACAAGATATCGTTTACTTCGTGTATTTTTTAGAGAACCGAGCAGTAAGTTTTTTGTTCGTGAATTAACACGAGAATTAGACACACAAATTAATGCTGTGCGGCGTGAGCTTGATTTATTATGTCAGTCAGGTGTTGTGGAGGTTGTGGCAGATAAGCATTTGTCAAATGAGGAAACAGAAGATCGAAGAAAATATTATCGTTTGAATATGGGATCAATATTTTTTTCAGATTTACAAGCGTTGTTGCTGAAAGAGCATATGCTCGGTGAAGAAACTTTTGTTGAAGAATTAACAAAAAAAGGTGGAAGCATTCGTGTATTGTTATTAACAGGTATCTTTTCAGGAGATATGCGTGCTCCTTCAGATATATTATTTATCGGAGATGTGAAAGAGCGAGTGATTAATCGGTTGATAACAGAGCATGAAAAAGAGTTTGGTTGTAGCATTCGGTTTACTTGTATGACAGAAGAAGAATTTTTTGATCGTCGTCATGTGATGGATCGATTTTTATTTGCATTATTTGAAGCAAAACACAAACTGGTGATTAATGAGTTAGATATTTAATTTATGTATATATTAATGATTGACCCTTCTGTACGAGATAACATAACGATTACAGATGCTGTTGGTGTAACAAAAACATATCCATATAAAAATAGAGATATGCTTGTGGCTGTTGATGAATTTTTAACAGAACAAGAGAAAACACCAAAAGAGATTGAAGGTATGGCAGTACTATTGGGTGTGGGGAGCTTTACCGCCACTCGTTTGGCGGTGACTTTGGTAAATACATGGGGATATGTTTTAAACATTCCAGTTATTGGAGTACGAGAAGCCGATTGGCATAAAGAATATATTGAAAAAGAACTTCAACAAACATCTGTAGGTCAGTATATACATGCAAAGTATAGTGGAGTACCGCATATTGGGTAAATGATCATCTATTCAGTTGGATTGCATTGTGTTATACTTTTAATCAGTTATTTTTATATAATTTGCTTATGTCTCGTGAGATTGTCTTTGATATTGAAACTATTGGTGATATTAAGAATTTGTCGACCATGAAGGTAACGGTTGTATCTATCTATGAATATGAAACAGATTCATATCGATCATTTGAAGAACATGAGTTAAAAGAACTTTGGCCAATACTTGAAAAAGCAGAACGAATTATTGGGTATAATAGTGAGCATTTTGATGTGCCAATTTTGAATCGTTATTATACGGGAGATCTAACCATCATTCCACATTTAGATTTGCTTAAAGTGATTAAAGAATCATGTGGAAAACGCTTTAAATTAGATGATGTCGCACAAGCCACACTCCAAATGAAAAAAAGTGCAGATGGGTTGATTGCGATGGAATGGTTTAGACAAGGTGAGATTCAAAAAGTAAAAGATTATTGTGAGCAAGATGTACGAGTGACAAAAGAAGTATATGATTATGGGGTAAAAAATAGTATGATTTATTACCCTACGATTACGGGAGAAGTCATGCCGATTGCTGTGAACTTTGCTCCAGCACCAGTGCCACAAGGGCAAGGTGGTATTGCAGGAGCACAAGGGTTTAATTTGACTCTGCCGTTATAAAAAAGTATTGAGATTAAAGAGCCTGTAGAGGGCTCTTTTTTTGACTCGACAAAGTAGGGTAAAACCTGTAAACTAGGGACGTATATGAAAAAGAAGATTAAAGACATATTAAAGCAATATTTTGGTTATGATCAATTTCGTCCGATGCAGGAGGAAATTATTTTATCTGTGTTAAAAGGAAAAGATGCTTTTGTACTCATGCCAACTGGTGGGGGGAAGTCTTTGTGTTACCAGATTCCTGCGTTGGTAAAAAAAGGTGTGTGTATTGTGGTATCTCCATTAATTTCACTCATGGAAGATCAAGTGACGAGTTTGGTAGAAAATGGAATTGATGCGGCATACATGAATAGTAGTATGTCTTATGATGATCAAGATTCGGTAAAAGATGCAGTAAGGCAAGGGAAGATTCGTTTATTATATGTTTCACCAGAAAAAGTCGTCTCTTCTGATTTTCTTTATTTTTTAGATTCAATTGATGTTTCTTTTTTTGCAATTGATGAAGCCCATTGTATTTCGGGCTGGGGGCATGATTTTCGTCCGGAGTACACGAGATTACATCTATTGCGAAAGAAGTTCCCTGAGGTACCAATTATTGCCTTGACAGCGACTGCTGACAGAATTACTCGTAAAGATATTGTGGCACAATTACAAATTGATGATCCAAAAACATTTGTGTCTTCTTTTGATCGGCCAAATTTGCATTTAACTGTGCTTCCAGGCAAAGAGCGTTTTCAAAAAATATTAGGGTATATTAGTAAAAAACCAAATGAAGCGGGCATTATCTATTGTCTGAGAAGAAAAGATACAGAAAAAATTGCTCAGAGATTACGCATGAATGGAGTAAATGCATGGGCATATCATGCAGGAATGTCAGCAGAAGAGAGAAGTCGTGTTCAGCAAGAGTTTATTCACGGAAAGACTTCTGTAATTTGCGCAACCATTGCTTTTGGTATGGGTATTGACAAATCAAACGTGCGCTATGTCATGCATTATAATCTCCCAAAAAATATTGAGGGGTATTATCAAGAAATTGGGCGTGCCGGTCGTGATGGACTGCCAAGTGATACTATTCTTTTTTATACCTTTCAAGATGTCGTGACTCTTCGAAAAATATTAGAAGGGAGTGGGCAAAAAGATTTGCAATTGGCAAAATTAGAGCGTATGCAGCAATTTGCTGATGCGCTCACTTGTCGGCGTAAAATGCTTTTGCATTATTTTCATGAATATTTAGATAAAGATTGTGGTAATTGTGATGTATGTACTAATCCGCCAGAAGTATTTGATGGCACAGAGATTGTACAAAAAGCCTTATCAGCGATTGTGCGTACTGAGCAAAAAGCACCGGTGTCTTTAGTTATTGATGTGTTGCGTGGTTCACGCCGACACGATATTATTTCTCGTGGTTATGATCAATTGTCTACTCATGGTATTGGAGCAGATTTGAGTTCAGAAGAATGGCGACAATATTTTTTGCAGATGTTAAATTTGGGATTATTTTTTGTTGCGTACGAACAGTATCAGGCATTAAAAATCACAGAACAAGGAAAAAAAGTGCTTACAGGCAAAAAGAAAGTAAATTTAGTGCATTTGTCTTCATTTGAAAAACGATTAAAAGCAGAAGCAAAAGAAAAGAAAAAGACAAAGCGACAAGAAACAGATGAAGCATTGTTTGAATTATTTCGAGATGCCAGAACAAAAATTGCGCAAAGAGACAATATTCCGCCATATGTCGTATTTTCTGATGCAACCCTTGATGAGATGGCAAGAGAAAAACCAATGAATAAGATACAATTCCGACAAATTTCAGGAGTGGGGGAGATGAAGTTAAAAAAGTATGGGGATCAATTTTTAGCCATTATCACGACATTTATAAAAGAACGATTGGGGCAAGATAAAAGTGTGATTAAAGGGGGTACATATCAATTGACATATACACAATATAAAGAGGGAATGCCAGTGGCAGCAATTGCACGAGAGCGAGGACTAAAAGAGACGACTGTGTATAGTCACCTTGCGCGCTTGATTGAAGAAGGCTATGATATTGATATCATGAAATTTATGACCAAAGGGGTGAAAAAAGATATTAGGGCAGCAATAGAAAAAAAAGGAGTTGAAAAAGGAGTAAAGCCCATTTTTACGGTATTAAAAGAAAAAGTATCATACGAAAATATTCGCTTAGTGCTTGCTGAATATAAAAAAGAATTGCGGGCAAAAGGAGTTTTTGTTGAGTAAAATAATTATATGGCTATTGATTCAAAAGTAATAGAAAAAATAACAAAATTGGGTTTAGGAGAAAAGGCAACGGGTATTTATTTGTTTTTATTAGAACAAAATAAAACTTTTCCAAGTAGAATTTCTAAAGAAACTAAAATTACTCGTGGTAGTGTGTACCGTATACTTGATGAGTTAGTTGCACAAGGCTTGGTTGTTGAAGTAGAAAAAAAGAATAAATTATTTTATCAGTACCGTTAGCAACCGCATATACCGGAGCATTCAGATCGTTGTTGGCAGCGCCTGTGCGGTTGTAGTCATCAGCGTCGTGGTAGCCAGTCAGGCAATCGCTGCCGTTGTTGTAGTAGCTACCCAAGCTCGTATAGATCACCCAACCATGCCCATCGGCAGGATCGTTGATGTTGTCGAGGATGTTGTTGACATCCGTTGCTTTCACCGGGTAGATGAAGTTGGTGGCGGTTTGTTGTGCCTCGACTGGTGTTGGGGCTAATCCCAGCAGCATGAAAAACATGCCCAGGATAGAGAAGAGTTTTCTCACGATGTATTTCCTTTTTTGTTATTCAATCTAAACATGAAGTGCCTATTACTTCACCTCATGTTTAAACTATTATGTGTTTTACAGTATATGAGTATACTGTTGTTTTGTTGTGTTGTTCACAACATGAAATTAACTATGTACGTTATAATGTACATTATGTAAAGAAAGTGGCAGTTTTCTGTTCTTCCTTTCGTTTAAATTGTAATGAGCAATCTAAATTAAATATAGCAAGTACTTTATTTTTGTGTGAAACATGAAAATTGAAATACTGTATTTTTGCTTGTAATTAGCGTTAAAAATCTGTGGAAAACTATTTTGTTCGTCAAATTGGACAAAAAATATATTAATATTTTAGATAAAAAAGGACCCTATGCCTAGGCACAGGGTTAAGGGTGGGACACAACTCATTGAGTCATGTTAATTAGGTGGGGTGTGATGAAGTGTTTCTTTTTAGTTGCAGGAGGGGGCGTAGGCTCGTGGCCACCAGTCTCGACATGTACTAGAAGTCTGATTATGATGATCATAATATCTTAATTGATCTTCTAGTATCATTATTTCTTTTTGGAGGAGGGTGTCATCATTACATACATGATGTCCAGAGCTCTTTCCATATCCAGTATTACAACAGGCTAATCCATCGTCTCTACTATCAGCACAAGAACTGGAGAATGGGGCATGGCCTATGTAAAAGTTAAATGTTCGTAAGCATCGACGACGCATTCCTGATTCAAAAGGGCCTCTACCATGATTCTTTGTGTAGTGATAGTTATATGGACGATTAGCATAGTAAATATGGTCTGCTGTTGCGGAATGATGAAAGTTCAAACGAATCTCTGAATAATGTATCAAGAAGTGGTGTTGATATATCCGTAGGCTCTTCGTTTGAATATTTGTATGTTCAGATGGATGGATGATCTTAGAGGTCTTTTTGAAGTTGTAAATTAAGTTATTTGCTTCATCAAAAAGTTCAAGATTGACCTTCTCGTTTGCGAGTATATCGATCATCATGACCGCCATTTCAAAGTCTCGTGCACGTTCATCAATATCAGTATGTATATCATCTCGATCACCCCAGTTTGGGTTAACCGGACCGTGTCCTCCATAACTACTCATGAAGGTCTGGCCGTACATCGAAATGAATCGGGCATCGATCTCTTGAGCTGGGAGCTCGGGATCAATGATGTCTTTTCCATCATCATCTTGGAGGAGGGGGCGATCGGGGCCGCGGAGGATTTCGAGGATGATACCATGACCATCCATCTTATCCGTCAAGTAAACGCGTACCTTATCGTCGTTGTTGATATCAAAGTCGAGCGCGTAGCTGGACTCTGGATTATCTTGTGGCTCCATGTTGGAGCGGTTGTTGTTCTCAAAGCCCTGTTGGACTTCTTCTTGTATCCCATCAAGGATGAGATATTCTTCTCCGCAGCCGATGGATAGTATGCCCATCAAGCTAAAGAGGTAGAGCAGTTTTTTCACATTTCCCCCTAGTAGGGTGAGTGTCTGCGTTATTGCAGAGGGAAGAGCTAAAATTTTTCAGCTCTTCTTACCAGCAACATCGGAACCTATTATCGGTTACCGAGTTGAATTGGTTATTGTGATGAAGTTATCTTTAGTTATGATTCCAAGATACTTCGCGTCCAGGTGCTTCGTTATAATTATATTGGAGCAACCATTGAATAGGCATATGGGAATCACTAAACATAGCCCAAGCTTGACCAATCCACATTCTCTTTGTGGGCTGGAAAAGAACTTGAATTGTTGGGTTAAGGCCTTGTTCGAAACTAGAGAAGGAATGCCAGGTCCAGTAAAGCCTATTTGGCCGAAGTCTATTGGCACTACTCGTTCCAACAGTACATATACGAGCATTCCCATCGTCAAAGGCTTCTGTGTCTTTATAGGAAACAGGCATATTCGTGCTCGTATTATTCCCACATCCAGCCCGACTGCGAGGGATGATCAATGTATCAATCTCTAATCCTCTACGCCAACTAGAGTAATGCGATAATTGAGATGATGTAAACCAAAATTTTTGGAGGCTACCACTTGTCCAAATTGTGGATGAGCCACCATCTGGTACATAAGCCCTGTCATCAGTAAAGTCGGTGATTGCATCTCTACGGGTATTCAGTGTGTCTCCAATATTTTGTATGGAGTCATGGATCTGAATATCTTGAATCAGAGATGGAATTATGTCAAACTTTTGAAAATCAGCCGTTTTAATCTTGATTGATTGCACGGTGACATGGCTGTTTTGCTCAATTTCTAAAAGCGTCTCCATGAGTTCATTGTAGACAACGGACTCAAGTTCATCTTCGGTATCAAATTGATTTGATATGAATTTGATGAATTCAATTTCTTGATTCAGGATAGACGCCTGTTGATTCTCTGGGGAGTCCTTTCGTACATATCGATGAGATGTGTAGCTAGGAAGGACAACAGTTACTTCTAAGTCGGGGTTGTTGTTGGTCTGAAACAGACGTAAGGCCTCAGATGATGTTGTTCCTTCTTGGAATTTGATGACAGAGAATGACTCTTGCTCAAATTCTTCCGTGGGGGATTCTTGGGTGGGGGTATCCACCAAAGCTTGTGTGAGGTCTTCCCCACAGCCGAAGGCCAACATGGCCATCATGCTGAGGAACAAGATGCAGGTGTGTTTCATCACATCCTCCTAATAGGATTACGCTCTACAGTTATTGCAGAGGGAAGAGCTGAAATTTTTCAGCACTTCTTACCTGCAACAACTATTTTTGTTCTAACAATCGATATTCTTCTTGTATCTGTTTAGGTGCGCTTTGAAGGAGATTAATTTCTAATGCAAGTTCTTCTGATACAAGTGGAACTTGTTGAAGTGCTTGTGTGGCTTTATATGCAAGCATATAATTTGTGTGTAAGGTATCAAGATACACTTCTTCATTTTCATAATATTTGAGAGATAGATGAGATAAGTTATCTGAAACGCCATCTTTGTTTAGATCAGACCAACCAGCCCATGCGATCCATTCTATATTTGGAGATGCTGTACCAATATTTGGTCCAAAAAATTCTTGGCCATCTTGAGTATAAAATCGATATTCAACATTATACTCATGAGTCAAAAATGCTTCTTGAATAATTTTTGGGTGTCTAATGCCACTTCGAATTGCTTCAAAGTATACGCTTTGATTATGTTCTGTATATCGTCCACGAAGTCCTTCTTGTGGGCTTGCTGTAAATAGTTCAAGTCCTGGGACTTCTTCGATAATTCCAATCGGTTCAATGGTATGTGTTTGTTTATTTATAAAAAACATATGCCAGATTGAAATGAGTAAGATAGTTCCAATAAAAGAAATAATAATTATATATTTCTTTTGGAATATTGATGTCATGTTGTTTAATTAATAATTTTTTTGAGTTGTAATGATCAATAAATTGAGTATAATCAAAAAAACATGGGCTTTATGTTTTTAAGGATTTTTAGTTGTGCAAATTTACCTAAAGTAAAACAAAAATACCTGTGGACAACTTTTTTGTTCGTTAGATTGGACAAAAAATCATTTGTTTGGTATGGTTATTTTATAGCGAAAATACATTTATATGAATAGACATATTTATACACATATAAAACAATTAGGCTTAAGTGATAACTTAAGTTCTGTTTATGCATATCTATTAGAGCAGGGTGGTGCTGCGCCAAGTACTATTGCGAGTAAATTAAATATGAATAGAACAAGTGTTTATCGGTTGCTTACAGATTTAAGCATTAAAGGGCTTATTATTGAAACAAAAAGAAAAAATAAATTGTATTATAAAGTATCTCCCCCAAGATCATTACTTAACTATACAAAAACACAAGTGCGATTAGCTGAAGAACGTGATCAAAAAGCAATAAATATCTTTGATGATATTGAAGCCATATATAAATCACTCCCACACAAACCCACTGTGAGATTTTTTGAAGGGTTCGATAATCTTATATCTATTTTTGATGACGTTTTTTATCAAGAGGGTTCATATGAAATTTTGGTATTAGGGAATATCGTTGATTTAGAAAAAGATATTTCTTCTAAGAAATTGGAAGAGCATTTAGAAGAAATTTATACAAAAGGTTTGAGTATACGAGGTATTTATTCAGATGAAAATCGTGAAGAAGGAGTAACACAATTATATAGAGAAAAAACAAAAACCGATTTTCCAAAACAAGCAAAATATTTATCAAAAGAACAGTTTCCATATACAAGTCAAATTTTATTATACGGGGAAGATCGGGTTTCTCTTATGAATGCCCATGAACATACTGCTATGGGTATTATTATTGAAGATAAAGTACTATATCAGATGATTAAATTGTTATTTGATTTATCGTGGAATTCTATTTCATAATTATAATTTATGCCAACAGATAAGCAATTACAAAAAAAGATAACAGAGCTTGGTTTAGAAGAAAGCGAGGCTGTCATTTATGTGTATTTATTAGAAAATGGTGGTGGATACCCCAGTCGTATAGCAAAAGAAACAGGATTAAATAGAAGTAAAGTTTATCGTGTATTAACAAGATTAACCATTAAAGGTTTAGTCGTTGAGATAGAAAAAAAGAATAAATTATTTTATCAACTAGAGCCACCAAAAAGTTTACTTCGTTATACTGACATGCAAATTACTCTTGCAAAAGAGAAGAAAGGGAAAGCAGAGCAATTATTTCCAGATATTGAAGCATTATTTCAATCACTTCCTCATAAACCAAAGATCAGATTTTTTGAAGGATTAGAAAATATTACAAAAGTGTATGATGACGTATACTCTCAACCTGGTAGTTATGAGATTGTTGGGTGGAGTAATATTAATGATTTGCAATTGAAATTAGGAGGTGTAAAAGTTTTAAATAAGTATATTAAAATTTTAGATAAAAAAGATTTGACTTTACGTGCTTTTTATCCGCGAGGAGAAGGAAATACTCCATTTAAAAAAACATTATATTCTCCATTAAAAGAAAAAAATGTACCACAAACAAAATATTTTGAGGCCAAGGATTTTCCATATCAAAGTCAAATTTCGATATATGGAAGTAATAGAGTGGCTGTCATTAATGCGCATAAAGAAGTACCTGTTGCATTTATTGTTGAAGATCAAATATTTCATAATATGATGAAGATGATTTTTAACTTTAGCTGGGCAAGTTATAAAGAATAATATGACAACAGATAAAAGTTTACAAAAAAAAATTCAAAAGCTGGGCTTAAGTGACATGTCCGCTCAAATATATATTTTTTTATTACAAAGTGGGGGAGCGTACCCAAGTGCTATTGCAAAAGAAACAAAAATTAATAGAACGACAGTGTATAGAATTTTAACAGATTTACATGTAAAAGGGTTGGCTGTTGAAGTAAAGAAAAAAAATAAATTATTTTATCAGTTAGAGCCACCTGTTAATTTGTTGGCATATACTGATATGCAAATACATTTGGCTCAAAAAAGGAAAAAAGAAGCCGAGCAAATTTTCCCTGATATTAATGCACTATTTGAAGCTTTACCTCATAAACCAACTATGCGTTTTTTTGAAGGGGCCGACCAAATTGTTCATTTTGCATATAATGATATATATACTCAGGAAGGTAGTTATGAAATTTGTGGTTGGAGTAATATTTCAGAATTTCAATTATCTTTGCCTGAAGATGCATTAGATACATATTATCAAGCATATTTAGATAAAGGGCTTTCTTCTCGTGCTTTTCATCAAGAATCAGAAAAATATAGTCGTTTACAACAAAGAAAAACAAAATATCCACAATTATTTGAGTTGCAACAACAGAAATATTTTAAAAAAGATTCTTTCCCATATGAGAGCCAAATTTTAATCTATGGGACAGATAGAGTATGTATTGTTACAGATCATAAAGAGACAGCAGTTGCATTTATTATTGAAGATAAGATATTTCATCAAATGATGAAAATGATTTTTAATTTTAGCTGGGATAATTACAAGGAATAATTACAAGGAATAATATGAATATAGATATTCAATTACAAAAAAAAGTAGAACAATTGGGTTTAAGTGATAAAGCGGCTAAAATTTATCTTTATTTGCTTGAAGCTGGTGGTGATTATCCAAGTACTATTGCAAAAGAAATACATATTAGTAGAAGTACTGTTTACCGTATATTGACAGAATTAAGTGTCCAAGGATTGATTGTTGAGATTGAAAAAGAAAAGAAACAATTTTATCAAATTGAACCACCAGAAAGTTTGTTGCGTTTTACAGAAATGAAAGAAGAACTTGCTAAAGGGCAAGTTAAGCAAGCAAAACAAGTATTTCCTGATATAGAAGAATTATATAATTCTTTGCCTCATAAGCCAAAAATTAGATATTTTGAGGGTTTGAAAAATATTGAAAAAATTTTAGATGATCAAGTAAGTCAAGCAGGAGAATATGAAATTATGGGGTGGGGGAATATTACAGCATTGCAAATGCAATTGAGAGATGGAGTGTTAGAAAGATATTTTAAAAAAGCAGATGAACGACCAATTAAAACTCGTGTTATTTTGGCAGAAACCGAAGAAGAATCTGTCTTTTGGCAAGATTTATATAAGAAAATAAATATAACATATCGTATTGAGAAAAAAATGATTTCAAAAGATCAATTTCCATATGATTGTGAATTAGGTATTTATGGTGAAAATAAAGTATCTATTATCAACGCACATCCTGAGAATCCAAATGGAATTATCATTGAAGATAAAATTTTATATGGTATGATAAAGATGGTATTTGATTTTTTTTGGGATAACCTTCCAGAGTAAATAAAAATAGTATTTGTATGAAAAAAAATATTTTAACGATAATAAAAGTACTTGTTTTATTAGGCACATGGCTTTTTATTTGGAACCATTATAACTATGAGTTTATTCAGCAGATTTTTGGGTATACTGAGTTAGTTGCCTGGCAAAGTGTACAAATAAGTGTGGTAATGCTTATTTGTACTGTGGTCTGTTTGTTTGTCTGGAAATGTATTTTTAAACAAATTTCTTTTTTACATATAAGAAAAAAACGGTATTTGTTAGGATATCTTATTCCTATTGCTTTATTTTTTATCGTTTGTTTGACCTATCAGGGTTCATCAGCGTATATATTTCAGTGGGGACTAGCATTTTTTATATTATCATTTTCTCAAGATATACTAGCTTTTGGTTTTTTGCAGACATTACTTGAAAAAATTGTGTCATATAAGCTTGCTGCAGTACTTGCGACACTTATGTTTTTTGTCGGGCATATTGGATTTTTCCCTATGAATATGGTGCTCATTTTTTATCTAGGTGGTTTTGTATTATTTGGTATTCTTCGATATAAAAATAAGCATATTTATTTTCTCGACATGCTTCATATGACATTTAATATCTCTAGGGGATTTTTTTTGTAAAAAGAATTAAAGGAATAATATGAAAAAACATTATAACATTATCATAGTAGGAGGAAGTTTTGCTGGGATTACACTGGTTAAGCATCTGTCTGAAAAATATTCAGTGCTTATTCTCGATGCAAAACCATGTTTTGGTAGCTCAGTTGAATCAACTGGTTTAATTACTTCTCATACTCGAAAGATTTTTCAAGAATTTTTTGACGTCGATAACTATATTACCAACCAAATTTCATCTATCTGTGTGGTAGCTCCAGATTATGATAAACACTTTTTTTCTTATACAAAAGAACCTTGGATTTATCAAACAGATACAAAAGCGCTTGTGAAGGCATTTGGTAGATCATTGCCAGAGTCTATTGATGTATTGTTTAAAGCTGTATATAAAGATCTTCATCTAAATAATGATGGTACAGTAGACACTATCTCTGTTATGGTAAATGGAGAAAAGAAACAGATTTCTTGTGATTTTTTGGTTGGAGCAGATGGAAATAAATCGACCGTTGCTAAAACACATCTACATTTGTCAGAAACAAAAGATTTTCTTTTTGGGTATGAAGAAGTATTTGAAGGAGAAGTACTTTTGGGTAAAAATGCTGCTGAAACGATTTATCATTTTTGGTTTGGGGAGTTTTCACTTGGTTATGGTGGGTGGCTTTCTCCAACAAAGCATAATGGAAAACCAGCCTTTCGTGTGGGACTTGCAAAATTAGATAAAGATAAAAAAACAGCAAGAGAGTTAACAGAAAAATTTGTTGAGATCTTACAAGAGAAAAAGATTATTAAGATTAATAATTCAAAACCAATTGAAGTTTTTGGTAATACTATTCCAATAGAAGGTGTTTTGAAAAATATTTCATATAAAAACGCCTTACTTCTTGGTGATTCAGCTGGTTTTTGTGGAGCATTTGCGGCAGATGGTATTAAAGGAGCAATTATCGCGGGAAAAGAAGCTGCGCCAATAATTGAAGAGTATTTAGCGGGAGAAAAGAGTGTAATCATAGGAGATATTGTAAAGAAAAAATTAAATAATTATAACAGTCTTTTATCATATTACAAACGGCAACTTCGATATAGATGGATTTGGAATCAAATGAAAAAAGATAGAACATTTCATGCTATGTATGATATTATTGCATCAGAAAAAGATACATTTCTTGACCAATTTTGTGATAGTAAAGATAGAAGGAAAAGCTTGACAAGAACAGTATTAAAAGTGAAATATTTCTTTAAATTAACAAAATATTCTCTATTTATTTTATGGGATATGTTGTTTGTAAAGAATAAATAGCTTATTTTGTCTAATCTAGCAATAATGATATAATACAGGCATCTCATATTTACTAAGCTTTTCAAGTATTATGCCCATGAAATTTTCAGCAGAAGCGCAAGAA
The DNA here is from genome assembly GCA_018823045.1 of Patescibacteria group bacterium. Lineage (GTDB taxonomy): Bacteria > Patescibacteriota > Patescibacteriia > Magasanikbacterales > UBA922 > JAHJIX01. The sequence continues at coordinate 25,385 of JAHJIX010000017.1, read as the reverse complement.
GCGATAAGAAAAGTACAAGATACCCAGTCTAATGTGTTTATTACTGGGAAGGCTGGGACAGGGAAGTCAACGTTGTTAGAGTATATTCGAGACAATACGTCAAAAAAAACGATTTTACTTGCACCAACAGGAATTTCTGCGATTAATATCAATGGAGATACGATTCATTCCTTTTTTACCTTAAAACCTGGGTTTGAAAAGGCTGAAGCAGAAAAAATGCGTTTAGATGAAAAAAAGCAAAAAAAGTTTCAGAAAATAGAAACCATTGCTATTGATGAGATTTCTATGGTGCGTGCTGATCTGCTTGATGCAATTGACATTGTGCTTAGGCGTGCTCGAAAGACAGAACAACCATTTGGTGGAGTACAGATGGTCTTTTTTGGCGATTTATATCAATTGCCACCAGTGGTTACTCCACATGAGAGAGATAAATTCTTTTCTGAATATACTGTTCCATACTTTTTTGGTGCAGAGGCATTGCGAGATAAAAATGATTTGTTTGGAACGAAATTTGAAATGGATATTATTGAACTCAAGGAAATTTATAGACAAACAGATTGTACATTTATTGATATGCTAAATGCCGTGCGAGATAATTCTGTAAATCATAAAGATTTGGAATTATTAAATACTCGTTTTGATCCAAATTTTGTTCCAGAAGATCATGAAAAATATATTTATCTCATGACAACAAATGCTAGTGCACGGGCAGTAAATGAAAAACGACTGGAAAAACTTGATGCACCAGAAAAGAATTTTTTATCTGGGCAAACTGGAGATATTGCGAGAAATCTTTACCCTAATGATGAACAAATTACTTTAAAAGTAGGGGCTCAGATCATGTTTATTTTAAATGATCCAGAAAGACGTTGGGTGAATGGAACGATTGGAACAATTGTTGATATAAAAAGAGATACCGTTTTTGTAGAAAAAACAGATAATACTGTGGTAAAAGTACATGCACATACATGGGAAATTTCTCGTTATTTGTTTGAAGACGGCAAATTTGAGCGTGAAATTATGGGAACATTTACGCAAATTCCGCTTAAACTTGCTTGGGCAATTACGATTCATAAAAGCCAAGGAAAAACATTTGAAAAAGTCATTATTGATTTAGGGCGAGGTAGTTTTGCTCATGGGCAAACTTATGTTGCGTTGAGTCGTTGTACTTCGTTGGAAGGGCTTGTATTAAAAAAACGTATGTGCAAATCAAGCATTATTATGGATGAACGAGTAAAATTATTTGGAAATACATAAATAAAAATTGAATCCGTACTTAGTACGGGTTTTAGAACTTGTATAATATCTCTATGCGAGATCAAAAAGAGATCATTTTTTTCTATTTTTTTGAAAAATAATATCGTTCTCTGTGTGTGAGGCATGGGTGAGTGAACATTTGTTTGAGGAGTAGTTTTTGGTGAAGAGCGTATACTGTGTTATCTTAATGGAAAATATCCATATTTGTCAATCCCACAAGCCTTGTTCTTTTGTTTGAAAATCAGTATACTCCAAATACACTTATATTTAAAATAAATATATATGAATTACTTACAACAGTACATTAACTATTTTAAAAATCCAAGCAAAACTGATTTGTCAAATTTTTCTTCTGAAATGCAAGAGGCTTTACGAGAAGAACAAGCAGACTTTGAGTCAGATGGTATGACTTTTGATGTTGAACCAGTAAAAATTAAAGAAACAAGAGAAGAAAAGAAAAAACATATTTGTCATCACTATACAGGGAGTTTTATTTATGGATTTATTAAAGACGGTATTTTTCATGATATTCCAGGAGATTTGACCTCAAAAAGTGAAAGAAAAGCAAATGAAGATGGTACGTATACTTTTTATGAAGATAAAGTAACAGGAAAAATTATTGCCATGTCTGAAACACTTGCTGGAAATAGTATTGGCAGTGTTGGAAAAAACAAAAAAGGTCTTTGGATCGTGTTGTTTATTATTTTTGTAGGTATTTATTGGTGGATTAAATAGATGTATATATGAGTATAGAAGAACAATATAAAGAAAAATTAAAAGAATATAAAAGAAAGTGGAAAGAAGTACGTGATTTACAAAAAGATCCCCATGCAACTCCACGTTTAATTCACGCAATTGATACAGAACGGGATGAAATCCATAGACAGTTACGTAAATTAGGTGAAGATCTTGGAAAAAATTCTCAAGATGTGAACTTTGATATTCTTGCTATGGAAAGAAATTTGTCTGAGTATCAATTACCAGGATTTATTTTAATGAAGGCAACTGAATATGAATTAAATATGGCTGTACCTGCAGATAGAAGATATAGAAGAGCTTTTATTGTCGAGGGTAAACAAGTATCAGAAGAATTTATGAAACAGTATGAAGGTTTTATTCCGTTTGGTACAGAAGAATCATGGCATTTATTTGATGGTGAGGGTGGTACTTTTTTTCGTGCACCAGATAATATAGAAAGACGAAAACGTGCACACAAACTTGCTGAGCAAATGGAAGGAGCTTTTTTTTGTGAATTATACGATCAAGACACATTTCATAGAGGGCAAAGATTTTTTGGGATAGCTTTTTCTTCAAAAAATTTAGAACAAATTTTAAGTTTCATACGGGAACACCGAGCAGATATTTCAATAGAAAAAGAATATTTTTCTGAAGAACAATTATTACAAGACTTTCAAGATATTGTAAGAGAAGATATCCAATATATTTTGGACTCTGACTTTGAAGAACATGGTGAATATGAATATCATCTCAAAAGATATCAAGATACATTAAATCAATATTTTTTACCAGGTGTTAGAAATGAAAGATATCGAGAGCTTGTTGTGGATTATGTACAAAAAGGATTGAAAGAGGCTATGAAAAAAGAGATTGATAAAGAATTAGAGAGAGTAGAACAACAAATAGAAAGGAGTTACCCGGAATTATCTCAATTACCAAAAAGAGAAGGAATGGGAAGACGTTATAAATAAAAAACATATGTCAGATCAACACATTATTTGTCCGAGTTGTAGTTCGAGTATTCCATTGTCTGAAGCGTTGACCAAGCAAATTAGTACACAATTAGAAATAGAATTACGAAAAGATATAGATAAGCAATTAGCAGAAGTACAATATCAAAAACAAGCGCTTCAAAAACAATCACAAGAAATTGAACAATCGGTTCAAGAAAAATTACAAAAAGAAAAAGAAAAAATGTGGGTACTTGCGCAAGAAAAAGCACAAGAAAAGATTGGGCTTGAATTGCAAGATCTACAAAAAATAAATCAAGAGAAAGAAGAAAAAATACGCAATATGCAAGTGCAAGAGTTGGAATTGCGAAAACAAAAACGAGAAATTGAAGAAAAAGAAAAAAGTTTAAAATTTGAATTACAACGACAACTTGATGAAGAGAGAGAAAAGATTTCAAAGCAGGTAAAAGAAGAAGCCTCTGAAGAAAGTCGTTTAAAAATTGCAGAAAAAGATAAGCAAATGGAGCAGATGCGCTCAACAATTGAAGACCTGAAAAGGAAAAGCGAACAAGGCTCAATGCAAATTCAAGGAGATGTGCAAGAAAATGATTTAAAAATGCTATTACAGCAGCATTTTCCTATGGATGGTATTGAAGATGTCCCGACTGGAGTACGTGGGGCTGATTTAGTGCAACATGTTGAAGCTTCATTTGGGCAACATTTGGGAGTTATTTTGTGGGAGTCAAAAAATACCAAAGTGTGGAGTAATAATTGGATTAAAAAATTAAAAGATGATCAAGCGGTTATAAAAGCGGATGTTTGTATTTTGGTTTCTCAATCGCTTCCAGCAGATGTTGAAACCTTTGCATTTAAAGATGGTGTGTGGGTGTGTCATTATAAATTTGCATTGGCTCTTGTGGCGACTGTGCGCTTGCATTTACGAGAATTAAATCAAGCAAAGCAATCTTTGGTAGGAAAAGATCAAAAAATGGAATATGTGTATGATTATTTACGTGGAAATGAATTTCGAAATAAGATAGAAAATATTGTTTCTGCTTTTGCAAGTATGAAAGAAGGACTTGAAACAGAAAAACGCTCTATGCAGCGTATTTGGAGTAAACGAGAAAAAGAAATTGAGCGAGTAATTATGAATACGTCAGGGATGTATGGTGATTTACAGGGAATCATGGGAGTGAGTTTGCCAACCGTTGATGCTCTTGAGTTACCAGGTGAAGATGATGAAGAAATAGATGAAGGGCAAGGGAAGTTGTTAAATTAAAAAACGCCGTTCGGTATATGACCTACTAGGCGTATCGTTCCTGCCCAAAAAAATTGTTTCAAAAAGAAATTTAGTTATTTTTTCTCAGCTTCATTCAATTTCATTGTTGCACTCAACAATGTATGGAGAAATTCCATAGGCGTCTGTTCAGGACGTGTGTTTTCGGGGTCTTCCTCCATTTTCAATTTTCTTCGCAGGCAAGCTAACTCCACGTTGGTGAGTTGAGCTTTGTTTTGCAGGGAGAGAATTTCCTCCCAGGTGTATTTAGTTTTCAATGGACATGCTCCTTTTTTAGTTTTTTTGTTGCAAAGTATATATTGAATATCATAAGTAAAAATAAAAACTTGTGAAATTCAATAATGAGTGTTTCTTTTATCCAATAGCTTTTAATAAGCCATAGATTGATAGGAAATAGTGCAAAGAACATCAGGACAAATATCCATAACAAATAGTTATATTTGTTTTTTTCTTTTTTTACATACCGTACATATAACCATGATCCCAAAAAGATCGCAATAAGGATATATAAGGCAGTTTGTGTATATCCAACCATAAAGTATTGTGGAGTTCCTTTTGTCCAAAAGATGATGAAGTCTCTTTTGTTAAAAGTATACCCTGTCAGGTAGCTCCATACCATATATACCATGAAAAGTATCATACCTATTATACGGATAAATATGAAAATTCTTTTCAATTTATCTCGTGTCATTTGCATGTAGTTTTTTCCTTTCAAGGAACGGTTTGTTGAGTCTTTTATATACCAAAAATCACACGTTTTGTCAAGTGTGATTAGGTGTTATTTAAATAAAATTTAAAAAATCTCAAAATGCACCTGCTTACTTTCAACTCCTTGTTCAAGATATCTATCTCGGACATCTTTTACCATATGTGGATTACCACAAATATAGATATGTTCAGATTCATCTACTTCTGGTAAATGTTCTGTCACACGACCACGTGCACCAGTCCATGCATCATCTGCTTGAGAGAGGGTAAGGGTATATGAAAAGTTGCTATATTGTTTTGTTAATTTGTCCAATTTTTCTATCCAAAATATATTTTCTGCGTGTCGGAAGCCAAAAATGAGGCGAATCGGAGTATTTGTCTTTTTTGTGACGAGTTCATCTTCAATTAAGCTCATAATCGGTGTAATACCAACACCCGTTGCAATACAAGTCATTGAGCTAGGCTCTTTATGCACAAAATGACCAAGTGGGCCACGGATATCGAGTGAATCACCAACTTCAATAGTTTTTAAATATTCTCCTGCTTTGCCACCAGGAATGAGTTTAATAACAAAAACAAGTTCATGTTGTGATGGGGGAGAGGTAATAGAATATGATCGTGGAGCGGTGTTTTCGCCATCAGGGATCATAAATTGAACAAATTGTCCTGCTAAAAAGGTGAAGTCAGTTGGTTTTTGAATATGAAGCTCAATAAGGTCTGGGCAGAGGAAGTGTTTTTTTAAAATAATTGTCGTATTATTATTCATATATTTCTTGACAAATAGGGGAATATCATATATCATACCATATAGGTATGATTTTTATGTTTTTATTATGATCTGTCTCAACAAACAAGTCGATTACGGTGTGCAATTTCTCGTTGCATTATCTTTAGTTGCGCCAAAAGAACAATTAAGTTTAAGACAATTCACTGAAAAGCATAACATGTCATTTTTATTTTTGCAACGAATTGCTTCATTATTAAAGAAAGCAAAGTTGATACAAGCCACAAAAGGGGCACATGGTGGCTATTCATTAGTAAAAGATCCAAAAGATATTACATTTTTAGAAATTTATGAAGCAATTGAAGGACCATATGGGCCAACATCTTGCTTACGTGATCCGGCATTTGATTGTCCACGTGAAAAACTTTGTGCATCACAAGATTTTTTTATGGTATTACAGCACGATTTACGTGATTTTATGCAAAAATCTACACTAGATACTATTATTACATTATATGTTTCCAATAAAACCGACAGATAAACGATTGGTCTATCTTGATCATGCAGCGACGACACCTGTGCATAAAGAAGTGCTTGATGCGATGCTCCCATATTTTACAGAACACTTTGGGAATCCTTCTGCATTATACCATATTGGGCGAGAGGTCAAAAATGCTGTTGATCAAGCGCGCAAAATGATTGCAGGCTATTTAGGCACACAGGCAGACAGCATTATCTTTTGTAGTGGAGGGACAGAGTCAGATAATATGGCTATTTTTGGTGTAGCAAAAAAACATGCACACAAAGGAAAACATATTATTACGTCAGAAGTAGAGCATCATGCGGTACTCCATGCATGTGAGCAATTAGAAAAAGAAGGATTTGAGGTAACATATTTGCGACCTGATGAAACGGGTCTTGTTTCTGCTACGCAAGTAAAAGAAGCACTTCGACCAGATACGATTTTGGTCAGTATTATGTATGCAAATAATGAAATTGGAACAGTAGAACCAATTGCAGACATTGGGCGAGAGATTTTAAAATGGCGAAAAGCAGAAGGAACGGTTTATCCATACTTCCATACAGATGCCTGCCAAGCAGCAGGAGTACTCGATCTTAATGTAGAAAAATTGCATGTTGATTTATTGACCATGAATGGCAGTAAACTATATGGCCCAAAAGGTATTGGTGTGCTGTATAAACGACGTGGTTTTGCAATCCAACCATTAATTGTGGGTGGTGCACAAGAGTTTCGTATGCGTGCGGGGACTGAGCATATGCCAGGAATTATTGGTTTTGCGAAAGCCTTTGATTTGGCGCAAAAAAAGCGTGTAGAAGAAAATACTCGCTTGATTGAGTTACGCGCATATTTTTGGAAAGAGTTACAAAAACGTATTTCAAAAATTCGTTTAAATGGACCTGAGCTTGATGGAGTTGATGTTCGTTTACCAAACAATTTAAATATTTCTATTTTAGATATAGAGGGTGAAGCCTTGCTCTTATACTTAGATGAATACGGTATCGTGTGTTCAACTGGGTCAGCGTGTACGTCTGAATCACTTGATCCGTCACATGTGTTACTTGCTTGTGGATTACCTTATGAGTATGCGCATGGAAGCATCCGTTTTACTTTAGGTGCATCAACAAGTAAAGAAGATATTGATTATGTGTTAACGTATTTACCAGCGATTGTTGAGAAATTACGAGAAATTTCTCCGGTGAGATTAAGTCAAAATCCAACAGACAATACTCATCCAACTTATTTACAACGATAATGAATATATATTCTTTTAGCCTCGAATCTCCTTATTTTTTAGTCATCAAGACTCGCTCCGACTCAAACAGTTGCTGCCTAAAAAATAAGGAGATATCTTAGCTATATATGATATAAGGAATATACGTAACATTAGTTAAAATATATGGGACAAGAAGCAAAAATCAGAGACAATCAAGGCGGTTCATGGCTTTATAGTGATATGGTAAAGGATCATTTTTTTAATCCCCGTAATATTTTAAAAGCAGGAGAAGAAGATGCATATGCTGCTGATGCTATGGGGCGTGTTGGTTCTCCTGCGTGTGGAGACGAGATGGTTATTTGGTTGAAAATTGATAAAGAAACAGAAAAAATTACTGATTGTAAGTGGCAAACCTTTGGTTGTGGTTCAGCAATTGCGTCAACATCAATGCTTTCTGTGATGTTAATTGAAGATGGGGGAATGACGCTTGATGAAGCATTAAAAGTGAAGCCACAAGATATTATGAAACGGTTAGATGGATTGCCAAATCGCAAGATCCATTGTTCAGTCCTCGGTGACAAGGCGCTTCAGTCAGCAATTAATGATTGGTTTCGTAAAACAGGACAACATGATCGAATTGTTGTGCAAGGAGCAAAAGTTATTGATGCGACATTAAATATTACGGATAAAGATATTGAAGAAGCTGTACTTGAAGGAGCGCAAACAGTAGAAGAAGTACAAAAGAAATTAAAAGTGGGTGCAGCGAATCCTGAAGCTATTCCAGAAATTGAGCAATTGATTCGTTTTTATTCTGAGAAGTATTACGGTTAAAGAACCTATTTACGTTCAGAGAATATCTATATTATTTTTCATAAGCCGACGTCGTTTTACGCGTCTGGCTGTGTGTAGCGACAGTTCAAAACAATATAGATATTCTCTGAACAGCAGATTTTACAATTATGCTAAAAAAAGAACAAGTTATTAAAGCACTTGAAACAGTGATTGATCCGCATATTGGGGTTGATGTTTGGGCACTTGGGTTTATTTACGAAATTGAAATAAAAAGTGATAAAGAAGTATATATCCTCATGACCTTAACTACTCCCGCTTGTCCATTAAAAGGCACACTTGAAGAAGATATTCGCAATGCAATCTATTTACTTGGAGTAGAAACAGTTACTATTGAAACAACTTTTGACCCACCATGGGAATTACCAGAATCTATTCGGAAACAAATGGGATTTTAGTGTATATTATATATATGAGTAAAAAAATTCGAGTATGTCGTGGGCGTGTATGTCTCTCTTTTGGAGCAACACGACTTATGGATGCACTCTCAAAAGCAACAGAACTTAAACCTGGAGAATCTAATAAAACATATGATTTGGATTATTGTGGTTGTCTTGGATATTGTGGCTATGCACCCAGTGTTGAGGTCGATGACACGCATATAGTTTGCGAATGTACAACAGATAATGTTGTATATAAAGTAAATAATGCTGAAAAGGAAGATTGTCTAGGAGAAGGAGAACATATTGATGTGAAAGATGAATTTTTAGGTGATATTTAAACATAAAATTCCTCCCCTATAAGGGGAGGTTAGGTGGGGTCTTACGGAGCGCTAAAAGAAGGATTAATTGACACCTGTCTTAATTGCAAAGATTGACCCCCTCTAACTCCCCCTCGTAGGGGGAGGACTTCCATTAAATATTTTATCTACCAAAAGCGAATAAGTTATAAGAAAAACATATGTCAAACGCACAAGAGCATATTGATAAGCTCAATCAAGAGGCAGAAAATCAAACAGAGGTAGCAACTCCTGCAGATATCCCTGAAGGGAAAGCTGAGGCAATTAGAACAAAAGAGGGCGACCCTGTGCGTCGTGTGGTTGTTGATCGCCAAGCCTGTATTGGGGCGCAATCTTGTGTTGTTGTTGCTGATGGCTTATTTAAAATGGATGATAAAAATCTTGCATACATTGATGATCCAAATGCATATGATGAAGATATGATGCTTATGGCAGCACAATCTTGCCCGGTGCTTGCAATTCACTTATACGATAAAGAGGGGAAAAAGATTTTTCCTGAAGTGTAATAATGTTAAAATATAAAAAACACAGCCGTCCACAGGCTGTGTTTTGTTTGGTGTATAGTAGGCAAATGATATACTTTGCCAACTTGCTTTTCTTATGCTACTATACTCAAATAGAGAAGATTATTCACATCTCAATTCGTTTTATATGGGACACACTATTGCTGAGTATATTTGGGTTGATGGAAATCAGCCGACAAAGAAATTACGTTCAAAGACAAAAGTCCTTCGTCATGATGTTCTTCAATTAGAAGATATCCCAGATTGGTCGTTTGATGGGTCAAGTACCTATCAAGCAAAAGGAGTAGAAAGCGATTGTATTTTACGCCCTGTTTATCATATTTTAGATCCATTAAGAGGAAATAACAATATTTTAGTACTTTGTGAGGTTTTGCTTCCAGATGGTTCACCACACCCATCAAATACACGAGCTGAACTGAGAACTGTTGCCGCACGCTATGAATCACAAGGATCATTATTTGGTATTGAACAAGAATACACCTTATTTAAAGGAAACAAACCACTTGGATGGCCAGATAATGGTTTTCCTGCACCACAAGGTGGATATTATTGTGGTGTTGGTGCTGATGAAGTATTTGGGCGACCAATTGTCGAAGAGCATATGCATGCATGCCTTGCTGCAGGGATTTCTTTTGAGGGAATTAATGCAGAAGTGATGCCATCACAATGGGAATTTCAAGTAGGAACTCTCGATGCCTTATCTGTGTCAGATCAATTGTGGATTAGTCGTTGGTTGTTGTATAGAATTGCAGAAAAATATGGAGTATATGCAACACTGTATCCAAAACCAGTCAAAGGAGATTGGAATGGAGCGGGAGCACATACCAATTATAGTACAAAGCTCATGCGAGAAGAGGGTGGAATTAATTATATTCAATTTGCAATAGAAAAATTAGGCAAAAAACATATCGACATGATGAAACTCTATGGCGCGCATAATGAAGAGCGACTCACGGGTCATCATGAAACATGTCACATTGGTGAATTTAGATATGGTATTAGCGATCGTGGTGCATCTATCCGCGTTCCAGCACACGTTGCAGCAGAAGGGAAAGGGTATTTAGAAGATCGTCGCCCAGCAGCAAATATGGATCCGTATGAAGTATGTACAGCGATTATAGAGACGGTTTGTGGGGGAGAGTAGTAGGAAAAAAATATATATAAAGCTCTTGATATTATCAGGAGCTTTTGTGTTATAATAGTAAAGGAGGTTATATATTATTACTATGCTAAAATTCCCAATAATAACAGGGATTATTATTGTGTCTGTAGGTATTATTGGATGGTGATTATATAAAATAAGAAAAAATATAAAAAAATAAACCACCAATACGGTGGTTTATTTTTTTTATCTTACCTCTTTTCAATCACCAGTTCATCTTTTGCGACTCTTACTTTCACATGATCACCTTCTGCAAGGCTGCCTTCGATAATCATCATCGCAAGAGGGTCCAGGAGTTCTCTTTGGAGGACTCGTTTGAGTGGGCGGGCGCCAAATTCTGGATCATAGCCTTTTTTAGCTAGCCAATCTTTTGCACTTTTGAGTACATCAAGCGTGATTTTCTTTTCTGCAATCCGTGATTCAATATGTGTTAATTGTAATTCAATAATTGAGCGGATTTCTTTTTCTTCGAGTGGGTGGAACATGATAATATCGTCCACACGGTTGAGAAATTCTGGTTTAAAGTGTTCTTGAAGGGTATCCATAAGTTTTTTCTTAATCAAATCTTCATTTTCTTTCAGGCCATGTGTTTGTTGTTCTCCAAATCCAAATTCACCTTTGCGACTGAGGTTCATGATCATGCTTGAGCCAACGTTACTGGTCATGATAATGACGGTGTTTTTAAAGTTGACTTTGCGTCCTTTTGCATCAGTTAATTGGCCATCATCTAAAATTTGGAGCATGACGTTAAAGACATCTCCGTGTGCTTTTTCTATTTCATCAAACAAAATAACAGAATATGGTCGGCGACGGATTTTTTCTGTGAGTTGACCGCCTTCTTCATAGCCAACATAGCCAGGTGCTGCGCCCATCATTTTACTAACGGAATGTTTTTCCATGTATTCACTCATGTCTACGCGTACAATAGCTTCTTCATCGTTAAAGAGTACTTCTGCGAGCGCTTTTGCAAGTTCTGTTTTTCCAACTCCGGTTGGTCCCATAAACATAAAGGAACCAATCGGGCGTTTTTCTTCTGAAATTCCAGCGCGAGAGCGACGAATGGCGTGAGACACCGCGGCAATAGCTTCGTCTTGGCCAATCACACGTTTGGCAAGTACTTCTTCGAGTTTGGTTAATTTTTCACTTTCACTTTGAAGCATTTTTGATACAGGAATGCCGGTCCATCTTGAGACAACGCTCGCTATATCTTCATCAGTTACTTCTTCTTTTAAAATACCACGGTCTTGTTGAATATCTTTGAGTTTTATTTCTAATTCTTGAATATTTTTTTCTTTTTGTGGAATTTGGTCATAGCGAATTTCTGCTACTTTTTGTAAATCTCCTTGTCTTTCTGTAATTTCTGCTTCTTGTTTGAGTTCATCGATTTCTTTTTTGGATTCACGAATGTGGGTAATGATTTCTTTTTCATTTTTCCAATGAATTTCAAGCTCTGTACTTTCTTCTCGTAAGTTTTCTAATTCTTTTTTAATATGTGCAAGTCGATTTTTTGAATCAGTATCTTTTTCTTTTTTGAGTGCTTCAATCTCAATTTCGTATTTCATCATCTGGCGTTTTAAGCGATCCAGTTCATCTGGCATAGAGTCAATTTCCATACGTAGGGCTGACGTTGCTTCATCAATTAGATCAATCGCTTTATCTGGTAAAAATCGATCAGAAATATAGCGACTAGACAGCTCTACCGCAGCAACAATAGCCGGGTCAGTAATGCGCACTCCATGATGCACTTCATATTTTTCTTTAATACCACGCAATATTGCAATGGCATCGTCTTGCTCTGGTTCAAGAACCATCACGGGTTGAAAGCGTCGTTCAAATGCAGCATCTTTTTCAATATGTTTTTGGTATTCTTTGAGTGTTGTTGCACCAACCGTTCGGAGTTCTCCACGAGCAAGGGCCGGTTTAATCATATTACTTGCGTCCACACTGCCGTCACTTGAACCTGCACCCATAAGGGTATGCAATTCATCAATAAAGAGAATGACTTTGCCTTTTGATTTTTCTACTTCTTTGAGTGTGGCTTTGAAACGTTCTTCAAATTCACCACGAAATTTTGTCCCAGCAATGAGTGCACCAATATCAAGCCCTATAATTTCTTTGTCTTTGAGTGATTCTGGGACATCTCCATTGACAATACGTTGAGCGAGTCCTTCGACAATTGCCGTTTTTCCTACACCTGGTTCTCCAATAAGCACTGGATTGTTTTTTGTTCGGCGTGTAATGACTTGCATGACGCGACGAATTTCTTCATCTCGACCGATGACTGGGTCAAGTTTTTCTTTGCGTGCAAGATCAGTAAAGTTTGTCCCGTATTTTTCAAGAGCTTGGTAGGTGTTTTCTGGAGAAGGGGAGTCAACTTTTTGGTTGCCTCGTACTTCTGCTAATACGGTTAAAATTGTTTTATAATCAAGTCCTTGATTTGCTAAAATATCGCTGATCGGATTTTTTTGTTTGGTGTAGGCTAAAAGAATATGTTCAACAGAAATATAGTCGTCTCCCATATTTTTTGATTCATCATGCGCTTGCCCTAGCATATGCATCATGGCTTGTCCAAGCATAATTTGGCCAAGACCACCACCCATATTTCCAAATTGTTTTGGGAGCGCATTAATCATCTGCTGAATATTTTTGGTGAGCTGATCAATATTAATATTTCCTTTTTGTAAAATAGAAATAACCACCCCATCTGTTTGCTCAAGGAGAGATAAAAAGAGGTGTGGAGGTTCAATTTGCGGTTGCCCATTTTCATGAGCGATAGCACTGGCACGCCCAAGTGCTTCTTGTGATTTGTGGGTAAATTGTTGTGGGTTAAACATATATTTGTAGCTTATAACGTGTAACTTATAACTTGTTTGCCCACCTTGGGCGGGTAACTTATTTTTTAATTCCTCCCCTATAAGGGGAGGTTAGGTGGGGTCTGCCGGAGAGTTGATTAAGGATTAACCAATACCAATATCAATTGCGAAGATAGACCCCCTCTAACTCCCCCTCGTAGGGGGAGAATATTCATTAATTATTATCACTCTTGTACAGAGAGTGATAAATATACTATACCATATTGAAAAAAACTGTCAACTGTGGTAAATTACTTTATAATTAGCAAAATTTATATGCATTGTTTAGATATTCGCATTGATACATATAAAAAGAATGAAATTCTTGAGACAATCAAGCGAATTTTGGCTACACAAAAGCAATATTTACTTTTCACTCCAAATCCAGAAATGTTGGTAGATGCACAAACAGATCATTATTTTAAAGAAGTATTAAATAATGGAGACATAAATGTCTGTGATGGCAAAGGGATTCAATTATGGAGTAAAGGACGTATTCCACGTATTACAGGAGTAGATTTGATGCAAGATATCTGTGCATTGGCAGAAAACGAATGGAAAAGTGTCTATTTGCTCGGTTCAGGAGATGATGACGTGCTCAAAAAAACAAAAGTCTATTTGCAAGAGAAGTATCCAAATCTTCGTATTGCCGGTGTGCACAAAGGGCCGCAGCTAAAAGAAGAAGGCGAGCGCCTGATTTATCTTAATCCTACAGAACAAGATGCTGTACTTGAAGATATTATTTTAAGCGCTCCAGATATATTATTTGTTGCATTTGGGCATAAAAAACAAGAAAAATGGATGTATGAACATTTGCCAAGTCTCCCAAGTGTGAAAGTTGCAATGGGTATCGGTGGAACATTTGATTTTTTATCAGGCAAGCAAGTGCGTGCACCAAAGATCGTTCGGATACTTGGTTTTGAATGGCTCTGGCGTTTGATTCGTCAGCCATCTCGGTGGAAACGGATTTGGAAGGCGTTTGTGGTATTTTCATCTCTTTGTATAAAAGAAAAAATAACAAAATAAATATATGAAAAAACAACTCAAAAAATTATTGCAAAAAAAGTTTCGCAGAGAAGAACAGCAATTTATTGTTGAAGGAGTAAAAGGGGTAGGAGAACTGCTAGCTTCATCATACAGTACGGTAACGGTATATATTGAAGAAGGGCGAGAGCAAGATGATGCGATTGCACCAATTATTGCTAGCGCATATAAAAAAGGAGTACCGGTTGAGCGACTTTCTGTAAAAGATGCAAATCAAATGAGTAGTACAGATACTTTTCCTGGAGTAATGGCAGTTGCTAAAATTCCTTTGGGTAAATTACCTGAGGGTGGTCCAGTTCTGTATTTAGATGGACTAAAAGATCCGGGCAATGTAGGTACACTCATTCGTACGGCAGATTGGTTTGGTGTTGCTGGCGTGATCTTATCTGAGCATTGTGTTGATTTGTATAATCCTAAATTAGTACGAAGCACGATGGGGTCATTGTTTCATTTTCCGGTACATGTTGATGTTGAGTATCAGGCATTTCATCAGCTAAAAGATGCTGGGTATCAGTGTATTGGTCTTTCTCTTGATGGAGAGCCACTCCAAACACTGCCACAAGGAAATGTTTGTCTGGTACTCGGAAGTGAATCACATGGATTATCTAAAGAAGTTGATTCTCTTGTCGATACACGCTACACTATCCCCGGAAAAGGACAAGCAGAGTCACTGAATGTGGCGATTGCTGGGGGGATTGTTATGTCTCAACTATAAGATTATTAAATAGTATATACTATGGACTATAAACAAGTTGGACAAAATGTGACATTATCAGATGTTCGTTGGGCAAGAACCTCTTTTCGTAGGCTTCGTTTTTTACTTTCTATAGAAAGAATGTCATTAATGTTATTTTTTATATTTTTTTGTTTAGGATTAATCTTTTTTGCTATTGATGCGTTTGGTCTATTGGTAGATAATGGTTTTTTTGTTGATATTTTTGTTTTTTCAGCATTAGTATTAGTCGTTACTGCAGTTTTAAATATTGCGATTACATTTATAGTAGCAAATGGTAATTATTTTCCAATATTTATTGCACATATGCATATTGAAGATGAAACATTATATGTAAAAACGAAAAAAGGAAAGATAAAAGATAGTTATCCAATATCATCAATAAAAAATATCGAGACCTTCTTTTTTTCATTTATGTTGGTAAGATATGCAAAAATTAAGATTTGTAATATCTCATTTAATGATGGAAGAGAGCCTGTTTCCTTGTTTTTACGAGATGCACCACTAGGGAGTAGTCTTAAAAACAGTTATACTCTGTATGAGGTTATGGATTTATTGAAAAAAGAAAACATTGAAGTTGAGCGAGGGTATATTGAAGGCCATAAAGGGAATAACCAATTTTTTCCAAAAACAATATTCCATTCTCCTAGAATTATGTGGATAGGAGCTGTAATTATATTGGTAGGGGTTTATTTAAGATATTTTATGTAGCTTATGTCTCAGTTGTAAATGATGTTATATGGAAACAGAAATAATATTACCAGAAGTAATTTGGAAACAGAAGCCAGTGAAGGTGGTTCGTTTTTTGTATTCACTCAGTGATGCTTTTATATATATTATTTGGGCCTTAATGGCTTTGATCCCTATTGGTATAATCATTTTAGGTATCGGATTGTATTTTGATATCAGTTTTTTTGTTTTTTTGAAAGGAAATCGTGATTTCTGGAGTAATGTGTTAGTATATGTGATGTTAAGTGTTATATTTGCTGGATTTTTACATGTAGTGTGTAACATTTTCCTGTATATATGGGGATTGGTAGGAAGTCCTGTATATATAAGTATTAAAGAAGATACTGTCTATATCAAGAAGAACGGAATTGTGTTAAAAGTTTTTCCTCGTTCTGCGTTAAAAAATATAGAAACATTTGAAGTGAAATTTAAAAATATGAGATCTCATATTTTCTATTTCTCTTTTTCGCAGGGTGAACCAATGCTTTTCTTTTTAAAGAAAAAGTTTTGGGGTGTTCCTGTAGAAAAGATGTACTCGTATGAAGATGTCGTGAATATATTTGAATCTAAAAGAATGTTGGTTCACGAAAATCGCAACTTATCTAGATCTCATGTATTAAATTCAAAAATAAGTATGTTTTTAGGTGTAGTAGTTCTTTTTTGGAGTGTATATACTTTTTTATTTTAAAGATCTATAAATTATAATTAATTACCGTATGATTAAAACAAGATTTGCACCATCACCGACTGGGTTTTTACATGTTGGAAGCCTGCGTACAGCACTCTATGCTTATTTATATGCCAAAAAGCATAATGGAAGCTTTGTTCTTCGGGTAGAAGATACGGATAGAGCACGCCTTGTAGAAGGAAGTATAGAAGCTATGGTAAAGTCTCTCGCATGGGGAGGAATTGAAATTGATGAAGGCGTAACTCTTGATCCACTTGGAAACACTGTTCAATTAGGAGATCATGGACCATATATTCAGTCAGAGCGTCTTCCTATTTATAAAGAAAACATGGATGTGCTTCTAGAAAAAGGGCATGCTTATCATTGTTTTTGTGGGAAAGAGCGACTTGATGAGGTAAGAAAAATGCAAGAACTCAACAAAATGCCTACAGGATATGATGGACATTGTCGAGAACTCAGCAAAGAAGAAGTGGATGCAAAGATTGCAGCAGGAGAAAGTCATGTTATCCGTCTTAAAATGCCAAAGGAAGGTGTAACGAAGTTTACTGATATGGTACGCGGAGAAGTTGAATTCAAAAATGAGCTTATTGATGATCAAGTACTCATGAAGTCTGATGGTTTCCCAACTTATCACTTTGCGGTGGTAGTGGACGATCATTTGATGGAAATCACTCATGTCATCCGCGGAGAAGAATGGATTTCTTCAACACCAAAGCATATTATGCTCTACGAAATGTTTGGATGGGAAGCGCCTCAGTTTGCGCATTTGTCTCTTCTTGTAAACGAACAAAAAGCAAAACTCAGCAAGCGTCATGGGGACGTAGCGGTAGAAGATTTCAAAGAAAAAGGATATTTGCCTGAAGCTTTGGTGAATTTTATTTCTTTTCTTGGTTGGAATCCTGGTGATGATAGAGAAATCTTTTCTCTTGCAGAACTTGAAAAAGAATTTGATTTTGACAAAGTAGCGAAGTCTGCAGCAGTATTTAACCGTGAAAAGCTTGCTTGGTATAATAAACAATATATAAAGGGCATGTCGAATATTGATTTTGCACGCCATTCTTTGCCATATCTAAAAAATGCTGGGCTCGTGGGTGATGATGTAGATATGGAGTGGCTTGAAAGCGTCGTAGCACTCGAAAAAGAGCGTATGGAGGTATTTACAGAGCTTCCAGAGTCTCTTGGCTATATTTTTGCAACAGAATTAGAATATGATCCTGAGCTCATCATTTGGAAAAAAGCGACCAAAGAAGAAAGCAAAGAAAAATTAGAGTTCCTTTATGAATTTCTCAAGAATTTTGCTTTTTGGAAACAAGAGGTACTTGAAGATGAAATGAAAAAATGGATTCAAAATAATAACTTTGGGGTAGGGGATGTGCTTTGGCCAATGCGTACAGCGCTCTCTGGACGAAAGAATTCTCCAAGTCCTTTTGAGATTGCTGGTGTTTTAGGGCAAGAGGAGACTTTGAAGAGGATTAAGAAGGGAATTGAGGGGTTGGTTTAGTAAATCTATTAGAAAAATTGACTGACTATGAAACTTATTATCATATATGGCCCTGAAGCTTCAGGTAAGCTAACAATAGCCAAGCAGCTGTCTCGCAAAACTGGATTTCGATTATTTCATAATCACATTAGTGTAGATGTAGCTCGTTCAGTCTTCGATTTTGGAACTACGGGTTTTAAAAATCTCATCTGGGATGTTCGACATCTTGTCTTCGAAACAGCTGCAAAATCTCAGATTGATGGTCTAATATTTACTTGGGCATATTCACATCCAGATTTTTTGCCCTACTTGAAAAATATTCAGGCGATCATGGAAAAATATGATGGGGAAATACATTACGTGTTTCTTTCCTGCCCAATTGATGTGTTAGAGAAACGAGTTATACAAGATGATCGAGCACCTGTAGGCAAAATAGCTACTGTAGAAAAATTGCGCAGTCAAATGAAGGCAAAAAATCATGTAGTTATCCCCGGGACAAATACTTTTGTGATTGAAAGTGGCAATATATCGCCTGAAGCTGCTGTTGAACAAATCATCCGTCACTACAATTTTGAGTTGAAATAACTGCTGGTGTTTTGGGGCAAGAGGAGACTTTGAAGAGGGTGAAGAGGTGGATTAATTTATTATAGGAATAATAAATATGAAATTTTATAAAATAGTTTTAGCTTACTTTATTGAAATTACTGTAGCTTTTTTAATATTATTTTTATTTGATAGTATTGAATGGTTTTTGTTATATGCATTTGTAATTTATTTAATTCAATCAGAGAAGAGGACTGACTGTTTACGAAAATTAATTAGGGTTTATCAAGTTGGTAATGAAATAAAGTTATTAGCGATAATAAAGAAGATGAATATATCGGAAGAAGAGATAGATAACATATTTGAAGATAATCTTAGTGATGAGCAAAAAAAGGATTTAGAGAAAGATTTCGATGATTTGTCATTAAAGAGATAATATCATAGAAAATTTTATAAAACAAAAACAAATATGAGAAAAAAAATAATAACATCTGGGAGTACCTTTATAGATATAGATGCTTTTGCCTGTCTTTTTGCATATAAGGAATTACTCGATTTAAAAAAAGAGGAGGCAGAAATAGTAGTAACGGCTGCATGTAATTCAAGTGTCACACAAAAGTATAAAGACTTGAATGTTAACAAAACAGATGCAAGCGTAGAGGATGTGGATTTTGTCGTAATAGATGTCTCTGATCCAGATCATTTTGACAAAATTGTAAAATTAGATAATGTTTCACATATTTTTGATCATCATCCCGGTTTTGAAAGTTATTGGAGTGAAAAAATAGGAGAACATGCTGTCATTGAACCAATTGGAGCAGCAGCAACGCTTATTTTTAGAGAATATGAAAAGGAAAATCTACTTGAAAAGATTTCTCCGTCATCTGCTGAATTATTAGCAGTGGCAATACTGTCAAATACCTTAAATTTTCAAGCAAAAATAACGAAAGAAGAAGATAAGATTGCCTATGAAGAATTAAAAACATTCTTCGATTACTCATCAACATTTGAAGAAGAATATTTTTCAGAAGTTCAAGAAAGTATAGAAAAAAATATTTTGGATTCTCTAAAAAATGATTCTAAATATATTAATCCAGAATTATTTATTGTACAACTAGAAGTGTGGGATTCAAAACACATTATCGATAATTTTCAAGAAGAAATTGATCAATTTTTACGATCAGCCAATTCAGAAGTGTCATTTTTAAATTTGATAGAACTCGATAAAAAAAGAAATGTTATTATTTGTAATGATGATAGAACATTGGACTATCTGGAAAAATATTTTTCTGAATTTGATATTGATAGAGAAAAGAAAATAGCAATCACCCCGCATGTGATGTTAAGAAAGGAAATTATTACGAGAATTTCTAAACATACAACAATATATAATAGATAATCCCAAAAATTGGGAGGAGGATGAGAATTATAAATAAAAATATTATGAAAAAGTATACTTTAAACAAAATGATAGCACGGCTATTGGCTGCGTTGATCATTACGTTAGCTATTGCAATGGTCTTCACACTATTAAATCTAGAAAATCAGCAAAATATGATTGTTTCCTTCCCTTGGAAATGCGCTAGTGGGCAACCTCCCTGCAATCCACCAGCGACTTTCATTCCTTGGAGCAATTTTTTTCTGATTTTTATTCCAGTATTCATCATCCAGGAGGTAGTAATCACAATATATAAAAAGAAAATAAAAAAGTAATTTATATGGTTCAAGGTGGATGTCTTGGTGAAATTAATAAAAAACTATCATTTATTAACTGAAATTAGGATGATTATTACAAAAATAAGTAAAAAAGATTTAGAAATGACATCAAATATGATTCGAGAAGTAATTCCATTACTAAATCTCAGTCCAGAAGGTGTAAAATTTATGACTCAACAATCTGACCCAAAAGCTTTATTAGAAGATAAAAATGATTGTTTTATTTTGAAAGATGAAAATAATATCTATGCAACGGCTACTTTGAAAAAAAACAAAGTTGAAAGAGTTTTTACAAATATTAATTATCAAAAAAAGGGATTTGGTAAGTTAATCATGCAAGAAATATTTAATTATGCAATTCAAAAAGGTTTTGATGAAATATGTACAAATAGTGTTAAGTCAGCTGTTGATTTTTATAAAAGTTTGGGATTTGAAAGCATAAAGGAAGTGAATATTGATTGCATATTGATGGTTAAAAAAATAAAGTAATTATTTAATATTATGACAGAAGATAATGAAAAAATAAACAAACCTCATATCTTTCAAATAATTTCCAGTATGTTATTTGGATTTGTTTTTACTATACTAAGTAAAGGCATTGGTACAAAATGTACGATATCAGATACTGGAGGAATAATTGAAGGATGGGGAGGGTTCCCAATTCCATTTTATTGGTGTGGTGTTTGGGGAGAAGAGATGTCTTATATACTTTTTGGGTTGAATGTTCTTCTTTTATCTTTAATAATTTATATGCTAATTCAATTTTTAAAAAAATATGTCAATATATAAAGAAATAAAAGCCCCTCTTATCATAGCATTGTCTTCAATACTATTATATTTTATTGATGGCGCTACTCTTTTCTTTGGTGCTATCGTTAATATCTTTTTCCCATGTGAACAAAGTATTGAAAATTCATTTCCGTGTTTTGGTATATATGATATGTATCTTTTGGGAATAGTATCAATTATTTTTATTTTATCAGTATTCTGTATTGCTTTTCGATTATATAAGATGAAAAAACAATTTCCTAAAAAATTTAATATAAATACAATAAAAGAATTTTGTAGGGAAGTGAAAGATCAATATTTTAAGAAATATTTTGTTTTGCTTTTAATCTTATTACTGATAATTATTTTATTTTCATTCTTTGCTTAGATATGACAATTGGTTAAGGTAATGAAAATAATAGAATTAAAAATTATTTAAAGAACAATGCAAAGGACAAGACGCAGCAGTGCTGACGTCTCTACAGACGAACAGATTTGAAAATTCAATATTTTTTATAAATTAAGATCAGCTTTTGTATTTATTATAATTAGATCTTATAAATCAATTTACACAAAAATAAAAAATCAAATTCAAGATTATCTTTGTTTTGGAAAGAGGATGAAAACTATAAATAATACCCCGTAGAGACCCCGCACCGCTGCGTCTCAGAACGAAGTAATCAAAATTTAAAATCACAACAAAACTTTAATTACAACAATATTTTCACAATAAAAATATGACAATATGGAACAACACCTAAAAACCCGCCCACCAAAAACACCTTTTTCACAAGAAAAACAATTAGAACTTCGTGAAAAGGCGATTGAAAAGATAAAAAATTTACTTTTGCCTGATGAAGGAATACTCAAAATTACAATGATGGGATCTTCTGTCAAAGGAACATTTGGAAAGTATGAAGAACCAGGATTTCGGGGAAGCCTTTATTCTGATTTTGATTTTATTGTGTTTGTCTCAGATGATTATGTTATTCCTAATTGGCTTCTAAGAGAGCCAGATGGAAAACCTTTTCCAGATGATGAAATGAATTTGGCATATAGAAATAAGAAGTTTATTGATAATAAATATGATGCAGAAGTGTTTTTTATTCGTGAAAGGAATATGAATAATCCTGATGTGATAAAAAATGGAGAATTTGCGGGTATTCCGATGAGCGTGGGAAGTGATCATCCTTATATTGTTGTTTATTCGGTTTAAAAAGGTAGGGGACGATATAGCTTAATTGTGGCGAATTCGCCATAGTTCATAATTGTGCAACGGCCGCTGCACAATTAGAAAAGTTTTAAATAATAGAATTATGCTATGAGTAAATTAATAATCATTTGCGGACTTGCTGGTACAGGAAAAAGCACGCTTGCTCGTGAATTATCAAAGAGGCTTAATATTTGTTGTTTGCACAAAGACACTATCAAAGCTGGTTTATACGAAAAATTAAATTTTCATACGGAAGACAGTTATAAGTTGTATTTTCATCTTGCTGAAGATCAAGTCAAAAACAATGTAGATTTGATAATGGAATCTCCCTTTATTTTTGAAGGTGATAGAAAAATTCTAAAAAAATGGCAAAAAAAATATAAAATTGATTTAACTTGTATAATTTGTAGCGCTGATGTTGAAACAAGAAAAAAAAGGATCCTGACAAGAGAAAGGCATGATTGTCACAGAGAGGCTGATAAAAAGTTGCTTAAAAATCTTACACCAAAAGATGTTGATTATTCAAAATTGCCTGGGAGGAAGATAGAAATAATTACAGATAAACCTGTAGAAAAATTAGTGGAAAATATTATTAAAAAATTAAATGATAATGAATATGGAACTAAATATTGAAATTAAGGCAAAATCAAATAATCAAGAAGCTATTCGAGATATTTTGAAATCAAAAAATGCAGATTTTAAGGGAGTGGACCATCAAATTGATACATATTTTAAGGTTAACAATGGAAGATTAAAACTTCGAGAAGGAAATATTGAAAATAAATTAATTCATTATCAAAGAGAAAATAAAGAAGGACCGAAACAGTCAGATGTTACTCTTTATAATTTTGTTCCAAATTCTTCTTTAAAAGATATTTTAACAAAATCGCTTGGCATTCTTACTATAGTTGATAAGAAAAGAGAAATTTACTTTATTGATAATGTGAAATTTCATATTGATGTGGTAGAAGATTTAGGAACCTTTGTAGAGATTGAGGCTATTGATAAGGATGGTTCTATAGGAAAAGAAAAATTACTTGAACAATGTAATTTTTATCTTAATTTATTTGAAATTTGTGAAGAGGATTTGATTTCTCTTTCTTATAGTGATTTATTATTGAAGAAATAATATGCCAAACCAAAACATAACCCTGAGCGAAGCTCAAACGGAGGTAGATGAATGGATCAAAGAAATAGGAGTCAGATATTTCTCTGAACTTACAAACCTCGGGCAACTCATGGAAGAAGTAGGGGAACTCTCCCGTATCCTCATCAGAACACACGGAGATCAAAGCTTCAAAAAAGGAGCTGAAAAAGGAGAACTAGCTGATGAAATGGCGGATGTTCTTTTTGTTCTTATTTGCCTTGCCAATCAAAGCGGAATAGACCTCACGGAAGCATTCAAAAAGAATATGGCAAAGAAGACAAAGAGAGATAAAGATCGGCATTGGGAGAATGAAAAGTTAACAAAAGAAATAGAGTAAATATGAAACACATTCACTTCGCAACTACAAATAAAGCAAAAATAATATCACTCAATAGAAATTTTGAAGGGGTAGATATTGATGTGGTGTCAGTAGAGATTGAAATTCCAGAACCACGCTCTGATGAAACAAAGGTGATTGCACATGAAAAAGTGTTGTATGCGTTTGATCATATAGGAAAGCCTTGTATTGCTCAAGATGGCGGATTTTATATTCCAGCATTAAATGGATTTCCAAAGGCTTATGTGAATTTTGCTATGGAAACGATTGGAAATAAAGGAATTTTAAAGTTAATATCTGGACTTGACAGAAGTTGTGAATTTCGAGATACTGTTGCCTATATGGATGAGACACTTGATGAACCAGTTTTTTTTGAAACCATTACTCGAGGGAGACTTGCAGAAGAAGAACGAGGTGAACTCGGGGCGCATAACTGGGGAGAGATTCATAAAATATTTATTCCAGAAGGAAAAACAAAAACATTTGCAGAGATGACAGCTGAAGAAATGGGGGATTGGAGTAGTAATAGAAAGGGTGATGACTGTGGTTGTGTAAGGAAATTTGCTTTGTGGTTAAAAAATAATATAGTTAATTAATATATAGATATATGAAAAAAACACTCACAACACTATGTATCCTTGCCCTTTGTTTTGTCACTGTTGGATGTAATAAAACAGAAATAGATGAAGACTTTCAAAATGAACGAGAAGGTGGGGAACTCATGACACAAGAAGAAGCAGATGCTCTCAGAGCAGATGGAGATACTGAGTTTGAAGAAGATTATATGCGAGAGTTAGATGATGCAACAACAGAAGCGCATCAAAATGAACAAATGGGAATAGTGGATGATTTGATTAAAGCAGAAGGAGACAAATTGTCAGGTAAAAATATTAAAGGGAGCTGTAACGCCATTGCTGAGAGTTCAACCTGTATTGATTATTACGGATCATTTTGGACAGGAGATTCTGCGCGATTAAATTGTAGCGATAGCGGAACATTTTCAAAGGATGCTTGTCCGCAAGATAGTTATGGTGGGTGTAATACTGGAGAAGGAACACAAGCGGATATGGTCGTATGGATGTATCCATATGGTGGGGGAGAAATTGAAGCTGAGGGTATTAAGTATGCAAAAATGGCTTGTGATGCAACACTTGCTTCTAGTTGGATTGCAAGATAAATATAAAAAACCCTATTCAAAACGAATAGGGTGTTAATTTGTTTGAGGTGGTGTTCAGCAAGGTGGTGGTTTAGCTCAGAGGTAGGCTTTGTTGCCAAGTTGACTGTTAATTACTGTGGCTTTAGTTATTTTTTTGGGTATAGTGTAATTCACACATTCTCCTTTATGTTTGCTGTTGCTGAACACCATGTGCATTATTATACACGATTTTAGGTTCTTTCACAATAATAATATATATGATATACTTGCATTATATTAATAAAAATTTTTAATC
>JAHJIX010000016.1 GCA_018823045.1 Patescibacteria group bacterium | reverse complement strand
TATAAAATTACATAATATATATTTATATTATGACACAATGTATCAAAGAAATCAAAAAAAAAATTATTATCATATCATCCCCAAATACCAATTCAATATTTGCTCTCCCCAAAACATGGTAACAAAAGTAGCGAGTGCTAAATACGTTCCAAATGGCGTTTCACTTGCTAATTCTTTTTTCTTCATCATTAACAATACCACACTCACCGCAGCGCCACCAATATATGCGAGTACCAGTGCAAGCAAAATATTTGGCCAGCCGAGAATAACCCCCATAAAAAACCCAAGCCGAATGTCTCCCCCACCAATCCATTTTCCTTTTGATACAACAAATTGAAGCAAAAAAAAGCCGGCCCCAATAACCACAGCAATAAGTAATGAAGAAAGGCTATGCCAACCATATATAAGTGTGACTAATCCTAAAAGGATAGCTGGGATTGTACTTGCTCTATCTCGGATTTCTTGATAGCGCAAGTCATAGACAAAAATAAATAATAGAAAAAATACAATACAAAGATCTCGAAACAATACTAAAGACAAGGTACCATGCCACCAATAGACAAAGACAAATAACAGGCCTAAAGCAAGTTCGACTAATGGATAGGTCAAAGAAATAGCCTTTTTACAGGTTCGACATTTTCCCTTTAAATACAAAAAACTAAACAATGGAATATTATCAAAGCAAGCAAGTTGCGTTGTACACTTCGGACACATTGAACGAGCAAAAACTATTGATTTTTTAGTCCGAACACGCCACATCCAGGCATTTAAAAAACTACCAAATAACAACCCAACAATAAAAAAGAGACTAATCATAATAAATAGACTTAAAACATCATGTACATATTATATCATAGAGCAAAAAAAACACCCACTCTATACAGGCAGATGTTTTGTCTTTTATGAAATATTATTGAATTCCTGATGGAGATAAAGTGATGTTTCCCGGCCCTAAATTATTTATTTGCCCCTCAAGTGTAGCCACAACAGTATAACTTGCTCCGTCAACTGAATTATATATATAGTTATATGAACCAGGGTCAACTGGAACAATACCCATATATGTATCATCACTGTTCATATCACAATCAGCCTTTGCTTCAAAACCACCATCTTTATCAAGACAGCTTGTTCCATTTGCATCAATTCCCAATGCAACACCTGTTGGTGCTACTGGGTAAGAACCTACATTGGTATAATACCATTCTAAAGACCCTTGTAATTGTTTTAAATCAGATAATCGCTTTGAATCACGTGAACTTTCTCGTGCTGAACCTAATGCAAGGACAGATACGGTCGAAAGAAAAGCAATCAGAGCAAGAACCACTAATAGCTCAATTAAAGTAAATCCTCGTTTATGTATAGACATAGTATATATAATTTATGAAATCTTTAATGCTTTTTTTACTTTATCAACAGTTTCTGATGGTTTAAAATGCGCTTTAATGAGATAATCAACCGCCCCCAATGCCAACCCTTTTTCTACATCATCTTTTTGCCCCAAATTGGTCAACATAATCACTGGAATATCTTTAAGATCTTCTTCTGATTTTAAATGCTCAAGTACAGTGAACCCATCCATCTTTGGTAACAAAATATCAAGTAAAATAATATCGGGATGTTTCTTTTTTGCTTCTTTTAAACCTAATTCTCCATTTTCAGCTCCGATAACTTTAAATCCTTCTAATTCAAACTTTGTTTTATAAATATTAGCAAGAAATGTGTCATCTTCAACTAAGAGAACAACAAATTGTTTTTTTGTCATACTACTTTTAAATAAAAAATAATAGCCATATCCAATCTTTCTCTTTTAAGTATACACTATTTAAAGAAAAGGACAAAGAGGTATTACATAATATGCCGCATAGCAAGCCCAATACTCACTGACATACGTGGCCCAATATCATCAAGAACTCGTTTAAGCCCCTGCTGATACACTACTCGTGCCCAAGGGTCTCCGACAAACACATTAACTGGAAATGCTTGTTTAATAAGAGAAATAATTGGATTTGCCAAACAACCCCCACCAGTTAAAATAATTTTTTCTACTCGCTTTTGCTCATTGCCTAATTGATGCATAAATAAATCAATACTGTATTCAATTTCTTTAAGCATTGGTGCCATAACTGCCTGAAATAATTCAGGTGCAAGCATTTGATCATAATGAGACATGTCTTTTTTAATTTGCTCAACATATGAAGAATCTACCTGAAATACTTGAGACAATACCGTGTCAAACTCTTTTCCACCAATATGAATACTGCGATGAGTAATTGGTACACCACCATCAATGATAAAAAAGTTTGTTCTATCTACTCCAATATCAATTACCATCACAGTTGCTTTATCAGTACCAACAAGTGATCTTTCAAGTGCAAAAGCCTCTGTTTCAAGTTCTTCTAAATGCAAGCCTGCCTTCCCAAAAATATTCGTATAAAATGTAATTAATTTTTTTGGTGCAGCAGTAACAAGCACACGTAAATATTGTTCCTTTTTTTCTTCTGACTCAACAAGCTGATGTACGATTTGCATGTCTTCTATTGGCATTGGTAACATCTTTTCTACTTTTGCCGCAACATGATGGGATAATTCTTTTTCAGGAACAATAGGTAACGTAATTAATGTATGAAATACTTGCGACACAGGCAAACTTGCCGTCACACGAGAGGTTGTAATATTTGCTTCTTTTACTGCACGTGCAAGTAATGCCGCATAATTATCAACTTCTGTCATCATTTCTGTAGACAATTGATTATTTCCTGGTATATGTTTTTCTGGTGCCAAAAACATATGATGAATCGGCATTGACTGCTTCACCACTGCATAAGTCCATAATTGGGGACGCCCTTTTGCTTTATGTAATTCAACCAACTTTATTCCGTGGGCTCCAATATCAACACCAACGCTCCCTTCAGTTTTTTGAAATAATGCCATAGCATCATTATTAACTATTTAGTTTATATAGTATACCATATTTTATGTAAAGAACAAAAAAACTATCAAGTATATTAATAGTTTTTCTGTTCTATAGCTGCTATTAGTAGTCTCGTAATTTACTAATCACTTCAAAGTTTTTAATTTTTTCTAATGCTTTAGCCTCAATTTGACGAATACGTTCACGTGTCACATCAAATTCACGCCCAACTTCTTCAAGTGTATGTGTTACACCATCACGCAATCCAAAACGCATTTCTAAAATCTTTTGCTCACGCGCAGATAAATTTGAAATAGCCTCATTGATATACTCTCGCAATAACTCTACACCTGCCACATGTGATGGGCTATCATTTTTAACATCCTCAATAAAATCAGATAATGGAGAATCATCGTCATCATCACCACCAACAGATGTTTCAAGAGAAATGGTATCTTGAGAAATTTTAATAATTTGTTTTACTTTTGGTAATTCTTCACCCATTTCTGCAGCTAATTCTTCAGGGGTTGGATCACGCCCAAGATCTTGCAACAATCGACGCTGTACTTGCTTAAACCGATTGATTGTTTCAACCATGTGTACAGGAATACGAATGGTCCTAGATTGATCAGCAAGTGCACGCGTAATTGCTTGGCGAATCCACCACGTTGCATAAGTAGAAAATTTATACCCTTTTCTATAATCAAACTTCTTTACCGCACGAAACAATCCAATATTTCCTTCTTGAATTAAATCAAGCAAAGTCAATTGTTTCCCAACAAATTTCTTTGCAATAGACACAACCAAACGCAAATTAGACTCAATCATCTTTTGTTCAGATAATTTATCTCCTCTTTCTTTTGCTTTTGCCAAAGATACTTCTTGTTCTGCTGTTAATAATGGAATCTTTCCAATTTCTCGCAAATACATTTGAATTGAATCCTGAGAAATTTTTGACAAATCAAATGATCCAACTTCCATGTCAGGTTGTTCTCCTTGTATTTTTACTAATAATTCTTTTCTGTCAACTTGATTTCCAAGCAATCCTTTTGCTTTTTGTTCAATAACAGCAACACTATTTGCATCAAGTAAATCTAAAAAACCTTCATAATAATGAATATACTGCTCAACACGAGGAAACACAGAAAAAACTTCTATTTCTGTTAAAAAACCACGTGCACGTCCTTTGTGCAAAAGACGTCTAATTGTTTCATCTTGTGGAAGAATAAATGGCTCTTCTGTCAAAGTAAATTCTTTTTTATTTTCTTTAACAGCTGTTGTTTTTTGGCTATTTGTAGATGGTTTTGCAGTTTTTGTAATTTTAGTCGCTTTCTTTGTAGATAAAGCGCTTATACTGCGTTTTTTTACAACAACTTTTTTAGTTGCTGTTTTGCTAGAAACACGCTTTTTTGGCGTGCTTGTTTTAGTTGTCGCTTTTTTTGGCGGCATGGTAAAAAAGATTACCTAAATATTATTGTAATTGTTGTACTTGTACTAAAATTGATTGCTCTTCTTCTTCATTTCCTGTTTTTTTAGCAATCTCTATCTGTGCAAGCAATGCTGTTCGTTTTTCCCTTTTCCAAATCCGTATAATTTGATCAACATACGCAGCAGCTTCTTTTTCTGCTTCCCTATCTGACATATTTGAAAAAGAAAGTTCTGCTTGCATTAATAATCGATCAAAAACTTCTTGATCTTTTTGCACTAAAGATGCACGAATTACATCTCTATTATGTCCTGCAGTATATCCTATTTTTATAAATTTGTAAAGAGGATGATTTGCAATCACAGGATCTAATACAGTAAGCAATTCAACTGCATTTTCAATATTTTTTGCTAATATAAGAGAAAAAAACTGTTCTAATACAAAAAAAACTTGAGAACGTGGTACTTCCGTTTCTTCTATTTCTTTTTGATGACTACTACCACTTTGTGATAACTGACCCACTACTCTATCTTTTTTTGTTTCACTCTTAACAATACGAGCTACATCTTCTCGTAACACCGCAATATCTACCCCTAATTTTCCAGCAACCATATTTAACCAATGATCTTTTTCTATTGCAAATGGAATTCTACTCACTTCGGGTAATACTTCTTCAGCAATCGCTTGTTTTTGCTTCGGATCAGTTAAATCTTTTCCTGCAAATGCTTTTTCAATATACCAATTCATTACATCTGTCGCCTGCTCTACTGCAGTAAACCAATGATCTTTATTTTGTAAAATACACTCATCAGGGTCTTTTCCTTGCCCCTCAGGAATTCGAATAACACGCACACTCATACCCGCTTCAAGTGCCAAATCAATTCCACGCTTTGCTGCAGCTTGCCCTGCGGCATCGGCATCAAACGCCATGCGTATATTACTACTAAAACGCTTCAACAATGCAATCTGCTGTTCAGTCAGTGCCGTACCGCTACTTGCAACAACATTAAGCATTCCTGCTTGATGGCAAGTAATGACATCCATCTGCCCTTCAACGATCACAACACTATCTTCTTTTTTTATGGTTTGCTTTGCTTTATTTAAGCCAAAAACAACCCGAGATTTATCATATACCGGTGTTTGTGGCGTATTTACATATTTACCACCAGATTTTTCTGTCTCAACCAACACGCGCCCAGTAAAACCAACAATGTAGCCATGAATATCCCAAATAGGAAACATAATCCGTCCACGAAATCGATCATAATACCCTCGCCCACTCTCCGCATCTGCATTATCTCGTTTAATGGTTAAACCAGCTACAACCAAATCATCAATAGCATGCCCTTTTTTCAGTAAATATTTTGTCAGTAAATCCCATTGATCTGGAACAAAACCAATTTGCCATGCTTCAATCGTATCTGTTGTCAGTCCACGCCCAAGAATATATGCCATAGCCTCTTTAGACGCAGGCATTTGCATGAAGAATTGATGAAAAAAATGTGCAGCGGCGGCATTGATATCTTTTATTCTATTTTTTTGATGTTTATTTGTATCTGAACCTTTTTGTGTTAACTGCACACCTGCTCTATCAGCCAAATACTTTAATGCCTCAATAAACTCCATTCCTTCCATATGCTCAATGAAGGTAAAAATATCTCCATCTTGATTACACCCAAAACAATGAAAACGCTGACGATCTCTGTGTATCATAAAAGAAGGTGTCTTTTCATTATGAAATGGACAACATGCTTTATGATACGTTCCTGATGGTTTAACCTGAATATATTCACCAATCAAATCAACAATATCAATTTTTTCTTTAATCGTTTGAATATCTGACATAGTCCTATGTTACCTGAAAATACGGGGAAAATCAAGAAATATATTAACGATTCACTTCATAATAATTATCTATGATGAAGTCTATATTTAGAGCTAAAAAATACATGTTTAATGAAGAGTATTTAATATATCCACAACTTCTTGCCGCGAAGATGCTTGAACCAATTGACCCCGAAATTGCTTTATCCCTGGAATGTTTTGCCCTAATGATTGAGATTTCATATACCACCCTAAATGTTTTCTAAACGTAACAATTCCCTTTTCTCCATAATGCGCCAAATGCAAATCAAGATGATAGAGTATCATTTGTACTCGCTTTTCTATTGAAACACTTTCATTCCCCTCTCCTGCTTTCGCCAAAGAAAAAAACCACGGATTTCCAAGAGAACCACGCCCAATCATCACCCCATCGGCTCCAGTCACTTCAAGTGCCTTTGATACTAACTCTGGCGTAAACACATCTCCGTTAGCCAAAAGAGGTACTGTTGCTATATGCTTGGCTTCAGCAATACGATTCCAATCTGCTACTCCGCTATACCCTTGCGCTCGTGTACGGCCATGCACGGTAATTAACTGAGCTCCAGCCTCCTCAAGTACCGGAATGAATGTTTTAAAAGTATCAGGGTCATTCCAACCCAAACGAATCTTTACTGACAATGGCGTATCTCCAATGGCTTGCTTCATTTCTTTTACAATTTCCCCAGCCTTATCCGCATCACGCATGAGCGAACACCCATTAAAATTGCTCGTAATTTTATGCACAGGACAACCCATATTAATATCAATCCCATCAGGATGTGACCGCTCCATTACAATCACAGCTGCTTGTGCCATAGTCAACGGATCTGCACCAAAAATCTGCTGAATAATTGGTCGTTCAGCCGTATCAAAATCTGTCATATACAATGTCTTGTCATTATCTCGCACTAATGCCTCACTTGAGACCATTTCGCGAAAAACAATATCACAGCCACCAATATGCTTGACTGTTTGACAAAATGGAGAATCAGTCATATCTGCCATCGGTGCCAGTGCTAGTATTTTTTGATTATTATCTAATATATTTTGAAACCACATAATACCTATATACTACCTTATTTTGAAAAAAATACAAGCCATAGTATTTCAACTACGGCTTTATAATTCTTACATGTCACTACCCAAACTTCATACCAGAATCATACCCATATGCATCTGTTTGTGTTGTCTTTTCTTTTGGTGTATCTGATTTTATAACTGGTGCTGCAACAATCGCATCAAATGCAGGTGCAATATGTTCCATAGGTAAACCAACCGGCGGTGTAGATTGCTTTGCTTCCACTTTTTGAATAAGTGGTGTTTTAACATGAACCATTGGAAAATGCCAAATAGTTGCCAATTCTTGAATATTTAATACACAAGAATTTGCTCCTGGTTTTATTTTTCTTTTTTTATACGCCTTCATTAATAAATTCTTTTTTTCTTGAGAGCGAGAACCACTAAAAAAGTATGAGGCACTTACTCCAAATTTTGGTACAATTGAATTTGCTGTTGGAGAATTAAATTGATTAATGGCTCCAACCAATGCATTCACTCCACGCTCAGGCTTAAAGACTTCTTTTCTTGCTAAATATAATCCACGCATTTTTGTTTTAAAGCCAATTTTGCTAATTTTTTCTTCCATTAACTCCACAACTTTCATTTGCCCGGGAGTCATATACTTCATTTCATTTTTATCTCCACTTTTTTCATCACCACTAGAGGATTCACTATTTTCTGCACCCATGATATGATTTGCTAATTCAGCAACCAAAGCAATTGGTTTATCGACTAAATACGTAGCAAAAATATTTGGTCCTTTTGCAGACACCTTTTCTCCGATAACTTCTTTAATCTTTTTAATAGCATCTTCTTTCCAAGAATTTGAAATAGGTTCAATCAAAATTTGAAACCACATTTGCTCTCCTGGACCAATACGACTAAAACTTTCTAAAAAGGCACTCATTGGATCTTTAAGAATAGTGTCTTTAGAAATATTATGCTCAAAATCATGATAATTTCTAATTGGATAAGCATTATCTTCTGCTAAACCAAAATCAGCGGCCCACATATCATATGATTCATGCGGAAAAGTATCAGGAGTATTTGTAACATAATCTTCAACCTCAATAACCTCTGCGTCAGGATACTGTGCATACATAGCTGCTTCAACTAAATCACGAAAAGCTTCCTCTGTCCAAATTAAAAATTGAATATATCCCTCAACACTAATAATTTCAAAACTAAACCAACGCTGTTTATACCCACCACGATATTTTCCCGCAATATCAGGAGAATCAAAGGCCCCAGCGAGCTGAGCAAACATAAGCTCAACAGCCTTTGGTGTTTGTGCATTCATTGGCGGAACATCCACAGCAAGCAACACATATTTCCAATTAGCCGTAGCTTTATCTTCTCGATACCCTTGATAATAACCAATTCCTACATAGAGTAACAAATACATCAAAATTAAATATCCACCAATACTAAATAAAGCCCAAATAATACTTGCTGTACTTGCCGTATTAAAAAATTCAATAACAGTATTCAGATCAAATGTCAGTGTTCCTAAGGTAATTGACATATTATGCCTCAACTAATCCATATACAATAAAATAAACGGCAATCAAACCAACACTGGTCCACCACCACCCATTTTTCCCTGCAGTATACGCAGAGACATAAATCAACACCGCAACAACAAAACCAATAAACGCGATCAAGTGACGAATAAATTTATCTGACATAAAACATCATTAAATTATCTACTAAACATATTGAATAATATCTATCAAAAACAATACGCCTAATTACTGCCTCTAGTATAACACAAAAAAAAGAAACGCTCTATAACGTTTCTTTTTTATCGAATAATATCTATTATTTTCTATCTGCCATACGTTCCCAAACAACAAGTAATGGACTAGCAAGGAATATTGAAGAATATGTCCCAAGCATGATACCAATAATTAATGCAAGAGAAAAATAATGAATAGAATCACCACCAAATATAAACAAACCAAATAATACCACTAATGTTGTAATAGATGTATTAATAGAACGAACAAGTGTTTCATTTACTCCCATATTTACTGTTTCAGCAAATTTACTTCTTCCACGTTTAATCAATTTTTCTCTTACACGATCAAATACAACAATAGTATCATTGACTGAATACCCTAAAATAGTGAGCATTGCAACAACAAATGGGACATCAATTTCAATACCATAAAACTTTCCTAATAAAGCAAAGATACCCATGGTAATGACAACATCATGAATCAATGCAACGATCGCTGTAATACCATATTTCCAAGATGATACGGGTTTTGTTACTCGACGGAAGGCATACGCCACAAAAACAATAATTGCTAATACAACGGCAATCCCTGCTTGCCATGAGCGTCTTTGTAGCTCTGAACTAATGACACCACCAATTGTTTCAACTCTTTTTTCAAGCACACGCGCTACAGGTACTTCTTCTTCACTTGCAACAGGCTCAGCTGTAACAGCAACGACACCGGTCTCTCCACCTTCAGTACTCACAACGACTTCTGTATCACTTTCTGTTACTAACATAGCAACGTCTTCTACAGATTCTTCAGCAAAAGCGGCACGCATCGCTGCTAAAATTTCTTGATGTTCGTCTTCTGAAATAAAGCGCATTTTAATAATCATGCTATCATCATTTGCCGGTTGAACAACAATATTTCCAAGTTCAAATGGTGCTAATACTTCTTCTACTTCAACTACAGCAGGTCGCTCAGCAGTAAACTGAACTTCCATAAGTGATCCACCAGTAAAATCAATACCTGGTTTTAATCCATAGACAAGTAATGCAAGCAAACTGGCTGCAAAAACAATACTTGAAATAATAAATGGAATCCGTCGTTTTTCGATAATATTAATCATATATTTATTGTTCTTTTTTTGAAGAATATCCTAGGAATAACTTGTTTCCATGTGATGGGAACCACGGGACCACATAGCGAAGCATGAAACGAGTAATGGTAATTGCAGTAAACATACTAAGCAAAATACCAATTGCCAATGTTGCCGCAAATCCTTGTACAAAACTTGATCCAAACCAGATTAAGAGTAAACAAGTAATGAGTGTTGATGCATTTCCATCACGAATAGATGTCCATGCACGAATAAACCCTTCTTCTACCGCGGCTTTCAAGCTCTTTCCATCTTGTAATTCTTCTTTTAATCGCTCAAAGATAAGCACATTAGCGTCCACCGCCAT
The DNA here is from genome assembly GCA_018823045.1 of Patescibacteria group bacterium. Taxonomy (GTDB): domain Bacteria; phylum Patescibacteriota; class Patescibacteriia; order Magasanikbacterales; family UBA922; genus JAHJIX01. Next base: position 57,459 of record JAHJIX010000016.1, on the reverse strand, counting down.
ACCAATTGACAAGATAAACCCAGCAATACCTGCAAGCGTTAACGTTACATGAATCAACTTAAAGATTGCAAGAGTAAATATAATATATATTGATAATGAAAGCACAGATAATACACCAGGTAGTCGATAATATCCCACCATGAAAATCATGACCAAGATAATACCAATAATACCAGCGGTCAAACCTTTTGCAAGTGACTCGGCACCAAGTGTTGCACCAATAGATTGTTGAGAAATCAACTCAATAGGTACAGGAAGCGCACCAGTATTTAAGCGTTGAGATAACTCACGTGCCTCTGTTATGGTAAAATCCCCAGTGATAACCGCTTGTCCACCAGTAATGACTGATTGAACTGTTGGCACACTAATTGGATTACCATCTAAGAAAATTGCAATCGGTTTCCCAATATTTTTTTCTGTTAACTCCGAAAACAATTCTTTTCCTTCTTGGTCAAATTGAAGAGATACTTGTACTGACCCTGTTTGAGAATCAGTGACAACTTCAGCACGATCAAGTTGTTTTCCTGAAAGTCCTGTATTTTTCCACTCATCTTGTGGTCCTAAAATATCTCGTTCTTGTAATTTTGCAATAAACACACCTGAAACATCGTATTCAGGCAAGATTCCTTCATCTGTTTTATAAATAACATGATACCCAAAATCTGTTTCAACTGGTGCAATAATTTCTCCAACATTTGCATTAAATGCAGCATCTGAAAATGCAGGGACCATCATACTTCGGGTAAAAGCACCTAAATCACCACCATTATCTTTATTTGCAAGATCTGTAGAATGTTCAGCAGCGAGATCTGCAAAATTATCTGCATTTGCCATGTCAAAAATTTCTTGTGCTTTTGCTAGTGCCTCTTCTTTTGTATATTTTGGTTCATTACATTGTGTTGCCCCAAGATAACAAATAAGAATATGACTTGCGCTTACTTCAGGCTCACCTTCTTGCTCTACACCGCGCACAAGCGTAAAGTAGCCATATGATGTTTCAATCACATCTGAAATATCTCCATCAGTATGTGTTGATGCCCAATTATATACCTCAGGGCCATATTGTGTATTTTTATTAATAAACCCAAAACTACCACCATTATCTTTACTTGATGGATCTTGTGAATATTCTGATGCGACACTTGCCATATCTGTTCCAGCTTCTAATGCCGTTTTTGCAGCAAGAGCACGTTCGCTCATCTCATTATTATATGTTTCAATTTGTTCTGCTTCTTCCGCCGTTAATGTTCGTGGCGGATCAAGATTTTCTTCTTTAAATGCTAAAATTGGTGTTTCTCCAATCAAATTGATTGCAGTACTCACATCATCAATTCCTGGCATTTCAATATTTAAGCGATAATCATTTCCTACTTTTGCTACTTGAATATTTGATTCACTCACACCAAGTGCATTAATCCTGCGTTCAATGACATCACGAACGCCATCAACTGCTTCACCTTGATTATCTGTAGGAATATTTGATACATCTGCTTGATACATCAAATGTGCTCCACCTTGTAAATCAAGACCGAGCAAAAATCCTTGTTCTGGTAATCGTGGGATACCCAATGCAACAGTATTATTTACCCCGTCAATTGCTTTATTTAACTGTGTTGGAAAAATAAAAGCAAGCCCAAGTACTGCCACCAAACCAACAAATATAAGCCGTGTACGAATTTTCTTCCTCATATGTGACGTTTCTTTTGCCATAAATAAGATGTTATTACAATGTTCCCAATAGTACTATATTCCTACTATTTCGTCAAGAAAAAATCTCTATTTTATCCTTTTTGTTGCCGATTTAAGCGACGACGGTCTTTTTTACTCATTTTTTGTTTTGTCGAAACTCCTGCTCCTCCACGAGCAAGTGCAGCACTGTCTGAGGTCTTTTTTGCCCCAGTAAAAACTAATTTGTCATCTGCCATAACGGTTGGTGCTAATTGTAAACCAACGCCCACCTTAAAAAACGCATAGACAATCTCTTTTTGAATAGATGATTGCAAATGAGTAAATAAGCCAAATGATTCTTTTTTATACTCAATTAATGGATCACGTTGTCCATAACCTTGCAAACCAATCCCTGTACGCAAATAAGTCATTTGCACGAGATGATCAACCCATAAAGAATCAATTGCACGCAAAATCACTTGTTTTTCAATAACAGCCATCATGTGCTTTGCTTGTGTTCCATCCTGTACTTTTTCAGCCACTTGTACTTCAAGTGCGTCATAAGCAACTTGTGCTTTTGTTAAAAAATATTGCACAATTTCATCACGGACAACCACTTCTTCTACCTTTGCTTGCCCTCGTTTTGCTACTAAATCTTTTAATGCTTTTTTATCTGCTTGATCACAAGGAAAAATAGTATTCATGGTCTCAAAGATCTCTTTCGTATTCCAATCATCACTATGCCCTTCTTCCCCTTCAAGTATTTGCCCATTCGTGTGAAATGAAATAATAAACTCAATTTCTTGCTCAATAAATTCAAATAGCACATCACGCAAGCTCTTTTTTATTTCATCTCCCGCTTCTTGTGCATGAGCAATATCTAAAATTTCACGACGTTTAGTATAAATAACTTGTCGTTGCTTATTTAAAATATCATCATATTCTAATAAATGCTTTCGAATATCATAATGATGAGATTCTACTTTTTTTTGTGCATTTTCAAGCATTTTACTAATCATACCTTGTTCAATTGGCATATCCTCTGGCACTTTCAATCGATCCATGACTGAACGCAATCTATCTCCCGCAAAAATACGCATCAAATCATCATGCGTTGATACAAAGAATTGCGTTTCACCAGGATCACCTTGCCGAGCAGAACGCCCACGTAACTGATTATCAATACGACGAGATTCATGTCTTTCTGTTCCTAAAACAAATAGTCCGCCTGACGCAAGTACACGATGACGATCTTCTTCTGAGGCATCTGGACCACCTAATTTAATATCCACCCCACGCCCAGCCATATTTGTAGCAAGGGTTACCGCTCCTGGCATACCAGCCTTTGCAACAATTTCTCCTTCACGTTCATGATTTTTTGCATTCAATATTTCATGTGGAATACCTTGTGCTTGTAAAAATAATCCTAATTCTTCATTTTTTTCAACAGAAATTGTACCAACCAAAATTGGCTGATTTTTTTCTCGACATTCCTTAATCTTTTCAACAATTGCTTTATATTTTCCTTTTTCTGTTTTATAAATACGATCGGGATAATCTTTTCTTGCATCTGGTTTGTTTGTCGGAATCACTAACACATCTAAACCATAAATACTGCGAAATTCTTCTTCTTCTGTTACAGCCGTTCCGGTCATTCCAGACAATTTTGTATACATGCGAAACAAATTTTGAAACGTAATTGTTGCCAATGTACGACTCTCTTGCTTAATGGCTACCCCTTCTTTTGCTTCAATTGCTTGATGCAAACCCTCTGAATAGCGACGACCTGGCATTTTTCTTCCAGTAAATTCATCAATAATAACCACTTCTTCACCATCAAGCACATAATCTTTATCTCGCGTAAACAATACTTCTGACCGAAGCGCTTGTTCAATATGATGAATAACCCGAATACCACCTTCTGCATAAATATTTTCAATGCCAAGCGCTTTTTCTAACACAGTAATTCCCTCTTCAGTAAGCGTCGCACTTCGTAATTTTTCATCAACATTATAATCTGTTTCTTCATTTAAATTACGAACCAATTTTGCAAAGGTATAATATTGATCAGTGGCTTCTCCTGCTTGCGCTGAAATAATAAGCGGCGTTCTTGCTTCATCAATTAAAATAGAATCAATTTCATCAATTACCGCATAATGCATTTCACTCCCAGCACGCATTACCATGTCTTTTTGATCTTGCACCATGTTATCACGCAAATAATCAAAACCAAATTCATTATTTGTCCCGTAGGTAATGTCACACAAATATGCTTCTTGGCGCGTACACCCACGCAAATAAGATGACTCTACTTTAAAACTACCATCTTTATCTCGAAGACTATCAATAGCACTATGTTCTTTTAATTGTTCAGCATCAGTCACATCATCACCTTGTGCATCATAGATAAAACTCACTCGTTGCCCTTGCACAATACCAAGTGAAATTCCTAAAAAATCATATACTTGCCCCATCCATACAGCATCACGTTTTGCCAAATAATCATTTACCGTAATCACATGAACCCCTTTCCCTTCAAGTGCATTTAAATATGTCGGAAGAGTTGCTACAAGCGTTTTTCCTTCACCAGTTCTCATCTCTGCAATCATGCCACGATGAAGCGCTATTCCACCCACCATTTGTACATCATAATGACGCATACCCAAGGTACGCTTTCCTACTTCTCTTACTGTTGCAAATGCTTCTGGCAAAATATCATCAAGTGTTTTACCTTCTTTTAAGGCAGCCTTAAATTCTGCAGTCTTTCCTTGCAGTTCTTTATCTGATAATGCCGCATATGCCGACTCAAAACTATTAATTTTCTCTACAATGGGCTGTATTTCTTTCATAGTTTGGATATTAAAGTTTCCAAACACTTTTTCGTATGTTTTTTTAAGTACATTCATAGTCTTTAACACTAGAGAATTAACGGAGGTAGTGTAGCATTTTTCCCTCTATCTGTCTACCGATATAGGTGTATAAAAAAAGCGGTTACTTCCTGCTAAAGAAGCACCGCCCTACATGATCTCCTCACACTCTGCCCTATTTACGAATTACTCGTTTTATAGAGACTTCAGCGAGGACCAATCCAACGCAAATATTGTTTTTCCACTGGGCCAGCCCAACGGAAATAGCCATCCTCAGGACTTTGTACCATTTGCAGAAGTCCTTTTATTTCTTCTATAGTAAATCCTGTAATTTGCTGAGCATCTGTCATAGTAAGTGTTCCATAATTCTTCAGCATCCTCAAAATTTCATTGATCAAAGTACTTGTTTGAGGACGACGCACAGGGGGGGTAATAGGCCGTTTTTCTTGTTGAGATTTAGATGGCATAGGCTTAGCCAACCGCCCAACTTGTGGGCCACTAATCCACTTTGGATCAGGAAGCTCACTTCCCGGCCAAAGATAGACCGTACACAATTCCCCACTAGGAAGAACTATCCGATCTTTCTGGAATGGGATCACTCCTACCTCTCGTGCTAAACGAACGATTGGATCAATAATTCCTCCCACGGCCATTGTTCTCTTCAAACTGAAAGTATCGAGAACAGAATAAATTCCGACAGCCTGACGCAGCCGAAGCATCTCCATAAACCTCTGGGAAGGGCCTGGTAAAACACCTGAATTAATGAAGGTGTCAACCTCATTGCCCAAGCGATACCCATCTCGATGCCGCTGTCCCTCATCAAAGAAGGTACAACGATATACAGGAAAGATTTTCGCATACAGATTATAATACGCTTTCCTGCACTGCCCCAAGTGTCTATCTAACTCTCCTTTCTTCCTCAAGTTAAAGAAACTTTCCATTTCCTGCCGAGTGGCATAACCACCCATATCTGTGAGAACTGTTAAAAAAGCTCTCCATATTTTTTCCATGTTTCCTGTCACGTTTTGAGTCCTCCTATGACTCTCTTCGAAATCCCTCTCTATCACGAGAGGTGTAGACCACCTATATTCCTCATAGGTTCGATATGGTCTACTTTTGTTATGGGTTAAAACATACTAGATTAATATGACTAATTTGTCAAGTACCACGCCCTCATTTTTGTTGACAAGTAAGCTAAATACAACTACCATATAGTCAGGTCAACGGCATAGTATATAAAGGAGACATATGCCACACGCAAAGGACGGCAAACCTCCATCTTCCCCACCTCATCATCACCGTAATCCCTCACGTGGAAACCACGGCAGGCATCCTCACGGAACGCCACGCGAGTAGGAGAACAACCTCTGCTGTTCCACCAAGCCCTCCCCGGAGGGCTTACAACTTTTCAAATAAAAAAGACTCATGGCATATACTATGAGTCTTTTTCTTTTTCAATGTTACTCTTGATATCCTTTTGATTCACGAATATGCTTACGATCTTTTTGATGCATTTTTCCTTTTAATTCATCTAACTCTACTTTCAAATGATCTTTTACTTTATCAATTGCTTTATAGAGATCTTCTGCTTTTTTTGAAACAGATAATATTTTTCCAGGGACAAACACATTCATCTGTGCTTGAAATATTTTTCCTTTTTGATGATGGTGACTATCCATGCCAAAATCTACATCAATTTTTTGAATATTTTTAAAATATTTTTTTAATGAATCAGCTTTATCAAATGCATATTGTTTAAGCGCATCAGTCATGTCGATGTTTGACGCCTTGATATTAATCGTCATAGGATCACATATTAAAAATAAAGATCTTCTACATATTTAGTATAACATACCTCCTCTATATAACTCAACGAACAATACGAATTTCTTCTTCTAACTTAAACCCAAACTGTTCAAACACTTTTTCTTTGGCTTCATCAATTAAATCAAAAATATCTTGTGCACAAGCACCGCCAACATTTACAATAAAATTTCCATGTTTTTCACTTATTTGCGCATTCCCAATTTGCTTTCCTTTTAAACCCACTTGCTCAATCAACCATCCGGCAGGAATAATTCCTTTTTCTATAAACTCTTTTGGAACACCCTCTTTTTCACCTTCAATAGATATATTTTTAAAAATACAGCCACTTGATGCATACCCCTGTGGTTGTGTTTTATTTCTATATTGAATATGCTCAAGCGCTTTTTTCATACCATCTTTTGCCTCAGTTTTTTGCAACTGTAACCAGACGCGCAAAATAATACTTGAGTCATGTTTAAAAAGGCTATCTCGATATGCAAATGCACAATCTTTTCCTGATAATTCTTTTGTTTCTCCATCTTGATACACCAAAACTTTTTCAATCGATTGGCTCATATCTCCCCCCATAGCTCCAGCATTTCCACGAACAGCTCCTCCAATTGTCCCAGGAACGCCAACCCCCCACTCAAAACCAGTGAGACCTGCTGCAAAACTTTTGCGAGCAACTTCTACTGTCGAGCACCCAGCGTCTGCAATAACACGGTCCCCTTCAATCTCACAGTTTGCTACTTTTACTATAATAGCCACTCCTTCAAATTCATCATCTGAAAGAATCATATTACTTCCTCCACCTATTAAAAGGGGTTGTATATCAGTACCCTCAAGATAAGTTAATAAATCTATTAACTTATCCAATTCCTCAACAATCACAATACATTGTGCAATGCCTCCTACCTTCATCGTTAGATATTTTGCCAAAGATACATTTACTTTTACCGCACCAAATTGTTTAAGTTCTTTATACATCATACACAACACTATTTTTTCTTTTTTAAAGCTTTTAGTTCCTCTTTTAATTCAACCATTATTTTATTAAAACTTTCTAATTTTTTATTTTTTGATTCAATTTCATCTAATCGTTCTTTAATCAATACACCACGCTCTTCAAGACTTTTGAGTGACTCTTTTAATTTTTCTATCATGTTATCAAATGCTTTTGCTAACACTCCAAACTCATCTTTATGAAGTAATATCTGTTTTTATATTAAATTTTCCAGCAGAAATTACTTCTATTGCTTTACTAAATTTTGCAATTTGTTTTTGCAATAAACATATTATCAGCAATATCAACAAGAATCTCCCACTCCTTTTTAATATTATTTTTATGATCATTTTCTCCTAGGAAATACGTATTCCCTAAATGTTCATATGTTAATAACCCCTCATTAAATTCCTCTTTATGCTTCTTCTACTTCTTCTTGCTCATATTCAATAGCCTCGATATGATCTTCAATAATAAGTAATTCTATTGTTGCAGAAACCACATATAAAGAAAAAATGTTAACTCGTGCAAAGCCATCATCACTGGTACAGTTTCTTCATTAATACTATTCAAATTTTCAGTGATACTTTCTATTCCTCTAAAATTGATATACCACTAAACCCAAGTGTAAATAAAATCAGCAAAAAACTAATAATAAATTTACTTTTTATAGTCATACATCTATGTAATAAAAAAATAGAAATTGTATATTTATATCATACCATTAAATATCACAAATATCCACCTTTGTCTTAATGTATATTTGCTTATCCACAACAAAACATATAAGCAAATTATCAATCAATATAGTCATATATTCCACTAAAAATAAAGACAACTTCAGTCCAAAAAATTGTTTTCGTTCTTAATCCATAGTATAATAGACTGGACTTTTTGCTCTATATTAAGTACAATTTAAATATCTATGAATAAAAAATTAACAGATATTTCAGACAAACACATATTCTATGTAAGCCGTGATCTTGAGCGAGCACTCTGGGCAAAAGCAATGCCTTTTGTTTCTATTATTACAAATAATACTCCTTTTGCCAAAATACTTGCAAAAAAATACCCAAATATTATTTTAATTGAATCAGAAACAGCACTCGATACGTGGCAATTACTGGAGCATCCACAAGTCATCACAAAAATTAACACCCAAACGTTACCACATATTCTTGTATTTAAAAATACAAAAAAAATTGAATCTATTTGTACAAAAGAAGGGTGGATTCTGTTAAACCCAACGGCAACACTCAGCAATAGTATTGAAGAAAAAATTACACAAGTAGAATGGTTAGATAATCTTGCAAGTTATTTGCCTCCGCATCGCATTGAAACGCTTTCAAATATTGTATGGGCAGACACACCATTTATTTTACAATTTAATCGCTCACATACAGGAAGCGGAACACTATTGATTCATAGCAAAGAAACCTTACAAGAACTCCAACAAAAATTTCCTCATCGGCCGGTACGCATTAGTACTGTTATTGATGGTGCAATGATTACCAGCAATAATGTTGTATCAAAAGATGACATTATTGTTGGTAATATTAATTATCAAATTACAGGTCTTTTCCCATTTACTGATCAAGCATTCGCAACGATTGGAAATGATTGGGGCGTTGCACACACACTCCTTGATGAACAGCAACGCAAAGAATATTCAACAATGGTTCATGCAATTGGTGGACAACTTCGTAACTCTGGTTGGCGTGGATTATTTGGTATTGATGTTATGATAGAACAAAACACAGGCAAATTATTCCTTATTGAAATAAATGCACGACAAGCGGCATCAACAACATTTGAATCATATCTACAAACTAAACAACACAAAGATGGTGTTACTATTGGAGAAGCCCATCTTCTTGCTCTTCTTGAAATTTCAGTTACACAAACAGATTTAATCCCTATTAAAAATGGAGCACAAATCATTTTAAGAAATAAACAAAATAGCCCAATGAGACATCTTGAACGACTTAGTCAACAACTTGAAAGCGAAGGTCTGACGGTATTTCCTTATGAAAACACAAAACCTGGCAGCGATGCACTTCGTATTCAATCTTCAGAGCAAATTATGACAGAACATAATATATTTAATGACCATGGCAAACGTATTGCTACCATAATTGGAGCATAAATCTTCTATGAAAAAATCAACATTATCTTTACCGGCACAACAACTTATTACAAAATACCTCAATATTTCTGTAGGACAACACACAATTGCAACCCCTTACTTTAATAATAAAAAAATGAAGGTCCGTGGTGGACTTCGAGTAAATATAGGAAAAGGAGACCCGCAAGAAATTGAAGATGAAATCATATTAATGGCCCTTAGAAAAAAAACAGATTTATCTTTATTATCAAAAAAAGAAGTAATCACATTTGTGACGAACTTAAATATTGGTATTGAGTGTTCTGGTTTTGTTTATCATGTGATGAATGAAGAAATGAAAGCGCATAAACGCCCTCCGCTTAAAAAAACAATGCACTACCCAATTAAAAATCCAATCCGTCGACTTATTGCATCATTTCGTCCTGCCGAAAATACAAATGTGGCAACACTTAACCACGATAAAAATACAAAAGAAATAGCACTCAAAAATGTACAAGCCGGTGATCTTATTCTCCTGATGCATACTGGGAAAAATCATGACCTCAATCATGTACTCCTTATTGAATCGGTAGAATACCATAAAAATATCCCAAAAAAAATTTATTATGTACATTCACTCCAATGGAGCACTGATGGAATACACCATGGCGTGCGTCGTGGAACAATCGATATAAAAAATATCAAGGATCCTTTAGAAAAACAAGATTGGACTGAACGAGAAAAAACAACGAGCCCTGACAATGAAACATTATGGCGAGTTGAGACGGCGAAAAGTGTAAAGATTGGAAGGTTGAACAAATAAATAATAAATAGAACTATTAAAAAAGTAAGTTATGTCCTTACTTTTTTTATTAATTCGATGTCTTTGTTTCAATACATTACTCTATCAAAACAACTATTTCTCCACTAGACTTTGGTCTCATTTTTAATGAAATAATATTCCACTCATCCTCCGATTTTACAGCACGAATATAAAGCTTTGCGCTATCTTTTTGTCCTTTCAAAGAAGCACTTAAATCAGCAGTGCCCGAACTCCCATTCACTTCAATACTCCCAGAAACAAAAAATCCATCTTTTACTGATTCACCAAGCAGTCCTTCTATAATCGGAGAATCATGGACCACCTCCATTGCAATTTCATATGCCCCAGATGATTTTATCAAACTCATGACCAAAGATATTAATACCATTGGTCCTATAATAATAAGAGGAATAAACCAACGCCCATTTTTTGCAAACCATTGTTTATTATTTTTACTTCTTTGTTCATTCATATAGAAAAGTTATTTCTTAATAAAATATCACATTAAATAATTGTATATTTTCTCTAGTATACCCTAAAACACTCAATAAGAGCAAAAAACATTGATTTACTGGTCTTTTTATGCTATACTATGCTATATGCTTATTATACCTGAACAATTAAACATACTCCGAGATGCTATTGGATTTGCCATTATTTCAGCTGGAATTGCCTTTTTATGGGCACCACTACTGATTAAATTTCTCTATAAATACAATATTACTCGAAAAAACGAGTTTGACCCCACCCTTGCGCTCGGCGCAAGAAAAAGTAAAGACGGCGTTCCAATCATGGGAGGGCTGGTTGTAATTATCACGGTTGCCGTTCTCACCTACTTATTTAACTGGGAACGCAGCTTTACTTGGGTCCCAATTGGGGTCATGCTACTTGCAGCCCTCCTTGGTGGAGTTGATGATTTTATGAATAATGTCCGCGGGAAAAAACGCCGGGTCAGAAAAATCAAGCAAGTTCTCAAACTTATTCGCGTTCACAAAGATAAAAAACAACGTATTTGGCTTGCCCTCACCCTTCCTTGGGCAATAGTTAAACGTGCATCACTCTGGCTTGGGTCTCACCCTGGAAAAGGTCTTCATGTGCATGAACGCTTATTCATGCAATTTTTAGCTGGGGGTATTACCGCATGGTGGGTCTACTATAAACTTGGCGAGAGCTGGCGTGAAATTCATATTCCATTTGATGGCTATATCAACATTGGTTGGTGGATTATTCCAATTATTATTCTCTGTGTCATGTTTACCGCAAACGCAGTCAACATTGCTGATGGTATGGATGGTCTTGCCGGAGGATCTCTTATTGTGACCTTTGCAGCACTGATGATTCTCTCGTGGATCGGTGGATATGAAGAAATGACCTATTTAAACGCAACAACCGCAGGTGCACTGATTACCTATACCTATTTTAATATTAAACCGGCCCGCTTTCAGATGGGAGATGTGGGTTCCTTAGGGCTCGGAGCACTGCTTGCCATAAATGCCATTGTCATTAATCAGATGCTCGTACTGCCACTGATTGGCTTTCTCTTTTATATAGAAATCAGCACAGTTATTATACAAATTGCTGGCCGATATATTTTGGGTCGTCGTATTTTTAAAATGGCCCCAATTCACCATCATTTTGAACTCCGTGGATGGACAGAAGAAAAAACAGTGATGCGTTTTTGGATTATTCATGCAGGCTTTGTTTTACTTGGTCTTTGGATCGCACTCTACTAAGCTATGTCATATCTTAACTGGAAACAAATCACACTCAACGATTTTTCTGCAAAAAACATAACAGAAAAATATAATGAAGGCTATTATTTTGGTCGCATAGGAAAAGGAATCATGACTCAAACTCGCTTACTTCGTATTGATCTTGAACAATTTGAACTCTCAAGTGAAAATAGACGTATATTACGTAAGACAGAAGATATTGTCATGAAAATAAAAGACATTCCATATACAGACTACCATTGGAGCCTTGGGAAAATGGGCAAAGATTTTTATGATAAAAAATTTGGCATAGGTACATTTAGTGCAAACAAAATGAAAGAAGTACTGAGCAATACTAATAAAACAAACTTTAATCGTTTATTTGTATATCGTATTACAGAAGATGGTCTTGCCGCAGAATTTTGCCACTGCCATATCGATACTGATCCAGACGCGATTGAAGAAACAAAAAGTCTTCCAGTTGGTTATACAATCTGCTATGAAAATGAAAATATACTGCATTACTCATATCCATTTTATAACCTTGAATTCCCAAATAAAAATATTGGCATGGGTATGATGATCCGTGCTATTGAGTATGCAAAAAAACAAGGCAAACACTATATGTATGTTGGTTCAGTACAACGCCCAACAGATCATTATAAACTACAATTTGCAGGACTTGAATGGTTTGATGGCGCACAGTGGCAAACGAATCTTGATGTACTCAAAGAAATAGTATCTACAGTATGATATTTGAATACTCAAGATAATTAATTTGCTTATATATCTATTTTATTTTGAACTGTTGCCACACCAAAACTACATGAATCAAATTACATGAGAATATGAAAAATAACATAGATCTATAAGCAGATAGACTAGATAATATTATATTATGAATAAACACATCCACTTTATAGGAATTTGCGGCGTTGCAATGTCGGCTCTCGCTATTGCATGTCACAAAAAAGGATGGGCAGTTACTGGTTCTGACAAGGGATTTTATCCACCTGTGTCAACTTACCTCAAACAAGCGGGCATTGCCTACTATCCAGGATGGCATCCAAAAAAAATGGGTACTCCAGATCTTGTTGTTGTTGGTAATGTTGCAGGATCCAAAAATCCTGAATGGCTTACTCTACAAGAAAAAAATATTCCTTACCTTTCTTACCCTGAATTTATTCATGAATACCTCATAAAAGACACTTCTGTTGTTTGTGCCGGCACCTATGGGAAAACCACGAGTACTACCCTACTATCGTGGATCTTGCTTTACGCAAAAAAAGATCCTAGCTATATGTTTGGCGGTATACCCGGTAACGCCATGGATGCAGCTCACATGAGTGATAGTACCGTCAGCATTCTTGAGGGAGATGAATACAAAACTGCCCGCTGGGACATACGTCCAAAATTTGCTCACTACTCCCCAACTCATCTACTGCTCACCTCTGTTGTTTGGGATCATGCAGATATTTATCCAACAGAAGCAACATATGTCCAAGCATTTAAAAACTTACTTGATTCCATACCACTATCTGGATTTTTAGTGTTATCAGAAAAAGTACGCGAAACTGTTTCTTCAGTAGCGCATACAGAGACATGGACCTACGGAAAAAAAGAAGGAAATGACTTTAAATACACTAATGTCGTACAAACAAAAGATGTCGTTTCTTTTGATATTTTACACAAAGAAGAACAATATCATATTGAAATTCCCATGCTTGGTGAATATATGGCAGATAACGCAACAGGATGTTTTGCAATGGCACTCCGTTTAGGTATTGATCCTGAAATCATTATTGCTGCGATGAAAGAATTTAAAGGACTGAAACGCCGAAGTGAAAAACGCTACGAAGGATCAATCACGATTATTGATGACATTGCACACTCTCCATCAAAAGCAGAGGCAATTCTTCAAAGTATTCGTAAAGTCTATGATGGAAAAATTATTACTATCTTTGAGCCAAATACTGGCAATCGCCAAGCAGAATCTGCTCCACTCTACACAGATGCTTTTGCACATGCAGACGAAGTTATTATTCCACGCTTAACACGGATCAAACAGGATCCAAATAAACCAACAGCATTTGATGGTGAACATTTAGCTCATGTTATTAAAAAAAGCCACCCACACGTTCTTCATATTACAAAAGATGATGACCTTATCCAACATATAAAAAACAACACAAACAACGGAGATGTCGTAGCATTTCTTGGTTCTCATAGTTTCCGCGGTATGATTGAAGAACTTATTGAGCAAATGAAATAATCTAAATTGATCCTGTATTATTTTTATTTATGCAGTGAGAACTCATTCTGGCCACATATCTGAATAAAGACATACAAATATAGACAAAAAAAATTATGTAATCTATACAGTCATAACATAAACAATTGACAAAATGACCCCACAACAAATACATTAAAATTATACATGGGATAATACCCCTACCAAAAAACGGAGATAGTCTCTGTTTTTTTGTTGGAAATTAAGAAAAAAACATGCTATAATACCTGCATGAATTGGATAAAAAAGGTATCACATCTATCTATTTCTTTTATTGTAATATCTATTGCAATTCTTTTTGTTGTTGGCTATACCATTCCAACCTTATCATTTTCTCATGATGAAATTACCCTCACCGCAATTCCTCAAATTATTTCTGGTGATTGGAATAATCTTGATCAACTCAAACAAATAGACCTTCCAAATACAGCAGACATCTCTTTGTTTATTGCACATAATGAAGGCAATACACCACAAATACAAACAGATACACCTACAGTACCTCAATTTACCTCTCCTCAAGAAACAGTCACCTTGCCACTTGTTGGAGATATTATAACACCCTCAACAACAAAAGAAATTGTAACCTCTACAGAAATAATTGAAGCTATTATTGAAGAAGAAACTGAACAGGAGGACGACATAATCGAAGAAGATGAAGAAATACTTGAAATACCTGCTCATGAACCAGCGCCTGAAGTTATTATTGAAGAAGTTGAAACACCTGAAGATAATACAAAAGAAAAAAAGGAGGAAAAGAATCAAAAAAATGAAGAAACAAGCGAATCAGGAGATTTATCATTTTTTAATACCAAACAATGGTTTCTTTCACTTTTTTCTATTTCAGAAGCCTGGGCACAATCAACAGAAGAAGCGCTCTCTGTAGAAACACCAACCCCTGAACCAGAAGCTTCTGCTGTAGAAGAAACTATTGAAACTCCAGCACCCGAACCAGAACCAATGCCTGAAGTTATCATTGAAGAAACAATCCCAGAAATTTCTCCTATTGAAGAAGCTCCTCCGACTGAAGAAATAATTGAAACAACAACAGAAGAGATTCTCGTAGATCTTCCAATAGAATCAATTGAGACTCCAACAGTAACTAGCGCAGAAACACAACAAGCAACTTCTACAGAATCATTTGAATTTGTAAGCAGCACACCGACAGCAAGTCCTTCCGCAACAATTCAATCTGATAAAAAAGAGAAAAAAGAGAAAAAAGAGAAAAAACAACCAAAACAAGAACTTTCCTTAGAACTATCTCACTTTACCATACAAGAAAAAGCAAGCACGTATCTTCATGATGAATTTTCAAATCCATATATCATGCTTTCTTTAGCGCATCAAGCAATTTCAGAAGGCACAATCACTATTGAATACAAAAAAAAGAACACATGGAAAAAACTTGTTACCCTATCATTAGAAGAGGCAAGATCAAATGCAAGCAATAATGATTATTTTTCTTATCCACTCAAACAGGTCTCCACACCCCAAGAATTACAACAAATGGAAATTCGTGTGACTATCTCAACAGAAGGAATACTCCCAGAAAACATGCTCTTTTTAGACGCAATTTGGATTGAACTGGAAGCAGAAACAAGCGACCCTGCAAAAAATGTGGTTTCATTTATTTCAACACAAAAAGATTTTTCTCTTGAAGATGAGGCTCTTTTTATTTTTAATTATGATGCAACAAAAAAACAACCCAGCCAAAGTATTTCTCTTGATGAAGTCCGAATTGAAGCACATATTTATAATAGTGAACAACAAGAAATGACCAACATTATTCCTCAAATTGTGCCATACCCAAATAATACATTTACTGTCTCTATTCCTCAACAACAAAAAAGAGAAATACCATCTGGAACATATACTCTTGAAGTACTCATTTATGAAGCAGAAGATATTGTTATTCACCAAGAAGACTTTACCTTTGGCGTACTTGCAGTCAATACTGACAAATCTATTTATATCACAAAAGATACCGCACACATTCACATGGCAGCACTTAATGCAGATGGCCATACACTCTGTGATGCACAACTGTTACTCGAAATCACAGCACCAAATGGCAATGTGAGCACACCAAATATTCAAACAAGTGGTCTTTGTGGACCAGACAATGTTATTGATGTCCCTGATTATTTTACTACGTACACACCAACAAGCGAAGGACGTTATGGCATTCGCTTAACCAATCTCGACACAACAGCCATGATCACTGATTTTTTTGATGTAAAATCATATACGCCATTTGATATTTCTCGTGTTGGGCCAACACGTATTTATCCACCAGCTGATTATCCAATGGAAGTAACGATTACCGTTAATGAAGATTTTGAAGGGACATTTATTGAACCAATGCCACAAAGCTTTACAGTGAAACACATGGAACTCATTCCACAACAAATTGGTCCAACCTCCTCTACCCCACTGACTATTTCTCAAAATAGTCATAGTACAGAAATACGTGCAGACGTTTCATGGCATGCTGGTGATAGCTATATTCTTTCGTATACGTTTGATGCACCAAATATTAGTCCATATTTATTTTTATTAGGACCATTTCAATTAGACAGTACTTCTAATGATGTATATATATCAACAACCACCCCTCGATTTATTGGCACATTTGAAGAATCAGGACAATGGCATATTGCCTCTGATGCAGTTGGCACCATTGACCCAGATGGAGATGGCACATCATCTTGTACACCAACACCCGGAGGAAGTGATTATACAACTGTTGACGATGCGACACGACTCCCAACAACTCCAGATACTTCTGATTATATTACTTGTAACGATACAGAAAGTACTCTGCTACAAATGACAACACTAAGCAATGTCGGCACTGCAACAGAAATACAAGTCTTTGCCTACCACAACAATGGTAATGCAAACATGCAATGGGATGTTGAATTATGGGATAGCACAGAAACAACACAATACGGGATAACCCAACAACTCGCAGTAAGCACATCAAACACTTGGGATAGTGCAACCTTCTCTAGCTTATCTCTCACCCAAAGTCAACTCGATGGTTTACGTGTTAAATTTGTCAATACGAATAACACAACCCCTGTAACATCATCACAACTCTACTCAACCTATGCAACAGTCACCTACACACCAGCAAATGAATCACCGACGGTAAGCAATATTTCACTCAATGGCGATGAACATATCTTACTCACAGAAAATACAACGACTACTGTTTCTGCTACAGCCACCATTACTGACCCAGATGGATATAGTGATATTAGTTTTGTCAGTGCAAAAATGTATCGATCAGGTGTTGGTGGAGC
Source organism: Patescibacteria group bacterium (assembly GCA_018823045.1). GTDB lineage: Bacteria > Patescibacteriota > Patescibacteriia > Magasanikbacterales > UBA922 > JAHJIX01. The sequence continues at coordinate 39,878 of JAHJIX010000016.1, read as the reverse complement.
AGAATATTGTGCATCAGACGAAAATAACTGCTATGAAATTTTTTCATGTTCACTCAGTAACTGTTCTGGAAATTCATGTACCGCAACTTGCTCAGCTGACATTCAATTTTTTGCTGAACCAACTGATGCTGGAACACCCTGGACAAATGAATATTGGCGTGTATGGATTCAAGCCTATGATTCACTAAGCCAAACACACAGCGGGTTTAGCCCCGTTGATACGACAGACATGTCTTCTCTTCTTGCTATTACAGTGTCAGATAGCACAAATTTTGGTGCACTCGCAGTCGGAGAAAAAAATGACCCAATTGATAAAACACTCACAATAACTTCCACAGGAAATATTTCTCTTGACCTATTATTATTTGGAACAGCGATGAACTCTAATAATCACAGCATCCCTGTTGGTTCTCGCGTATATGCAACATCATCAATTCCTTTTGCATCAAGTACAATACTAACAAATTCTCCTGTGATGCTTGAGCTTGATATTCCCAAAAACACTTCCACACAAAACAACACATCAACTCTTTGGTGGGGATTATCAATACCTATGCCAACGGCTGCTGGAACGTATAGTGGATTTACAACCTATTCTGCAACAATCAATGATACACCCTGGCCATAATATTTTCATATGAAAAAAAACAGTTTATTCTTTTTCTTGAACATTATTTTTTCTAGTCTCTTTTTTGTACATTCTGTATCTGCTTTAGGTATAAGCCCTGCAGTTATTGAAACGACAATACTTCCGGGAACAACAGAAACATTAACTATTAGCATTATCCGCCAAGAACAAACAACAGATGAATATTTTAAACTTAATTTAAACCTTCCACTCACACAAAATTGGATTACTTTTGAAAATATCACTGATTATATTGTCCCTTTTTATGCAGGAGAAGAAAAAAAAGACATTACTATTCAACTACACATACCAGAAGATGCAAATATACAAACATACAAAGGGCTCCTCAATATTACGACCATTCCTGTCCCGAAAAAAACAGGAATACTTGATGGTGTACAAAGCCTCACATCTGTACAAGCAAAAATAGCCATACATGTTGTTGACTCAATCAAAAAAGTCCATATTCATGAACTCAATATTGCCGAAGCCATTGATACACAAGAACTCTTTTGGTGGAATATTCAAGGAAATATTCGCCTAGCACTCTATATAGAAAATGCAGGAAATGATACTAATGCAATACAAAAAATATATAGTCGTATTTATGATGACAGACATACCATTCTTGAAAAACATGTCATTACTCCAACAGAACACATCCCAGAGCAAACATATCACACACTACTTGTCGATATTCCAACTGATCTACCTATAGGCACATATACGGTCTATATTGATGTTCTTGATAGTAATAAGAAACTCCACAACATACAAAAAGAAATACTCATAACAAAAGCAAAACCATACACGGCAGGCCAGACAATATCTTTTGTCATCAATAAACTACGTTACCCAATTATTATCCTTTGTGTTTTATTACTCTTTTTTGTCCTTCGTTCTCATAGACAAGTAAACAAAAAAATCCAGATATACTAGATATTTTGCTTATGACAATACAAAAAAATAATCCCTATTTTCCTTCATCCATAACATCAACTTCAGCAATGTCATCGACAATACTGGTAACAACTAAGGTAATTCCGCAATGATTACACTCAATAACATTATCTACTTTTACCTCTGAGTAAGCAGACATATCCACATTGTTTTTACACTCAACACAAGTAATTTTCATATAAAATAGTTGACTTAATACTCTTTTAGGCCTATTATAACACAATCACACAATTTTTCAATATTTTCCTTATGAAAACAGTTCAAAAACAATATCCCTTTCTGGCTCGTACTATCGGTGTAAAAGACTTATGGCTCAAACGAGAAGACCAGCATTCCTATGGATCACACAAAGGACGATCTATCCCACTCATGATAAAGGAATATTATAAACGAAAAAACGTTGGTCATTTTGTTATTTCATCATCAGGAAATGCAGCGCTTGCAGCAGCAATCACTGTAGAAAATCATAATAAAAATAATCCAGAAAAACCAATATCTCTTGAAATTTTAGTTGGCAAAAATATTACAAAACATAAATTAACACGACTACAAGCATATATTTCTGACTCCATTCATATCTCTCAGGTAGACAACCCAAAACAAATGGCTTTTCAAAAAGATAAAAAAGGTGAAGCAGTTTCTTTACGCCAGTCAACTGATGATACGGCTCTACGTGGTTATTACAGTTTAGGGCAAGAATTAAGTAAAATTCCTGACCTACAAGCAATATTTATTCCAACATCATCAGGAACAACTGCACAAGGAATTGCAGAAGTATTTACCGATATGAATCATGTTCCTCAAATTCATATCGTACAAACAAGCGCGTGTTCTCCTATAGCAAGTATCTTTGATACAGACGTGGAGCCAACAAGCACGACAGTAGCCCCTGCAATTTGTGATCGCGTTGCACATAGAAAATTATCAGTTATTTCTGCGATCAACCAAACACATGGTAGTGGATGGGTTGTCACAAATAAAGAAATTAAAGACATGATTACTCTGGTTAAAAGAACCACAAAGATGACCCTTTCACCAAATGGAATTCTCGGACTTGTTGGAATTAAAAAAGCAGTACAAGCCGGTTGGACTTGGGATGGGGCTGTCGTATGTATTGTCACTGGAGAGTAAACAAAAAAATCCATCGATATATTCGATGGATTTTTATTCTGTTTTAATTATTTGTTTTTGTTCATCGGCACAGGGGTAATTCCAGCCATGTCTCCGATAATATTGATCAACTCTCCGTCAGAAGGAAGAACAATTTTTGCATTGTTTTCTAGTGCTTTTTCTACTGCTTTAATTTTTCGCAAGATTTGTGCATTACCGACAAAGTATTTTTCTGCAGCTTCATTCACCAGTTTAATTGCTTCTGCCTCCCCCTCAGCTTCAAGAATCTTTCCTTGGCGTATACCTTCTGACTTCTTAATCTCTGAACGACGCATACCATCTGCTTCTCTCTCTCGTGCATTCGCAAAATCAAGTGCTGCAATATTTTCATTTTCAGCTTTGACCACTTTGTTCATGGTTTCTTGAACATCTTGAGGTGGATCAATTTGTTTGAGTTCTGTTCTCACAATATCCATGCCCCAATTTTTTGTTTCTTTACTCAGTACTTCAAGCAATTGTTCATTAATTTTGTTCCGTTCTGAATTGGCACTTCTCAGTGTCAGTGTCCCAATAATATTACGCAATGTTGTTCGTGCCAGATTCACAACCTGAACTTGATACCTTTGAACATTATATTGAGAATTTTTCACACTCTCTTCATCTGTTTTTACTTTAAAATATACTTGTGCATCAACCGTTGCATTCAAATTATCATTGGTAATGATTTCTTGAGGCATTGCATCGATCATTTGCTCAGTAATATTTACTTTGATCATTTTATCGATTACTGGAATGATCCAGTTGAACCCCGGTTGAGCAAAGCGTTTGTATTTACCAAGGCGCTCAATAAGACCCCGGTGAGTTGGACGAACAATACGGATGCCCAAGAAAAAAATTACAATAAGTATGATCATGACTGGTGTAAACCACATATGTTTAATATTACTAAATAAATATAATCTATAGTATAACACTAGCAAAAAAATCATATACTGTCAATATAGAATAATATCTAATTATAATGAAACAAAGCATCTGTTATGTATTCAAACGAGCCACAGTAATAAAGTTCTTCCCTTCTGTATCATTACTCTCTGGCGCTGGCTCACTCAAATATTGCTCAACTACAGAAAATCCAGTACGTGCCAAAAGATCTTCCATTTCATCCATATCAAAAGCATGATAATACCGCTCTCCAACGACACTGCCATCTGCATTTCTCCATGGGATGATCACATCTTTTTTTGTTTCTCCATAATGCCATTTACCCGATGATAATTTATTGCGTGCATAGGTACTATCTAAAAACCAGTTGGTCATAGCAATAATGCCACCTGGACGCAACACTCTTTTCATTTCAGCAAGCGCTTGCAAGCGTGTTTCCTCGGTTGATAAGTGATGAAATGCAGCAATACTATACACAATATCGACAGTATTATCAGCCAAAGAAATAGCGAGCATGTCTCCTACTTGAAAATTTGCCTGAGGATATTGTTTTTTTGCGACCTCAATTTGCCCCTCGCTATGATCCACTCCAATGTAAGAAACTCCCTTCTCCCCTTGAAATTCTTGAAAAAGCTGGTATAATCTACCTGTACCACAACCAAGATCAAGAACAGTGTCTCCATCGTGCGTATATGAGATAAGTGGTGCAATATCATGCCATACATAGCCTCTTGTTTGGGCAAATATCGCAGATATCTTATTATAGACAGATTTATTCTGTTCGTTGTAATTTTTCATAATGAAACAAGAAGATTTAGAAACAATTATTTTAGATATTATAGAGAATAATCCTCAAACAAAGGCTCAGTTTGATGCTGTACGAAGAAAAACCTGTAGTCGCCTACGAATAAATCAACCAGCAAACCGCCTACTCCTACAAGCCTATCAAAATTTAGTAAAAAAGAAAAGGATTAAACCCAATTTGGCTCTCAGACAATTTGTGGTAAAAGCGGGAATTCGCAGCCAATCTGGTATTGCAGTCATTACATCGCTGCTCAAACCATACGCTTGCCCAGGTGAATGTGTGTATTGCCCAACAGAGGCACGCATGCCAAAAAGCTATTTATCAAGTGAACCTGCAGCTGCACGCTCACTTGCACTCAATTTCCACCCCTATCCACTCATGCAAAAACGAATCGAGATGCTTGAAGCCAATGGTCACCCAACAGACAAAATTGAATATATTACAAAAGGTGGTACCTGGAATGCATATCCACTCGTGTATCAATATTGGTATATCTTAGAATCATTTCGTGCGTGTAATAATTTATCTCGCCGGAAACCTACAGCACAAACAACAGAAGAAGACTGGTGCAATAAACCACTCAGTGCTATTCAAGATGCCATGGAAAAAGAACAACGGTATAATGAAGGGGCAAAACATCGTATTATTGGGCTTACGCTTGAAACACGCCCAGATGCAGTAACGCCAAAAACCATTTCCCACATGCGCAAACAAGGCTGTACGCGTATTGAACTTGGCCTCCAAGCACCTGATGATAAGATTCTTTCTTTAGTGAAACGTGGACATAACGTCGATGAATTTCGTCGTGCTATGTATCTACTCCGTGAAGCTGGCTTTAAAGTAGATCTTCACTTCATGCCAGATTTGCCTGGGACAACGCCAGCACATGATGTAGAAATGTATAAACTACTTTTTGAAGACCCTGCACTCAAACCAGACATGGTAAAAATTTATCCAAATACGGTGATTGAAACAGCTGAGCTTGCTGAATGGTTTAAAGATGGACGCTACACACCATATGGAGATAAAGAGCTTTTTAATGCGTTAATTGAAATGAAAAAAGCTACCCCACGATACTGTCGTATTTCTCGTCTTATTCGAGATATTCCAACTCCAGATATTCAAGCGGGTAATAGCATTACCAATCTCAGAGAAGCCCTACATAAAAAAATGATAGAACAAGGAAACACCTGTGCTTGTTTACGTTGTCGTGAAATTGGCCGTCAACAAACACAACTCAAAGGTGATAAACGAACAGAAATCTTCGTAGATACATACAAAACCTCTGGTGGCACAGAGCATTTTATTACGGTAGAAGATCCAAATCGTATTGCAGTCTATGGCTTTTTACGCCTCCGTATTCCTCATGAACACAATATAGAGTCATGGATGAGAAAGAATGAAACTGATATATTACAAAAGACTATTCCTGAAATCAAAGACTGTGCATTTGTTCGCGAACTGCATGTATACGGCCAATTAGTAAAAATCGGGAAAACAGACCACGGAGCAAGCCAACATAAAGGACTCGGGACACAACTGATGATAAAAGCAGAAGAATTAGTGAAAAAAGAAGCAAAACAAAGCAAAATTGCTGTTATTTCTGGTGTTGGTGTACGTGGATATTATCGTAAATTAGGGTATAGAAAAATTGGGACGTATATGGTGAAAAACATATAACACTTACCCACCACGTCATTGCGAGCTGGCGTTAGCACAGCGCGGCAATCCCATTGTTTTGCAACAACAACCTATTCTAGCAAAAAAAGAAGCACTCCCCTGCTTTCTTTTTTTATCCTCCACTACACTCGACTTGACAAAACATTCAAAATATGCTAAGGTACGCCGTTATATCATCTATATTAGTTAATTTTATCTAGTTTTAGGTAAAACTAAGTGGTATAGATCTTCCATTCTGGTCGAACAATACCCGTCACACAAGGTGTGGCGCATGTCCTTTGGACAATTTACTTACAGCGGAGAAAATGATGCGAATCATTCTCTTGGTAGCATTATTCTTGCTGCCTTCCTTCCACCTCAGCATCACGGCGGCCCACGCCGAGGTGCAAGTTACTGCGGGCGACAACGCCCCGACAACAACACAAACAGAGGCTCAGAAGGAACTGAGCAAGATCGAGGAGCAAATTGAAACCCTCGAGAGAGCTAAAAAGGACAAATCATCTTTTGATATAGAGGTCTTAAGACTTGAATATAAGTCCCAAGAACTTCAAAAAAAACACCTCAAAAAAGCTACTCAAAAGATTACAATTCCTTCTTCTTTGAAGCACCGTACTCCTATCTATCATAGCACATGGGACGGCGTTGCAATAGAAAAATTATCGATTATCGACATCAATGCATGGCTCTTCTTGAGCACCAACGAAAAGATGTCAAAAGATATCTATAGCGACAAAAAAACAATCGAAGAGAGCTACAAGTATGCCATTACGATGGCAAAAGCCTCTTTCACCATTTACCCAAAGAAGCGCGCTGAAATCCTCGAGCTTCTTCAAAACCTCATGGAGGCGACGAAGAAATATGACGAGGAAGCGGAACTCGCATTTCTTCTGCAACTCCAAAAAGGAGACTGCTACAGTCTTGCATCAGATTTGTGTGAAGAGTACACCAAGGAAAAAGTCTACAATGACAAATCACAGTGTATGAACTCCTTCACTCAATCGAAATGCATTCGGTTTTTTCCAAACTCTGGCATTAACGCCGGACCGTTTGGTGAATATTACGCGTGGATGACACGCAGAATATACCGAAAGGAAATGACAAAAGTCATAATCATGGGCTGGCTCCAACGAGCCCACCACGACCTCTCCCCTCCCTCCCCCCGTAAGTAAAGCCCACCCCCAGGGAGCGACTCATCACCATGCATGATGTCGCTTCCGCCCCCCAATCCAATTTAGATGTATCTCACTTATTTTCATATAGAAAATATATGCAAGCAAGTGGTATAGATCCGTCAATTCTGTCGGTCATACTCAGAGCGGGGAGCTCTTTGACAACTCAACCAAAGCTGAAAGGTAGATGATCATGAAAAACTGGATCATTTTTTTTGTCATGTTTCTCATCGCGGGATGTGGACAAAAACAAATCACATTATGTGAATATTATGAGACAGAGGAAGCTAAACCAGAAATGGTCTGGTTTTCAACCTTACATAATGATGGTGTAGTATTATTATTTTGTCCCAACCCCGACTGTCATCTGATCGTATATTATGATGGCCATCTCTATAATCTCCAGAAAAAAGAAACCGCAAATCAAGCCGACAATCAGAGGCTATTTGAGTACAATGATCCAAATACTCCTCTTCAATTTATGAAATTATCTGTGATAGAAAAAGACCCAGAAAACTATACATTTAATGTACATCTCATAAGAAGAGATCTGCATTCAGGTGTATCCTATCAGATACGAGATTCCAAAAAAGGCTTACTACGTCCCGAAGGATTTATAAGACTATCCTTTAAGATCTAACACAAAAACAGAGCTCCCCGCTCAAAAAAGGCGTCGGAAATCATCCCAGAGAGATTCCCCTCGCCTTTTTTTATTTGTCTTAAAACCCCCTATATGCTACACTACGACTATGTAAATATCACCTCAATTGCCTCTATGTTTATCCCAGAACAATCTATTATTGCTGTAGGGCCAGTCATTATAGAAGATAATAAGATTCTTCTTAATCGTGAATTTGATAAAGATGGTTTGGAGAAAAAACAATTCATGATTCCAGGTGGAAAAATAAATGACTATAGCCTTCCACTAGAAGATACCTGTAGACGAGAGGTGATGGAAGAATTAGGCTTAGAAATTGAGATTCTCTCCCCTCTTGATACTATTATGATTCCACATCCAAAAACAAATGGAGTGATTCTTTTAGTTCACTATCTTGCAAAAAGACTCAATGAGGTAGAACCCGGAGAGAGGACAATTGAATGGGATTGGTTTGGTATTGATGCATTGCCAGATAACGTTGCAGATAATGTTCGGACTGTTGTTGAGACATATAAAAAACATAATCAATAATGTATGATTTTTGAATCTTTGGAACATAAGTAAATTTTTGGAGAATTCTCAATAGATATAATTCACCCTTCACAATTTACAATTATTACATATGAATAAACAAACAATAGCACAATTTGATCCAGAACTTCGCAAAGCAATGGACAATGAACTTGATCGCCAAGAACAAGGTCTTGAACTTATCCCATCAGAAAATTTTGTTTCTCCTGCTGTACTTGAAGCGCTTGGAAGTGTCCTTACCAATAAATATTCAGAAGGATATCCAGGAAAACGATACTACGGCGGATGTGAGCATATTGATACAATTGAGCAACTTGCCATTGACCGCGCAAAAGAAATATTTGGGGCAGAGCATGTAAATGTTCAGCCACTTTCTGGTGCTCCTGCAAATATTGCTGCATACTTTGCCCTCATGCAGCCGGGTGATACGATTCTTGGTATGGATTTGTCTCATGGTGGACATTTGACTCATGGACATCCGGTGACGAGTATTGCTCAGATCTTTAACTTTATCCGATACAAAACTGATAAGAACGGTCTCATTGATATGGATAATCTCAGGGAGATGGCTTTGGAGCATAAACCAAAGGTTATCCTTGTCGGATATAGTGCGTATTCACGAGAAATTGATTATGGCAAGGTGAAAGCTATTGCAGACGAAGTAGGAGCCATAACAATGGCAGACATCGCTCACATCGCAGGATTGATTGCCGGAGGAGTAATGAAAAATCCAGTACCAATCTTTGATGTTGTTACAACGACAACACACAAAACACTTCGAGGTCCTCGTGGTGGAATGATCATGTGTAAGAAAAAATACGCAAAAGCAATAGACAAAGCGGTTTTCCCAGGACTGCAAGGGGGTCCACATGAAAACAATATTGCTGCCAAAGCGATTGCGTTTAAAGAAGCACTCGAACCAGAATTTAAAGAGTATGCTCTTCAAATAAAGAAAAATGCCAAAGTACTCGAAAGAAAATTCAAAGAATTTGGTTATGATATTATGTTTGGAGGAACCGACAATCATCTTCTTCTCGTAGATGTAACAAGCAAAGAAATTACTGGAAAACAAGCCGAAGAGGCACTTGATAAAGCAGGAATTACTCTTAACAAGAACATGATCCCAGATGATCCTCGTTCACCGTTTGATCCATCTGGAATCCGTTTTGGAACGCCAGCGCTGACCACAAGAGGAATGAAAGAAGCTGAGATGGAAATTGTGGCTGACCTAATGCATGAAACAATGAGCAATCATACAGATGAAACTGTTTTAGAACATGTACGTAAAAATGTACAAGCACTTACAGAAAAGTTTCCTTTATACAAAAAAGTAGTTACTTAAATAATTACATAAAAAAAGACTTCGTTGTATATACGGAGTCTTTTTTTATTTATACCCAATTTTCTATTTTCAAACCATCTACCCGCTGAAATTCTTTAATATTATTACTTACAAGTATACGATTTAATGATACAGCGTGTGCTGCAATAAATAAATCTAATGGTCCAATTATTGATCCTTTCTTCTGTAAATCATTTCTAATTCGTCCATATTCATATGCACTCATACCATCAAAAGAAATCACATCAATCGGTGCTAAAAATTGACTTAAGGCTATTCTATTTTGTAATGGTTTACTACTATGCTCCACTCCATACTCTAACTCAGCTAAAGTAATACTTGAAATAGCAATATCTGATATATTTTTACTTTTTAACTGTTTGATTACTGTATATGGCTTTTCTTTTATAATATAAATACAAATATTCGTATCTAATAAATATTTTTTCATATGTACTTTATTATAATGATGAACGTATGTCAGTATCCTTTGGTTGATTTCTCTCTTCTAAAAAATCATCTGTAAATAAATCAAGACTTTTTTCTAAACTATCCCAAGGACTTTTTTTAGGATATAACAGCACAACATCACCTATTTTATTGATATATACATCATCTTCAGTAAAACGAAACTCTTTAGGAAGACGAACTGCTTGACTTTGTCCATTTTTAAATATTTTTGCAGTATTCATAGTAAAAATTAAATATATACTAAAGTATATACTATTTAACTTTTTTTGTCAAATTTTTTATTTCTTTTTAATCTGATAGGGATTTTTAAGCCCAATCAATTCACAAATAGCAAAATAAATTAATCCTAAAATCAAATAAGATGCTTGCATCCAACCTGGGGCATGGATACAATCACAAACAGGGAGACCTGCATATATTTCAGTTGATATATTTCTAAAGTTAAATACATGATACGCAATTGTTTCGGCTGACAAAATAAGTACCCAATATATAACAACAAACAATAAAGTCTTTTTTCTCAGCTCCTTATATTTCAATCGATCTGCCCAATAAGAATAAATCAAATATATTGCAAACAAACCTAAAGCCCATGCACATAAAGCAAAAATATTTATTTCAACAATCACCAACATCTCTTGATTATACCCATATTGTTCTTTTGCAATAAGCATCCAACATAATGCAATTGCTGAGGAAATATATAAATGAGGAAAAACATGTGTTCTTCTCGTGAACCAAAAATATGGATACAAAAATGCATATACCCCCATTAACACCAAATCTGGCGAAAATATTGCCAACAAGCTGATAATAAGTGCATACATAATATTATCTGCTGTAATAATATTCTTTTTTAATTGTTGTAATTTTCTTTTCATGTATGATATTCCTTATTAATAAAACACAGCATCTAACTTATCCTCTTTTAAAATCTCTAATGCTTTATTAATTCTCTTCATATCCTCTTCTTCGTAGGTTTCTCTATACAACTCAAGCATTTCTTCTATTTTTTCTTGGTTTTTTGGATCTCTATCTATATAACCACATACAAACTGAGGTGCTGTATCCTCACTCATAGCCACTTTTTCTTTTAATGCATCAAATTCTTCTTGAATTTCATCAGTTAACCCAAAATGTCTAATAGAAATAATTGCATGATCATATGGTGGAATATCTGTAAATGGCACGATATAACTATTTTTAATTTTACTTCCAGAAGAACAGTCTGGGACATCCACAATATCCACCAAATATCTTTCCTTATTTTCTTGTATGTATTCTTTTGTATATGGCAAAGTATATGAAACAGATAAATCACTCTCCCGATCTGTTTTATCTAAACTAACACTAATATTCCTAGAAACAAATGTAATTAATGTATCCTTATGTTCAAAAACTTTTTGAATATCTATTTCTGTTCTCTTTTTTAATATATTCGTTTCGGGATCAAAACACTGAGAATATAATTCTAATGGAACTTCGGCAATAATATCACAAGTTGGAACTTGTTGCCCAACATGTAATATTTCCCAACCATTTTCTTTCTTTTGTGCAATCCAAGATGCTCCCGTAGGCATATAACCAATACGTCCAAAAACAAAATCATCATACACCTGAGACTTAAATGCCATAACAACAAATGAAGTACCTGCTCTTTCTCGTTTTACAAATAACGGATAAAATGTTTCATAAACAAACTGATCATGTTCTGTTAATTGAGCACAATGCACAGTATAACTAAATCTATCCTTAACATCTCTTCCATAAAAAGAACACCTCGTATCTCTATTTTCAATATGCCCTGTTAACTTACTAATCCCATCTATTTCCTTAAAATATATTTCACCTTCATTTATAATAAAACCTCGAGTTTTAAAAAAATCGATTACACCTTTATTTACTTTTTTCTTGTCTTCTATTGCAACTTGAAAAGAAATACCATATGCGTCATGCAAAGCCATATACGTATTATCTTCTCTTTGCCAATTCATAAATAAATCAGGATTTTCATCATACCTAATATCAACATTCAATTCATCTTCAATTTCCTCAAACAACTTACCTATCTTTTGGGCTATTTTTTGTTTTTTAGAAAGAACTGAATCTTCTTCAAGAACCTCTTCTTGCACTTTTTGTCTTTCTCTTTCTGCTGCTATTTGTTGCGCTAACTCCTCTCTATATTCTTTACTTAATGACTGCGTACCACCCTCAACATAATTATTCCAAATATCTAAGCGCAATGCAACAAGTACAGCCGTACTCGTAAGTACAATAGCAATACTCGCAAATAAAATTAATGCACGTTGTTTGTCATTTTTAAACATATGTAATTATACTATTACTTTATTATTACTTTGTACTGCTTGTACATGAAGTACTTTTACTTTTTTTTCTAAATCTTTTGAAATCTTTTTTGATTGCACAGCTAAATCATATTGTGCTTGCAAATTAAGCCAAAACTCAGCAGAAACTCCAAAGTATTTTGCTAAACGTAAAGCAGTATCTGCACTAACAGATCTTTTTGCATGCACTATTTCATTAATCCTTCTTGGTGGTACATCTACATCTTTTGCTAGACGATATTGAGAAATATCTAATGGTGTCAAAAATTCTTCTAACAGAATTTCTCCTGGATGAATTGCTTGTAAATATGTTGTTGTCATATTGTTAATGATAATCAATAATATGTACATCGTAAGCATGACCTTGTTTCCAACGAAAACAAATACGCCATTGTTTATTTATACGAATACTAAAAAATCCTTTCATATCTCCTACTAATCGCTCTAAATGATTTGCAGGTGGCACACGTAAATCTACAATATCTATAGAAGCATGAATCATCCATAGTTTACGCATAGTATTTCGTTGTATATGCATTGCCAACTTGCGACTTTTTTTACCATGATATATTTTTTCTGTTTCTTTACAATAAAAACTTTTTATCATACCTCCTTGCTTACTATTAACGTATCACGTTACTAAACAAATGTCAAATATTTATCCATTCAAACCGAGGCTTCACTTCCCCATCTCGATCAACACTCTCTAAAAACATCGCAACTGGTCGTACCCAAATCTCTCCTTTTTTATGGCCACCATGATCTACTAATTTTTTATATACCACTAATTCCTCTAAGGTTTCACTGTGTCTGGCAACACCCAATACTTCTACTTCAGCTCCTTTAAAATGTTTATATTTACCTAATTTTACCGTATTTTCCATATGTGTGTAATTATATATTTACTCTCACTATACCAAAAAATCACCAAAATTACTATATTCCCCTTCTCAAAATGAGAAAAACCCCGTATAATACGAAAACATACTATACATATATATATCTATGGAAATATTTAACCCGTCAACAGAAGAAGAACAAATTGCTATTGGAAGGCAAATTGCATCAACCTGCAAGGCTGGTGACATTTTATTACTCCAAGGAGATCTTGGTGCTGGTAAAACAACCTTGAGTAAAGGTATTGCACAAGGACTCGGACTCACCGAACCACTTACGAGTCCAACATTTACTCTTATGAATTTGTATGAACTTCCTCAAGAAATAAACAAGATTACAGAACTTGTTCATATAGACACATACCGACTTGAAGATGAAGAAGGGCTCAAAGACATAGGTGTTGAAGACTATCTTGGAAGTCCAAATACACTCTGTATTATCGAATGGCCTGGAAAAATAACAGAACTACTCAAAAACAAAAAAACTATTCTCCTTGAATTAGAGCATACAAAAGATGGAGGAAGAATGATAAAAAAAACAGTGTAGAACTACACTGTTTTTTTATAGAAATATTCAAGAGTATATTATATTAATTTGTGCAGTGAGGACCTGTTGATTCTGCCTGGTTAATAGATAATTCTATTAAAAAACACATACATTTTATCACAACTATTTATTCTTTTATTCCTCAAAAGACAGAATTACTTCGCAACAAACAAATTGATATAATATACGAATAAACATATTAAAATGACTGTTTACGATACCTCAATACAAACCAACCAATACCCCATAATATAAATGGAAGAGAGAGCCATTGCCCCATCGTTAAACCATGTGAAAGTGTCTGATATTCTTTAAAAAATTCAACAAAAAATCTACTTGAAAAATAAAGAAGCACAAATGTGTTCGTGAGTAGTAATGGTCGCTTGATCCCATACTTCTTATAGAGTATAAAGAGTACTCCTGCAATACTCCAAGCAAGAAAAGCTTCGTATAATTGACTTGGATGACGCAACAATAACGGCATAGTTTCATAACGTGGAAAGTATACTCCCCATGGCATATCTGTTACTCGCCCAACAATTTCTGAATTAAAAAAATTTCCCACACGAATAAAACCAGCAACAATTGGAATGCCCAAAGAAACAATATCCATGGCACACTTCCAATCAAGTTTTTTTCTCCAAGTAAACAATGCAAAAGTAATAAGTATTCCAAGCGTCATACCGTGACTTGAAAGTCCACCCTGATGCACAAATAATATTCGAATAGGATCAGCAAAATAATATGCCGGTTCGTAAAATAAAGCTTCACCAAGTCTCGCACCAATAAGTCCACCCACCGTTAACCAAATGACCAAAGACAGTGCCATTTCTTCACCTAATTGATGACGAATAAACAAGCGCCGAATAATCAACGAGGCAATAACAACACCAAGTGCTAAAAAAACACCATACCAACGAATGGTGAATATACTTGCTTGAAGCAGTATAGGATTAATAGTATTTATAAACATGTATTATTTATTACCAAATAAAATTTTCTTATTTAATGAGTAATGCAAATGAGATACGTCATTGCGAGGTGGCGCTAGCACACAGCGACAATCTCATTCTTTATTGCATGAAACAATGGGATTGCTTCGTCATCGTACCTCCTCCTCGCAATGACGTAATCTTTAATAATTCAGACTACTCATTCTCTACTGTTTTTCTTTTATTTTCTTCTCTCGCACAAGTTTTGAATAAATACAACCACAATACTCTTGGCGATAAATATCTTCCTCTTTTGCTAGCTGAATGCCCTTTTCTTGTCGTCCGCCTTTTTTCCAATCTGCTTCTAAAAAAGTTAACCCATATGTTTCTGCCCAGACATTCCCCAATGGATTAATCACATCAGCCCGCTTATTGCGCCCACTCGTGATACTTGTTGCAACAATATCAAACTTTTGCTCATCAGCATAACGCATTGCTTCTTCTAAGCGCATATCAAAACAAATCTTACAACGCGCTCCACCTTCATTATTTGCCTTATATGCATCAGTCAGAGCGAACCAATGTTCTTTATTATACGGCCCTTCTATAAACGGAACTCCTGCTTTTTCACACAGTTGTTTGACCACATCTCGTCTTTTTATATACTCAGCTTCTGGATGAATATTTGGATTATAAAAATATGCCACCACTTCTGTATATGCTGTTTTTAATTCTTCAAATAATGCAATACTACACGGTCCACAACACACGTGAAATAATAATCTTTTGTCTTCCATATATATTATTTATCTTGAGTACGACGATGCCAAAAACGATACATACGACGAGCCATTCGCTCTTGTACTTTTTGCCACCATCCACGTTTTTCCCATTTTATATCTTCCAAAGATAAAGAATCTTTCATCCATCCTTCTACAATATCTTTCATCCTTTTTACAAATACTTTATCTGAAATTTGTACATTTGCTTCATAATTATCATGAAAACTTGTCGACTCAATATTACTACTCCCAACCATAGTCCAATCATCATCCATAATGACCCCTTTCCCATGCATCATTTTTTTACTAAGTCGCACATTTACTCCCATTTTTTTCATCACAGAAAACCACGCATAAGCGGCATACGTAACGATGCGCAAATCTGAACGAAATGGAATAAGCAGATCAACCTTCACTCCTCGCTTTCTTGCCTGCCACAATGCATATAAAAACTTTTTATCCGGGAAATAATATGGAGAAAATAAAATAACCCGTTCTCGTGCTTTTAATAATGCCTCTGTATATTTTTTTCGTGCAAATGATTTTTTCTTATGCGCATGATCAAAAATAAAGTTAATCTTATCATTTAATACCCGAAATTTATATTTCAACAAATGACGAACTTCTTTTTTATATCCTCCGCAAATAATATACATTTTAGCAAAAGCTCTGAGTAATGAATGCACAACTTTTCCTTCTATCTTTACCTGAATATCTAACCAATCTTTCATGGAATCTTGTACATTGACCCCACCAATAAACCCAATGTTTTCATCAATAATCAAAATCTTTCTATGAGTACGAGAAATAAGCATCCGCCACCATCCTCGATACTTATGCTTTCGTTCAGAAAAAAAATGCATATCTACGCCAGCCTTTTTTAAAGAATTGGCCCGCTTATTTGATACCCAAAAACTTCCAAAGGCATCAATAATTAACTTCACATCTAAACCCTCTTTTGCTTTTTTTTCAAGTAAATCTAAAAATTTCTTCCCGATAATATCATCAGAAAAAATATACATTTCCCAATAAATTGACTGGGTCGCATGCTGAATTGACTTATACATGCCATCCCAAGCTTCTTCTGTTTTTGAGTAAATTGTATACTTTGATTGATCCATATATGCTACTATAGCGCAGATTAGTGTTTTTGTCTAAAAATAAGCCTTCCCGACTAACTCATCTGGAAAATATGTCTGATCGACTTTTCCATCATAGTCAGGATTATACTTATACCCCTTTCCATAACCCATATTTTTCATCATCTTTGTTGGGGCATTCACTAAGTGTTTTGGTACTGACAAATGAGATGTGTTTTTTGCATCTTTTGCTGCAGCTCCATATGCAGTATAAAGAAGATTAGATTTTTTGGATTTGGCACAATACACCACTGCTTGCGCTAAATGCACCGTACACTCAGGATACCCTAATTTATGACAGGCATCATATGCTGCGTTTGCTTGAATCATCGCTTCGCTATTTGCCATACCAATATCTTCTGAAGCAAAGCGAAGTACACGCCGAGCAATGTAGAGTGGATCAGCTCCCGCCTCAACCATCCGAGCAAGCCAATACAAAGACGCATGTGCATCTGAACCCCGCATTGATTTATGGAGTGCTGAGATAATACTATAAAATGCATCTCCTTTTTTATCAAAAACCATGATACTGCGCTGTAAAGCTTCTTCAATATCATCAGAGCTTAACGTAATTTTGTTCTCACTACTTTGTGCTTCTACTGCTAATTCTAGAGCATTTAACGCTACTCGAGCATCTCCGCCAGCACGTTCAGCCAGTAATTCTAGTATCTCTTTTTTTATCTGGATATCTTTTGTACCCAAACCCTTTTCTGCCTTTAACGCAAATACAAGTACCTGAACAATATCTTTAGTCGTCAATGATTTTAAGACAAAAACTCTTGATCTAGAGAGCAAGGCATGAATAACTTCAAAGGATGGATTTTCTGTTGTGGCCCCAATAAGTGTCACTTTTCCTTTTTCAACATAAGGCAAAAGAGTGTCTTGCTGTGTTTTACTCCACCGATGAATCTCATCGATAAACAAGAGTGTTTTTTCTTCTTTTTCTAAACGTTTCTCTGCTCGTGCTAAACAAGCCAACAAATCTTTTTTACCACTACGCACAGCTGAAAGCATTTCCATATGTGCCTCTGCATAGTTTGCAATCATGTGAGCCAATGTCGTTTTCCCCACTCCAGGAGGACCCCAAAAAATAGCAGAGGTTAATTTCCCCTGCTCTGCTAATTTTCTAAGTAATTTTCCTTCACCCACTAAATGTTCTTGCCCCACAAATTCATCAAATGTTTGCGGACGCATGCGTGCAGCTAGTGGAGTGTTTTTATCTGGCATATTATGTTAACTTTTTTCTATCTTTATTTTGCAATTGTGTCGCATTATCACTTGAAACAACACTCTCTCCAATTTTCTTTTCAATATCTTCTCTCGCTTTTCCTGCGGTCTCTCCTACTTTCGCTAACCAAAGTTTAAAAGGTTCTGCTTTTGGTGATGGAACCGACTGTATTAAGCGAAAAAGTTGTTCTGTGGTAGCAACATCAGTTAAATATTTTTTCCCATCAGAAGATAACATTTTCAGTTGTCCCATATCTTGGGACAACTGACTTCCATCTTCTTTTAACTTTGTTTTCAAAGCATTCCAATATTTTCTTGGACGTGAGCTATCTGTCAAAATAGCAATAACATCAATAACCGAAAAATACCACAGTTCTTGTTCTTCATCAAAATAACGACGAACTTTTTTTTCATGAAAAAGTGCCATTGATTGTTTTTCTGTATTATTTTTATTTGGCATATGTGTTCCTCCTTAAGTAAATAATATGTCTAGTCTATGTTAGATATATTTTTCCAACTCATTATACATCCTGAAATAATGAATTCCCATATTTTTTGATAAAATACTCAACAGGATAAGGCAATGGAACATTTAATGCTTGCTCTAATGTCAACCATGTAGCTTTTACTCCTTCATCATTTAATATGATATTATTTGTTTTTTTCATTTTTCCAACATATAAATGCCACATATGATTATCTGAACCTCTCCAACATTTATCACCAATAATATTTTCTTGAACAGTAAACTTTACAGCATCTATTTTTAAACCAGTTTCTTCTAATAACTCTCTTTTAACTGCTTCAGCAGGTTTTTCTCCTATATCAAGATGACCCGCTGGAATAGTAAAAACAAAAGGATACATAACTCGTTCAAAAAACAATGCTTCGTTGTCTTCATTAAACACAAAGATTCCAACACTTTTATGCCAATATTCTTTTGTGTCTTCATCTACCCAACAATCTATTTTTGGATCAACAACGATAAGACGAGGAGATATGTCTTTACAATCTTCACATTCATAATATGTTCGAGTATCCTTAATAATTTTATGAATATGTTCAGAATTACACTTTATACAATATTGATGATATTTTCCATCAGTTGGTAACTGAAAATCTATTTTCATATATGATATATAAGTTAATCATAAAAATTTTTTCTGAAATTGTTTTTTTAATTAATCCTATTTTTTCTTCTCAGGATTTAATTTTTGATACCACGGACACTCTCCACAATATTCAAAACCTTGATCTACTTTGGGTACTCCTGGTTTTCCTTGATTAATTCTTGGGCATCGTGATGAAATAAACCAACATTCTCTCCCTGAATCAGTTTTATACGCATAACAATCTTTTTTCACTTTACAATCCCAAAATTCCCAACAATTCTGCGCCTCCTTATTTTTCATAGTCAACTGTTATATAAATAATTTTTATCTTTTTACTTATTATGTTTATTATACATGCAAAAGAGTCCCTTCAAACGCCTCTCCTCTCAACGCCTTAGCTACTTCATCAAGTGCTGTTCCTTGAACAATTTGAACAACTAAGCCTGATTCATGGGCCATTTTACTTGCAATTGGGTCAAATGGTGCACTGCTTCCTGGTTTCCATTCATATCCTACAATATCTCGTCGAAAACTTTCCCAATCCATATCTTCAATTTTTACTGCGTCAGAAAATTCATTTGGATCTTTATCATAGACATGCGTAATATTTGAGATATTCATCACGGTATCTGCGCCATAAGTTTGTGCCATAACAATAGCGTCAACGTCACTTGAATGCCCTGGTTTCCATCCACAACCAATAATAATTGGTTTATCAGTTTCTACATGCTCTGTTGGATTTGCAATAATACGTTCATACACATAACCTTGAAACAAATGCATGAGAAACTCTGCATTAATGCGAGTGGCTGCAATGCCCATCCAATCGAGTGACTCATCGCTCATATCAACAACTTCTTTAAGTGCATCTTGATAATAGCGACATGTTGCTCCACCACCAGCAACTAAGACAAAAGTGGTTCCTCGTTCTACTTCTTCTAAAATAAGAGCACGAAAATCTCGCAAAAAATTAGTATCAAAACCTGTTTTTGGGATAATCATTGAACCCCCAACTGAAATAATTTTTTTTGACATAACTATCATTTTTTATCTTTTTTTAAAAGAGAACCCACAAGAGCACTCATCATACTCATACAAAGTGCGCCTACAAATGCTGCCCAAAACCCTTGAACAACAAAACTATCCATAAAGCTACTCACAAACCAAAAGAGCACCGCATTAATGACAAAAGTAAATAATCCTAAAGTCAAAATAGTTAACGGCAAGGTAAAAAAGATGAGAATTGGACGAATAACAGCATTCACCAATCCTAAGACCAAAGCAACCATAAATGCTGCATACCAACCATCTAAAAAGACCCCTGGTACATATTTTGCAATCACTAAAAGAGTGGCAGCGTTGATAATCCAACGAAGAAGTAAAAACATAGTATTTTTGGTTAATTCTATGGGAATACTATACGCTTTTTTTCAATTTTAATCAAGCCATCTTTGGCTAATTGTAGGATAATTTTATCTAATCGTTCTTTTGGAATATCGTCAAATCTACTATGCACTTTTGTGATAGACACTTCCCCATCTTGACGAAGTAAATCAACAATTCGCCCTCGATAATAGCGATCAGTGTCTCGAAATGGTGTTTTTTTACTTGTTTTAGCTAATTTTTTCTTTTTTTCAAAGGCAGTGAGACTTTTTGGATATGCTTTGCAATATACTTGCACAGGGCAATCACTACACTTAGGACTCCTTGATGTACAGAGTGCTGAGCCAAAATCCATCAGCATCTGATTCCAATGATACATATTGCTTTGTTTTTGCCCAAATGGAACCTTTTTAGCAATAGTCATTTTTTGCATAGGCTCCCCCATTAATTCACCAACAGCAATCAACTCAGCATCTTTTTTCTCTTGAATACCAAAAAATAAGCGTGTATAGATACGCCTATGATTCGTGTCCATCATTGGCACCGCTTTATCAAAAGCAAAAGATAACACCGCTCGTGCCGTATAGTCTCCCAGACCTGGCAATGCCTTTAATTTTTCTAAATCAGCAGGAAATACTCCATTATATTCACTGACCACTGCTCGGGCTGTTTTTTGTAAAAATAAGGCCCGCCGATTGTAACCAAGCCCTACCCAAGAACGAATAACATCAGCTGTTGAAGCCTTTACTAAATCTTGTACTGTCGGAAATTCCGTTAAAAATTCTTTATATTTTTCTATCACTCGGTCAACTTGCGTTTGTTGAAGCATAATTTCACTCACAAGCACACGATATGGATCTCGCGTCTCTCGCCATGGCAACACTCGTGCTTCTTTGGTATACCAAGAAAATAATACGGGAATAACCTCTTGTATTCGTTCTTTTCTTTTCATATAGCATGATCATATCACAAAGTCGGCAGAGACTCAATTGTAATGTCTTCCCCAATCACGACATGAATGTCTCCCTGCATATCTGTACGCCACACAGTACTACTCACTCGCTCAACACGCTTTAATACTCGCCGAGATGGATGACCATATTGATTATCTTTTCCAGCAGAAAAAACAACATGCTCAGGACTTGTTATACTCAAAAATTCAGGAATAGATGCCCCTGCACTTCCATGATGCCCTGCTTTTAAAATATCAACGTCAAGCGCTTCTCCATAACGATCAATTAAATACTCTTCTTCCTCTTCTTCTGCGTCTCCAGTAAATAATATATTTCGTCCATTATGCTCAAGTAAAAAAGCAATTGATGTATTATTATACCCAGTATCCTTTTCATACCCTGGCAAACGATAATCATCTACAACAGAATGATCTGGATATAAAAATTGAATTGAAGTGCTTGCAATATTCCATGTTTCTTCTCCTGAAATCTGATAATACTCTGCACCTTCCGCATACATCTTTTCTTCAAATTCTCTATAAAAGTTTTGATCTTTTTTTACACCTGTATACACAATATTAGCAACATCAAAACGCTCCAACACATCTATACACCCACCATAGTGATCTTTATCTGGATGAGTAATAAGCATGTAATCAATTGTATGATCATAAAATGGCATCACACGCCCAAGCGCTTCTAAAATACGCGCATCAATAGCACAATCAACAAGCATCTGTTGTCCATCTGCAAACTGAATAAAGCTCGCATCACCCTGACCGATATCTAAAAAATGGACTTGCAATTTCCCTTCAGATAGTATTGTCTGCTCAACATCACTCTCGGCAATAGCGATATCTTCTGCAACATATTCACGCATGGCAATGGTAGACGCAAGCAAAAAGAAAATAATAAATATGACTTTTTTCATAATTGAATAATCTTAAAAAATATGCTACGGTGACTATATTGTAACATACTTTTCTATTATGAAAAAAACAGCACTGATTATCGTAAACGGACACCCTGGCACAGGGAAAACAACGATTGCTAAAAAATTAAGTAAATTACTTTCCCTTCCTCTTATTTCTAAAGATGATATTAAAGAATCATTATTTGATACGCTTGGAGTAAAAGATCGGGAATGGTCAAAAACACTTGGTGGAGCAAGTATTAAACTTTTATTTGATATTGCAGAAAATCACATTGCAACGCATAACTCAATCATTATTGAAAATGCATTTATCCCAAAATATGATATAAAAAATATTCAAGAACTCATAAACAAACACCCACATTATCTTCCAATTGAACTATATTGTACCTGTGATGAAGCACTCCGCCAAAAACGATTTATTGATCGCAATGAATCTGGAAATAGACATCCTGGTCATGTTGATAGCTGGAACTACAATTTTTCTAATAAAGATACGGATCGATCACTCAAACTAAATGAACATGTTATAACTCTTGATACGACTGATTTTGATAAAATCAATATTAATGATATTGCACAAAACATACAAACACTCTTAAATTAGAAAAGCCCACCAACTGTTAAACAGCTGGCAGACCCATTTCCTTGCATTCTCTATTATATAAAATAAACAGAGAACATCTAATCATTATCTTCCCCATCAAAATCATCATCTGAATCATCACCGTTATCATCGTTACTACTATCATCCAATTCATCATATTCTCGATCTCCTAGTCGTTCTTGTGTCTGTTCTCTTACTTGCTCACCAGCTTCTCTCATAGCACGCAATTGCAATCGCGCACCAACATCACCATCAGTCGCTTCTTCACGTAACTCTTCTACACGACCTTGCATCTCTTCGCGTTGTTCTTGTATTTCTTCAACACGTTCATCATGCAAATCTTTTAATTCTTCTTTTGCATCTTCATCACCATCTTTTAACCGTTCGCGTAATTCTTTTTGTTCTTCTCTATACTCTTTTACTTCCTCGCGTCTCTCTTGAACATATGCTTTTGCCGCTTCAACATGTTCTTTTACTTCTTCTGATAAATCTTCATCTCCCAAACGTTCCATTAATCGTTCACTACGCTCAATGGCTTTATCATGAATTTTTTCTAAACGTTCACGTGCTTGTTCTGGAAGTTTTTCTTCTAGTTTATCAAAAACCGCTTCTCGACGCACTTCATATTCACTTAAATTTTTCACTAAACGATCAAAACGAGCACCTGATTTTTCGATCCATTTATCTTTATTCTCATTTACTTTTTCCATGAGTTTATTTGCACGCTCCATCATTTGTTCAGCACGCTCTTGTACTGCTTCATCTTCTGTATGCTCTGCAATATACTCAGCAATATTCATACGCTCTTCTGCGTACTCCAATTGTTTTTCTGCTTTTTTTACAGGGTCAAAAGTAAACGTTAACGCAACACGTTCTTTTACTCCACGCCAAAATACATTAAAACCTGATGGAATTTCTGTCACTTCTTCCACCACGATTTCTTCTAATACTTCTTCTGCAAATTCGGCATCTGCACTTGTTGTATCAGCAATATCTTGTGCACCAACAAATGAAAGTGGAGCCAATACAAATAATAAAAGCCCCATTCCCAAAAACATACGTTTGATCATATGATTCTTGTTAAAAATAATCTAGTATATATTTATGATACCACACTTTGTTTCTTCTGACGATATAACAAATATCCTAATAATGCATACCCAACAAGCATCCCCCACAACGGGAAAGAAACATCCACAGCAGCAAAAGATACATCTGAAAAATAATGGACAATAATAACAATGTAGCTCATGCCCAACCAAGCAATCCATGCAAGATATTGCGCCAGCGGCAAAAAAACAAAACTCATAACCACCGCAAAAAAGCCGACCATCATTATCCAAGGGAGAAT
Source organism: Patescibacteria group bacterium (assembly GCA_018823045.1). Classification (GTDB taxonomy): domain Bacteria; phylum Patescibacteriota; class Patescibacteriia; order Magasanikbacterales; family UBA922; genus JAHJIX01. The sequence continues at coordinate 15,371 of JAHJIX010000016.1, read as the reverse complement.
CCACAAAATAAGCATATTTACTATTGGAGCCACCACAGAAAGCCGCCCAAATTGATATAAAATAAGTGGCAATGTTGCAATAATAGCAGCCAGTGTTGAAATCAGAGATTCTTTCATACCAAACAACTCAGGAATACGACGCAAAGGTCGCTCTATGATTGGTGTTAAATATACAAGGCCAATAGTTGCAATAAATGAAAGTTGAAACCCAGCATCCCAGATTAAAATAAATGGATTGATCAGCGTCATACAAACGGCTGTCGCCATCATTGTCGGAAGAATAGAAGAATTTCTCCCTAAGCGTTTTGCAAATAATACAATCATTCCCATAACCCCAGCTCGTACAACAGAAGCTGACGCACCAGCAAAAATAACAAAAAGAACAATCCCAATACTCAACAACCAAAATGCCTTTTTGCGTGGAATAAGAAGGTGAATACACATTGTCATCAAGATACTGGCAATGAGCGTAATATTATATCCAGAAATTGCAATAATATGCGTCACACCTGTGCGAGCAAATAATTCATTTAAACTCCCAAGTCCCCCTCTATATCCATAAAGCAATCCAGCCATAAATCCTGCCATTGGTTCATGCCATAATAACTCAATTTTATCTGCAATACGTGCTTTGAGTCTAAATATTGTCCGCAAGAAAAAAGATGCATTTCCCTCTGAAATGAGTGTGACCTCTTTTTGTGTTCGACAAAGAGAAAATACGCCATAGCGTGCCAAATACATGTCATAACGAAACTTTTCAATTGGCTCTGGCACTTGCAGAAGACAATCCAGCGCAATTTCATCTCCATATGCAAAACGTGGATAAAGTGGCAACTTTACATACACACGCCCCGAAGACACAACTTCGTCCACGCTCGTTGTCTCAACAATATATCTTACTGCGTCAGTCCGGATATCTGGTTCAGTGATAATAACTCCGACAACAGCGTGCTCACCAGATAAATGTGATACATGCTGCTCTCCCAAAGGAAAAGCAAACTGATAACGAAGCAATCCAATATAGACAAACACTGCACATAAAAAAACAAAACGAATAAAGCGATATTCCCAAATAAGTATTCCAAGAGAAACACACAAAAACACACTGACATAGACCCAAACGACAGGAATCTGAAATACAAAAAAAGAAGCACTACTTACTCCTATTAAAAACGAAAAACAAAACGCTAAAAACGTTTTGCTTTTTGATTGTATCATTCCCCCCATAGCACTGTTTTTATTGTTATAACTCAATTTGCGTTTTATCTCCAATAATCATTTCTTTCCCTTTTTTCTCTTGCTTTTGTTTCATCACCACATTTTTCCCAATAATACTTCCACTGATATGCAAATCCATATCAATTGTCGTATTTTCCAAAATAATACTATTATCTATATGCGCTCGGTAAATTGCCGTTCCATTCCCGACAGTAACATGTGGCCCAATATGACAAGATGTTAATTCACAATTTTCTGCAATAATTACTGGCCCTTCAATCATCACATCAGCTCCAATCGTTGATCCAATACCAATCTGCACCTTCCCTGAAATGTGTGCATCCGGATGCACATCTCCTTGGTGTGGAAATGCATCTGAATCTAAATTATCTAAAAGAAGTGCACTTGCAAGCAACATGTCTTTTGGTTTTCCAGTATCTTTCCACCAGCCAGTAATTTCTTTATACCCAACAGATAAACCTTGTTTTAAAAAGTGAGAATGAATACTTGAAATTTCATACTCTCCCCTATGACTTGGTTCAATGTGCTCATAAGCATTAAAAAACACCTTTGGTCCATACAAATAAATCCCAGTCACTGCAAAATTACTTTTTGGCTCTGCTGGTTTTTCATGAATATCTACTAAAATACCTTCATCATTAAATACAGGCACTCCAAATCGCTCGGGATCAGGAACTTCAGACAACGCAAGCATACAATCATGCTTTCCTTTATGAAATTGATCAACTAACTCAGTCAAATCACCCAACAACACATTATCTGATAAATAAAACATGAATGGATCATCGCCAATAAATTCTTTAGCCTGATTCACTACATGTGCAATACCTTTTGGACCGCCAGTTTGCTCAAAATACGTTATGGTAATGCCCCAATGCCCACCATCACCAATATATTTTTGCAATTCTGTTTCACCTGGATTTACATTGATAAAAATCTGATCAATTCCGGCTTCAATCGCTTTTTCAATTGCATGAAACATCATTGGTTTATTGGCCAATGGAAGTAAATGTTTATTTACTGTTGTTGTTATCGGATGCAACCGTGTTGCACGTCCTCCACCAGTTAAAATTGCTTTTTTAATTTTCATAATATTACCACCACAATAATCCACGAACAATAATCCAATAATACACCTTCATCACTGGATTTGCAAGATATGTTACCAAAGGACTGGTCACTGACTCATCTTGAAAATGAATTCCTGTAACTGTATGCTTCATTAAAAATCTGTCTGACACAAGACGCTCTTTTTGAATCTTTTTTCGTTTTTTCAACCAAATCGCACGATTTTCCTTCTTCATCCAATATTTATACACTTCTACTCGTTTTGCCATATAGCCATTTCTCCAAGAGAAATACCACAACCCTAATTCAAGTGGAATAAGTATTGGAAGCAACAACATCCATGTTGGCCATTTCAAATACATAATCATTACCGCCCAACGATTGCGTTCCATAAAATAGAATTTGCTAATACTCCGTGCAAATTGATATTGATGATAAAAAACAGAATCACGTACTAATACCACTTTATACCCAAGTGAACGCAAACGAAGCCCCCATTCTAAATCTTCATGATACATAAAGAAGTCATGATCCCATGAGCCATGCTTTTTAATCATTTCTGTACGAACAAGCAAAGCTGCACCACTGGCATAATCAATTTCTTTTACTTTTGGCAATTCAACATCTGCAATCTTTAATCGATAGTCATTTGAATACCCAAATCCTAAATAATGAAAAGCATTTCCAGTACTATTAATCAGCTCAGTTTCTGGATGAAGAAGCATGAGTGACTGTGCCATACCAATAGTTTTTTCTGCTTCAAGTACTTCTATAAGTGGCTCAAGTGCATTGGCAGCAAAAAAACCATCATTATTATGAAAAAACACATAATCAAATCCATGTTCAATCGCCCAATCAGATCCTTTATTATTTCCCCCAGCAAATCCTAAATTTTCTTTGTTGGCAATAATGGTTGTATGAGGAATTTCCCCTTTTTCTGAAAGAGGAATAACAGTATCTTCAATATAATGCACAAATGATCCATCTTCTGGATGTGGATTTGCAACCACAATAAACTCAACTCTATCTTTTGGATAAGTTAAACGTTTAAGTGCTGAAACTACATTATCAACATATGATTCATTATGATAAAACAGTAAGTACACAATCGCTATTTTTGGATATTGTTTCATAAAAATTTATTTATCGTAAGAATAATTACCTCGCCATTTCCACAAATACTTCATCCAACTTACTAAATGAATCCGAGCGAGTTTGTTTTTAAATAATGCTTTAAAAATTCCAGGAACTTTTGATGAATCTCGTGCATGCACATGCTTAATAACAATGTCATGAACATAATACACTGGGTATCCGGCTTCCCACATACGATGACACCAGTCAGCATCTTCTAAATACATAAAAAATCGATCATCAAATCCACCAGTATTATTCATAACTTCTTTTCGTACCATCATTGCAGCCCCAAGTACCCAATCAACAGGTCGCGTACTATTATGATCAAAATCTTTCATCAGTAAACGATCAGTGTGTTTTTTTACCCATTTATATTTTTTATCAAAATTAATTTGTTTTAATGGTTTAATAAAAATAGATTTAAAATCAAATCGATAACAAGAATATTGAAGAGTACCATCCATATTTAATAATTTTGGCCCAATACAACCAATCTTTAGATGCTCATCCATATAAGTAATCATTTGATCAATCACCTGAGTTCCTTTAGGAATAATCGTATCTCGATTAAGTGCAAAATAATATCGTGCTTCTGTTCGCTCAAACCCTTTCATATTTCCTGCACCAAAACCAATATTTCCACCTGCATCAACATAATCAACTTGTGGAAATTTTTTTGCAAGATCTTCTTTAATATTATCTTTATTTTCTGAGTTATCTGCCACTGTTATTTGGATATCAAAAACAGACCCAGTGATATCTGCCACAAGGCTTTCAATTGCACGAAGAATGTCATCCTTCATCATGTAGTTGAGAAATACAATATTAATATCTTTCATATACAATTAGTTATTTTTCCCCCACCATTTTCTCAATTCTTTATAAGACACACGCCGTTTTTGTTTAATCAATATTTTCTTTTTTCGCAATTCAGAATATAAACGAATAAACTCCCCTAATCCCTTTAATACCGTTCGATCAAATAAAAGAAAATAAAAAAACTTCTTTAATTCATACCATTTAATCCACGGAAAATCTAGCCAAGTATTTTGCCAATATTCATTTTTATATAAAGTCATTAAATGATTTTTGTAACTATGATACTTCACCCAAGAAGAATGTTCTTTTTTATTTTTGAGTGCCGAAACATCATTTAATTTTTTAGGACCCGCACCACTACGATCATGATACGCGACAACATCAAGTAACACATATGACTCATGACCTGCACTCCGCAAACGATATGCAAGATCGACATCTTCTTTATATGAATGATATGACTCATCAAAAAATGTCCCATCGTCAAATGCAATATCATCAATAGCCGTCCGCCGATATAATGGAAACGCACCAGAAACCCCAAACACGGGAATACTCTCTGATAAAAATTGTTTCTGAATATCAGCCCATTGATATTGAGTATATTGCTCAATCATGCGACGATTGCGAAATACTTTTAACCCGAGCGCATCAATTTGCCCAGTAAATGCAGCACGGTCATTGCCGGCAAGCATCTTTTGAAAATCCCAACGCATCAAACGTGGAGAAATCACTGCCACATCTTCATGCTCATCCATCCATGCAACCATCTGTTCAAAACAATCGGGCGTTAAATACATGTCTTGATTAAGTGGCAAAAAATATTTGCTCTCTGTTTGTTTGTATAGTGCATTGTGTCCTCCTGCAAAACCAATATTATCTGTATGCTTAATGAGTTCATACTCAAAAGAAACATCTTTCAATTCTTCTTCCATTGCTTCTGCCATGCCATCTTTTGAATCATTATCCCAAATATAGAGCTTCCAATCTGTATATGTTTGTTTTTTAAGCGACGCAAACAAGTATGGCACATACTTTGCTCCATTCCATGTTACTAAATGTACGCTTAATTTTTTCATATCAATATAATCGATATTTACTCGTACGTCATTGCGAGCAGCCTGCCCAATCGGCAGGACAGCGCGGCAATCTTATTCTTTATTGCATTAAACAATGGGATTGCTTCGTCATACCTCCTCCTCGCAATGACGTTACTAAAATTATTTTTTATGCACTTTATCATTCAACCACGCAAGCGCAATACCCACTGGTCGAAACAGTGCAATCCACATCCACTTATACCATGGCTCCCATTTTTGGAAATACTGCAACATGCTTTTTGTAAAATTCTTTTGCTTCCACAATGTTTCTCGTTTTTTAAAACTTTGTCCAATATAGTCTACCGCTGAAATAATTGGCGTATGTACCACTCGGTATCCTAATCGATTTGCTTCTCGACAAATATCTACATCTTCATACCAAATAAAATATCGTGGATCAAATGCAAAACCAAGCTTATCAACAAATTCTTTTCGCATGAGCATAAATGACCCGCGGACAGAATCCACATCTTGCTCTGTATCTGCATCAATATCAGTCATCATGTACTTATTCATAATAGACGGAAAGATATGAGGTACTTTTAAAATCAATGCGACTTGCTCCCATACACGAGGAAAACGACGAGGCGTTGCATCCATATTTAATTTCCCATGCTCATCTAACAATTTGGGGCTTGCAATGCCAACATCAGGGTGCTTATCCATCCACGCAACAAAAGTATCTATACTTCCCTTTTCCACCTTCATATCTGGATTGAGAAACAAATAATAGCGCACATCATTAGATGAAGCCTCTACCCCTTGCATATTTGCCCCGCCAAATCCTTTACCTACTTTATTTGAGATAAGATTCACCTCTGGGAATTGTTTTTTTACAATATCAACAGTATCATCCTTTGATCCATTATCAATCACATGTTGCTCAATCTTAAGAGTAGCAACTCCTTCTTGAGCGCTTTTCAGTTGACGAGCAATTTGCTCTGCATTGTTCCACGTAACGGTAATAATTGATACATCCATATACCTATATCCTACTAAAAAATGGCTAAAAATGCAAGAGAATGAAACAAAAAAAGCCCCTATCAACGATAAGAACCTTTTTATTTCCCCCAAGTTTACACGGTGTGCAGGGACTTGGGTATGTGTTGTTAATGCTCCTTAGAAGAGGTCGAGGTCCCCGAGCTCGAGGATGAGGACCTGCTTCGGCTTCATGCGAACGAGGTAGGCGTCGTAGCCCACGATGCGGTTCTTGTCCTTGCAGAACAAGGTCGAGATCCACCAAGTCTCGTTGTCGATCTGGATGAAACCCTCATCGTTGACGCTAACGGAGATTCCCTTCTTCTTGGCATTGCTGAGGCTGAAGCGCGGCCCATCCTTACAGATAATGCCCGCGATCTTCTCGCTCGGCGTGGCCTCCTCACCCTTGGCGTCGACGTAGTTGAGGCAGCTGGGCGCCTCGAAGGCCAAGTCAGGCTCGGCGATGATGATGGGCTGACCGTACTTACCCATCTTCACCATGTAGAAGTAAAAAACGCCTAAATCTAGACGTTTTTTATGTAATAATATATCAAATTATCAGCAAGTAGGCCCACCTTCTTGTGTTTCTACTCCTTCTTTTTTAAGCTTTGCATATTTTTCCATGGTATCTCGCATTGCATCATGCACTTCTCGCATGTGAATACCAAATTCTCCTAAACGCTCTGAAGATAAGAAGTTATTTGATCGTCCTTTTGTTGCAAGGCCTTGTTTGACCAAATCATCATTACTAATCCATTCATTTGTGTGATCTGGATCAACCATTTCTTCGTATAACGCAACAATTTCTTTGTGTTTGAGTGTGCCAGGATTTGTGACATGAAAAAATCCTTCTGCTTTTTTCTCCATGAGTTGATAAAATACATCTACCATATCGTCGACAATGGTGACAGAATTTTCTACATCAATCACCTTTGGATAGGTTGCCAGCTTATCAATCATGTTTTGTTTTGATGGAATGTAATCAATTGGCATGCGCATACGTGCAATCCCAACATTTGGGAGGGTTGAAAGCACTAAATCTGCTGCCCATTTTGTCCGAGAGTAGGTTACCTCTGTTGGATTTCCCATATCGTTTTCTCTCCATTTTTTGTCAGCATGAGGTGAATCTCCATAAAAAATACACCCAGAACCAATGTGCAGTAAATACACACCACGTTCTTGGCAAGCCTCTGCAATCGTAATTGGCAGTTTTGTGTTTCCCAAAATAGTTTCTAATTGATGATCTTCACACCAATCCACATTTGGTTTTCCACGAACTCCAGCCGCATTAAGCACTGCATCTGGTTGGTATTTATCGAGTAATGCTAATACATCTTCTTTTGTTTGAATACGAGTGTCAGCAAGTGTGGCATCTTTCCATGCTTCAGCACAACGAACGCCAACGTATCCTTTTCCTAAAATAAGAATATTCATATTGATTATTAATTATAAATTAAAAATATTTAATGAAAGTCCTCCCCCTATGAGGGGGAGTTAGAGGGGGTCCATCTTTGCTATTAAGATGAGTGTAAATTAACCCTTCTTTAAGCGCTCCGTAAGACCCCACCTAACCTCCCCTTATAGGGGAGGGATTTTTTACCGTTTAATGTATTGTTTATCATAATATGCTTGATAATCTCCACTCAAGCAACGCTCAACCCAATCTTGATGAGACAAATACCACTCTACCATGTCTGTTAATCCCTCTTCTAAGCTCACCTGTGGCTCCCAGCCCAATTCTTTTTGTGCTTTTGAATAATCTACCGCATAACGGAAATCATGCCCTGCACGGTCTTTGACAAATTCAATATGTGATTCATCTTTGCCCATGATCTTGAGGAGCAGTTTCGTTAAGTTTAAATTATTAATTTCCGCATCTTTTCCACCAAGACAATAGGTCTCTCCAATGCGTCCTTTGCGCAAAATCATATCCACTCCTCTATTATGGTCAGTAACATGAATCCAATCTCTCACTTGCAGTCCATCACCATACACTGGCACTGTTTTATCTGCCATAAGTCGCGTAATAAAAAGTGGCAATACTTTTTCTGGGAACATGTATGGGCCGTAATTATTTGAACAATTTGAAATGGTTATTTGAACACCATAGGTATGATAATACGCCCGCACCAAGTGATCTGAGGCTGCTTTTGCCGCTGAATATGGGCTGCGTGGATCATATGGGGTATCTTCGTTAAATGGCGCATCATTTTGCCCAAGTGCGCCAAATACTTCATCTGTAGAAACATGATGGAAGCGTTTGTCATATTCTTTTGCTGCATCAAGCAATACTTGTGTACCAAGTACATTCGTATTCAAAAAAATAGCTGGCTCCATGATAGAGCGATCTACGTGTGTTTCTGCAGCAAAATGCACAATTGCATCAACATCTTTTACCAAATCAAACACGACATCTCGATCACAAATATTTCCTTTGACAAAAGTATAGCGATCATCGTTTTCTACAGATTGTAAATTTTCTAAATTGCCTGCGTAGGTTAATGCATCAAGATTAATAATTGATACATCATCATGCGCGCCTAACATATAATGGATGAAATTTGATCCAATAAATCCAGCTCCACCGGTGACTAATAATTTCATAAGCATATTCATCTTTCCAATAAATAATTATTTTATATCTAACAGCCGAGAGATGTTCTTGTTTTTTAGGCAGCAACTGTTTGAGCTCTTGCGAGTTTTGATGACTAAAAAATAAGAATGTCCGAGACTCTTAAAGAAGAATTTAGTTTGAACGTAAATATAATTGATAATATGTCATCATTTTTTCACAATCAAATCCTATAGGATCTGGTGTTTCTTCTATAGATGCCCATTGCCGTTTTAATACTTCAATATTTTCTGCAAATGGCGCTTCTTCAGTCAGGGTTGCCACACATAAAACGGTTAATGCAGGATGATGCGGATTGCGATATGGCCCGTACAATGTTGCAAGTACCCGATCAAATGTAATTTTCACGCCAGCTTCTTCCCATACTTCTCGAGCAGAGGTTTCTGCAATATCTTCCCCTACTTTCATATGACCACCAGGTAAAATCCAGGTATTTGTACACCATCGTTTTGCCCGATACGTCCATAAAATCTTTCCTTCTGTATTACGCACAATAGTATCAACTGCCACATGAATATATTCTGCTTTTGCTTGATACCCCTCAGCTTGCCATTCTTTTCCATACACAGATAATGTACGATCATCGTATGCAGGTAAACATCCTTTTTCTCGCCCTGCAATATATTCTTCTATAATATGTTTATGATCAAAACCAATATCAGGTAATTGATCTAATGAAAAAAATTGTACAGCGTCTGTTTCTCCTTCTTGCACTTGAATTTTTCCACCAACAACAGAACCGACATACACCGTACTCACGGCATGAAACCGACTATCTCGTGTTGGATCAGCATATACGCCCATAAAAGAAGTAATCTCTACATCAAGACCCGTTTCTTCTTGTACTTCACGTACGGCAGCGACAGGGGCACTCATGTCTTCAACATCAATACGCCCACCAGGTAATACCCACTTCCCTTTTGACGGCTCTTTATGACGCAATACTAATAACACTTCATCAGCATCATTTACCACAATCGTATCGACTGTTGGAACGACATATTTATTATTTTCTAAATATTCCATACTACATCAATCTATTATTATACATATGATGCCGAGCTAAAGCCCATGCAGCTAAACTCATACCATCCCAAATGTCATTTCTGCGAATCATATCTTCAACTTCTGACACTTTTCTATATACTAACTCGATATCTTCTGTTTCATCTAAATGCTGTTCATGCTCCTCGACAACATGTGCAACATACACATGTGTTTTATCTTTTATACACCCAGTGCTTGGTTCAAGTGTTGCCACTTTAACAAAGTCTTTTGCAACCCATCCAGTTTCTTCATACAATTCTGCTTTAGCAGCAACCAAAGGATCTTGTCCCTCTTTAATACCTCCAGCAGGAAATTCAATACTTTGTTTATCGTGTAAATAACGATATTGCACAGTAAGAAGCACTCTACCATCTTCTAAAAATGGAATAACAATAGACGTTCCATTTGTTTCAATATAAAAGTAATCTCCTTCCCCTCCATTTGGTAAAGTATACCGATCATGTTTATACTCATACCACGGATTTTTATGTAATATTTCTTCAGATAATTTTTTTAATCGTTTTGGCATATCTCTTATAAAAATAATTGTGAAATTTCTCCTACAGAAATATCTCTCGCTGCATCAACAATACTATGCATATTTCCACCACCATCTCCGTTCCATCTTGGCATAATATGAACATGTACATGAGGAACGGCTTGCCCACCAGCTTCACCATGATTTACCCCAATAGAAAAACCATCAGGATGAAGCACTTCTTGCAAACGTGAGGTCACTTGTTTTACTGACAAAAACAATGCACTAATATCCGCATCTACCATATCTGTAATATATAAAGCATGTGTTTTAGGAATAACAACAGTATGCCCTTTTGCTCTTGGAGCAATATCTAAAAATGCAAGTGTATAATCATCCTCATACACCGTATCATTTGGAATATCTCCTGCGATAATCTTACAAAAAATACAATTTTCTTTATTCATAATAATTTATTTAAATCCCTTGAGTAAACAAACTAATAACAGCAAAACCAATGGCAATACCAAAAATCCAAGCCGCCATAGTAAATAAATATGGAATATGAAAAACGATTGCAAGTAATGTAATAAATACCGCGCATACTTGAGAAACCATTTTAATCTTTCCCCAGACATTTGCCGCTTTAACCGTATGAAACTTTATTTCAGCAACCAAAGCAATCATAATAAACACAATTTCAATACCCAAGATAGCTATTCCTAACAAATAATTAAAATATTGAAATGCAAGTACTAACACCATACTTCCAATTAATAATTTGTCAGCAAGTGGATCAAACAACATACCAAATTTTGTGATTTTATCTCTTGTCCTTGCTAAAGAACCATCCATGACATCAGTAAAAGCAACAAGTAAAAAGATAATACTTCCAAACACATATTGTTGTGATATTAATAGATACACAACAACAGGGATACCTAAAAATCGCACCATCGTCAATTGATTTGGTGTCACTGATTCTGGTAAAAAACGCAACACCGTCCGTGCAATAAACATATCATGCGGATGTTGCTGTGTTGAACGAATAAAAACAAACAAATCTGGCCTTTTTTGTGCAAAACGAGTTACTATTTTCATAATATAAGAGACTTATGCATCATGACAAAATTTCTGATTCAAAGAACCAACACATACAAAAAGTAATTGAATTCATTTAGATGGATGCAGTATATATACAGCATATACCAAAAAGGAGGCTCTTGCAAGCCTCCTTAGTCTATTATATACACTTATTCAACAACAATTGTTCCACGAATACTTTCATTGTCAACTACCCAATAGGCATAACTTCCTACTGTAGCTGGCATACCTAATTGTACAATTGTTCCGGGTGGAATAGGATTTGTTTTTGTTGCTGTTCCACCAATCGTTACCGTATTACTGCTATGATTATACATCGTAATCACACTTCCCGGTTTTACAATTAAACTCGCAGGATTCATATACCCATCTTCAATATAGATATCGGCTTGTGGTGTTGGTAATACAACAGGTGCTGGTACTGGTGCTGGTCGTAATTCTGCTGGAATTTCTCCTTCTTCATATGTACAATGACCACAATGTAAGAATGTTGCTCCTGGAAACACACTTTGTGATTCCGCCGCATCTGAGCTTGGATTATAAATACACATTTGACCATTATCTTTTTCACAGGCATATGGATCTTCTACTGGTTCTGCCGGTGCCGGTGTCACAGGAACTACTGGTTTTGGCCGTAACTGTTCTGGAATATTTTCTGTATATGTACAATGGCCACAATGCATAAATGTTGTCCCCGGATATACATTTTGTGATTCAAGTGCATCTGAATTTGGATTATAGATACACATACCTTCGTTTACTGTACAACCATATTCATCAACTTCTGGAGCTGCTGGTTGAGCTGGTGTTGGTGTTTCTTGATACTCTTCAGGAATATCTTCTGTATACGTACAATGTCCACAATGCATAAATACAGCACCTGAGAACATATTTTGTGATTCAAATGCTGAAGAATTTGGATTGTATATACACATACCCTCGTCAGCTACACAACCATATGCATCGACAGTTGGCCCTGTTTGTACTGGAGGATTATATCCGTAATCTCCATTATACCCATAGTTTCCATTATACCCATAGTTTCCATTATACCCATAGTTTCCATTATACCCATAGTCTTCATATCTTTGATTATAATCAGTGTAATACCCATAATTTCCATTGTATGAATATACATATGGATTATACCCATAACCGTATCCATAACCATAACCATTTCCTAAACGTTGATATAATACTTCTTCTACAACTTCTCCAGGTAACCCAGCTTCTTCAAACATAAGTATCACCTGATCATCATCTAAAAATTCTCGTGCTAACTCTTCTAATTCATCAAGTCTATCAACTTGCCCATTAATAACTTCTTCAAAAACAACAGGATCAATTTTTCCTTCTAACTCTTCCAAAAAGAGATAATAAATTGTCGTATCCATGAGTGCATCAAGAGCCATATCTTCCCATTCTTTATCTTCATTTTCTCGTAATTCTTCAATGACTTGCTGTCTTTCTTCTTGTGCTTCAAGCAAATCTTTCAAATATTTTTCAACTAACTCTACCTCTCCTTTTGCAAAAAGCTCAGCTAACTCAGCCTGTCTCTCACACACAAGCTCTCTATGTAGTATTGCTGTCGCTTTATTTGAAAAAGTAAACCATTCTCGGATTTTTTCCATCATACGATCAACAAAATAAAATGCATCTCCAGGAAGTGTCCCTGCCTCACAAGTCACAGGCTCTTCTTTTACTGTAGCTTCTTCTACCTCTTCTTGTGATGATTCAATAAAGACAAAATTTGCCCCCATCATGCCAAAACTTTCAGCTATACGTTTACTCAAAATATTATTAGTATAATCTTTTTCAGAAACATAGTCGTGTTCATCTTGAGGACGACCAAGAACCTGCCCCGTTGGATTTACCTCTATTTCTACATAGGCCCAATTATCTGGTAATTCACGAAGCCTATACCGTTTTTGTACAAAATCCCCTTCCATATCAATATAAAAACTCTCTGCATCTATAATCCTATCATCTTCCCCCCAAAATGAAATTTCTACAGGAATATTTCGAGTTTCTTCTAGTGGATTTCTATTTTTGATTATATAATTTACTCCTTTTTCTGCATCTAGCCAAAAATTTTCTACCACAAAATCAGGTAACACATTTACTTGATACCAATTATCTAATTCATCTGTCTCATGAATTTCATTATCAGGATCAATTTCAATAGAAAATCCTTGAACAACCTGATTATGTGGTGAAATACGAGCACTACTTCCTGTATACGTAATAAACTCTCCAGTCTCACCATTTTCATCGACAAGATATGCTTTTTCTGATAAATAGATATCTTGATTTGTATTAGGACAAGCATTATCAACACAAAGAACCTGTACACGTGCTTTTACATATTCAGGCAATTTCATGTCCGGATGAGTTGCTTTTGTATTTCCAACGTTGATAATGATATCATTTCCAAAATCAGAAACGACATATCTTACCAGAAAATTTGGCGCATTTAATTCTTCTGTATATGCTTCATATCCTTCTTGTACTGATTCTAACATTTCATCAGAAAAAAAACCACGGAGATTACGCGCCTGATAATCAAGCCCTGCAGCAGGTCTCATTTCTCCTGTTTCTTCATTAATTACTCTTTCTACCACTGATTCTTCTCCGGTTTCATCACCCCAGCCAAAAAAGGCTCCCATGCGTTCTCCAAAACTTCTTCGAGTTAAATCTTTTTCAAAAATATTATTGTCTTCATTTGTTTCCTCTATATCATCAATGGTATCAATAACAATATTATATGCAATAGCATCACCAGGTCTTCTTGTATTAAACACTGCAAGCCATTTTCCTTCATTAGTCGGAAAAGCTTCTCTAATTTGAATTTCTCTCCCACCACTTTCTTTATGCCATTCAAGAGTTACATAATAGGCGTCACTTGGGCGGAGATTTCCTTCGTACCCAACATACACATCTTGAAATAATTCACCGATAACACTTTCTCCTTCATCAAAAAACAAATCTATTTCTCGATTATACCCTTCTTCTAATACAGACGTCACTTGATTATTACTTTCATCAGACTCACGAATAACATTTGTACTATCTAAACGCACAAAATATCCACGTGCTTCAGCCGGTGCAATAAATGTTCCTGAAAAGTTCCAACTTCCACGATTATCTGGACGTAAATTTGATTGCTCTAACACCAATCCATTATTTAAAATGTCATTTTCATTGTTTGACCACCAAAATAACGTTACTTGTGGGGCAAGATCAATTTCCATATCTACATTTGGGACAACAATCACTGACTGAAAACCATCTCGCACATCTACACGCGCCCGTAAATCAACAACTCCTCGCCCATCAAGAACAAAAAACTTTTCATAATGATTATTTGTTTCATCAGTTTCTGCAATACGATTATTTGGATCAATCATCAACTTATACCCAAAAACTCCTTCAGGAGCAGTCAAATTTCCTCGTGCAATTAATCCTGTTCTAAATTCACTTACCACTGTAAGCATTTCTGTATTTGTACCAGCGACTTGTACACCACGTGCATCAAGCCAAATCAATGACAAATCAAGTGTTTCTCCTGCAGAAAGTGCTCCATTAATTTCAATAGCTTGGCTGCCATCTCGCACAGACAAATTATTTTCATCAAAAGACAGGTCTCCCCCTACAGCAAAAACATTCCCTATTGCTAAACAAGAACACACAGTCACACTAAAAACAAATAAACTCCTCTTTAAAAAACGATGTATCATACTAAATAAAATTAAAAATATGAAATAAAAAT
>JAHJIX010000015.1 GCA_018823045.1 Patescibacteria group bacterium | reverse complement strand
ATTATTTTCTTTTTCTTTGTATTGCTCTTTGTTCTTTTTTGGATATATTTATGCGACGACAGATGATTTTATTATTTCAGTAAAAACAGATAATGTTGGTACGTCAAGTGATATACAATTTACTATTCCAACTTTTGCAGGGCCAACATATAATTATAATGTTGATTGTAATAATGACGGTGTATTTGAGGCGACAAATCAAACAGGAGATTATACGTGTACTTATGGGGTTGCAGGTACGTATGAAATTTTGATTAGTGGTATTTTTCCACAAATTTACTTTAATAATGGTGGGGATAAAGATAAAATTTTAACAATTGAACAGTGGGGGACTGGGCAGTGGGTATCGATGGACAAGGCTTTTTATGGTTGTTCAAATGTGGTGATTACCGCAACCGATACTCCTGATTTATCTGCAGCAACTTCTTTATATCGCATGTTTTATTATGCAAGTTCTGTTAATCAGGGAGTAAGTAATTGGGATGTAAGTACTATAGAAAATATGTCCTATGTTTTTTCTTTTGCCACAAGTTTTGATGATGATATTAGTAATTGGGATGTGAGTGGGGTAACAAATATGTATCGTATGTTTTATGGTGCTTCTATATTTAATCAAAATATTGGTGGTTGGGAGACTGGTAATGTAGTAAACATGGCTTCTACATTTGATTCTGCTAGTACATTTAATCAAGATATTAGTGGCTGGGATACAAGTAAAGTGACAACGATGTTGCGTATGTTTGCTCAGGCGACGGCCTTTGATCAAAATATTGGTGGTTGGGAAACTTCTTCTGTTACTGATATGTCATATATGTTTCGAACTGCATCCAATTTTAATCAAGATATTAGTGGTTGGAATACTGGTGCTGTGACAAATATGTATCGTATGTTTTATGAAGCGTCATCGTTTAATCAAAATATTGGTGGCTGGGATACCAGTTCAGTATTATATATGAATGAAATGTTTGGTTCTGCTACTTCATTTGACCAAAATATTGGTGGTTGGAATGTGACGAGTTTGTTAACGGCGACAGATATGTTTAGTGGGGTGACCTTATCTACAACAAATTATGATGCATTACTCAATGCTTGGAATGATCAAAATTTACAAACAGGAGTACCATTTAGTGCGGGAAATAGTACATATTGTGCAGTTATTCCTCATGATAATTTAACAGATGGGGCAGCACATAATTGGACCATTACTGATGCTGGGCTTGCAACGAATTGTATTGAAAAAGTTGGAGCAGTGAGTACTTCTGTTGCAAGTGAAACACCAAAAATTATACAAATTGATTTTTCAGCACTAACAGGCTGGAGTGCTGGAGAGCTTATGTTAATTGAGGGACCAAGTAATTTAATAAGCGATACGATAACATCACTGATGATTACAGTCAGTTATGAAGACAAAAATGGGTGTTTAGATGTGCAAGACGGAATTGCTATGGGGGATTATATGATGGCATATTTAGAAGTAATTTCTGATAAAGCAGAGGCAGAAAGTCCTGGTTTTTGTGATGTATCATATATGATGCCTTCTAATCCATTGAATTGTTTTACTGGAGCAGCAAGTTCAACAGATAGTCATTTTACTTGTGCACCAGTGACGGGATCTTGTACAGGGGCGACTGATCATAATGGTCAATTTGCTTGCACTGCTGACTATAGACATTATTCACGGCCGAGTTCGTGGACAGTTAATGCATATATTTCAGATAACGATGGGTTAAATGACACGACCTCAACATCATTTACTGTGGTGACGACAACAGCAATTGCTATTATTGATCCCGCATTAGATTTTGGTGTATTAAATTTAGGGGCTACAACCACAATTGACTCGACAGTAATGCGTGTTCGAAATACAGGAAATGTAACAACGACCTTATCAACATATGGAACAGATTATACCTGTGATGGGGGAAGTCCAGGTTTGTTTATGGTAGATAAAATGAAGTATAGTACAAGCTCAGGGCGCACGTATGAAAGTCTAGATAAGTCACTGTCAACATCGCTTACGAGTATCGGTTCAATACTGAGTGCGCAAACTGAAGTGGATACTATGAGTAATAATGTTCATTATGAAGAAATATATTGGGGGTTGCAAGCACCAAGTATGGGTATTGTTGGACAGTGTACTGCTGGATTTACTATAGCGGGGATAAGTTTGTAAATATGGTATGTATAATGTTTAAAAAAAATGAAAAAAATGCTATAATACTATTATCAAATAGTATGAAAATATTTTTGTGTAATATAATTTCTAAATTTTGTTTTATGATCACATTCCTTTCTTTATTTCTTCGGATGTATCGACGTATTGTGGTGATGAGTGTTAGTGTTTTTATTGTATTATGTACTGTTTCTTTTGTGTCTGCATTTGGTATTTCACCTACCCCTGTTTTTGAGAGTAACGCAGTAAATGATGTTCGAATTGCGAGAACAATTAATATTGTACGTTCCAATAATGATGACGCTGTGTTAATTAAAATTTATAAAAGTGGGGATTCAGCTCGTTATATTGATTTACCTGTGGATGAATTTATTGCTCCTGCAGGACAAATTTTAACACCATATACATTTTATATTGCACCAAGCGCTGCTGCAAATGGGCGGCATACGGCGCTATTATTATTTGAAAAACAAGGCGCTGTTGATGAATTAGGTGCGATTATAAATGGTGCACGAGGGCTTGAGGCTATTGGTTTATCTGTTGGATTTGAAATATCAGATAGACAAGTGTTAGGGTTAAAAGTAGCAGATAGTGTTTTTGAACCATTAGAGTTAGGCATGCCATTAAGCATTTCTTATCTTTTACAAAATACAGGAAATGTCGATACTAAACTTGATAAAATTCAGATAGATGTAGTTGATATAACCGATGAAAATCACACATATTCACGTACTGTGTTAAAACAAGATTTAGAATTTATTTCTCCTGGAGCATCTGAACGGCGGTTTTTTATGTTAGATGAAAAGATGCCTATGGGGAGATATAAAGCAACTATTTCTTATTTTTTTAATCAAGAAAGAATATTTTCAGATCATCGTACAATTGAAGTGTTAGCACCAGGAACTTTGGGGCAATCTATGGATATTATTTCTTTGAATGTTCCAGAAGGTCCTGTTCATGTCGGAACTGTTGCTGATATTATTTCGGTAATTAAAAATACAGGAAAAGTTGGTTTTGCTTCTCGTATGTATGTAGATATTTATAAAGATGGTGAACGTTTAGATACGCTTCGTGCAAAAGATGTCTTTTTGTTAAAAGATCAGCAAACAGAATTTCGATCTGATTTTATGTTTAATCAGGGAGCTGGAGTATATCGTTTAGAAATTTATTTTACTTATGGTGCACAAAAAACAGCTGTTTCTGAATTTAGTATTCAAGTTATTAATTCTCATAGTTCATTTTCATTACTTACTTGGTTTAAATCTAATATAATTATTACCAATATGCCATTATGTATTTTCCTCATTATTTTACTTATGTTAATGACAATCTGTTGTTTCTTAAAAAATAGAAAGCAAAAAAAAGAAAAGGAATATCAACAGCAGATGCCACCTGTTGCGTATGCTGTACCACAAGGAGTGCCACAGCAACAACAAGAGTATGTTGCACCTGTAGTTCCACAGCAGATGCCAGTACAAGCACAACAGGGATCACAAACAATGTATCCACCTGTATTTGTACCACAGCAACAGCAACAGCAACAGCAACAGCAAGGAGTAACTTCAATGCAGTCAATGATGCCGCCAGAAGTTCCAATTATGACTCCACCACAAATGCCACAAGTAC
Source organism: Patescibacteria group bacterium (assembly GCA_018823045.1). GTDB lineage: Bacteria > Patescibacteriota > Patescibacteriia > Magasanikbacterales > UBA922 > JAHJIX01. The sequence goes on along the minus strand of JAHJIX010000015.1, from coordinate 23,176 downwards.
AACCAACTCCACCACAACAGTATAAAAGTGGAAATCCTGCATCATTTGTGAGTGAAGAGAAGGATGATTGGACAGATAATGGAACGTATTAATTAAAACAAACATATGAAAATAAAAAAAACGAAAGGGGGTGATATTTATGCATAAATATATTGTTCCTGTTGGAGTTGTGTGGGTTGTCTTTAGTGTTATATTGGGGAACGTACTTTTGTTTAGTGCGCAAAAACCAAAAGTACAGTATACTCAACAAGTATCACGAGCAACAACCAATCGTCCTGTCGTTAAACGCGTGGTACGACCTTCGGTCAATACACGAACAAATAGTGTCCAAGCAAGAGTACGTATTGATACTCCCCCTACATTAGTAGCACAAGTATCAGTGCGATAAGCGTAAATAATTTTATTTAACTCACAATTATTTTTATGAATGAAGATAATAAAATGCACTATATCTTTGGTGCATTACTCGGAATTGCCGGTCTTGTGATTTTGTTGATTTTTGTATCACTGAGTTCACAGGCTAATGATGAAGAGCCAGGAACGGCAACTACTGATATTGACAATACGGCTCCTCGGATTACCGCTGTGGAGTATTCAGCGCCTTCTGGATGGTCTGCAGGAACTTTGACTTTAACAGATGGTCCTGATAATTTAACTACTGATACAGAAACAGTATTGAGTATCACCGTTACATATGAAGATGATAATGGATGTGCGGATGTTGATTTGGCTGCTCCTGGAGTATCTGGTAGTTATTTACTTGTAGGTGCTGATTCTTATGTTATGGGATGTAATGTGGGTAATACTGTAGATCCACTTGGTTGTTTTAACTCAGTAGCAAGTACTACGCCAGACACTCATATATCTTGTGCTCCAGTAGCTGGTACTTGTACTGGTACTGGTGGAGATATTGACGGACAATTTAAATGTGATTTAGACTTAAGACATTATTCTCTTCCATCTAATTGGAGTGGAGATATTAATGTTGTTGATGCAGGATTTGCCTCAGCAAATACAACAACATCTTTTGTTGTTGCAACAACAACAGCAATTAGTTTAATTAATACTACTCTTGATTTTGGTACTCAAACATTGGGTGCTACAACAACTGCGAATGCTGTAACATCTGAAGTAAGAAATACTGGTAATATAGCAACAACATTGTCTACTTATGGAACAGCATTTACTTGTTCAGGAGCTGATGATGGTAGTTTTACTGTGGATAAATTAAAATACAGTACAACGACTGGTTTAGCATATGAGAGTTTAGATTCTACACTTTCAGGATCTTTAGTTGCTATTGGTACAACATTGAGTTCACAAACAGAGGTGACAACAATTACAAATAATACCCATTATGAAGAAATCTATTGGGGGTTAGCAATTCCAGATGCTGGTGTTGCTGGAACATGTCAATCTACTGTAACAGTTACTGGTGTAACAATCTAATTATGCTTGTTTAGATTATTTACACACAAAAAAACATCCCATTTGGGATGTTTTTTTATTGTGATGTGTGTATTCATATTGTAGAAAGGAGTGGTAATATGGTAAAGAAGAGCATACCACCAATGCCGATAATTGCAATAAATATCTTGAGTCCTTTGTGTTTTTTTTCTGCCATAGGAAGAGAAATTAGTGGAATAATTAATTCATTACGTTAGACAATGAGATTGCCGCGGTGTGCTAACGCCACCTCGCAATGACGTGATATATAGTAAACTAGCGTTTTAACACAGCTAAGTATGCTTCTGGTGGAATGGTTACTTTTCCTTTTCCTCGAGCAAGCATTTTTTTCTTTCCCTTTTTTTGTTTTTCAAGAAGTTTCCTTTTTCGGGTAACATCTCCACCGTAGAGTTTTGCGGTAACGTCTTTACGAAGTGCACTAATACGCTCTCCTGCAATGATTTTCCCGCCAAGTGCTGCTTGAATTTTTATAACAAATTGTTGTTTTGGGAGTGTGTCTTTCAAAGAATTGACAATCTTTTTTCCAATACGAAATGCCTCGTCTTCCCACACAAGAAGGGATAATGCTTCAACAGGTTCATCAGAGATAAGAATATCCATTTTTACTACATTTGATTTGCGGTATCCATGCAGTTCATAACTCATTGAGGCATATCCGCTGGTGACTGTTTTTAGTTTATCGTAAAAGTCAGTAATAATAGAGGCGAGAGGCATGTGATAGTGGAGCATTGCTCGTTTTGCTTGCCCACCAGTTCCTGAGCTTAAGTATTCTGTATTTTGATATTCACCTTTTCTTTCAGCGACTAGTCCCATGACGTTACCTATATAGTGCTCAGGAGTAATAATATCAATGATCATCCATGGTTCTTCAATGTAATCAATTTCTTGTACTGTGGGTAAATCTTGAGGACTTTTAATAGTGAGTTCTTCTTTGTTTGTTTTATAAATATGATAGGCTACACTTGGGACTGTTGCAATAATATTTAAGCCAAACTCTCTTCTCAGTCGTTCTTGAAATATTTCTAAATGAAGCATGCCTAAAAATCCACAGCGAAAACCAAAACCAAGGGCTTGTGAATGTTCTGGCTCATAAAACAATGCGGAATCATTAAGTTTTAATTTATCCGTTGCATCACGAAGTGCATTGTAGTCATCTCCTTCTTCAGGGAATATACCCGCAAAAACCATTGGATTTACTTTTTTATATCCTGGGAGTGGTTCTTTTGCTGTATGTGCTTTAGTGGTAATAGTATCTCCGACGCTTACAAGGCCAAGTTCTTTAAGTCCGGTGACAATATAGCCAATTTGTCCATTTTCAAGTATTCCATCACTTGTAATTGCTGGAGCGTAATGACCAATATCGAGAACTTCTGCGGTCGCTTTTGTTCCCATGAAGGTCACAGAGTCTCCTTTTTTGATTTGGCCATCTTGCATACGAATTGATGCAATGACCCCGCGGTAATCATCATAAAAAGAATCAAAAATCATGGCACGTGTTGCTTGATGTGTTGTATCTTTTGGTGCTGGAGTTCGGTCGATGACTGCTTGGAGTACCTCAGGAATTCCTTCTCCTGTTTTTGCTGAACAGGTAAGAATATCTTTTTTCTTACATCCGATTAAGTGAATGATTTCTTCACTTACTTTTGCAACATCTGCGTTTGGTAAATCAATTTTATTGAGTACAGGAATGATAGTAAGATTTTGATCAAGTGCAAGATATAAATTGGCAATTGTTTGTGCTTGTACTCCTTGGCTGGCGTCAACCAAAAGAATTGCACCTTCAACAGCTGCAAGTGATCGTGATACTTCATAGGTAAAATCAACATGTCCTGGAGTATCGATTAAATTGAGTATGTATCCGGCATATTTCATGCGAACCGGTTGAAGTTTGATCGTAATACCACGTTCTTGTTCAATATCCATTTGATCAAGGAGTTGGCTGGTCATGTTTCGTTTTTCAACAGTATTTGTAACTTCTAAAAAGCGGTCAGCTAGAGTTGATTTACCGTGATCAATATGGGCAATAATGCAGAAATTTCTAATAGGATCCATAGAGTAAGTAATTGATATCCAGAGTAATGTGGATAATTTAGTATATCTTAGCAAGAAAAGGACTAAAAATCAAGGGGGTTAGCAGGTTGTCATTCTATTATGTTTGCTATTTTTTACGTGGAGGATGGTATGTAATGTATTATATTACTATTTCATCCATTTTGTACTTCTGAACTGCTCTATAGAGTGATTCTTGGGGTGGTTTTGATCATTAGTAAAAAATGAATAAAATAGTAAACATATTTTTAAAATGATCGTGTTATACTAACGTTGCTCACTTTCTGGGATAATGGCCTCTATATTGCGTAGTTTCAGCCAGCGTTTTTTAAATATATGGGTAACATGCAACATTTCTTCTGATTTCATTATGAGTAAAAGTATTGCGTAGATGCTTAGTCCACCCATTCCTGCTATTACTCCTTGGGTAAAAATGCCAAAAAAACTTGTCATCTCAACAATTCCACCAAGATATGTTTTTATTAATTGAGTAATTGCTGCCATAAAAATTCCTGCAATACCCATTTTATATAGCGCAGGAAGAATCGTTGATTCCATAAGTGTTTTCAGTTTTTGACGAAGTGCAAACCAGAGAGCAATGAGTTGAAATATTGCACTAATAGAAAAAGCCATAGCAAGTCCTAAGAGACCATAGGATTCTTTGAGTACTAGGCTAGCAATAATTGAAATTAGTGTACCAATAAATCCGATAATAAGCGGTGTTTTTGTATTATGCATGGCATAAAATGCTCGAGCTAAAAGGGGAGTGATACATTGTGCAATAAGAGAGAGTGAAAAAAAGGCAAGTGTATCAGCTGTTGCAATCGTATCTGTCCAATCAAATTTTCCTGATCCATAAATAACACGTACAATTTGTGCGCGGAGTAATAGAAAAATAATGGTCAGTGGTAACATAAAAAAGATAATCTTTTTTGTTGTTTGACTAATATGTCTTCTGAGTGCTTTGGTGTTATGTTTTGCAGCAAATTCAGAAAGAACTGGAAATGCAGCAATAGCAAAAGAAAGACCAATAATTCCAACAGGAACAAATTGTAAATTACTTGCAAAAGTAAAAACAGTAATGCTTCCTTCTGCAAGAGTTGAGGCAAGTATGGTCATGACAAAAATATTGAGTTGGTTGCTTGCCAGTGTGAGTGTGCGTGGAATCATGAGTTTTCCAATTTTGATGGTATCTTTATCTTTGAGATGAAAAGACCATGCATAGCGAAATCCTTGGTGGTAGAGGGTTGGGATTTGAATTGTGAGATGGAATAGTGCTCCTAAAATGACACCAAATGCAAGGCCCACAATGCCAAAGTATGGTACGAAAAATATGGCACCAATAATAATTCCAATATTATATACTATAGCAGTGAGTGCGTAGACCAAAAAATGTTTCATTGATTGAAGCATGCTATTGAGAATAGAGCTTAAACCTAACAAAAATGGGCTGATTATCATTAAGCGAGAAAGTGACACTGTTTTACTAATACTTACTGTATCAAATCCAGGAACGATATACGGCATGATGTAGGGCATGAAGATAAAGAAGAGAAGACATACAATAGCGAGGCTGACTCCAACAATAGTAATAATGTTATTTGCAAGTGCCCATGCTGTTTTATTTTTTCTTTTGCCAAGTTTTGTTGTAAATATAGGAATAAATCCAGCTGAAATTCCTCCAACAATGAGTAGATTAAATATAAGATCTGGAATTTTAAATGATGCGTAATAAATATCTAAGGCATTTCCTGCTCCAAATTGATGTGCAAAAATACGATCGCGAATGAGGGCAATAATACGACTAATAAATGAAGCACTACCTAATATAAGAGCTGCCCCAGTAATTGTTTTAGATGTATTAGTAAAAATGCGTTTAATCATGTTATCTCATATTTATATCCATCTTCTTTTTTTCAAAATGATGAGAGTGATGAGTACTGTAATGGTTAGTACTAAAAACATTGCCCAAACCCAAATAGGATTTTTTGCATAAGGAAGACCCAAAATATTCATACCATAAATGCCGGAAAGCACAGTATATGGAAGAAATACCACAGACATTGCTGTCAGTGTACTTACGACTTTGTTTGTTCTTTGTGTAATAAGTGATTCAACGGTAACATGTAATCCTTCAACTGTTTCTTTATATGAGTCGATAATTGCCCATAGTTTATTGAGATAATCGCTAATATTATCAAAGTAAAGAGTCGTGTCTTCATGTAAAAAAGGTTTACGAATATGTGTGAGGTTTGAAATAAGGTAGCGTTGTGGATCTATTACACGACGGAGGGTTAAAATATTTCTTCGGTGTAGAGCAAGAGTAGTGACTACTTCAAACTCGTGATTTCCTTCAAAAACAGTTTGTTCTAGAAGAGTTAAATCTTGTCCTAATTTATTTAAAATTGGTTGGGTATCTTTAAAGAGTGATTCAAGGAGTTTGTAGAGTAAATGTCCTGATGTTTGATTCATCCATTCACGTTGAAATCGTTTATTTTTCATACAGCGATAAAAGAAGTTTTTAATTTCTTTTGATTTAGTATGTTGAATGGTAATAAGAAAAGAATCCCCAATAAAAACGTCAATGTTTCTATTAAGGATACGTTTTTTTTGTGGATGCCAGTATGGAAATTGGAGAACAATAAATAAATAATTTTTATATGTATCGATTTTCGGTGTCTGGCTTTCTCCACGGATGTCTTCAATATCTAAATGATGAAAGTTGTGTTTTTCTTTGAGATAGTTAATTGCTTCTTCATCAACTGAATCAATATTGACCCAGGTAACAGCTTGAGAGGCAAATGTTTTGATGGCCATAGGAAAATTGATAGTTAAAAATTCGATGGGCTATAAAATATAATAGAAAAGTAGTCGGTACCTTGTTCTTTTGCATTATCTCTAATGTAAATAATACTTTGCATGTTGTCTTTAATAAAGATATATTGCTGTTGGCTTGTGATTGGTTGTTGTAATACAAATGATTGTTTCTCGAGAGCATCAATATAAAATTGAAGAATAAACGATGGTTCTGCTGGAAGTCTCGACCATTCAATAGTGTAGGTATCTCTTTGATCAGTAACGGGTTCATCCATAAAGGTAGTAAATCTTTTCCACGCACTTGGAGGATTGTCATTATCAATAATATTTTTTTCAAGTAAAAGAACAATAGGAGAAAGAATAAATTTGGGAATGACGGCTAATCGTTCGATTGTTTGGTGTTTTTTCCCTCCTTGTATATATTCAATACGATCGATATTACTTTTATCATAGAGTGGCAAGATCTTTTCAATAGGTTCAGGGAGTTCTTTGAGGTTTTTGATGTTTGGACGACTGAGTAACTGTAAGAAGATAAAGAGTCCAATAAAAACAAATACAAGACAGCCACACCCGGTGGTGCAACTGCGTTTGATACAAGAGCGTTGTTTGCTAAGTTCTTGTATTGGTGGGGCTTGAATAGTAACTGATTGTCTATTTCTTCTCATAGTTTTTCTCTTGTCTTATTATAGCAGATTTTTGGAAAATTGTGTAGGGTTTTCTCTCATAATTTTTTAAAATATGTTACAATAGATATATGATTTTAAAAGAGAGTTAATTAATATATATATGAAGATACATTTTCATGGTGCTGCACATGGAGTAACCGGGTCTTGTCATTTGATTGAAACAGCGCATAAAAAGATTTTGTTTGATTGTGGAATGTTTCAGGGTTCTAATTTTAATGAAAGTAAAAATCATGACGATTTTCCTTTTGATCCTGCATCTATTGATGTTGTGATTGTCAGTCATGCGCATATTGATCATACTGGTCGTGTGCCCAAATTAGTAAAGGATGGATTTAAAGGCCCTATTTATATGACGAAAGGAACGTGTCGTTTAGCGGCACTTATTTGGGAAGATGCATATCATATCATGCAGTATGATTATGAAAAATTTAATGTACCTTTGTTATATAGTGAACCAGATATTGAGCGGACTATTCGGTATTGTCAAGGAGTTGATTATCATGAATATATTGATTTAGGTGATGGAGAGCGTTTTGTATTTAAAGATGCTGGTCATATTTTTGGTTCTGCATTTATTGAACTTGAAGCAGATGGCAAGCGTATTGGTTTTTCTGGTGATATTGGTAATGTAAATGTGCCTATTTTAAAAGAAACTGATCAATTAGGTGCTGTAGATGTTTTATTAACAGAATCAACGTATGGTGATCGTATTCATGAAACAGAAAAAACAAGAAAAGAATTATTGTTGCGTTTAATTAAAGAAGGATGCACCCGTGGTGGCGCAATGATGATGCCAGCATTTTCTTTAGAGCGAACACAAGAAATTTTATATGTGTTAGATGAGTTATTTGAAGAGGATAAAACATTACCGGATATTCCTGTTTTTTTAGATAGTCCACTGGCAATTAAAGCAACAAGAGTATATAAGCAATTACCAGAATATTATGATGTAAAAGCAACAGAAAAATATATGTCTGGAAATGATTTTCTTGATTTTGCGCGTTTACGTGAGACCGAAACGGTTGAGCAATCAAAGGGAATTAATCAGGTTCCTAATCCTAAATTAATTATTGCTGGTGCCGGAATGATGAATGGTGGGCGTATTTTACATCATGCAAAGCGGTATTTATCTGATCCAAATGCAACATTGATTATTGTGGGGTATCAGGCAGAGGGTACACTTGGTCGTAGATTATATGAAGGAGCAGAGCAAGTAACGATTCATAATGATACGGTGAAAGTACGTTGTCAGATTAAAGCTATTGGTGCCTTATCTGCACATGGAGATCAAAAGAAAATTCTTTCTTGGATTCGCAATGCAGAACAATTACCAAAAAAAATATATTGTGTGCATGGGGAACCACATGCTGCTACTGTACTTGCGCATAAAATTAAAGAAGATCTTCATGTTGAATCTTTTGTGGCAGAACTTGATCAGGCTGTTGAGGTATAAAAAAATACCAATAAATTGGTAAAAAAAGGGAATACTGACGGGGGTTCACTTGTATGATTTCTTACGTAGCAGGATTGTAAGATATCAAACAGGCTACACACCCCCATCAGTATTTTTTTGTATGGGTCACCTCCTTAGTGTGGTGTTATCTTATTATTAATTATAATATTTATATAGCTCTTATGTCAAATTTTTTTATTGAAAAACAAAAAATCCATAGGGTATATGGAAAAATAAACGGGTAAAGAGGGTTGTTTTTTCATTGGAACGACCCTGGTTTTTCCTCTTTACCCTGGCGGTGGTACACCTCCTAAAGTGAGTTGTTGTATTAGGAATAGCCTACAGGATATGCTTTTTTTTTGTCAAACTTGATTTTTTGTAGATTTTTTGCTAATATAAGGGATATATATGAAAAAATTTCAAATAAAATCAGCATATAAACCAGCAGGAGATCAGCCCAAAGCAATTACAGGGCTTGTTTCTGGTATAAAAAAAGGGAAAAATCCTCAAACATTACTTGGGGTAACTGGTTCTGGGAAAACCTTTACTGTCGCAAATATGATTGAGCAGATTAATATGCCAACTTTAGTAATTGCGCATAATAAAACACTTGCCGCACAGCTGTGTAGTGAGTTTCGTGATTTTTTTCCAAATCATGCTGTTGAGTATTTTGTGAGTTATTATGACTATTATCAACCAGAGGCATATATGCCCGGGAGTGATACCTATATTGAAAAAGAAGCACAAATTAATGAAGAAATTGATCGATTGCGTCATGCGTGTACGCAGGCACTCTTAACGCGTAAAGATGTGATTATTGTGGCATCTGTTTCGGCAATTTATGCACTTGGTTCACCAAAAGAATATGAAAAGATTGTATTGCACTTAGAGCAAGGGCAAAAGTTACATCGTCGTGGAATGATCGAGCAATTGGTTGCGATGCAATTTGATCGAACAAATGCACAGCTTAAACGAGGGACTTTTCTTATGCGTGGGCAAGTATTTGAGATTATGCCGGTGAATGAAGAGCGTATGTATCGTCTAGAAATTAGTGATAAAATTGAGCATATTGAAATGATTGATCCTGTGACAAGAAAAGTAATACATGAACAAAAAGATTTATGGTTGTTTCCGGCAAAGCATTATGTCGTTAGTGAAGAAAGTTCAAAGCGTGCATTTGTTAATATTCAAAAAGATTTAGATGCACGTCTGGCTGAGTTTAAAGCACAAGGAAAACTACTAGAATATGAACGTTTACAGAGGCGTGTACAGTATGATATTGAAATGATTAAGCAAGTGGGTTATTGTAGTGGCATTGAAAATTATTCTGCATATTTTGAAGATCGTAAAGCGGGAGAGCCACCATTTACCTTAGCAGATTATTTTTTACATAATAATAAGGATTTTTTAACAGTTATAGATGAGTCTCATGTTACATTACCGCAAATTCGAGGTATGTATCATGGTGATCGGGCAAGAAAAAACACTTTGGTTGAGCATGGTTTTCGTTTACCGAGTGCAAAAGACAATCGACCGTTAACCTTTGATGAATTTTTAGATAGAACTAAACAGTTGTTATTTGTATCAGCAACTCCTGCAGAATATGAGTATACCGAATCAGAGAATATCGTTGAACAAATTGTTCGTCCAACTGGTCTTGTTGACCCTGAAGTGATTATTCGTCCTATTGTTGGTAAAGACGATCAACCGTCTCAAGTGGAAGATGTCATTACTCGTATAGAAGAACAAGTGAAAAAAGGGGAGCGGACTTTGGTAACAACATTGACTAAACGTATGGCAGAAGATTTGAGTGATTATCTAAAAGACAAAGGGATAAAAGTAGAATATTTACATAGTGATATTAAAACTATTGAGCGAATCGATATTATTGCAAAATTACGTAAAGGAGAGATTGATGTTATTGTTGGTGTCAACTTACTTCGTGAAGGATTAGATATCCCAGAGGTGTCATTTGTCGCAATTTTGGATGCTGATAAAGAAGGGTTTTTGCGTAATGAAACCAGTTTGATTCAAACGATTGGACGTGCAGCGAGAAACGTAAATGGTCGTGTAGTATTGTATGCTGATACAATAACTGGTTCTATTACGCGGGCAATTGAAGAAACAGCACGTCGTCGAGAAATTCAGTTAGCGTACAACAAAAAACATGGTATTACGCCAAAAACAATTGAAAAAAATATCCGCAATATTTTAGAAGAGTTTGGTATTTCTCCGAAAAAAGGAAAAAATAGTGGACGAGCTGCTAAGCAAAAACGTTTACTTCAACTGGACTTGAGTGGAGATGATCGTCCAATAAAAGAAATTATTCGCGATAAAGAAAATAAAATGAAAGAAGCAGCCAAAGCATTAGAATTTGAGTTAGCTGCTATTTTGCGTGATGAGATACGGGTGTTGAAGACTGGGGAGTAATAGTTTAATAGTAGGTTATCTTTGTTTTATAGAAGAATACGCAAAAACATGCTACAATACATATATATAATTATACTATTATGCGTGCTTGGAGAATAACAAAAAATATTATTCGTTTACTGGTGGTTAATGTTTTGTTTCTTTTTTTGTTTGCGGTCATTGCAAGTAATGCATTTATATTAGAATATAAACAACGGATTGTCGTAAAGCCAGAGCCAGTGCAAACAGCAATTGTCTTTGGTGCTGGGATGGTAGATGAAGCAGAAATGTCGCAGTTGCAAAGAGAGCGAGTACAAAAGGGTATTGATTTGTATCGTGCAGGAGTAGTAAAGGAATTACTCATGACAGGAGACGATGGAGCTATGCGAGGGAGCGAAGTGCAAGCGATGAAAAAAATGGCAGTAGATGCAGGTGTACCAGCGGATGTCATTAGTGTTGACCCGCATGGATATAATACCTATGCAAGTTGCTACCGTGCAGTGCATGAATTTAATATTGATCAGGCGATTTTGGTTTCTCATGAATTTCATTTACCGCGAATACTTTACATGTGTCAAACATTTGGTTTGCCAAGTGTAGGTGTTGCTGCAAAAGAAGGAAACTATACTATTCATACAAAATGGTGGAGCATGGAAGGAAGAGAAATGCTTGCACGACTGAAAGGATGGTGGCAGGTGAGTGTGACGCATCCTGAGCCGAAGATGTATATAAAATAAAAAGTAATAGAAATAAAAAATCTCATATGGTGTATGAGATTTTTTATTTTAGAAATTATTTAACGTATAATGGTAAATTGTTACTATATTGTACGCAATGATTATTTTCAAAAGTACAGATACGAAAGTGGTGGTCTCCTGTTGGTAAGTCAATCCAAATTACCTCATGCATACTTTCATGTACTTGAAACCAATAATTTTTTTCATCATAAATAGGGTAGGGCTCTTCGTCTCGAATAAGGCGGAGTTTTTCAGTACTGCTTGCGTCTTCGCTAAGAATCCATGAAAATTTTACTCGATTTTTCCCGAGAGATTCTCCTGAAAGAGTAATGTTTCCTGTTGTATCATCATAGATTATAATTTCTTCTGTGCTCACTGTTGTTGATGATCCGTTTCGTGCCGTTTGTTGTTCTGTTGTAATATGTGGATCCATAATAACAGCAGTCTGGCAACCTGTCGCGAGCATGATCAGCAGAACAATACAGATACCTCCTTTTTTCATAGTGCTCCTTATTAAAAATAGCCTATAATTCATTGTAATAGAAAAAGAAAAGAGTTGTCAATAGCAAATATGAAAAGCCACACAAAACATGCGTGGCTTTTTGATTTATATAAACATATGAACTTGACCTCCAGGTCGAAGACTTTGATAAAAGTTCAGACGATTGCGTATTTCTTTTAACAGATCTTCCTTTAACGGAAGATCTGTCTGTGCTTCAAATTGTTTATATGATTCGTTTAGTGTTTGGATACAATAATCAATATAGCAAATTTGTGCACAATGATTTAACGCTTGTATAAATGTTTGTTCTCCTATGAGTGGTAGGATGTATTCACGTATCCAATCAAAAAGTTCTTTTGATGTTGCTTCTCCTTTTATGAGTGAGTAAAACCATCTATTAGGGATAGTTATATATATTTTTTTTGATTGGCTAATAGATATGCGTGCATCATATCTTTCAACATGTAATGAAGATATCATATATATATCTACACTTGTTGCTGTAATACTGAGTATAATTTTATTATCATCATAATAGATTGAGCATGTTCTTGATCGTCCCATACCTTGTTGTGGTGCTTTGATTATATCCCAAGGTATGATATGTCCATCTATTTTTTCTTCTTCCATTTTGTTAAAAAGATCTAGGAGATCTTTAAATGGTTGATGCGGATCACAATATCCTTTATATCCGAGAAAGTAGAGGAGCACTGCGATGAGGTTTTCTTGTTTGATGTGGATGGCCATTATTCCTGCCTTTTTTGTTGTAAAATGAACGTTTCTAGCTCTTAATAAAGCATATTTTGAGGTATATTGTCAAGTGGGGTTTTCATGTTGGGTGATATTCTTGACCAAAAAGACATTTTCTCATATAATAAATAAAGGAGTGCAGGGAGTTATTTGCTTATATATGTTAGAACATAAAAAACTTGCTATTACTGTTATTATCTTTTTCTTTGCTATAGTAGTAGCTGGGATTATTAGTGGATTATTTGATAGAAAAAATCAACAGGCATTAGTTGAGCCTATTGGAGTAGTAGAAGGAGTAGAGGGTTTAGAATTATTTAGCGCAACTCCTGAGCAAGGTTTGCGTGGTCGCTATACACATAATGGTGTGATCGTGTATTTTGAGGCAATTCGAAGTGGGCTGCGTGTGCCAGATGCTGTACAAAAAGCAATATTGAGTCATGAGTATAATGTTGAGTATCGTTTTTATACTGCAGATGGAGAAGAATTGTTTGGTCCAAAAACACCATCATCATTCCCGAATAAACAATGGATGCAGTGGGCTGCTTGGGAAGATGCAGATAATGATGGGCGATCAGATAGATTACTGGATATTCAAAATGAGTCAGATGGAGAATTAAAAAAAATATATCAGCAATATGAAGCAGCGTACCAGGCAACACTTGCACTGGCAAAAGCTGATTTGAGTGATTTAGAATTAGAAATATATTTATTATCTTCAGAACCACAGTATATGCAAGAGTTACGGGGGCAACAGTAAATTGTTGTAGGGGGGGATTTTCTTTTTATTAAAATAATGCGTGTAAAAGGGAGATGTCTTCCTGTAATTATGCAGGACATGTTATCCGTTTCATCGGATAAAGGAGGGTGATGTGACACATCGCTATTTCTTCTTGCTCATCTTACTTTTTGTAGGGTGCGGCATAGAAGAATCACAACAAGTCGTTGAGCAAGATCCCAATGCTGGGTTGATTGCTCAACAAGAAAAGTCGCCAGAGCCTGAGGCGATCATTTCAGCGCTTCAAATTCTCGTTAACACAGAAGATCATCTCAAGGGTGAATACACCACGGAAGATGGTCGAGTCGTTGAGTTTGAAGCCAAGCTTGGGCTTGAGCGTCCTGATGTATTTGAAGAGAGCATTGTATCGGTATATGAAATCGATGCATGCTTTCGTTCCTCAACAGGTGAACCATTTTTTTGTGCTGCAGGTGGTCATGGCTTTTATAATCCATCTTGGGAAATATCTCCAGATGAGAATATAGAAGATGTCTCTACAGAAGAGCGTATGGCTGATTTCGCAATTGCCTATGCTATTGCAAGTGATTTAGAATGTATACAATCGAATAATAATTTGCTCGCTGATGGACTTATTGCTTTAGGGCAAAGTATTCCAGAGGCAGCTTTTGATTATCGTGCGTATATGGATGATGCGGATAAAACGGGTGCTTTAGAGCAGTCGTCTGAAGCATTCATTTATAAGAGTAACCCCGCTTATCTTCAAGTGCTTGAGATTCATGAGGGACCAATTTTAGATGGGCTTGCCCATCATTCAGCTACTCGTGTATTGGTATATCATGGAAGCACCTATGCATTGGTATCAAGTTACCGAAGTAACAACCATGGTCGTGGAGCTGGAGATAGTGGTATGGGGAGGAAATGCTCTCGAGTATTTTCCTTCAATTCCTCTTGGATCCCGCTTTCAGGAAACTGTGCAACTTCACCGTATGGTTGGGGTTCCACAACTGGTAATGCCTGTTGTAATACAGCGTATGGTATTCATGTGTGTAATGATGATTCACGGCTTCAGCGTGATATCATGATTCGTGCATCAAGCGGTACTAATACGCAGTATTATGATTGGTATGTCCTTTATTGTGGAAATGATTATTATATTCCTCCTCACGCACCGAATTGTTGGTAGTATGTGTTATATCTAGGGGTATCTATTAGGTACCTCGCCCCTGTGTCTTCGGGCATGGGGTTTTTTGTTTTGAAATAACAATGTCAAGTGTTTTTTGACAACCCCCATCAAAACAAGCTACTATACCTATATAATATTTAAAAAAAACATATGACAAGCATATCAAAAACATTGTTGGGCTTTGCTCTTTTGGCCGTAGTGGGTCTTGGCGGTTATTGGTATGGTACGATGCAAGAAATACCTACATCTATTGAAGAATCAGTTGCATTGCAGGGAGAAGTGGTATTTCTTAGTGGAGATTTGCTTAAAAAACAAGATGCACATTGGGTAACCGTTAATTTGTCAGATACAGTGACAGAAGCAGATGAACTGAGAACTTCAGCAGGTGCGCGAGCAAGTATGTTGTTTGATGATGGATCAGTTCTTCGTTTAGATGAAAAGACAGAAGTAAAAATTGCAGAAATGAATAGTCAAAGTATTCGTATTGAAATGAAAGATGGAGGAGTATATAATCGTGTAAGTCCTGACGATGTGCGAGTTTACGCAGTTGAGCATGAGGGTGTGGTCGCTACTGCACTTGGTACGGCATTTTATGTAGAAGTAGAGGGTGAAGAAACCTTACTTCATGTTGTTTCTCATGATGTTGAGTTAAGCTATCATGATAAAAAAGAAACAATTTCAGAAGGAAAAAAAGTATCAGTAAAAAAAGAAAGTACAGATTTAGTAGAAAAAGAAATAGAAGACAATGCATTTGTTGCATGGAATAAAGAACAAGAAGGATATACTGATAGTGTAAAAGAAACAGAAGAAGCTGAAGAAGAGGAAGAAACGACAACTGAAGATGAAGATACAGAAGAACTTGATGAGGAAGTAGAAGCAGTAACACCTCCTGTTGTTGCGACACCAAAAGGAATTCAAGTATCGGTAAGTAATGGAAAAGTATATTGGAATAGTAGCATTTCACTTGAAAAAGGAGTTAAAGTTGTTTGGAGTAAAGAAGGTTCACCAACATATCCAACAAGAAGTGGTGATCGATACATTTATCTTTCTAGTAGCGTACAAGAAGGAAATAGTTCACTCAGTGCTTTTGATGGTACAGGAACATACTACGTTCGCGTGTGTGAGTACTTAGGCGGATCATGCGGAACATATAGTAATCAAGTAAGTTTATATTTAGTAAAAGAAGAAAGCCCTTCGGCTGATGCTCAGGATAAAGTAGAAAAACCAGTAATACAAAGTGGAGAAGTAAGTTCAATTTCAATTGCAGGAACTGGTAAAAATGTATCTTGGACAGTCAATGGAAATTCTACTAAAGGATTTAAAGTTGTGTGGAGTAAAAATACTTCACCAACATATCCAACACGTAGTGGAGATAAATATCATTATTTTTCTTCACCAGATAAAAGAAGTGATGCATTAACGAGTTTTGATGGAGCAGGAACCTACTATGTACGTGTATGTGAGTATTTAGGTGGTAAGTGTGGAGTGTACAGTAATCAAATTCAGGTGAATTTGGAGTAGTGAAATAGTATGTTATTTAAAAGTCCATTGTAAATAATGGGCTTTTTTTATTCCATTAAAAAATATGCTATAATACCCACACTATGATTAGACATAAAAACATTTCAAACACCACATATCCATTAGTAAAACGCCATGGTATTTTTAGAAGAGAATTGTCACTTTGGCAAGCCGTTGCATTAATTGTGAGCGGAACCATTGGTGCAGGTGTGCTTGGTATTCCATATGCTGTGGCAAAAGTTGGGTTGATCCCTGGAATTATATATATTGCAGTCATGGGTGTTGTGATGATGATGCTTAATTTGTTATTAGCAGAAGTGAGTAATTATACAACAAAAGACGCACAACTTGTGGGCATTGCAGAAAAATATTTAGGGCAAAGTGCGAAGTGGTTCATGAGTGTTTTATTTTATGCCAGTCTTGTTGGAGCACTGGTTATTTATATTATAGGAGAAGGGAATGCATTAACGGCACTCTTTGGTGGGCATCCATTTATTTGGAGTATTGTCTTTTTTTCCTTCATGAGTTTTTTGATTTTAGGTGGGTTAAAAACAATTAAAACAGTAGAATTGGTGCTTACTGTTGCTATTTTAGTTGTTATTTTAATTATTGCAGGGTGGGCAGCACCACATATCCAGCCAGCAGCGTGGGGATATATTGATTTGTCAGCGCTGCTCTTTCCATATGGCATTATTTTGTTTGCCTTTCATGGAACAAATGCAATTCCTGAGGCTCGATTGTTATTAAAAAGAAAACCAAGGACTTTTCAAAAGGCAATAGTGCTTGCAGCGGCAATTACTATGGTTTCTTATGTGTTGTTTGCATTTATTGTTGTGAGCGTGACTGGGGTGAATACAACAGAAGTCGCTACCGTTGGTTTGGGAGAAGTGATTGGGCCAAGTATGATTTTCTTTGGAAATTTATTTGCAGTACTCGCAATGGGAACGAGTTATTTATTGATTGGTCTTTCTATGCGAGATTCCTTGCATTGGGATTTACATGTTAAAAAGACTGCCGCGACTTTGCTGACATTATTTATTCCACTCGCTATTTTTTTCTTAGGAGCAAAACAGTTTATTGGTGTGATGGATTTTGTTGGTGGTGTATTTATGAGTTTAGAAGCAATCATGTTGTTGATCATTTATTTGGTTGTATATAAAAAGTTGCGATTAAAACATCCAGGAGTTCGTTTAGTGGTAGTCTATATTCTTGGCGCTATATTTACTTTTGGGGCAGTGCAAAGTATTATCCATGCGTTTATTTAGTTGTGTATGTATAAACAGATTGTCATTTTTTTTGTGTTGGTATTTGTCTTGAGTGGATGTACACAAACAACAGTAAAAGAACATGTAGAGCAAGAAGAAATTGTACCCACATCTTCTCTTCAAACAGAAGAAACAAATCTTGTTGCAATTGCAGATGAATTTGATTTGCCTATTTTGTCATTTCATCATGTTGGGCCGGCCCCTGTAGGGGCAAGTAAAGAAACAAAAACATGGTATGTGTCAGAAGAAAAATTTGAAAATATATTGAAATTATTAAATGAGCAGGGGTATCAAACACTATTTGCAACAGAAGCAGTGGCGCTTATTGCAGAAGGACATCTCCCAGAAAAATCAATTGTCATTACTTTTGATGATGGGGCAAAAGATACGTTGACTTATGCATTTCCATTACTTCAAAAGTATAATATGAAAGCAACGGTGTTTTTAATGACGCACGTTCGCAGCAAAAACTGGGTCAATGCCGATGATATTCATCTTATGGATGAGAGTGGTCTTGTAGAATTTCAGTCACACACAAAATATCATGAATATCTCACACGAGCACCAGCAGAAAAAGTAAGAGATGAATTAAAAGGAAGTAAAGAGTATATTGAAGAGTTACTTGGAAAACCAGTAACCGTGATTGCCTACCCATTTGGTTTGTATAATGATGAAGTAATTGCGATTGCAAAAGAGTTAGGATATACAGCAGGACTTACTATTGATCGCAAAACACTACAAAAAAAAGATGACTTATTTCGTTTGCATCGGGTGATTATTTTAGAATATACTGATGTGGCTTCATTGCTTATTCATTAATAAAGTGTTTGGATTTATTGGGGATAATTAATTATTTGCATAAAGTTATTTTTTATGTTATAAATAATATGTCGCCTCAATAAATAAATACGCTATCGTCCATTTTAGATATAAAGATGGACGACGGTTCCAGTAAGCTAAACCAGTTGGTAAGCGTATTTATTGGGCGACAACCGTCGTCTTTTTTTGTTTTTACATTTTTATTTCATTTAATATAATCCTAAATATATGGAGGTAAAAAACACATCTTTTGAGCAGTTTACGGATCAATATAGTTTATCCAAGACTTTGAGGTTTGAGTTGAGGCCAGTGGGGGAGACTCCAAAAATGCTTGAAGAAAATAATGTTTTTGGAAAAGATAAAAATATTCAAAAGAAATATGAGCAAACAAAGCCTTTTTTTGATAGACTACATAGAGATTTTGTAAAAGATGCTTTAACGAATGTGCAATTAGATGGTTTAAGAGAGTATTTTGAAATTTGGAAGATGTGGCAGGCTGATAGTAAAAATAAAGATAAAAAGAAAAAGTTGGAAAATAAAGAGAAACAATTGCGAAAAAATATTGTTGGATTGTTTGATGATACCGCAAAAAAATGGCTTGAAAAATATTCAAATGTTCAAATAAAGAAAAAGGACAGAGATTTTTTGTTTGAAGAAAATATTTTTTCGTTATTACAAGAATTGTATGGTAAAGAGGAAGATGCTTTTTTGAAAGATGAAAAGGGCGAGTATATTGTGGTTGAAAAAGATGAAAAAAAAGAAAAAATCTCTCTTTTTGAGGATTGGAAAGGGTTTGTTGGATATTTTGGAAAGTTTTTTGAAACAAGAAAAAATTTTTATAAAGATGATGGTACTGCTAGCGCTATTGCTACTAGAATTGTTGATCAAAATTTGCGTCGTTTTTGCAACAATCTTTTAGAGTCTGATAAAGCTAATAAAAAAGTAGATTTTTTAGAAGTTGAAAGTACATTTAATATAGAAATGAAAGATATTTTTTCTATTGAATATTATAGCAATTGTTTATCTCAAGAAGGTATTGATGCCTATAATCGTATCTTGGGAGCAGATTCAAAAACACAAGGAATGGAAGGAATAAATCAGTATATAAATAAATATCGTCAGAAAAACAAAGGGGAACAAGTGAATTTTTTAAAAGGACTTGATAAGCAAATTCTCAGTGAAAAAATGAAGTTTATTGATGAAATTGAAAGTGATGAAGGTTTAGAAATTATATTGAATGAATTGAAAGAAAATGTTGATAAAAAGGTTAAAATGTTTAAAAAATTATTTTTTGATTTTGTTGATCATAATGATTCATATGATTTATCAAAAATTTATTTTTCTAAAGAATCATTGAATACCATTCTATATCGTTGGTTTTCTGAACCACAGTTAATCCAAGAAAAATTATTTGAGGTGTTAAACAAAAAAGATGTTAAAGCGTGGTATGAGGCTCGCAAAATAAGCTCAAAAGATTCTTCTCTAAAAAAAGATGATGATGGAACTTTTTCTTTTCCTTCGTTTGTCCAATTGGCTCATATAAGAGAAGCCTTGGAAAATATAGGTAAAGATGTACGTGTTTGGAAAGAAAATTATTACAAAGAAGATGATAATAAAAAGCAAAAGGCTATTTTGACTCAAGGAGAGTTAATTTGGGATGAATTTTTAGCTGTTTTTAAGATTGAATTTCAAACATTATTTGAACAAGTTATTGAAAAAGAGGGTAAAAAAGAGATTATAGCTTATGATGTTTATTTTGAACAATTTGAACATCTTTTGAATAATTTTCAAAATAATGATACCGCAAAAGAAATTATTAAATTATTTTTGGATAGTGCTTTGAGTATTTATCAAATGGCAAAATATTTTGCTGTAGAAAAAAAGAGAAATTGGATTGAGAAGTATGAAATTGATGATAATTTTTATGATCATATTGAGTATGGTTATAAGAAATTTTATGATGGTAGCTATGATGAGTTTATTCTCCCCTATAATAAGGTTAGAAATTATTTAACAAAGAAGCCTTATAGTGAAGAAAAGTGGAAGTTGAATTTTGAAAACAGTACTCTTGCTGATGGTTGGGATAAAAATAAGGAATCAGATAATTCAGCTGTGCTTTTAAAAAAAGATAGCCAATACTTTTTAGCTTTGATGAAAAAAGGGAATAATAAAATTTTTGATGACAAAAACAATCAATATTTTATAAAAGATATTGAAAAAGGCAAGTATGAAAAAGTAACATATAAATTATTACCAGGGGCAAATAAAATGCTACCAAAAGTATTTTTTAGTAAAAAAAGCATTGATTTTTTTGCTCCTTCAGAAAGAGTGTTAGATATTCGCAATCATTCTAGTCATAGTAAAAATGGAAATCCACAAAAAGGATTTGAAAAGAAGGATTTTAATTTACAAGATTGTTATGAAATCATTGATTTTTTCAAAGATTCTTTGTCGAAACACGAAGAGTGGAATCAATTTGATTTTATTTTTTCTGATACTGGTAAGTATAAAGATATAAGTGATTTTTATCGTGAGGTCTCTGCACAAGGCTATAAAATTTCTTTTCAAGATATTTCAGAAAAATATATTCAAGAAAAAAATGAGGCGGGAGAATTGTATCTTTTTCAAATAAAGAATAAAGATTGGAATGAAGGTTCAAAAGGTAAGAAAAATCTACAAACATTGTATTTTGAGTCTCTTTTTTCTCAGGAAAATATGCAAAATAATTTTTCAATGAAGTTAAATGGTCAAGCAGAAATATTTTATCGACCAAAAACTGATGATAAAAAGTTAGGTAAAAAATTAGATAAATCAGGAAAAGAGATTGTTAATCATAAAAGATATTCTGAAAATAAAATTTTATTTCATGTACCTATTACTATAAATAGAACATCAGGAGATACAAATCAATACCGATTTAATCAAGAAGTAAATAATTTTCTTGCTCAAAATAAAGATATAAATATCATCGGAATAGATAGAGGAGAAAAACATCTTGCATATTATTCTGTGATTGATCAAAATGGAAAAATAATTTACCAAGATACCTTGAATATCGTAAACGGTATTGATTACGCTCAAAAATTAGAAGAAGTTGCTAAAGGAAGAGAACAAGCAAGAAAGGATTGGAAAACTGTAGAAGGGATTAAAAATTTGAAACAAGGATATATCTCTCAAGTGGTGCATGAAATTACGGATTTAGCTATAAAGCATAATGCC
Source organism: Patescibacteria group bacterium (assembly GCA_018823045.1). Classification (GTDB taxonomy): domain Bacteria; phylum Patescibacteriota; class Patescibacteriia; order Magasanikbacterales; family UBA922; genus JAHJIX01. The sequence continues at coordinate 1,563 of JAHJIX010000015.1, read as the reverse complement.
ATTATTGTGCTTGAGGATTTGAATATGCGTTTCAAGCAAATTCGTGGTGGTATTGAAAAAAGTGTGTATCAACAATTAGAAAAAGCTTTGATTGATAAACTCAGTTTTCTTGTAAAAAAAGGAGAAAAAGATCCAGAAAAAGCAGGAAATTTACTTCGTGCTTATCAGCTGGCTGCACCGTTTGAGAGTTTTCAAAAAATGGGAAAGCAAACTGGAATTATCTTTTATACACAAGCAAGTTATACATCAAAGACTTGTCCAAATTGTGGTTTTCGTCCAAATCTTCGTTTTAAATATAATAGTATCGATAAATCAAAAGAATTATTAAAAAAACTTGACAATTTTTCATTTTCTCAAGAAAAAAATGCTTTTGCAATCGTTTATTCTGTTTCTCAATTTTGGAATGACCAAAAAAAGAAAACACGAGATAATATTTTGAAATTTGAAAAGGAGAAAAAAGATACTTTTGTGCTTTATACAGAGAACGCTATTCGTCATAAATGGAGAAATAAACATTTATCAGAAAAGGATTTAAAAATTGGAGAAAAAATTTATCATGGGACTGATAGTGGAACAGTAATTATTTATGATATTACTGAATGTTTAAAGGGTTTATTTGATACATATAGAATTGATTATACGAGTAACCTAAAGGATCAAGTAATTTCCAAAGATTTTGACTCTGCTTTTTATAGAGATTTGTTTTATTATATATCTTTACTTAGCAATACTCGTGATAGTATTTCTGGTGTGGAAGGTGATGATGCGGATAAAATTGTTTGTGCAAGTTGTGGTTTTGATAGCGGAGATGGTTTCCAAGGCAAAAAATTTAATGGAGATGCCAATGGAGCGTATAATATTGCAAGAAAGGGTGTTTTGATTTTGAAAAAGATTAACCAATATTATGACGAACATAATCAAAGTTGTGAGAAATTAGGGAATGCTGGATTGTTTATTGATATGGATGAGTGGGATACTTTTGTGAGTTATTAATTTATTTGTAAGATATATAAAATATGGAAAATTTTACAAATGAAGATAGTATTGTTATAATACCAATATGCAAAGCTTGCGAAGAAAAAATAGTTCGTTATGGATATGCAAAGAATGAAGAAGACGAAGTGATAATGATTTGATTTTTGATCAAAATGAAGTTCTTTACAATTGAATATTCCTCATTTGATTTTCTACTCAAATGGGGGGAAATTGTAGTGTATATTTTAACTATAAATAAACCTCGGTCTTTATTTTTCTATATTTGCTAAATTTAGCGAAAAGTCGTTTTTTCCAAGAGAAGAGATTTGTATCTTTTTGCCTAAATTTAGCAAGACCTAGAGTTTAAAACATACATCCAATTTCTACTTTTGTAGATCACTAGCCCCACGATCATGTTCGTATTGAGTTTAAAACATACATCCAATTTCTACTTTTGTAGATATGAGATTGCATAGGTAAGTCCTGTAGTTTAAAACATACATCCAATTTCTACTTTTGTAGATGTTAAGTGTTGTCGTACACCCATTTCGTTTAAAACATACATCCAATTTCTACTTTTGTAGATCT
>JAHJIX010000014.1 GCA_018823045.1 Patescibacteria group bacterium | reverse complement strand
GTTAGCCAAAATTTTCTTACTGCCTCCTGTGGAGGTAAACCGAGAATCTAAAAAGATAGGTGCCTTCGTTAAATCGAGAAAGAGAAAACGGTTTTTCAATAGCAAAGCTACTAAACCTAACATTGATTTAACGGTTACGTTTCACTTCACCCAAATTTTTACTTACTTTAAAACGGACGAGAGAGGGGACTGGTGCTACGCACATATAGTCTGCTACGCAGAAATTTTATTTTTTCCCTTTCATAACTTTATTATTAATTGTTTTCAATCCTTGCTTTGTAAGAATTTCGACTTCTATATATTTAACCTTACTGTCAATAATATGATAAACTTTGTTTTCACCAAGGATGTTGATAAATCCTTCATCAATTTTTGTCAATTCTCCTTTTAGTTTTTCTCCGCTGTCAAGATGAACAGTAACTTGTGGATATTTTGAATGTCTGTGAGCATAAAAAACAGCGAGGCAACTCATCGAAACCAGCAAGAAAAGCAAGCTTAAAAACATCAAGATTGGCTTTGCTCCTGAAAAAAGAACGCTTGCTGCAAACCAATAATTTAAAATTGCAAAGAGCAAGAGTAACCATTGAGGTAACTTCTTGAAATATACTGCCTGAAATCCAGATTCTGCTTGATCCAAATTTGCAAATTTTTTCAAAATTTTACTCTTATCGATTATTTGCTGGGATTTCTGTAAAGTAAGATTACTTACAGTCTTATCAAGCTTCATTCTTTGTACTTGATATGCGTTTAATCTCTTTCCAAGATAAAATGCGAGTAAAAAATGCAAAACAAGAGCCAAAACATATGGAATCTTGAAGAAATGTGTCTCAAATATTGTGTATAAAATCAGAGGAGGAAAGATAACAAAAAGTATCAGGAAACTTGCCCCAGAAACATAAATTGCGTATTTATTTTCCTTATATGGTGAAACTTCATTTATGAGTTTACCAAAGAAAAAAGCGATTCCTGCTACAAGTGCAAATATCAGTGACCAATCAGTCACGCTTTCAATTTTTATGGGTAAAAACTCAATCATTTTTATCTTTTTTTAGATTTATTTATTACCCTTTGCTCTATTATGAGTTTTGCAAAGCATTTGACAATTTTTGATGTCTGTTTTTCCACCCTTACTCCAAGAACTCACATGATCAGCATCCATCTCATCAATTTTCCAAATTTTCTTTTTATTAGCACTGTGTCCGATAGCACAAAGAGGACAATTGGATTTTTCTTCTTTTTTTGATTTATCTGTCTGAATTGTATAAACAGTTTTTTTCGTCGCTTCATCAAATACTCGCACATCAAGAAGTTTTGTGTCTTTTTCTCCACCTAAAATATATTCAAAAACGCCTCTTTTATTCCTTACATAAGGATCTGCATATAATCTGTGTACTGTTGCAGATATTTTTTGAGGATTATATCTTTTGTTGTGATATTCTTCATAAAGTCTTCCCCACTCTAATCCCTTCATTTCTGTTCTATAATTAGGAAACGTCTTTCTTACCCATTCGATAACCTTTTGAAAATATCCCCATAACTCGTTTGCATTTTTATCGTGTTGGTGTTTAGACATATATTCCTCTATCTTCCCTTTATTAATCCACGATAAAACTGTTTCTAGAAACTCTTGTCTGATTGGCGAACCTGTTACTAATTGCCCTCCATCACTGGCTAAAAGATATGCTGCACAATTAGTTTTACTAAATTTTAACTTTGCATCTGAAAGCCATGTTCCTGTGTATACTGAATTACGAAGCTCTTGTTCAGTTAGTTTTTCTCCAGAAATATTCACAATTCTAAACCAATTTAATTTTTCTCTTTCTTTTCCTTCACAAAAATAGATCATCAACTCATAATTTAATATTTGATTTTGCTCATCTTTTGTCAAACTGTGGAAATATTTTTCGTTTATTGAAAACTCCCCTGCAACATACTGAGCAATACTAATTGTTCTTTGCTGTCCGTCTAAAACCTCAAAATTTCCGTCAGGTTTTTTTACCCAATACATAATATTAAGTGGAAAATATTTTCTCACAGTTTCAATTACTTCATTTCTTTGCTTCTCTTTATACACAAATTCCCTTTGGTATTTTGGACGAATATCTAATTTTCCACTATATGCAGTAACTCCTTCTTCTGCACTATCTTTATACTCCTTTACTACTTCTTTTATTGGTATTTTATGTAATTCGATTTTCATTTTTTAACATCCTTATTCTTTATAATTACACGAGCATATATACTTGAATATAACTCCCCTGTTTTAACATTTTTAAAAGTTGGTACTTTATCTACTTTTGGATTATAGGCACGATATAACGTGCCCTTCGCATTCATAGTAAATTTACCAGTTGGATTTCCCTTTTTATCTAAGATTTCCATTTTTTTATTGCACTTAAAATCTATTGAACTAACTATGCCTAGCGCAATAATTTCAAATTGTTCAGGATTATATTTATCTAAAAAAGTAACAGGCACACCAACTTTTCCCTTATAATTCATGGGAATATCGCTTACTTTATCTACATTTATTGCATCATAATTATCATAATTTGGATATTCTTTTGCACTATATTTTTTATATAATGTGATAAATTCCTTATGCTTCTCAACATCTAAATTAGTGAACCAACAAGAAGTTGAAACTCTCGCAATTTTATTACCTTTTTCATCTATGTGGTGAAATTTTTCCCAATCATCTGGAACGATAAAAAACATTCCAACATTAAAATTGGTGTACCCAGTTCTGATTTTATTTTCTTTGAACAATTTGAAAACATCTTTGTAAGTTAAAGAGTTAGTGTTTCCAATAATTAGAAACTTTTTTTTATATTCTACTAATTGAGCCAAATATTCTCTAAAAAGTGAAAATGGAGGGTTTGTACAGACAATATCAGATTCTTTTAACAATTTAATACATTCATTACTGCGAAAATCTCCTCCTTGTTTTAGTGGAGTTGCTGTATTTTTATCATGTTTCAGCAACCACTCAACATCAGATAAATTAATAGAACCATCTTTATTAGAATCCTCTACTTTATTTATTTCTATTTTAAATGCTTGATTTTCTTTAGAACCTAATCCCTTTATGTCAAACAGTGTCAATTGACTGCCTACTATTGGTGACCCAGTATAACAAGTAATAATAAGTTTTTTTAATCCAAAATTATTAAAATTAGCTGCAAAAAACTTAAAGAAATTACTTTCATAGGGATCATCACAATTACAATAAACAATTTTATTCTTAAATTGCTTTTTATAATGCCTTAACTCCTTTTCAATATCTTTAAGTTGAGTATAGAACTCATCTTTTTTAGATATTTTAGCATTATCAAAAAGTCTAGTCGCCATTTTCAAACCTTACCTTTATTCTTTTTTAATTGTTCTTCTGCAAAAATTTCAAATTGTCTTGAGATTACAAGTCCTTTCTTTTTGCAATATTCTTTATAAGTATTGTATAAATCTTCATCAACTTTCAAAGTTATGTTTTTACTGCCCATTATAAAATAAATGTTTACACAGCTATATAAATATTACTATGTTCTTTTAAAAAAAGAACCAAAAACAGCCCCCTCTCTCGTCCTTCGGACATATTGTCTGCTTCGCAGTAATTGATATTAAAGTAAGTAAAAACTACAGCACCTATCTGATTCTTCGGCAGTAAGAAAACTCTGCGCTCCTTTCAGTCGCTTGGGGACGCTGCGCTTTCGTCGCTATCGCTCCTCACCCTCGGCTAACAGGAATTTAACGGTTCGGGGCTCGGCTCACCCCTCTCCCAAATCGTTTAATGTTCTCCGCTTCGCTCCGAACTTAAACGACTTCGTTAAATTCCGATGTTATATGAAATTTGTTTCTTGTCTAAATGATACTGACGCTATCGCTAAATTCTAAGACTTTGAAGTTGGCACCTAAAACTATTCACTTTAAGTGCACTTTTTGGGTTAAGAGGCAGATTATATTAATTGATTCTCT
>JAHJIX010000013.1 GCA_018823045.1 Patescibacteria group bacterium | reverse complement strand
ATATATATTATGTAATAAGTATATCATTATTTTGTCTATTGACATATAATACATACTAGATTAGTATATATTGTATGAAAGTACGAGTATATAGAGACATCCGATATACATTGAAACGCCATAAGCGAGCTCGGCAAGTAAAGATTAGTATGAGTGTGCTTCGTGGTATAGTGGTAACCATTCCTCCGTATGTGCTCCTGCGAGATGTGGAGGCATTTATTGTTGAAAAATATGAATGGATTTTGGTGCAGTGGGTGAGTATGCAAGATGCTCCTGCACGCTCTTGGGGGAGTTATCCGGCATATAAAGGAAGAGCGCTGAAACATGTCCGAGATTTAGTACAAGAATGGAATGCGTTATATGGTTTTGAATATCATCAAATTCGGGTGAAAGATATGCATACGCAGTGGGGAAGTTGTAGTTCTGATCGTCGGTTGAATTTTAATTATCGTTTGTATTTTTTACCGAAGCATTTAGCAGATTATATTGTGGTTCATGAATTGTGTCATTTGGCTGAAATGAATCATTCACATAAATTTTGGCGGTTAGTAGCACAGCAGATTCCTGATTATAAAAAACGACGTCAGGAATTAAAAAGAATATTATTATAAGAACCTATGAATTATATTAAAGATAATAAAGTACTCTATTGGATTGTGCGCATAACAGATAATTTGGTTTCTTTTTTTATTTTTGCTACTATTTTAGTTGTCATATTTTTTATGGCAATACAGGTGTATCGTGTTGGTGTATTATTTCCAAATGTTGAATTTTCTCAAGTACTTTATATGGTAGCGATGGTATTAATTTTAGTAAAGGCATATCGTTTGCTTTTGTTTTATATGGAAAGCCATCATGTAAGTATTAAATATATTGTAGAAATTGCAATTATTGCTCCTGCGGTAGAACTTATTTTTGTTCCCATGCAACAAACAGTATTTGTAAATATATTATATGCATTGTTTAGTGTTGGTCACTTAATTATATATATTTGGTTTTACAATGCATTGTCTGCTATAGATAAAGAGTGTGTTGAAGAAGAGTGTCATGGATAACGATGGGTATATATTATAAAAAACACCAATAAGTTTTTTTGTTTTTTGGGGTATTCGTTTTATAATTGTTTTTTAATTTCAGAGATAATATATTTTTCTGCCTCTAAAATATTCTTTTGTTCCATGCTGAATTGTATCAGGTTACTTGTTCCTGTCGTCTTATATTTTTTTAATAGTTTTTTTGCATCAATTCCTTTTTCTGTATGAAGGATGCCGCGGATAGGTTCTTCTTTTTTTATTCCTTCATATAAGACAACGGCGATTTTTTCTTCTGGAGCGTTTGAAATAAGTTCGTCAATAATATCAATGATGTCATCTGACTTTGCTCCTGATCTCATAATGTCATCTCGTGTGATGCTTGTAGAAATAAGACCAATTGTTTCATCATAATTCATATGCGCAAGGGCTTGACCCCAAAGACGAAGAAGAGCCAGTGATTTTGTTTGGTAGAGATGTTTGATAATATCTTCTCTGTTTGCTCCCATACTGACGAGCTCACTTGCAAGAGAAAGCGTTTTTGGCTTAATGTGGTCAGTTTTAAAACTATTTGTTGCTGCAATCATACCAGTCATGAGTGCTGTTGCCATTGCTTTATCAATGGCTGTTTTATTTACTTGTTTAATGTATGTTGTTATGATTTCAGCAGTAGAGCTGGCAGTAATTTCAACCATATTAATTTGGCCAAAATGCTCGTTTGCTGGGTGAGAGTCAATATTGATAATGGGCACCTCTTGAAAGAGTTGTTTATGTTTGGCATAGACATTGCCAAGTGATCGCAAATCTTGTGCTCCAAGCACAATAATACTGTCATAGCGAAATGCAGATTGTGCTGTGTGAATATGATCTTTTGTCAAAAACCCACTTTTAGGGGTAATAAATATATGTAATTTCTTTTCTTTTATATCATAGCTCAACTCTTGCACACCAGATTCTGCTACATCAATCGTAAGCATAAATTGTTGCAAATGGGGGAATGTTGCGCTGATTTTTTTTGTGTTTTGTAAAAAGGTTAATTTATGTGGTAGCACAAAATTATCGATGACGATATCGACTTTTTTTCCAGATTGCACCAAAAATGAAGAAAAAGCAATTGCACTTGCAATAGCATCACTATCTGCATCTTTTTTACATGTAATTAATACATGATGCGCTTTATCTGTTTGTTGTTTAATTTGATCAATAATACCAAGTGCCATAGGTAATGTAACGAATTCCTGCTCGTTTTTTCTATTGATAGGGTAGTTTATCAGGTATAAGTAGGTCTGTCAAGGGGATAATAGGGGTGAAATCATCGCTAAACATCACGATATGCTCACTCTTTTCTTCTTTTATGTGGTCTTTTTTAATTTTTTGACTATAATACAGCCTTTTTTCGCCGAGATAAGCAAAAAAGTTGATTTTTTTTGAGAATTCCTATATCATTAGATATGTACTGCTATACTTTATTGATTTTTTTATATGAAAGAACTGCCAAAGGCATATGAGCCGCAAAAATATGAAGACAAGATTTATAAGTCTTGGGAAGAATCTGGATTTTTTAATCCTGATGTTTGTGTGCGCGAAGGAGTGACGGATGCGGATGCAGAATCTTTTTCTATGGTACTTCCTCCACCAAATGTAACGGGGACGCTTCACATGGGTCATGCAGCAATGCTTGCGATCGAAGACACAATGACTCGTTACCAACGAATGCTTGGGAAGAAAACACTTTGGTTACCAGGGACAGATCATGCAGCTGTTGCGACAGAATCGAAGGTAGAGGGATTACTCATAAAGAATGAAGGATTTACGAAACCAAAAGAAGAATTAGGGCGAGATGCCTTTATGGAAAAAGTTCATGCTTTTGCCAGAGAGTCTCATGATACGATTGTAGGGCAGGCAAAAAAAATGGGATCATCTCTTGATTGGAGTCGCGAAGCATTTACTCTTGATGAAGTGAGAAATAAGGCAGTAAGGCAAGTTTTCAAAAAAATGTACGATGATGGATTGATTTATCGCGGACATCGTGTAATTAATTGGTCAGTAAAGGGTCAATCTACCTGTAGTGATGATGAACTCGTGCATGTAGAGCGTCCGGCAAAGATGTATTACTTCAAATATAATAAAGATTTTCCAATTACGATTGCAACAACTCGTCCAGAAACAAAGCTTGGGGATACTGCTGTAGCTGTTCATCCAGAAGGAAAGTATAAAGAATATATTGGACAGGTTTTGGAAGTAGAAAATGTAGGGCAAAAGGGACACAATTTAAAGATACATATTATTGGAGATGATCATGTTGACGAAACTCTTGGTACTGGAGCACTTGGTGTAACACCTGCGCATAGCATGGTGGATTTTGAGATGTATCAAAATCAAAAAGCTCTTGGAAATGACATTGGGCTTATTCAGGTTATCGGAGAAGATGGACTCATGACCGCAAGATCTGGAAGTGAGTATGAAGGATTAAGTGTGGAAGAAGCAAGATCGAAATTTATAGAATATTTAAATTCAGAAAATTTACTCGAAAAAGAAGAAGAGATTGTACAAAGTGCCGGAACTTCTGACAGGTTTAAAGATGTCGTAGAGCCATTACCAAAAACGCAGTGGTTCGTTGATGTAAACAAAAAATTCACTTTAGAAAAATCTCAAATTAAAGGAATTGAAAGTGGGGCAGAAGTTTCTCTTAAGGAGCTCATGCAGGCAGCAGTTCGAAATGGTGATATTGATATTTTGCCAGAGAGATTTGTGAAAACATATTTTAGTTGGATAGATAATTTGCGTGATTGGTGTATCAGTCGACAAATTTGGTATGGACATCAGATTCCTGCATATATTGATATTAGAAATAAAGAAAATGAGGGTGTTATTTTCTTTGAAGAAAATAAGATCGTTTTAACAGAAGAACAAATCGATGAAACTCGAAAATTTGATTTTGGTTTTTTAATGTTAGATAATATAAAAAACTTTGTACATTCTGCTAAATTTTCACAAATTAATTTTTGGTTAGAAAAAAAATGGATAACCATTGAGGATGTTCAAGAGGCTTTTCAAAGCGTACATTTTTTTACTTGTAAAAAAGTAGATGTTTTTGATAATGATAAAGATGTTACAAAATACCATTTTCAAGATCCAGATACACTCGACACTTGGTTTAGCTCAGGGATGTGGACTTTTTCAACCCTTCTTGATGGAGATATGAAGGATGGTGAGTCCCTCGAAGAGTGGTTAGCTCGTTCACAAGATTTTCAAGACTTTCATCCAACACAAATGCTTGAAACAGGATATGATATTATCTTCTTTTGGGTAGCACGAATGATCCTTATGACTACTTATACTCTTGGTACCGTTCCTTTTGATACGGTATATTTTCATGGGCTTGTTCGCGATGAAAAAGGAAGAAAGATGAGTAAGAGTCTTGGAAATATTCTCAATCCTCTTGATATGATAGGGAAGTACGGTGCTGATGCAACTCGGCTTTCTCTTATGATTGGAACTTCACCAGGACAAGATATGAAATTGTCAGAAGAAAAAGTAGAAGGGCTTCGGAATTTTGCAAATAAGCTTTGGAATATTTCACGTTTCATGCTCATGAATATTGATAAAGTAAATAAAGACATTGAAATACCTGAAGCAAAAACCCTCGCTGATAAATGGATTTTGGATGAATTATTGAGTGATATTAAAGAGTATCATTCATACATGAATAGCTATAATTTTTCTCAAGTTTCTGAAATGCTTCGTGATTATACTTGGAATAAATTGGCAGATTGGTATTTAGAAATTGCAAAGGTAGAAGGGAATAAATCAGAAATTCTTAATTATATTTTGAATACTATCCTTAAACTCTGGCATCCGTTCATGCCATTTGTGACAGAATCTATTTGGAAAGAAATTTATGGAGAAAATGAGTTTTTGTTAGTAGAAAGAGTACCGAGTTATAATGAAGATAATCAACTTTGGGTTGAAAATTCAAAAGAAGAAGTTGCCCCAAATTTTAAGAAGTTACAAGGAGTAATTAATAGTTTAATTACAAAAATTAGAAACCTCCGTGCAGAAAAGGGAATTGCACCATCCAAAAAACTCAAAGCATATTATAAAGAAAATAAAGTTCTTGAAGAAAACACTCATATTGTAAACGCTCTTGCAAGATTAGAATCTTTCGAAAAGACAGAAAGTTTTGACGAAGAACATATTTCTTTTATAGAAGCAGGAGTAGAATGTGCGATTGACTTCTCAGGAGTCGTAGACAAAGAAGCTGAAAAAGAACGTATCGAAAAAGAAATCGCACACATCAAGCCATACCTAATGGCGCAAGAAAAAAAATTATCCAATGCAGGTTTTGTAGATAACGCACCTGAAGCAGTTGTGAATGCAGAGAAAGAAAAGCTTCGAGAGGCAAAAGAAAAATTAGAAATATTAGAAGGGCAATTACAAAAACTTTAATAATCTTTAATAATCTTTAATAATCTTTAATAATCTTTAATATATCAACTCATATGTCAATTGAAAAAGGTTTTTTTCCACCAACAGTAAAAGAAGAAATTTTAGAACGTAATCAAGAGAATGTTCAAGAAATGAAAAGACAAGCTGCAATTAAAGATATTCAATCTGATTTAGTTGTTTTACAAAGGGTAAGAGCAGAAATTGAGGGTTTGACATCATATGGTGATGAAAATCCATTTTTGGATGAATTAAAAGCATTAGCTGTACTTGATTTAAAAAAAATGCATCGTACAGAAGGAGTAATTCTTAGTCCATTAAATAGTGAAAATAATCGAACTCTTATTCATGATTTAAACAATAGTCTTGCTGTATTTCCATTTACAATTGAATGGGCACAAGAAGATGCTTCTGCAGAAGATATTGAAGAGTTGAAGAAAGGTCTTGATAAATATATTAAAGAATTAAAAGAGCTTATTGAGAGCGCTGACTCAGAAGTTTAATATGATATTATGAGTATTAATACAGATAGTAAAAAAATTGAACAACTTCTCACTCGAGGTGTAGATCATGTCATTGTGAAAGAATCATTAAAAAAAAAACTGGCAAGTGGGGAAAAATTACGTGTAAAATTTGGAATTGATCCTACTGGATATGATTTACATATTGGGCATGCTGTTCCTCTTCGTAAATTAAAACAATTTCAAGATGGTGGTCATCAGGTTATTCTTTTGATTGGAGATTACACTGCAATGATTGGAGATCCTACAGGGAAAAATGCAACTCGTCCAATGCTTAAGCGTGAGGATGTTGAGCAAAACATGAAAACATATATTGAGCAAGCATCTCGTATTCTTGATATGGATAATGTTGAAATCCGCTATAATAGTGAATGGTATGGACAAAAAGGTTTTGATTTTGCACTTGAACTCACAAGTAAAGTGACGGTTGCTCGTATTTTGGAACGTGATGATTTTCAAAAACGTTTGAAAGAGGGGAGTGATATTCAAATGCAAGAGATTATGTATCCACTTTTGCAAGGATATGATTCTGTTATGCTTGATGCAGATATTGAGATTGGAGGAACCGATCAAAAGTTTAATATGCTTATGGGAAGAAAATTGCAAAAGCGTTATGAAAAATTAGAGCAAGATGTCATCATGATTCCACTTCTTGAAGGAACTGATGGAGTACAAAAAATGAGTAAAACATATAATAATTATATTGGATTACTTGATACAGCTGAAGATGTATATGGGAAAACGATGTCAATTCCTGATGAAATGATCTTACGGTATTTTGAATTAGCAACAGATGTTTCTTCTGAAGAAATTGAAGGATATAAAAAACGTTTAGATGATGGAGAAAATCCACGGAATGTTAAGATGATTTTAGCAGAGGAGTTAACAAAGCTATATCATGGAGATGATGGAGTAGAAAAAGGAAAAGCTCATTTTGAAAAAGTGATTCAAAGTAAAGGACGGCCAGAAGAAATTGCAGAGTTACAACCAGCAAGTTATGAAATCATTGCTGTACTTGTTGAAGCGGGTGCGGTGAATTCCAATTCTGATGCACGCCGCGCGATTGAGCAGGGTGGAGTAAAAGTGAATGATGAAAAGGTAATTGATTTGAAGCATATATTGAAATCTGGTGATGTTGTGCAAAAAGGGAAGCGATTTTTTGTCCAGTTGATATAAGTTAAAACACATATGATTGAACATATTGAGCAAGAAATACAGGAGTTACTCGCCCAAGTAGGAGTACAAGGAAAAATAGAACTATCACGGCCACCAAAAGCTGAGATGGGGGATTTTGCATACGCTTGTTTTGCACCAGCAAAAGAAGCAGGGAAAAACCCGGTTGAGTTTGCGAGTGAATTAGCCGAAAAATTACAATCAGAAGATGAAGGTCTTGTTGCTGATGTGAAAGCATTTGGTCCGTATGTTAATTTTTTCTTAGATCCTGTGCTATTAGCACAAAAAGTATTTACTGCGCTTACATCATCATATGGCGCTCATCAGTTGGGTGCAGAGAAAACATGTCTTGTTGAATTTGCTTGCCCAAATCCGATGAAAGCATTTCATCTGGGTCATTTAAAGAATTTGATTTCTGGAGAATCAGTTGCGCGTATTTTAGAAAATGTTGGGTATGCCGTAAAAAGAATCAATTATCAGGGTGATGTTGGTATGCATATTGCCAAGACACTTTGGGGATTATTTGATTTAAAAGATCAATTTGAGGCAATGAAAGATCAGCCTTTGAAAAAACAAGTAGAATTTTTAGGAGAAGCATATGCTCATGGGGCACGATATTTTGAAAAAGGTGATGCTGAAAAAGCAGAAGTAGTAGCTTACAATCAAAAGGTTTATGAAAAAGATGAATCAATTCAAGACGTTTACACAGTAGCCCGAAATTGGAGTCTTGAATACTTTGATCACATGTATAAAAGAATGGATTCTGGTTTTGATCGACTATATTTTGAATCAGAGGTATTTACAAGAGGAAAAGAGTTAGTTCAAGAAGGATTGAAAGAAGGCACTTTTAAAGAAAGTGACGGTGCTGTTATTTTTGAAGGGAGTGCACATGATTTACATGATCGGGTATTTTTAAATAGCAAAGGGTTCACGACATATGAAGCTAAAGAACTTGGTCTTGCAGAAATGCATGTACAAGAGTTTCATCCAGATAAAGTTGTACATCTTGTAGGAAAAGAGCAATCAGAATATTTTAAAGTGCTTTTTAAAGCGATTGATATCGTTTTTCCAGAATTACAGGGGAAAGAGGTTCATTTACCTGGTGGATTTTTGCAATTAAAAGGTGATCAAAAAATGAGTTCACGGACAGGGAATGTTGTAACGGGTGATCAGCTTATTGATGCTGTTACAGATCGTATTTCACAAATCATGTCGGATAACGATATTGTGCAAGATGGTATTTTAGAGACCGTTAGCCTAGCTGCGCTTAAATATACCATGCTTAAATCAGGGGTAAGTAAAGATGTTGCCTTTGATATAGAGGAGTCTGTGAGTGTCTCAGGAAATAGTGGCCCGTATCTGTTATACACCGTTGCACGGATTAATAGTATTTTAGATAAAGGGAATTTTTCAGCAGATACTCCTGTTGATATAAAAAGTGTTCATCCCGCAGAAAAAGCATTATTGTTACTTATTAGTGAATATCCAAGTAGAACAAAAGAAGCAGGAGAGCAAATGGATCCATCTATTGTTGCACAGTATATGTTTGATCTTGCGCAACAATTTCAGAGATTTTATGCCGCTTGTTCAGTGCTTCAAGATGATGTAAATATACAACAATTTCGTTTACACCTTATTTCCTCAGTAAAACAAGTCATGGTTCATGGGCTGAATTTACTTGGAATTACTTCTGTAGAACACATGTAATTATTTGTTTAAATTAAAAATATGCTTGTCAACACTCCTGTACCTATCACGATACCCCGATGGTTCTTTTTTGGTAGTATGATTATCGTTATGGTTGGATTAATTAATGCGATTTATTTAACAGTAGAGCATATTAAAAATGTGCTTACGGGAGAGCAGGTGATGTGTGTTGTACATATTTTAGGTGATTGCAATGATGTGCTACAAAGTGAGTATTCTGAAATTGCGGGTATTCCTGTGGCATTACTCGGGGTATTATATTATGCAGCTGTAGCATTATTAATTTTATTGTATAAAACATATAAACACCCTTTGTTTTTTTACGTATTATTGATATTAACAAGTATAGGATTTTTGGTGAGTCTATTATTGGTCTATGTACAGTTTTTTGTTATTCATGCTGTGTGTCCATATTGTATGCTCTCAGCAGTTGTTTCCATTGCACTTTTTGGATTAGATATTGGTTTGAAAAAGAATACAAAAAAGAATATTGAGTAAAATAAAAAAGAAAGATATAGACAAATTATCTTTCTTTTTTATTTAGTGGTATACTTAAATAAGGGGGTAAGTATTATATCTGTTTATGTTAGTATATGTTGAAAAAAGATAATTATTCTTCGTGGAATATTCAAATAGAAGACTGTACACAGAAGGATTCCTTAGAAAAAAAGATAAGATATATTATTTCATTAGCTCTTCTTGCTCCTTCTAGTCATAATAGTCAACCGTGGGCATTTAGTATTTCTGGGAATACAGTTATTCTTTCTCCAGATCAAACACGCGTATTACCCATTTCTGATCCTGATCAAACATTGCTCTGGATTACTTTTGGTTGTGTACTCGAAAATATAAGTATTGCTTCTGATTATCTTGGTTTGAATGTTGAGATTGAAGATGATATTTCTAATAACATTGTGTGTACTTTTATTGAAAAAAACATACAAGAAAAAACAAGTAATTTGGCATTGTATATTGCAAAAAGAAAAACAAATCGTTCTATGTATGAGTCAAATATGCCAAATATAGATTTTATAAAAAATATGATTCAGCGTACTGAGGGTGTTGGCATAAAAGTAGTAAAAGATAAAGAAAAAAAACGATCATTATCTCATGAGTTATTTGCTTCACGTTATAGAGCTTTTGCAGATAAAGCATTTCGAAAAGAAATGTCACAATATAAAAGAAATAATTTAACAAAAAAATATACAGGTATCCCTGGTGCAACAATGGGTTTCCCGACACTACTTTCTTTTTTTGCTCCATATGTTATTCGTTTGGTAAATGTTATGCGCTTTATTAAAAAGAAAGAATTACAGTTACTCGATAATGACACGCCATTGCTTGTTTGTATCGGTGGAAATAATACATCAAAAAAAGAATGTATAAACATTGGACGTGCTGTACAAAGGATATTACTTGAAGCTACGGAGCAAGGGCTTGCTACATCCATCAATGCTGTGACACAAACATCAAAAAGAGCAAAAGAATTATTACATATAAAATATGATTTATTATTTTATATTCGGGTGGGGTATAGCGATAAAGATGTGGCGTATAGCCCTCGTTTACCTTTAGATAAATTATTGAAATAATATATATGGATACTTTGAAGGATAGTATTGAATTTGATCATCATATTCGAATTGTTCCTGTAGAAAATACATCTGTTGGGTTAAAAGGATATATTGCAATTCATAGAAAGATAGAAGGGCAACCTTCTTTGGGGGCAACTCGTCTTTGGAAATATGAAAAAGATTCAGATGCATTAGATGATGCACTTAGATTAGCGCATCTCATGTCATATAAATCTATGGCTTCTGGTTTTTCATATGGGGGAGCAAAAGCCACATTGATATATCCAGAGGGAGGAATACAAGATAAGCATGCCTATTTTAAAGCATATACTAATTATGTAAATGAATTGCATGGTGATTTTGTAACTGGTTCAGATGTCGGTATGAGCCCTGAAGATGTGCAGTTAATGAGTAGTTTTAGTCCGTATATTGTTGGGAGTAATGTTCGGTCAAATTATTTCACTTCATTGGGTGTGCTATATGCGATTCAAGTCGTATTACAAGATATGTTTGATTCACCTGATGTGAGCAATAGAACTTTTGCTATTCAAGGAGTAGGAAATACCGGATCAAATCTTTTACGATTGTTAATTAAGCATGGAGCAAAAAATATTTATATTTCAGATATAAATGAAGAAGTGTTAAAAAAATTACAACATGAATTTCCATTTTTAATAATTATACCCACGCAAGATATTCATAAACAAAAAGTAGATGTTTTTTCTCCATGTGCATTAAGTCATGCTATTAATACGAAAACAATTCATGAATTAGATTGTTTAGCAATTGTTGGTTCTGCGAACAATCAGTTAGAAAGTCGTAATATGGGAGATATGTTGCATGAAAAAGGAATTATTTATGTCCCTGATTATATCGCAAATAGTGGAGGGTTGATTAGTGTTGCTGATCAATATGAACATGGTGAAGCTGATGATAATCGAATTGTAAAAAAATTGGATCAATTAAAATCAACAGTAGAGGATCTTATTTTAAGAAGAAAAAAAGACAAAGAAGTAACACATATATTAGCTGACAAGATGATGGAAGAGCGGTTAAGTGCTTTGTTAAATTAATAAGGGATTTCTATGGGAAAAGGAGTGTTTGCTGATATTCCAAAATTACTTCATGCTTTACGTTGGAAATCAGAAGATTTTTGGTTAGATCGAGGAAATCAAAATGCATTACATTTATTTAACTCAATGAGTGCTCGTGTACCTGCGTATAAAGATTTTTTAAACAAACATAATGTAAATGTTGGATTAATTCGCTCTATTGATGATTTTAAATATTTACCCATATTAGATAAAGACAATTATTTACGTGCATATGATATAAAAGATTTATGTTGGGATGGGAAATTTGATGAGCATAATTGGGTGATTTCAGCAACTTCTGGATCTACTGGAGAACCATATTATTTTCCAAGAACAGATGTGCAAGATAAGCAGTATGCTATAAATGCAGAATTATATTTATTAAATAATTTTCAGATTGATAGGAAGAGTACTTTGTATATCAATTGTTTTGCGATGGGTATTTGGATCGGCGGTGTATTTACCTATCAAGCGTTAAAACATATAGCACAAAAAGCACAATATAATATCACTATTGCAAATCCAGGAACAAATAAAAAGGCAGCACTAGATGCTATTAGGCATTTAGGGGGAGAGTTTGATCAGGTTATTATTGGCGGGTATCCACCATTTGTGAAAGATTTAATAGATGATGGTGAGCAATACGGTGTGAATTGGTTTATGCATGATATAGGATTTATTTTTTCTGCTGAAGGGTTTACTGAAGATTTTAGGGATTATTTTGTAGAAAAAACTAGTTTGATTAATCCATTAAGGGGTACATTAAATCATTATGGTACTGTTGATATGGGGACTATGGCTCATGAAACTCCTTTAAGTATCATGGTTCGCCGTTTAGCACTTCATTCAAAAGATGTTTATGCAAAGTTATTGTCAAATATACATAAACTCCCAACGATATGTCAGTATCTTCCTGAATTTTTTTATTTTGAACAACAGGATAATGGGTTAATATGTTCAAGTTTCTCGGGGATTCCTTTGATGCGTTATGATTTAAAAGATAGTGGTGGTATATTTACTTTTTCTACATTATTTTCTCATTTTAATAAAATTGGTTTAGATTTATCTCAGCTTATTAAAGATAATAAAATACAAGATACTATTTGGCGTTTACCTTTTGTATTTCTTTATGAGAGAAAGGATTTTGTTGTAACTTTATATGGGGTGAATATTTATCCTGAAACAATAAGAAAAGTTTTGATATATAAAGAATTCCAAAATTATATCACTGGAAAATGTCAATTGGAAGTTGACTTTGATCAAAAGCAAAATCAGTTTTTATGTATTTATATTGAAAAAAGACCAGGTGTTATTATTGATAAGGATTTAAGTTTTCGAATAAAAGAAAAAATTATTAAAAGATTGTTATTAGAAAATTCTGAATATTATCAACTATCTAATGATATTAGTGAGAGAACTGTTCCTAAAATTATTTTTTGTGATTATGAAGACTCTACACATTTCTCTACAGGAGGAAAACAAAAATGGATAAAAAAATGATTTTTTAATTTATACATTTTAAATAATAATGTAAATTACGAAATAGGATTATTTGCTGCAATTTTCATATTATAATTTATTTCAAGATTCACATTAATAAAATTTTTTATATGACAGCCCCAATTATTTTTTGTGAAGATATTCATACGAATGATGATTTGATTTCTTTTAGAGAACAAACTTTTATTTTAAAAGAAAAAAATATTTACATTGAACAATTAGGAGAATTATTTAAGATAATGAATCCGAATTTATTGTATGTCGATGTTAAAGAATATGAGAAAAAAAAGCAAGAGTTTATTATAGAGTATACACAAGTGGAAAAAGATAAATTTCGTGGTTGTTGGGTGTATCTTCCTTGGAAGGGCTATTTTATACATATGTTAACACCTAAGCAATATTCTTTGGTTCGAACAAATAGAAATAAAAATTTAATTACTACAGAAGAACAAGATGTTTTAATAAATTCTTGTGTAGCTACTATTGGATTGTCTATTGGAAATAGTATTGCTACTTCATTGGCATATAATGGTATAGGTGGTAAAGTGAAATTGGCAGAATTTGATACTATAGATACTTCAAATCTAAATAGAATTAGAGCAGGTATTTGTCAAGTGGGAGAAAAAAAAATAGATGTTATATCACAGCAAATATATGAAATTGATCCTTTTATACAACAATACTTATTTAAAAATGGTTTAGATGATTCTAATCTAGAGTCTTTTTTTATAAAAGATAAGCCAGATATTATTTTTGAGGTTATTGATGATTTTGTTATGAAAATAAAATTACGATTAATGGCAAAAAAATATGGGGTTCCAGTAGTGATGTGTACTAATATTGGGGATCGTGTATTAATTGATATAGAAAGATTTGATTTAGATAAAGATCTTCCTTTATTTGGAGGACGAGTGGAAAATATCCCTGAAGAGATTTTAAATAATCCAGATAATACAGATATATTAAAAAATGAATATGCTGTTAAATTAGTTGGGCGTGAATTGATTCCTGATAGAGCATTAAATTCAGTTAGTGCAATTGGAAAAGATCTTGTAGCACGCCCTCAATTAATGAGTACAGTAACAATCTCAAGCGGTTTGTCAGCATATATTGCACGAAAGATTCTTTTAGGGGAGACTAATTTATCTGGTAGTTATTTTATAAAATTTTCAGAATTATTTTTTTAGTATGGATATTGAAAAAAAATTATGTAAATATATCAATGCTGATATAAAACTTAAAGACATTTTTATTGATGGTAAAAAGATCCATTATGCGGTATGTGGAAAAGGTCCTGTTTTATTATGTTTACATGGTATTAATATTGGTTGGGGTGCTTGGTATAAAAATATTAAATTTTTATCAAAATATTTCACTGTATATGCGATTGATATGCCAGGTGCTGGTAAGTCTCAAAAATTATCCATGGGTTTTGATCCTGAGAAGGAGATTGTTTTTATTATTGAAAAGTTTATAAATAAGGTTATTTGTGAAAAGATTTCGATTTTGGGTCATTCTTTTGGTGGGTGGGTTTCTCTATCTTTAGCTTTGAGAAAAAAAATTAAAATTGAACGTTTAATCTTATTAGATTCATTAGGTTTTTCAAATAAAATTCCTTTGAAACATTATCCCTTAAGTGTTCCAGCATTGTTTCCTTTATTAAAAAAAGGTCCAATAAAAAAAGAGAAGGTTTCAATTAATAATTTCATTATAAGTGCCTATCAAGATAAAAAAAATGTAGATTCAATCTTTTTAGATTATTTATGGAATAATTTTTCACGAACAGGTATATTACATCCACTTGAATTTATGCACAACCTTTTAGATATTGGTAGGTTAAAATCAATTTTAGATTTTGGTATTTTACTGGAAGATATTGAAATACCTGTAAATATCTTTTGGGGGAAAAAAGATAATTTTATTCCATTCAATTGGGCTGTTGAAAAAATTGGAAAATTAAGGCATAATAATATTAAGTTGTTACCCAATGATGGTCATTTATTATTTATTGAAAATAAAAAAGATTTTCATCAATTTTTATTAGATTATATCATTCCATCTAAGACCATTTAACATGATACCATTTGATTCGTTAAGTTTTCCTTTTTTAGCAATTTCGTTATTTATAAATATAACGGTATTATTTTTTGTTTATTCTTATAATAAAAAAAGTGCTACAAATATTATTTTTGTATGGTTATCTTTATTTATTTCTGCTTGGATGGTTGTTTTGTACGTTAGTACACACATGGAAACAAATATTTATCTTGCGCGTTTGAGTATTTTCTTAGCAATGCCTTTGAGTTTTACATTTTTTCTTTTAGGACATACAATGCCCTCTCCAAAATTATTACTATCAAGGAAGAAATTATATTGGGGTTATTTTTTAACATCACTAGTAATGTTAATTAATTTAACACCAATTGCCTTTAAGACAGTAGTAAATGATCAAGGGTCGGTAAGTGTTGTTTCAGGTCTGGGGATGTTACCATTTAGTGTATTATCTACATTTTTTAGTGCTGGTGCTATTTATTGTTTATTTAAGAAGTTTAATAGTTCAACGGGGGTAGAAAAAAGACAAATTTCTTTTGTTTTAGTAGGTGTTGTTTTGATGTTGACTTTAGTAATAGGTACTATATTATTACCAGTTATATTAAGTAATGATCATAGTTTTCTTGTCTTGACCCCAATATATACATTTTTATTTTTATTGATGACTGCGATTGCTATTTTAAAATATCAATTATTTCATATTAAGTTAATAACAACTGAAATTTTAGTTGCTCTTTTCATCTTGATTTTATTTTTTGAGGCATTATTAGCTAAATCTTTAGGTGTTATTTTATTGAAATTATTATTTGTTATTTTTATGCTTTTTTTGGGTATTACTCTTATAAAAAGTGTCAAAAAAGAAGTAGAAGAAAGAGAAAATGTACAACATCTTGCTCGATCACTTAAGCGAGCAAACAAACGGCTTCAAGAGATGGATCGTCAAAAAACAGAATTTTTATCAATTGCTTCTCATCAATTACGAACGCCATTATCTGTGATTAAGGGATATGTTGAATTAATTAGTGACGGTGCTTTTGGAAAAATAACAAAAAAAACACAAAAAGTGTTAACTGATATTGATATTAATATTAATAATGAGCGCCTAGTTGGTTTGGTTGATGAGTTTTTAGATATTACTCGTATAGAGCAAGGGAGAACTCATTTTCATTTTTCTCCAGAAAATATAAATAAATTAGTGATAAGTGTCATTGAAAATTTAAAAGAAAAAGCACACCAAAAAGGATTAAAGCTTATATATACAAATCCAGGGAAGATGGATAATATTTGTATAGATGCTGATAAATTGCGTGAGGTGATGGGTAATTTTATTGATAATGCAATTAAGTATACGGAGAAAGGAAAAGTAACTGTAGTAGTAAAAGAAGAAAATGGTGGAGTCATTTTTTCTGTAAAAGATACTGGGCAAGGATTTGGTGAAGCTGATCAAGATAATTTCTTTCAAAAATTTTATAGAGGGCATAATGTTGAAGGAACAAATGTCAATGGGACTGGTCTAGGACTGTATGTTGCTCGAAAATTTATAGAAGCACATAAGGGAAAAGTGTGGGCAAAGAGTCGAGGACTTCATAAAGGAAGTGATTTTGGCTTTTGGATTCCACGAATAGAAGAGCATGAGTTACAAAAACAAAATGAAGAAGCAAAAAAACAAGATATTGTTGTACAGTATGGGGATAAGCGGCGCTTAGTGAAATGATTGTTTTTTTCTTTATTTTTTTGTATACTATGTAGGTAAATAAATACTATTATTTTTAAATAATTTTTGTTATGTTTCAAAAACAAAATGTAGATACTGATGTTGACCAATTTGTAGGAAGTGGTCATGCTGATGAAGTAGAGACAGTTGTTGGGCCTTCTGTAAATGTTGAGGGTGATTTTGCTTCTGAAGGGAATATTATTGTAAAAGGATCTGTTTCTGGAAGTGTAACAACTAGCCGTCAACTTGTCGTAGAAGAGGGTGCAAAAATTCTTGCAAATGTAAAAGCAGGATTTGCGATTATTTCAGGACAAGTGAAAGGAAATTTAAAGATTGAAGATCAATTAGAATTAACTGAAACCGCACAAATTTCTGGGGATATTACTTGTAAGACATTTGCTGTTGCTCCAGGGGCACTCATTCAAGGAAAGATTTCTATGAATGGTATTGATATTGAAGGCGGGAAACCAGTGCATCGTCGTGTTAGCCGTGGAAGAAAATCTACTGTTACCGAGCTAGATGATGTTACAGAAGAAGAGCTTGATGAATTTGACGTATAGTATTTGAACGTGTATTCTAAGGGAATCCTAGTTTCTATAGGTTATTTTATCATCTCATATTATGTACATCTATTTGTACGATGACTTTCTTCGTCAAAAAAAATACGACACTGTCATGAAATCAATCGAAAACCGTTTGACAGATTTTGGTATTGCTGGTAAAATAATTCGGCTACAACAGTTTACAAATTCAGGGGCTATTATTGAAGATGAAATATTAAAAGGGGCAACAACCGTCGTTATCGTCGGGAATGATGCAACTTTTGGAAGAGTCTTATCTCATGCAGCTAAAAGTGATATTATCTTTGGTTTTTTACCTGTAGGAGGAAATAATACTATTGCACCGGTTCTTGGTATTCCCATTGGTGTAGAAGCTTGTGACACTCTGTCTCGTCGTAGAAAAATTCGCTTAGATGTTGGTTGGGTAAATAATCGTTACTTTATTTCTCAATTACATATTCCACCTCATCCAATTGAGGTTGAGTATGATGAAAAGTTTTTGGTTTCTTCAAAGAATAATAAAATGGAGCTTGTCGTATGTAATCTTCAACCATTTGTATGGAAAGATAAAGGTAAGCATCAATATATTATTCACCCTCAAGATGGAAAACTAGAAGCCTTTTTGCGACCAATGCATAAAAAGGGTGTTTGGCGAGATATTTATGAAGATCCGAGTGTTTTTCCATTTGAAGAAATGGTTGTAAGTAGCAAAAAACCATTTGTGGTTGAAGCAGATGGTCGAGTAACAAAAGAGACAAAAATTACTATTCGTCTTGCAAAAAGTCGTGTAGCAATGATTGTGGGTAAAGAACGTCGCTTTTAATAAGGCGCATATGCTCAGGTGGCGGAATGGTAGACGCGCAAGGTTGAGGGCCTTGTGAGAATTTTTTCTCGTGGAGGTTCAAGTCCTCTTCTGAGCACATGAAAAAACAGCGTTAGCTGTTTTTTACATGCCACGTGATTCGACCGTAGGGAGAATTTTACGTGGCATACAGTATCAGGTTTGTCGCCATATCTCGGCAAGCACAATTAATAAAAAAAGTCTCATAATATATGAAACTTTTTTTGTTATATACATATTTTTTGCGTAAAAAAAAGCACCTAGAGGGGTGGCTTTCTTAATTTAGAGTTGTTCTTTTACAAGAGTCATAATTTCTTGAGGAAGTTCCCCCCCATACGTGTTAATTATGAATTCATGTAGAGAAGTTGCAATATTTCCTGCGACTTCTCCTATTTCTTCATCTCTAGATAATACTGTAAGTTCAGCATTTTCCGCTCTTTGTTCGAGTTTTCCTATTTCTCTTTTTATTTTAGCAAGTTCACTTTGTGCCTGTTGCCTTTCTCTTTGTGCCTGTTGCTTTTCTCTCAAGAGGCGTGTTACTCGTTCTGTGGGTGTTTCTTCTCCCTTAGCTATTTTACGCATAATGTTAAATAGCTCTTCAGGAGTTTTTCCACTGCTGTCTAACAGATGTTGGGGCGGAGTGAAATGATATTCACGTGCACCACCATTTCCATCACCTTTTCCTTTTCCATTAGTAGCTTGGAATTCTAATGTAATTTGTTTTCCATTAGTAAAACGAATTACATGAATACCCCTATTGATTTTTGTTCCCGTCCCTTTTGTCATTTGACCTAAGATCACGGTATAGATATGTTCGGCGGGTATGTTTAAATATTGAAGAAATTTTCTCAAGAATTCTTCAATAATTTCTCTTGCACCCTTTGGTACAAAATCGGAGTGATTTGTTCCAATGATGATGTTTATGCCGAATTCTTTTGTTTTATCACACATGTTTATCTCCAATCGGGTATGTTTTGGTTCTTGTTTTGTAATGACCCCTCTAGGGCTTAGCTATACTAAGCTATTTTTAAGTATTTGTCAATTCTTTTGTGTACAAAAAAGCAACAAATTACTATTTTGCTGCTTTTTTGTCTTTTTTTCTGCTATAAGCCGAATTTTGTTCCTGCTATGCAGGTGATGATCATTTCTCTAGGCAAAACATTGCTATTTTGCTCTAACGAGCGAACTTTTCCAGGGCTTCACTTCATTGCGCCCTGTAAACAGTGCATCTATGCTACGTTTTGTAAACGAGGCGTAATGAAGTGAAGCCAAGGCTGCTCTTTCTCCAGGTAGGGTTTACCACAATTATATGTTGCCATATAATCGAGTAGAGTAACTTTTATCTATAGAATAAAAATATCTCTACACTTTTCACCTTTTGTCTTGCATAACAAAATAACTCTGATATAATGCTTCTGCTCGATTGGTTGAAACCCTTCGGCAGACTCAGGGTCGTTTTGTTATGCAAAACGAGTATAGTCTCTGCGGCACTTTCCCGTCTCATATTTTCACAAATAGAGAGGTGGTCGTTAGCCACTACCATGACTCTGACAAGTCAGAGGAAGTTCGGACTTTCCTCTCAAGCCATATAGGCTCAAGCGATCATCTGCAGAAAAAAGACTTATACAATATATCATATTTTTACTCTTTTGTCAAGTTGACGTATTGTTTTTTTTGCACTATAATAAGGGAAATAACACCAATCTATATGAAACGTTTTGAACTCTTTTTTATGGTACTTCAAGTACCTATTGATGCTGTGATGTTGCTTTGTGCTGCACTCAGTGCTTATGCGCTTCGTTTGAGTGAGCGTGTTGTGGTAGCGCGTCCCGTATTGTTTGACTTTTCTCTCATACAATTTTTAGAGTACGCGTTTTGGCCAATTGTTATTTGGATTGTACTTTTTGCCTTTGCGGGGCTGTATACGCCACAAGTACATCGACGATTTGCAAAAGACATGTCTCGTATTGTGATAACTTCTTTGGCAGCACTTTCTATTATTTCAATGTATCTCGTATTTAGCCAGCAAATTTTTGATTCTCGATTTTTGCTTGCTGCTGGTTGGATTATGGGGACAATATTTATTATCCTCGGGCGTTTATGGGTGCTGGCAGTAAAAGCGTTGGCATATAGAAAAGGTTATGGCTTAAAGCATGTGGTGATTATTGGAGACAATGACGTTGCAAAAACATTAAAAAAAGCATTTAAAGAAAGAAAAGAATTAGGGTATACCGTTGTTGGAATCTTTCCTCATTTTACAAAAGAAGTACAGAAGAAATTAGAAAAATTATATATTGAACAAGTGATTTTAACTGAGTCACATGTTCGAGAAAAAGAGTCATTAGCATTGCTTCGTTTTGCAAATCAAGCGCATATTCGTTTTACGTATTCAGCGGATGTATTTGCGACACTCTCTTCTAATATGAGTATTCACCCACTTGTTGGTATACCAATGGTTGAGTTAAAGCCAACACGACTTGATGGATGGGGAAAGGTGACAAAACGTTTATTTGATACTGTATTGAGTGTGGTAGTACTTGTATTAGTGAGTCCTGTGTTATTACTCACTTCAATTGTTATTTTACTTGAGACGGGTTGGCCGGTTATTTACAAAAATGAACGTGTCGGGTTAAAACGACAAACTTTTTTTACATATAAATTTCGTTCGATGTATCAAGTGGATTCTACAGGTGCACAATTTGGCGTATCTGGTGCAGAGGCTGAAGAACGAGAAAAGGAACTCATTAAAAAACAAAGTACAAAGAAAGGTCCTATTTATAAGATTGCAAATGATCCAAGAGTGACAAAATTTGGTCATGTCATTCGTCGTTTTAGTATCGATGAATTACCCCAATTTATAAATGTCATAAAAGGAGAAATGAGTATTGTTGGTCCTCGTCCACATCAACCAAGAGAGGTTGCTCATTATGAAAAAGATCATCCAACAGTGTTTAGTATTCGTCCAGGGATTACAGGACTTGCTCAAATTTCAGGAAGAAGTGATTTGAGTTTTGAAGAAGAAATGCAATTGGATTTACTCTATATTGAGCGTTGGAGTTTATGGCTTGATTTTATTGTTTTTATTAAAACTCCTTTCATATTATTTAAGAGACGAGATGTAGTGTAAGTTGTTGTTTTGATTCTAAGATTATTGTTGATAGCGTATGAAAATTGCATTAGTTCATGATTACTTAGCACAAGATGGGGGAGCCGAGCGGGTACTAAAAGCCTTTCATGAGATCTGGCCAGAAGCGCCCATTTTTGTATTATTTCATAAAAAGGGGAGCGTTGAAGGATTTGATAATGCAGAAATTCATCAATCATTTATCGGGCGATTCCCTGGGATTGGACGTATCTATCGCTGGCTTTTACCTTTAATGCCTCGAGCAACAGAACGACATAATTTAGATGAATTTGATGTTGTTCTTTCTTCTACAAGTGCTTTTGCAAAGGGTGTTTTAACGCGTCCAAATACATTGCATATTTCGTATTGTCATACACCAACACGGTATCTTTGGACTGATACACATGAGTATATTGATTCTCTTAAATATAATGTGGTCTTGCGTGTGGTGTTGCGTCAGTTGATTCACCATCTTCGTTTATGGGATAAAATGAGTGTTGATCGTGTTGACCATTTTATTGCAAATTCAAATACGGTTCATCAGCGTATAGAAAAATATTATAGACGGGATAGTGATGTACTATATCCGCCAGTAGATGTGGAACAAGGATTGGTATCAGATAAGGGAGAAAAATATTATATTTCAGGTGGGCGTTTAGTATCATATAAACGGTTTGATTTACTCATTCATGTCTTTAATCGTTTAGGTTGGCCGCTCTATATTTTTGGAACGGGTTCAGAAGAAAAAAAATTAAAAAACATGGCCAAAGAAAATATTCATTTTTTAGGGCGTATTTCTGATGAAGAAAAAAATAATTTGTTATCAAAAGCAAAAGGATTTTTACATCCACAATTAGAAGATTTTGGGATTACTCCTATTGAAGCTATGGCAAGTGGTTGTCCGGTGATTGCTTATGGAATTGGTGGGGTTACAGAAACCGTTATTCCAGATAAAACAGGGGTGTTTTTTTATCAGCAAACATGGGAAGATCTTCTTGATACGATGCTTTTTTTTGATACACAAACATGGGATAGAGTTGCCATTCAAGCGCATGCACAAAAATTTTCAGCAGAAATTTTTAAACAAAAAATTCAAAGATATGTACATGATCGCTATGAAGAAATGTCACGTGGGTTAAATCAGTGTCGTTTAGATATTCGTTAATATGCATATTGCGATTGATCTTCGTCCTTGGATGGGAGAGTATAAAACTGGAGTGGGTCAGTATATTGAAGGACTTTTGGATTCCTTGTTTTCTTTAGAAACGCAACACATATTTACCTTATTCACAAGTGGAAAACAGCAGGTAAAATTTCCTAAAAAATGGCAAAAGTATACTCATGTACAATCGGTGCATTTGCCTATGTCAAATAAGTTTCTTCATTTCTGTTTGTATCTCTTGCATTATCCACGTCTTGATCAATATGTAAGTAAAAAAACAGGGAGTGTTGTTGATGTATGGTTTTCTCCTAATATGCATTTTACACCATTGTCTTTGGACGTTCGACATATTATGACGATTCATGATTTGTCTTTT
Organism: Patescibacteria group bacterium; assembly: GCA_018823045.1. GTDB lineage: Bacteria > Patescibacteriota > Patescibacteriia > Magasanikbacterales > UBA922 > JAHJIX01. The sequence continues at coordinate 78,592 of JAHJIX010000013.1, read as the reverse complement.
TTGTTATATCCAAAATTTTTTACAAAAAAACAACAATTATGGCATAAATTAGTGAATGCAAAAAGACAGGCACGATTAGCTGATCAGGTCATTGTTCCATCATATAATACCAAGCAAGATGTGGTTGATTATTATCATTTTTCAGAAGAAAAAGTATCTGTGATCTATCCAGGAGTGACCGCCATAGAAAAAAGTGAGGTAATAGAACATTTGCCTCAAAAATATATGGTGTATGTTGGAACATGCGAACCAAGAAAAAATATTCGTGGTATTATTCATGCATATGTAAAAAGTCATGCCCATGATATGGGGTATGACTTAGTATTAGCCGGAGCTCCTGGTTGGAAGTGCAAAGATGTGCAAGCTATGGTACAATATACACCTGGTGTTCATGCACTTGGCTATATTTCTGCTGAGCAAAAGCGTTTTCTCTATGAGCATGCAACACTTGCATTATTCCCGAGTTTTTATGAAGGATTTGGGTTTCCTCCCGTAGAAGCTGCATATTATCATTGTCCTGTGATTACGAGTAATTCATCATCACTCCCAGAAGTTATGGGAGGAGCTGCGTATTATGTTGATCCGTATCATATTGATACTATTGCTGATGGAATTGGCCATATGTTAACGAGTAGTGATTTGCGAGAACGTTTTTGTGTTTTGGACAAGAAACAAGTAGAATTATTTCAGTGGGAATCTTCAGCAAAACAATTTCTTTCTCTTATAAATAATATATTATGAATATTGGTATTGATGCTCGCATGATTAGTCCAAGCTTTGGCATTGGGCGATATATTGAGCAGTTGTTATTGCATATGTTTGCATTAGAAAAAAGTAAAGAACATAGTTTTGTGTTGTTTATGAAAAAAGAAATGGCGCAAATATATATGCCATTGTTTCAAGAACTTCATGCAAATATACGTGTAGTGTATACAGAGATTCCTTGGTATTCTTTTAAAGAACAAAAAGAAATGCCAGCGCTTATTCGTGCAGAAGGAGTTGACTGTATGCATTTCCCACATTGGAATGTGCCATATTTGTATAATGATCCATTTGTGGTGACCGTGCATGATCTTATTATGTATCATTTTCCAAGGCCAGAAGCAACTACTTTGGGACCACTTCTTTTTTTCTTTAAAAATAGAGTGCATCGTTTTATTTTAAGTCATGCGGTAAAAAAGGCACGGCATGTTTTAGTGCCAAGTATGTTTACTAAAGAAGATGTTCATACAACATTGCGTGTGCCAAAAGAAAAAATGACGGTATCATATGAAGCCCCTATTGATATTAAAGAGGGTGAAGGGAAACCATTGTCTGTGCTTGAAACATATAATATATTTCGACCCCATGTGTTATATGTGGGTGCAGCGTATCCACATAAAAATGTAAAAGGATTACTCGAGGCCTGGCATGTTTTTGAACAAACATATGGAAATGATTATCAATTAGTATTGGTGGGGCAGAAAAATCCTTTTTATACACGTCTGCTTGAAAGTAAGGAAATGAGAGCATGTACACAAGTAATTTATACTGACTTTGTTCCAGATGATCAATTAAAAGTGTTATATGAAACGGCATCACTTTTTGTTACACCAAGTTTATATGAAGGGTTTGGCTTGCCACCACTAGAAGCAATGAAATATGGTGTGCCTGTTGTATCGTCTGACAGAACCTGTCTTCCTGAAATTTTAGGAGAAGCTGCACTATATGCTGATCCTGAAAATAAAGAGCAATTGGCAGAGCAAATGTACCGGGCACTCAGCGATGATCATATTCGTTTTGTGCTAAAAGAGCGTGCAAAAGGCGAATTGTCAAGATATTCATGGAAGCAAATGGCTGAGCAGACCTTAGCTATCTACGAGCAAAACGGTTGATTTTTATCGCTAATCTTGCTATACTCCACAACATAGATATTAACCTACTTTATGACCGAAATATTTCAAACAATACTGTATCAACCAATTTTTAACTTATTTGTTGGGTTATATGACCTCGTCCCTGATGTTGGGGTTGCTATTTTAATTATTACAGTATTATTAAAGTTAGCATTGTATCCACTAACAAGTAAATCAATTAATGCACAAAAGTCTTTATCTGAATTGCAACCAAAGATGGATGCATTGAAAGCAAAATATAAAGATGATCAACAAACATTAGCACAAGAGACCATGAAGCTCTATAAAGAGCATAAGGTAAATCCATTTGGTTCTTGTTTGCCATTACTCATCCAATTACCGATATTTTTATCATTGTATTGGGTACTTCGTGATGGTTTATCTAGCAATAATTTTGAAATGCTATATGCATTCATACAAAATCCAGGTCACATTAATACTGTTTCTTTAGGAATATTTGAATTGGCTAATCCAAATATTGTGTTAGGTGTATTTGCTGGTGCCGCGCAATATTGGCAAGCAAAAATGTTTTCTATAAAGAAAGCGCCGCAAAAAGCAGGTGAGGGTGCAAAAGATGAAAACATGATGACCATGATGAATAAGCAAATGTTGTATTTTATGCCAATCATGACAGTGATTATTAGTACACAATTGCCTGGTGGTTTGGCATTGTATTGGTTTTTATCAACACTTGCTCAAGCACTGCAACAACATTTCATTTTAAAAAAATCAAAAGAAGAAAACAGTGATGTTATTGAAGGCACTATTATTGAATAATATATGCGCTTATCTCTCAAACAATTAAAAAGCATGCGGGTAAAGACAAAGTTAAATACTGACTTAGGCAAAGTCGTTGATGTCTTGTTTGATACAGATAATCAAGCGATTGTTCAGTATGATGTGAAACGTCCTTTTGGAGCAATGCTGCGTGTGCATCGTGATCAGGTTATTGGGTTTGAAGAAAAGATTATGCGTGTTTACGATACGGTCATAAAAGATGATGTAAAAGTATCAGAGTCAAAACATGTTCAATCCTCAACTCCAGCAGTTGCTTTACGAGAAGAATAAATAAGGGAAAAACAGGCGTGACATAACGGCCTGTTTTTTATTATTTTAAACAATTGGTTATATGTGATACACTAGTGTCATATGGATAATGCTTTGTCACAATCTATTTATCATACCTTGGTCTATTTTGATTTATTTTCGTATCCACTGACACGTGAAGAGTTGTATCAGTATTTGTGGGAAGGGCCAAAACTATCTTATGCAGAGTTTTTTAAGGCTCTTGAGCAATTAGATGATGATCGGATTGTTTTTTCAGAAGGCTATTATATGTTAGCGGGGAAACAAGCGCATATTACTGTACGAAGAAAGCGTCAGTGGTTTGTCGCAAAGAAAATGAAAATAGCAAAGAAGGCTGCAAAGTTGTATCGTTATATTCCATTTGTGCAAGCGGTTTATGTGTGTAATCAGATACAAATAGGCGTAGACAAAGATAGTGATATTGATGTGTTTATTGTGGTGAAGCAAGGAAGAATATGGATTACACGTTTTTTAGTAACGATGATTACGGCACTTCGCGGTATTCGTCGTTCAAATAAAAAGACAACAGATCGTATTTGTTTAAGTTTTTATGGGGTAGATACGGCACTCAATTTTTCTGCGATTCGTATTGATTCCTCGCCAGATATTTATTTGGCTTATTGGTTAAAAACCTTGATACCAATATATGATCCACATCATGTGTATCGGCGGATACAATTAGAAAATACTTGGGCAGATGCACATGTTCGGTCAAAATATGAAGTACATGTGTCAAAGGAGTGGTTTGTCAAAGATCATCGTATGAGTAAGATTGTGAAACGATTTTTTGAAATCGCATGGAAGGGTGCTTATGGTGATATGGTGAATAATTTGGCCAAAGGGTTACAAGATACAAAAATGAAAAAAAATAGAAAAAGCATTCAATATGAAGCTGATTCTCGTGTTATTATTTCAGATAATATATTAAAATTTCATGAAAATGATCGTCGAAAATTATTTCAAAAGTTGTGGCAAGAAGCTGTTGCCTAAATTGGTAAAATGGAGTACTGCTGTTGAACCAGTATTATTGTGGGCATTTTTAATATTACTTCCATGGCAAACGGTATTACTGTATCGTGTTGCTGAAGTAGGTGGGTCTCCATGGACATATGGGACACTTGGTTTTTATATCACAGAAATTGTTTTTTGGTTGTTTTTGCTGACAAGGATGATTCCGACACTGTTAAAGATCAAGTTTGATTTTTCAGAAAGTGTTTTACAAAAGCAATATAAATACATGTTTATATTGCTGTTACCAGTACTATATGGATATATATCTATTTTTTGGGCGGCAGATACATCACTGGCATTACATGTCGCTCGAGTATTTTTACAGGGAACGATTCTTTTCTTTTTACTTTTAGATATACCATTAAAAAAGATTATTATTCCATTTATTATCGGGAGTACTACTCAATCTTTTTTTGCAATTGGTCAATTTTTATTACAAAAAACAGGTGGGTCTTCAACACTATTTGGTTTGACTGAACATGTTGCGCATATGCCAGGGACTTCTGTTATCGTTACAGAAGGGGAGCGTTGGTTGCGTGCATATGGAAGTTTACCACATCCGAATATCTTAGGTGGGTATTTGTTACTAGCAATGGTGTTGTTGGTTTTTATATATCCTGTTGCAAAAAAATGGCGTTATGTCCATGTTTCGATTGTTGCGCTCCATAGTATGGCATTATTATTTACCTGGAGTCGTTCTGCATTGTTGGGGTTAGGAATATTATTACTATGTGTATGTATTGAAGTATATAAAAAGAAAAAGTGGGATAAACTACTCTATATTGTATTACCAATCGTGTTCATGTTGTTAATTTTTGGAATTACTTTTTCTTCTATTACTACAACACGATTATTTGGTGCTAGTGCGCATGAAGTGCAATCAATTCATGAACGAGTAACATCTGTATCCACTGCAGGAAACATGCTTAAATGGTATTGGCCTCGTGGTGTTGGGGTGGGTAATTATACTGCTCAAATGTTTATGCTTGATAACAATCTTTCAGGATATATGCTTCAACCAGTGCATGTTGTTCCGTTATTATTTTTTATAGAATATGGTATCGCGGGCCTTATTTTAGCGCTATATGCACTCTCTGTTTTTGTTAAAAAGTATTTACGCATGTCTCCTAAACAGTTTCGGTGGGATAGATGTATTATATTTGCCCCATTGTTTTTTTGTGACCACTATTTGTATACAAGTTGGGTTGGGGTGGTAATGATGGCGATTATATTTGTTTTGTTTGTGGATAAAAAGAGTAGCTATTGACATTTTCTGCATTTTGTGGTTAAATATATAGTCCATTAAGTCTGATGGACGTTACACAAAGGGGGTGTTTCAATATGAAATGCATCTGGCTCTTTTTAAAATTCATAGTGATGGAGTTATTGTCACTTTTGTTAATTGGCTCTTATATTTTCTTGATTAGCCTTGTTCTTTTCCATATCTTGAGGCACTATGGAATTTCTGATAATGGTTATTCCGCAATCTTGGTGATTCTTTACCCTCTGTGGAGAATATGTAGGAATATGGATGCTTATCAAAGTAAGATAGTTGAAAATGAGTTATCTTCCTTAAAGAAAAGATATAATCAAGTTGAAAAAATGAGTGTTGTATTCAAGCAAATTTTCACAATAGAGTATTTCACCACGAATATGGGTGGGATACAGAATATTGTTGAATATTTGCTCAAGAATCAAGAAGAAGACATTGTCTTTTTTAGTAAAGTAAGTCTTAAAATAAGAAATTACTTTGAAATTGGTTATATGCTGTCTACGATAATGGTTATGATAATTGCTTGGATCACCTTTGCCCCTGATTTTGATAGTTTTTTCGTATTGTTGCTTTTTGCAATGTTCCCTCTTTTCCCAATAGCTGACTTTGAGGGGACTAAAGAGAAACTTTTTAAGGCACAGGAAGAAATAGATGATTATCGTGAGCAGATAGTAAACATCTTCAAAAAAAAGGAGGAAGGAGAATAAGAACATAGTCTTTTGACCTATTTATAGATAGGGCAGGGGGCAGGCTATGTTCTTTTTTAATACATATTTTTTTGCTTGTTTAAGGAATATAGGGTTGACAAACTCTTCATTTTGTGCGATACTCTCTAGTCCCTTAGTTAGGAGGGACATCTGATCAATAACGTTTGGTTTAGGAGGCCAACATGCAGTGGTTTATCTTTTCACTCATCCTCATCAATATCCCTTCTTCCACCTTTGCCTGTGATGGCAAGTTTGCTTGCTATTGTCAGCCAGTAGATGGAGGAGCTTATGGGTATTTGGTAGGGAAGGATGGAAAGCTACGCATCGGACCTGTAACCTGTGTCCCAGGGCAGAAGGATCTCCGTAGGACCGAGACCCGTTGTATCCCTGTTTTTGGGGAGGACAAGGGTATCCTCGTTTTGGAAGGTCGTCTCGTTCGTCAGGGTGGGGCGTTTGTCCCCTGTGATCCTGAGTCTTTGATGATGGGTACACCGACGAGTTGATTTGGACGGGTGTAGCTTTGTAAGAGCTGCACCCATTTTTTATTTTATACTGTGTATAACTTGTTTATAGGTATCCTATTGACAAAAGAGGCTATTCATGAGAAAATAGATATCAGTTAAGAGCTCAGTATTGGCATATTGCACATATTGCTCGCCATTCGATTTCGTGGAACGACAGGCATCACGACATCTCATAATGGACGGCTTTGTGGGCGTATGCCAATAGTGGGCTTTTTTATTTACAATAATATGCTCTATTTTTAGATCTATTGTTCTCTTGACAAATATCATGGATATTGTAAAATACTATATGTCATTAGCACTCATTAAATAAGAGTGATAATGTCTATTTATTCTTTAATCATATATATATGAACATCAAACCACTTGGAAATAGAGTACTTATTCAACTTGCAAAGGAAGATGAAGTAACAAAATCTGGCATAGTTTTGCCGAGCAATGTGGATAAAGAGAAAAAAACAGAGGGGAAAATTATTGCGGTTGGTCCAGGAAAAGTTTCAGATACGGGAACACCTATTGCAATGGAAGTGAGTGTTGGGGATAATGTTCTTGTTAAATCATGGGGCGGAGATGATGTAACAATGAATGGGGAAGAATATAAAATTTTTGATGCAGAAGATATTTTAGCAATTATTGAGTAAAAAAATAAGTTATTTATATTGTTCCTCCCCTATGAGGGGAGGTTAGGTGGGGTCTTTCGGAGTAGATAAAGAATGATTACTACTTAATTATATCAATTGTAAAAATGAACCCCCTCTAACTCCCCCTCGTAGGGGGAGGAGTATTGTACGAATGACAGATTATTTATATAAGTAAAGGATATATGGCAAAACAAATTATACACAGTGATGATGCGCGTCATGCGCTTGTGCGTGGAGTAGATGCACTTGCAAATACAGTAAAAGTAACTCTTGGGCCAAAAGGACGCAATGTCGTGTTAGATAAAGGTTATGGTGCACCAACGATTACTAAAGATGGTGTTTCTGTTGCACGAGAAATTGAATTAGATGATCGTGTAGAAAATTTAGGTGTTGAATTGGTGAAAGAAGTTGCCAGTAAAACAAATGATGTTGTTGGCGATGGAACAACAACGGCAACTGTATTGGCACAAGCAATTGTGCATGAAGGAATGAAAAATGTTGTTGCAGGGGCAAATCCAGTTGCGTTAAATAGAGGATTGCATAAAGCAGCTGAAGTTATTGTACGTGCACTTCAAACAACTATTTCAAAAAAAGTAGAAGATGATGAGATTGCACATGTTGCTGCAATTTCTGCAAATGATAGAGAAATTGGAGAAAAGATTGCAAAGGCAATGCAAGAAGTCGGGCAAGATGGTGTGATTACTGTTGAAGAATCACAATCATTTGGCATGGATATTGAAACTGTCAAAGGAATGCGTTTTGATAAAGGCTATGTTTCTCCATATATGATTACTAATCATGATCGCATGGAAGCAGAGTATCAAGATGCATTTATTTTAATTACTGATAAAAAGATTTCATCAGTTGAAGAAATTTTACCAGTATTAGAAAAAGTGGTTGAAACTGGTAAAAAAGAATTAGTTATTATTGCAGAAGATGTTGATGGACAAGCGCTTGCAACGATTGTTGTTAATAAATTGCGTGGGACATTTAATGTGCTTGCGGTAAAAGCACCTGGATTTGGTGATCGACGTAAAGATATGCTTGAAGATATCGCAATTTTGACTGGTGGAAAAGTTATTACAGAAGAAGCTGGGTTAAAATTAGAAGCAGCAGCGCTTGAAGATTTGGGGCGTGCAAGAAAAGTCGTTGCAACAAAAGAGTATACAACAGTAGTAGAAGGAAAAGGTGATGCCGCTCTTGTTGATACGCGAGTAGCACAAATTAAAACATTAATCGAGCAAAGTGATTCAGAATTTGATAAAGGAAAATTAGTAGAGCGTTTGGCTAAATTAGCAGGTGGTGTTGCTGTCATTAAAGTAGGTGCTGCAACTGAGACTGAAATGAAAGAGGTCAAGCACCGTATTGAAGATGCAATTGGTGCCACAAAAGCAGCAGTTGAAGAAGGTGTTGTGCCAGGTGGTGGAGTAGCACTTCTTCGTGCTGTCAGTGCACTTGACGATATGAATATGATTGACGAAGAAATGATTGCAGTAAACATTTTACGTCGAGCACTTGAAGAACCAATTCGTATTATTGCAAAAAATGCAGGATATGAAGGTGCTGTTGTGGTAGATGCTGTGAAAAAAGGAAGTGGTAATCATGGATTTAATGCAGCAACAGGGCAATATGAAGATATGGTGCTTGCTGGTGTGATTGATCCAACTAAAGTAACACGATCAGCACTTCAAAATGCGGTGTCTGTTGCAGGAATGATTTTGACAACAGAAGCAGTTGTTGCTGACATGCCGTCAAAAAGTGATGGATCATCTATGCCACCAATGGGTGGAGGTATGCCGGGTATGGGGATGATGTAATAATATAAAAAATATAAAAAATATAAAAAGACATCCGTTTATGTGGGTGTCTTTTTCTTTTGAAAAATTAACAAAAAAAAGAACCCAATATAGTTCTTTTTCATAAAAAGTAATATATTGGGTTAAGGGTCCTCTTCAACAAACAAGTGAGCGCAATCAGGCTCATCCTCATCGAGGAGGCCATCGCAGTCATCATCTAGACCGTTGGTGCAGGTGGAGATTGTCCACTCTACACCAAAGTGGCATTTGAGGGCAGGGATCATCCCTGAGCAATCGGTATCAGTTATCTCATATGGGTAACTGACTTTTTCGAATATTTCCACAAACTCATCGGGAGCTTGGAAGATGGGTTCATCTTCTAATTGAAAGCACTCAAGGGCAACTTCGGGATCCACAATTTCGTGCACCATGAGTATGCCTTTATACATACTCGTTTGGACCATGTAAATGATCCCATTTGGTAATTGAAATAGTGCTCCTGGTTCATCGATATAACTTTTTGCTATAGTAGTCAAAAAGTTCATTTCTCTAGAAGAAACAACTTGTATTTCTTCATCAAATATATCGAGGATATCTGAATTTGAGAAGCACCAAGATTCTCCATTATAATAGCAATAGGTATAATCATCACAAGTATAAATACCATATGACAAATTGACTGCTTCTTCGCTATCTTGGCGAAGGGTTTTGGTTTCTTCAATTCGCTCCACATCAATCTCCATACAAGCGGAGAAGGTGGAGAGAAGGATGGTAAGGATGATGACGATGCGAGTCATGACGACTCCTTTCTTGTAGTGAACAAGTGTTATGTTGAGATGTTACCCTAAGGATTAAGGGCTCATCTACTAAAATAACGGCTCAGTATAGCACATTTTAGCCTTTTTGTCAACTAGTAGTCCCAAAGAGTGTTTTTTATATGATTTTCTTGCTTTTTTTCGCTTGATTGAGTATAATATAGGCTATATGGATAAACATGAAGTAGTATCTTTATTACAAGAATTAGGGGAAAAGGGTAAAACTATTTATACCTTGCTTCGTATTGAAGAGAAGAAAAAAGAGATTCCACTACTTGAAGCAGCATTATCTGAGGCTTCTATTTGGGATACTCCAGATATTGCAACGAAAAAAGGTCAGCGTTTGACTGTATTACAAAATGAAGTAGCCGAAGTAGAGCAGATTGTGCGAGATAGCAAAGATATTCAATCTTTAGTTGAGTTAAGCGATGAAGATTCAAAAGATTTTACTGAAATGCTTACGCAAGCAAAATTACTTCAAAAGAAAGTAGCCAAACTTGAAGACAAAACATTATTTGATGGGCGCTATGATGATCATGCGGCTATTGTTTCTTTTGCTGCGGGAGCCGGGGGGACAGAAGCGCAAGATTGGGCAGAAATGCTTCGAAGAATGGTTATGCGCTATGCTGAGAAAAAAGGATGGAAGACTACATTGCTTGATGAATCACGTGGGACAGAAGTTGGGATAAAGTCAGCGACGATTCGGATTGTTGGAGAGTTTGCGTATGGACACATGAAGGCAGAGCATGGGGTTCATCGTTTGGTGCGTATTTCTCCGTTTGATGCTGAGTCTATGCGTCATACTTCGTTTGCCTCAATTGAAGTGACTCCTGAAATTGATAGTGCAGGAGCTGTTGAGATTGATCCAAAAGAATTACGTATTGATACCTTTATGTCGAGTGGAAAGGGTGGTCAAAGTGTGAACACAACTTATTCTGCAGTGCGCGTTGTTCATATTCCAACAGGGATAACGGTGTCGTGTCAAAATGAACGATCACAAATACAAAATAAGGAAACGGCTTTGCGTGTATTACAGTCAAAATTACAAATACTACAAGAAAAAGCAGAAGAAGAAAAAAGGCAAAGTTTACGTGGAGAACATAAAACAGCAGAGTGGGGCAATCAAATCAGATCATATGTCTTGCATCCGTACAAAATGGTAAAAGATGCACGAACAAAACATGAGACTGTTGATACTGATGCCGTACTTGATGGAGAGCTTGATCCATTTGTCTATGCATACCTTCGTTTGATAAAAGAATAATATATGAAATATATTGAAGAAGAACAATGTGATATTTCTGATTTGATAAAAGAATTGAAGCGAGGAAAAACTATTGTGTATCCAACAGAGACCTGTTATGGGCTTGGTTGTGATGCAACCAATCAAAAAGCGGTTGATCAGTTATTTGCGATAAAAGAAAGACAGCAAGGAAAAACAATGCTTGTGCTTATGGCTGATATCGCTATGGCAAAAGAATATGTTATTTGGAATCCCTTACTTGATCAATTAGCGCAGATGTATTGGCCAGGACCTTTGACGGTGGTTGCTTCAGTACATGCAGATACTGCTCTTGCTAAAGGAATTATTCATGAAACAGAGACGATTGCGTTTCGAGTAACCAGTCATCCTTTGGCTCATGAATTGGTGGCAACATTGGGTGTGCCATTAGTGTCAAGTTCTGCAAATATAGCATCTCTTGATAGTCCGTACGATGTTGATGACATAAAAAGTATGTTTGCGGGGAAAGAACACCAACCTGATATATTAATTGATGCAGGTACATTATCACATAAAGCACCTTCAACGATTGTTCGTGTTGATCCTGATCATATATCTATTTTGAGACAAGGTGAATTAATTATTGCAGAAGATGTTGGATTGGTATAAGCATTGAGTATATGTTGTTTTTTTGTTATTATATGGGTATATGAAATCAAAAATAATACCGTGGTTTATTGTATCAGTGTGTGGATTGTTGGCTATTTTATTTATTTGGCAAAGTAGCTTGCAAACACAGATATATGTACAAGAGCTTAATAATCAAATTGCAGAGAGCTATATCGCATTTAACCAAGCAGCAATACTCCATGAAGTAGCACCTCCACGTGCAAAACCAGAAAAGATAGAAGCAAAAGGTATTTATTTAACTGCGTATTCAGCGGGGTCACAAAAGACCGTTGATCGTATGATTGCCTTAATTGATCAAACAGAATTAAATGCAGTGGTCATTGATATTAAAGATTATAGTGGATATATTTTGTATGATAGTGATGTTGAGTTAGTAAATGAAATGGGTGTTGAAGATAATCGTTTACGTGACATTACCGCTACAATTGAAAAATTTCATGAGCATGGTATTTATGTGATTGCACGGCAAACCGTGTTTCAAGATCCTGCACTTGCAAGAAATAGACCTGATTGGGCCATTCATAACCATTCGGGTGGTTTATGGTATGATAATATGGGGTTGTCTTGGGTAGATCCGAGTAATGAGCATGTTTGGGAATATAATGTGGCCATTGCAAAAGAGGCAGCGTCATTTGGTTTTGATGAAGTGAATTTTGATTATGTTCGTTTTCCTTCTGATGGAAATATGCGCGCAATTGCTTACACCAATGGTGAGAGAAAACTTTATGAGGTTATGGGAGACTTTTTTTCCTATTTAGATGAAGAATTACAAGATGAGCCGATTCATATCTCTCTAGATATGTTTGGCTTTGTGATGGAGCGTCATGATGGTATTTCAATTGGACAGCGTTTAGAAGATGCAGTGGACCATGTTGATTATATTTGTCCGATGATGTATCCATCTCATTATCCTCCAGGGCATTTAAATTTAGCAAATCCAGCTGCATATCCTGGTGCTGTGATTGAAAATGGTATGAGAAAAGGGGCACCATATTTTGAAGGACATCGTGCAGAAGCGCGTCCTTGGATTCAAGCATTTCATATTGGTGCATACTATGATGGAGCAAAAATTCGAGAGCAAATTGATCAAGTAGAAGCATATAGTGATGGTGGTTGGTTACTATGGAATGCGTCAAATAATTATACAAGTGCTGGGCTCAAGTTACAATAATATATATTTATATGAAGCAGACGACAAAAGAAACGACAGCACCATTGGTATTAGCTATCCTTGATGGTTTTGGTTTAAATGAACATGCAAAAGATGGAAATGCCATTACAAAAGAAACGGCTCCATATTTGTATGGGCTCATGAAAGAATATCCAACGACAGTTGTTGCTGCGCATGGAAAGGCTGTTGGTTTATTTAAAGATCAAGAAGGAAATTCAGAAGCTGGACATTTAAATATTGGTGCTGGTCGAATTGTTAAACAAGATTTAGTTCATATCACTGAAGCAATTGAAGATGGAACTTTTTTTAAAAATGAAGCATGTAAGCAAGCTATATATCATGCAAAAAAATATAATACAGCGGTGCACATTATGGGTTTGTTGACTAATGGGCAAAGTGCTCATGCATCTCCAAAACATCTCTATGCATTGTTAAAATTATGTCGTCAAGAAAAAGTGAACAAGGTATATGTTCATGTGTTTACTGATGGGCGAGACTCTCCACCACATGAAGCGGTAACCTATTTAAAAGAATTGCGTAAACACATGCAGCCACACGAAAAAATTGCAACAGTGATGGGGCGTTTGTATGCAATGGATCGCAATAAAATTTGGGAGAGAACAAAAAAAGCTTATGAGGCAATGGTGCTTGGAAAGGGAATTTGTCATATGCATTCAGCTGAAGAAGCGATTGCTCAAGCATATAGTCGAGGAGAAACTGATGAGTTTATTCAACCAACAGTTGTTTATGATGGAAAGAAACCTGTTGGGCCTATACAAGATAATGATGTTATTTTATTTTTTAATGCAAGAAGTGATCGTGCACGACAGATTACCAAAGCATTTGTGCAACCTCAATTTAAAAAAATGAATCCAGGAGCATTTACCCGAACAAAGCGTCCTAAAAACATTCGTTTTGTAGCGATGACTGATTTTGGTCCTGACCTACCGGATATTTTTACTGCATTTCCTAGTGCTGATTTGGTTAATACCTTGCCACAAGTGTTGGGTGATCATATGAAGCAGTTGTATATTTCAGAAACTGAAAAATATGCACATGTGACGTATTTTATGAATGGTGGACACGCTGATATTGTCAACGGAGAGGATCGAAAACTCATTTCTTCATCGGGTCATGATTCATATGCCGATTATCCGCAAATGAAAGCGAAAGAAATTACGGATGTTATTTTGACATCACTTGAAAAAAATACGTATCAATTTATTTGCGTGAATTATCCTAATGTTGATATGGTTGGCCATACAGGAAATATTGAGGCGGCAAAAAAAGCAGTGCATGTTGTTGATACACAAATAAAACGATTAGTGACACAAATAAAAAAAGTGGGGGGTACTTTAATGATTATTGCAGATCATGGTAATGCTGAACAAATGGTGAATAAGCAAACAGGAGCCGTATTAACTGAACATACAACAAATCCTGTGCCATGTATTATTGTTTCTGAGCCAGTAGTACATAAACGGTTACGTGCAAAAGGAATATTAGCAGATATTGCACCAACGGTATTAGATGTATTAGATATACCTAAACCAAAAGAAATGACAGGAAAATCATTAATGATGTAATATGATACAACCAACGGTACTTACTATTGTTGATGGATGGGGTATTGATGTGAAAGAACAGGCGCCACGTTTTGATACAAAAAAACATATAGCGAATTATATTCAAGAATATCCTGCTGGGATACTTCATGCAAGTGGAGTTGGGTTAGGGGTAAGTGCTCTTCGAGAAGGAAATGTTGCTTTGGGCTATACAAGTATTGGTACAGGTGTTTCTCCTATAAATTATATGATAGATTATGTAATTCATAATGAATCATTTTGGTCATTACCTGCAGTTGATCATTTGTTTAGAGAAATAAAAGAATCGAAAAATACAGTGCATATGATTGTGTCGCTTTCTTTAGAAACGGAAGCGTTATTACGACGGATACGTTGTTTTATGCAAACAAGAGAAATAAAAGAAATTACAACGGCAATTGTTGTTCATATTGTTATTGCTTCAGATGAATTGTTAACAATGGATCGTTTTCTTTTAACACTTGCCGCTATTCAAGATATGGATGGAATACAAATTGGGACGGTTGTTGGAAGTCGATATGGTTGTGATGCAAGTAATCATTGGGAAAGAACGCAACGTGCATATGATGGCATATTTAATCGGGATGCAGAAGAAACGCGATCAGCAAAATTACTTGATTTTGTGCGTCTTTTATTAGAAAAAGAATATACACTTGAAACACTTCCGCCAGTCATGACGCAGGATAGTCCTGCATATCATTCAGGTGATATTGTTTTATTTTTTGATACAAAAAGAGCACACACTGCGCAATTGGTTAAATTGTGTTTTGTTCCATCTTCTGTGCATACACAAGTTGATGATCAGATGTTTCGTTCAGGGTATACCTTGGTATCATATGCACAAGGTATTCCGGCAAAAGTATTATGGTCTGGACCATTACATACAGACACTTTATTAGATGTTTTACGTGAGCATAATATTGCACAAGCATATATTAGTGATGGGAAAGGATATCCTTTACTTCTGGGACGGTTACATACCTCAGAAGGAGTTTTGCAAACGGAGTATGAACATCATATGATTGATATGCCGGAGATTGGTTTAGATCCTTTGGTTCGTTTACGCAAGCATGTTGATATGTTAATGAAAAAAGTTATTATGCAAAGTGAGCTTGTTGATGGAGTACTTATGGTTTCAATGCAATATCTTGATGATTGTATTGCCACACATGATCAACATGTCATTGATGATGCATATACTATTCTTGATGAGTATATTCATCGGGTGAGTGAGCATGTGTTATCTTTGGGTGGATTACACATGATTGTTGGTTCATTTAATGCACATGATTTGAGTGAAACTGTTCCCGTTTTATGTATCGCAGAGGTCTTTCGTGGTCAGGCATTACGGTATGGTGATGTTCCAGAAGGGAACATGCGATTAGCGCCTCCAAGTGGTTCTTTGCTAGATATAGCCCCATCTCTTCTTTTTTATAAAAAGCTTGACAAACCACAACATATGGTGGGGCACTCATTATTTTAACCACAATTTATCCACAGCTAAACCGGCAAAAGTGCCGGTTTTTCGTTTGTTTAGCCAATTTTGTTTTGGTGGAAAAAACGTGCTATTATATATGTAAGAAACAACAGAAATCTAGAACTGATTGGAAGGAATTCCTCAGCTATCTTGGATGGGTCTTACTTAATATATCCTTCATTTAATTTGTTTACATTATGCCCCTCCACAAAATTCAAAAACGTAATGGTGCTATTGTTGATTTTGATATTAAAAAGATTGAGCAGGCAATATATGCTGCTTTGCAAGCAACAGGAACAGATGACATGAGTATTGCACGTACCGTTGCAAAAGATGTATATAAAAAAGCGGAAGAATTGTATGCAGATAGTGTTCCAATGGTAGAGCAATTGCAAGATATTGTTGAAGAGGTGTTGATTAAACAAGAATACGTTGCAGCAGCAAAGGCATACATTTTATACCGAGCAAAGCATGGGGAAGATCGCAAACAAAAAAATGTTATTGTTGAAGTAGGAAAAACCGTTTCAGAATATTTAGATAAATTGGATTGGCGCGTGAACGCAAATTCAAATCAAGGATATTCTCTTGGTGGAATGATTTTAAATACATCAGGAAAAGTGACTGCAAATTATTGGTTGAGTCATATCTTGCCACAGTCAGTAGGTGATACACATAGAAATGGAGATTTTCACGTACATGATTTGGATATGTTTTCAGGATATTGTGCTGGATGGAGTCTTCGTGCTCTTCTTGAAGAAGGATTTAATGGAGTGCAAAATAAAATTGAATCAGGCCCGCCAAAACATTTGAGTTCTGCGGTGGCACAAATGATTAATTTTTTAGGAACACTTCAAAATGAATGGGCAGGTGCACAAGCATTTTCTAGTTTTGATACGTACATGGCCCCATTTGTTAAAAAGTATGAATTAGAATTACGTGAAGAAATTGAAGAAAATGGTATGATGTTTGCTAGTGATGAAGCAAAAGAAGCATACATCAGTAAAAAAGTGTATGACTATGTGTACCAAAACATTCAATCATTTGTGTTTAATCTAAACATCCCATCACGTTGGGGAACACAAACACCATTTACCAATATTACACTTGATTGGACTGTTCCAGATGATTTAAAAGATAAGCAATTGATTTTAGGTGGCAAAATTTTTCCATATACGTTTGGTGAGCTAAAACCCCAAATGGATTTGGTTAACAAAGCATTTATTGAAGTCATGACAAAGGGAGATTCAAAAGGGCGAACCTTTACATTTCCTATTCCAACGTATAATATTACCAAAGATTTTGATTGGGAAGATGAAAAAGCATTACCATTGTTTGAAATGACAGCAAAATATGGAACGCCCTATTTCCAAAATTTCTTAAATTCAGATTTAAAACCAAGTGACGTCCGTTCAATGTGCTGTCGTTTGCAACTTGATTTAAAAGAATTAAAGAAACGTGGTGGTGGACTCTTTGGATCTGCAGAAATGACTGGGTCAATTGGTGTGGTCACCATTAATGCGGCACGAATTGGATATACACAAAAAGGAGATAAAAAAGCATATTTTGAACGTCTTGGACATTTGATGGATTTGGCAAAAACATCATTAGAGTTAAAACGAATAGAAATTCAAAAATGGATGGATCGAGGATTATTTCCATACACAAAACGTTATTTAGGAACACTTTCTAGTCATTTTTCTACGATTGGTATAAATGGAATAAATGAATCAATTAGAAATTTTACTGATGATAAAGAAAATATTACCACCAAAGAAGGACAAAAATTAGCACTTGAAATTCTTGATTTTATGCGAGAAAAATTGCAAGAATATCAAGAAGAAACAGGAAATTTATATAATTTAGAAGCGACTCCTGCAGAAGGAACAACATATCGTTTTGCGCGAGAAGATCAAAAAAGATTTGGTGACGATATTTTACAAGCAGGCACAAAAGAAGCACCATATTACACGAATTCATCTCAAATTCCAGTAGGTTATACAGATGATTTATTTGAAGCCCTTGATTTACAAGATGAGTTGCAAACAAAATATACCGGTGGAACAGTATTCCATTGTTATATGAGTGAACGTTTAAGCACTCCTGAAGCATGTCGAAATTTGGTGAAAAAAGCATTAGAAAATTATCACCTTCCGTACATTACTATTTCTCCTACATTTTCTATTTGTCCAAAGCATGGATATATTAAAGGTGAGTTTGACTTTTGTCCGGTGTGTGATGAAGAGCTTGGATTTAAAGAAACAGATTCAAAAGATCATGAATTTAGAAAACAGCATACAAGTAGTGAGAGTCATAAATAAAATACCTATACTATTATTTATTATTTTTATCAAAAAAATATATGGTAGCTGCACCAAAAGAATCACAACGTACACGATGTGAAGTATGGACACGAGTAATGGGATATCATCGTCCAGTGACATTTTACAATAAAGGAAAAAAATCTGAATTTTGTTCACGAACATTTTTTCAAGAATGTAGTGAATCAAATGAATCCTTTAGTGAACAATACACTGCGTAATAATTTGTCTATTGTATAATTTCCTCATGCTTGTAGAAATTATATATTCACAGATACTCTCAAGAAAAGCCGTGGTATTATCCACGGCTTTTCTCAACTGTAGAATCAGAAGTGGGGCGAAAAAATTATATACACATGATCATTGTAAATTATAAAGAACCACGTCATTGCGAGGGGGTACGACGAAGCAATCCCATTGTTTGGTGCATGAAATTATGAGATTGCCGCGCTGTGCTATCGCCACCTCGCAATGACGTATTTAGTTCACAGTGCTCATATATACTATTTTTTATTATTTATATGTTTATTAGCGGCATTCAAAAATTTACTGTCCTTGATTATCCAGAAAAAACAGCCTGTATTATTTTTACTCCCGGCTGTAATTTTCGTTGTGGGTATTGCCATAATCCTGAATTTGTTTTACCAGAAAAAATAAAAGAATTACAACATAGTTTTTTTACCGAAGAACCAGTATTGCGATTTTTAACAGAGCGCAAAGGGAAGCTTGATGGCGTTGTTATTAGTGGTGGAGAACCAACCTTGCAAAAAGATTTGCTTGATGTGATGAAAAAAATAAAAGACATGGGATTTTTAGTAAAATTAGATACTAATGGATCAAATCCTGAGGTGCTTGCTGCTGCTTACGATCAAGAGTTGATTGATTATGTTGCTATGGATCTTAAAAGTGATGTAGCGGGGTATGGGGGACTTGTAGGACCTGCCGGTGATGCGACTCGTATACAAAAAAGTATTGCATTGATTATGTCAAAAGAAATTCCCTATGAATTTCGCAGTACTTTGGTTAAAGACATCCATTCGGAGGCTTCTCTTAAAGATATGGCAGAGATGATTGCAGGAGCAAAAAAATGGTATGGCCAAACATTTCGTCCTGGGAAAACACTTGACCTAGCATTTGCAGAGTATCAAGCGTTTTTACCAAGTGAAATGAATGGCATTCAAAAAATCTTTGCAGAAAAAGTACAAGAAGCTTTTATTCGTTAATATATTTGTATGAAATATAGTATTGTTTTTTTGTTGAGTATATTTCTTGTTGGTTGTGGTACAACAACGGCTCCTATCTCATATACACAAAAAGAAATCACTGGTATTGAAACTGTCAACGATGGCTATACCGATGTTATGGAGCAATTAGAGGCAGTTTCTGAGGGAAAAAAATTGAATAAACCAGTTGAAGATACACAAAAAGACGAGCAAGCAGATATGCCAATTGAGATACTTGCTGGTCAATATAGCGGTGCAATTATTCAAACAACGATCGGATCAATTCAAGTTGCTTTTTACTCAAATGAGGCACCGCTTGCCGTGAACAACTTTTTGACTCTTGTAAAAAAAGGTTTTTATAACGGTACGACATTTCATCGAGTCATCCCTGGATTTATGATTCAAGGGGGAGATCCACTGACCAAAGATAATGATATAACAAATGATGGCGCAGGTGGCCCAGGCTATAGTTTTATTGATGAAGTAACTGGGCGACCAATTGTGTATGCCAGTTTAGTGATGGCAAACTCAGGGCCAAATACAAATGGGTCACAGTTTTTTATTGTCACCGCAGAAAATACGCCTTGGCTTGATGGTAAGCATACGCATTTCGGTTCTGTTATTGCAGGTATGGATGTTGTGCATTTTATCGAAAATTTACAAACAGACGAAAAAGACCATCCTTTACAAGATGTTGTGATTAAAGATATTCTTTTGGTGGAGTAGGGGATGTCACAAAATATATGCTATACTAAAAGTATAATTTCTAATACACGGGACATATGGAAGAAAAAAAATGTGCATGCGGTGCTCCATTAAACGATCATTTAAAGTGCCCATTGCATTGTGAGGATGAAGATAAAGAGTGCCCCCATTGTAAACATTGTTGTCCTGATAAAAAAGAAGCAGAAGATGGATATCCTTGTTGTGGTGGGGAGTGTGGAAATTAGGGATTTGAAATACATAAAATATATGAAAACAGCTTAAAAATAGTGATTTTAGGCTGTTTTTTGTTTTTTCTAACAAGAAAATTGAATTTTTTATTGCTTAATTTAGCAGTAAAATTGGTGTTTTAAATTACTAGTATAACGTATTATACTAGTAATTTGCTTTTGTAATATATTTGCTTATATATAGGGGTGTTTTATTGGTTTGACACTGGGCTTTTTTGGGGTGTATACTGGCAGTATAGAAGAGTGTTTATATAATGCCAGTATTTTTTATGTCAAAAAAAGAAAAGAAACAATCATTTCCACAAGTGATACAAGCAAGTACTGCACAGTATTTGACTTTTGTGTCTTCTACTGGGAATGATCCTGAAAGTATAGAAGTGAGATATGAAGACGAAAATATATGGATGACTCAAAAGATGATGGCAGAAATGTATGGAGTTTCTGTGTCTGCAATCAATCAGCATTTAAAAAGGCTTTCTGATGATAATGAAATTGATGAAGCAGTTATTAAGCAATACTTAATAACTGCTTCTGATGGAAAAAATTACAATGCAACACATTATAATCTTCAGACAATTATTTCTATTGGATTCAAAATAGAAAATGAAAGAGCCGTGCAATTTCGTAAATGGGCAAGGCAAATAGTAAAAGATTACACGATTCAAGGGTGGACGATGGACACTGAGAGGCTCAAAAAAGCAAATCAATTTGATAAAGTCTTTTTTGAGCGTCAATTGCAAAAAATTAGAGAAATTCGATTGAGTGAAAGAATGTTTTACCAAAAAGTAACAGATATCTATGCCATGAGTGTTGATTATGATTCTTCTGCTCCGACGACAATAACATTTTTTAAAATTGTTCAAAATAAATTACATTATGCAGTACATAGGCATACCGCTGCAGAGTTGATTGTTGAAAGAGCGAATGCAGAAAAAGAAAATATGGGATTGACCAGTTGGGCTGATGCCCCAAATGGCAAAATTCAAAAATATGATGTAAGTATCGCAAAGAATTACCTCAATTCAAAAGAAATAAATTTTCTCGAAAGACTTGTTTCTATGTATTTGGATTATGCAGAAATGCAGGCAGAGAGAAATATTCCGATGACTATGGAAGATTGGAGCAAAAGGCTTGATTCTTTTTTAGAATTTAATGACAGAGAAATTTTGATGAATAGTGGAAAGATGAGTCGTGAACAAGCTAAGTTACATGCAGAAACACAATTTGAAAAATATAGAATTGTGCAGGATAGACTTTTTGAGTCAGATTTTGACCGGGAGATCAAGAGGGTATTGGAGGGAGAGGAGTAATGGAAAAAGGGTATTTTCTTTTTAAATTTTAAAGCATCAACGCTTTGCCACCTATCTGTATAAGCATGTCAGAAAGGAGCTCTTTATTTTTATCATCAATACATTTAAATACTTCTGCAAGAAAGAGATCAAGTTGCTCTTGTGCTTCATTCATTTTTTCTTTTCCTCCTTTTGTTATTTTTACCATACGTACTCGTGCATCATCTCCTTGATTTGCGACTGTTTGTATAAGCCCTATCTTTTCCATAGGGAGGAGGAGGCGAGTAATGCCTGATGCCGTAATTCCTATTTTTTCGGCAAGGTCAATTCGGCGGAGTTGTGTATTGTCTGCTTGATGAATATAAAAGAGAATAAGAAATTCGTTAAATCCAATACCATTGCCCATACCACGATCAAATCGTTTGGTAAGGGCGGTGTGTGCTTTATTGAGGTGAAGGAGTGTGTTGAGGTTTGTGTTATTCATAATAATTATTAGTTGATTAGTCAAGTATATGTTTAGTATATTGTAAAGTACTTGAGTTGTCAAGTATTTTGTTAAATATGATAGATCTAATATCATTTTTTTATCTTAATTTAGCATTTTATAGGTTTGACAATCCGTGGAATACGCGTTATTCTATATTTATACAAATTGAAATATTTTAGTATGAAAAACAATACAATGAATGGAAAATCACTTAATGCTCAAGAAGAACTTTTGGCAATGATACGAGAAAAATTTCCCGAAATCTTTACAGAAGGTAAAATAGATTGTGATAGGTTGAAACAGACCTTGGGAGATGAGGTAGAGATGAATATAGAACAATATGGAATGAATTGGGCAGGGAAAAGTAATTGTTTTCGTGTAATTCAAGAACCTACAACTTCAACTTTAAAACCTATTCGAGAAGAGTCGGTGAATTTTGATGCAACAGAAAATCTTTTTATTGAGGGAGATAATCTTGATGTTTTAAAGGTTTTGCAAAAATCGTATTATGGAAAGGTAAAGATGATTTATATTGATCCTCCGTATAATACAGGAAATGATTTTATTTATAATGATAATTTCAAACAAAAAAAGTCAGATTATGAGGAAGATGCTGGAATTGTTGATGATGAAGGAAATTATAGGAATGATGGGCTGATGAAAAATTCAAAAGATAGAGGACATTATCATTCTGATTGGCTTAATATGATGTATCCACGTCTTTTTTTAGCGAGAAACTTGATGAAGGACGATGGGGTGATTTTTGTGAGTATTGATGATAATGAGGTACATAATTTGAGGATGATAATGAATGAAATATTTGGGGAGGAGAATTTTTTGGGTAGTTTAATAATTCAAACAGCTACAGATAATAATCCAACTCAAATTAATACTGAACATGAATATATTATTTGTTATGCTAAGGATAAAATTAAACAGGGTTTTTGGATTGGAAAAAATAACAATGCTTTAAAAATACAAATTAAGTATGATGAGTTAAAACAAAAATATATTAATAATTTAAATTTAATTCAAAAAGAATTACGGACATGGATAAAAGAACATAAAAATGAATTACCTAAAGTTTCTCATTATGATAATGTAGATAAAAGAGGTGTTTTTCATGATGGTGATATTGCAAATACAAAATTTGGAGGTTATCGATATGATGTTATTCATCCTGAAACGGGAAAAGTTTGTAAAATTCCTGATAAAGGATTTAGGTTTCCCAAAGAAACTTTAGATAATATGATAAAAGAGGATAATATCCTTTTTGGGGTAGATCATAATGTACTTATTAAGCCTAAAAAAAGATTAGAAAATGCAAGGGATGCATTAAAAACAATGATTTATGAGGATGGTAGAAGCTCTTCTAAAATTGTCGATAATCTTATCGGTAGATCAGTTTTTAATAACCCTAAATCAATTAATATTTTAAATAGATTATGTAATTTTGTAGTTCAAGATGGTGACATGATTTTAGATTTCTTTGCAGGTTCAGCAACAACAGCACACGCAGTAATGGCACTGAATGCTGAACATGGTGGAAATCGTAAGTGTATATCTGTGCAACTTCCAGAACTTTGTGATGAAAAAAGTGAAGCTTATAAAGCAGGATATAAAACAATTGCTGATATTGCAAAAGAACGTATTCGACGTGCTGGAAAGAAAATAAAAGAAGAAAAGCAATTAGATGATACTTTTGATCTTGGTTTTAAAGTATTCAAACTTGAAGAAAGTAATTTCAAGATTTGGAGAAATGATGTAAAAGATGTAGAACAATTATTGAGACAAATGGATTTTTTTGTAGATAATGTGAAAGAAGATTCTACACAAGAAAACATTTTGTATGAATTAGTTTTGAAAAGTGGTTTAGATTTGAATGTATCTGTTGAAAAGAAGGATGTTGGAAATACGAGTTATTTTTCTATTAATAATGGTAAATTAGCTATTTGTCTTGAAAATGGAGTGAATAAAAATTTAATTGATGCTATTTTGGCAGGTAAACCAGAAAAATTTATATGTCTTGATGAAGCTTTTGGTGCACTTGATCAATTAAAGAAAAATACATTTTTGCAAATGGCAAGTGCAAAGATTGATTTTAAGGTTATATAATTTTATTTTTATGGGTAAAAAGCAAAAAGATCATTTTATTGCTAGGCATACATTTGAAATACGGTTTAAAAATAGAAATCTCACTTTTATGGATTATAAAGGAGAAATGGGAGATTATATTATAAAGAAAATGGATTGGGAAAATCTTAAATTGACTGGTTCACGGTTTGATATTGCAAATAATAATTTTGATAAAATTTTATTTTTTAGTTGGGAAAACTTTGGATTACAAATAGAGGTTAGTAACGATTTTGAAGATTTTAAAGATTATATAAATAAACTTTTTGAAATTTTAGATGAATTTAAAAAATATAAAGTTGGTGATATTTCGCGGATAGGAATAAAAAGTTCTATATTTTATCATAAATATGGAATTGGTGTAGATGAAGTAAAAAGTATTTATAAAAACATAATGTTGAAAGATTCAGGTGTAATAGAAAAGAAAATGGGTGGAAAAATAGTAGATACTGGGTTTTTAGCAATAAATATGCAAAGTGATGCAAAATTTGTTAATTTTACTACAGGACCTATGACTAAGAATGAGGTTATCAGTAAAATATTTAAAAATGATTTATATGATAGTTTTAATCATAAGAGTGGTATCTATTTTGATATTGATTTAAGTCAAAAAGATTTAAATTTTGACAATTTAGATAAGTTGAAAGAATGGGCTCTTGAGAGTAGTTCTAGTATAGAAAAAAAATTTAAAGGATTTATTGATTATTTTTTTAGTTTAGATAATTAGGTAGATATGGATGATAATGAAACTAGAGGGATAGGTTACGATGATTTGCGAGATTTTGTGCCTCTGGGTTTAGACAATAGAAATATTACAGCTGTTGATTCTGCTCCTGCAGAGGAGCTTCCTTCTGGTTATTCTGGGGGTGATTGGAGTCGTGTTCCTGAAAATTTTATAAATACTGTTAATAGAAATTTTTCAACATCTGCTTTTGTCTTAATTCTTGTTGGATACGTTATTATTGCTGCTTTATCTAAAACAGGAAATGTAAATATGAAAGAATATGTTTTTTTAATTGGTTCTTTAGTTATTGGAAGAATCTTTGTAAAGAAAATAGATGAGTATAGATTTGATTTTATAGAAATTATAAATACTATTTTTCAAAAGTTATATAATTTGTTTAAATTAAAGATTTTTTTAGGAGTTCTGTTTTTGGTGATATTTGATACATTATTTAATCATTGGGAAATATTTATTAATATGTTACATTTTTGCACTGTTTTCGTTGAAAAAATTATAAATAATTTAGATTTAAACTAGTTCAAAATTAGATCTGAATTAGTTAGAGATTAGTTAGAGAGTGTGTTTTTTATCTAAATTAAGGTCTATCTTTTAATTTAAACTAGTTTTAAATTAGCTAGAGAAAAAAATATTAGAAAAAATAACTTATGAAACTTCAATTTGATCCATCACAGCAATATCAGCTTGATGCTATAAAATCAATAACAGATATTTTTAAAGGTCAGCCAAATGGTAGTGACTTTTCTTTAGAATTATCACAAGTATTAGGCCAATTACCTATTATAAATAGTTTTTTGGTTGGAAATAAATTGTTATTGGAGCCTGCAATTATAAAGAAAAATTTGATAGATATTCAACAAAATAATAACATTGAGATTTCAGACGAAGATAATTTGTGGAATAAAGAATTAATTTGGCAAAAAGAAGAGCTTTGGGATGATAATACTGTTAGTTTAAGTTCAGGAATGAACTTCTCAGTAGAAATGGAAACGGGTACTGGAAAAACTTATGTATATCTGCGTACTATTCATGAATTATATAAGCAATATGGATTTAAAAAATTCGTTATTGTGGTTCCTAGTATTGCTATTAAAGAAGGTGTAATAAAAAATCTTCAAATTACAAAAGATCATTTTTCTATGCTCTATGAAAATCCAGAAATGGATTTCTATGTATATGATCCAAAGAAACGAGGACAATTAAAGAATTTTGCTACAACAAATGCTCTTCAAATATTAGTGATTAATATTGATTCTTTTGCGAAATTTAGTGCAAGTAAAAAGGGAAAAAATATTATCTATAAAAATAGTGATTGGGGAGTACCTATGGAATATATTCAAGGGGTAAAACCTATTGTTATCGTAGATGAACCTCAAAACATGGAAACTGATATACGAAAAAAAGCAATTAAAAATTTAAATCCTATTTGTACTCTTCGTTATTCTGCTACACATAAACATCATTATAATCTTGTCTATAAACTTGATCCTGTGGATGCCTATGATTTAGGATTGGTAAAAAAGATTGAAGTAGATTCTATTGTAAGTGAAGAAAATTATAATCAAGCTTTTGTGGAATTGAAATCAGTTCATGCACAAAAAAGACGAGTAAATGCAAAGGTTAAAATTGATGTAGGAAATAAAAATGGAGTAAGTAAAAAAATAATTACTGTTAAAGTAGGAGATGATTTATATAAATTGTCGGGAGAAAGAGAATTATATAAAAATAATTATATTATAGATGAAATTGATGTTGATGGAGAAATGATAGGACTTTCAAATGGAAAAAATATTTATGTTGGACATTCTGAGGGGGATTATCGTGATGAAATAATGAAATTTCAAATTCAAAAGACTATCCAAAATCATTTAGATAGAGAAAAAAAATTGCAAGGAAAAGGAATTAAGGTTTTATCTTTATTTTTTATTGATAAAGTTGCGAATTATAGAAATTATCAAGATGGTGAGGTATTACAAGGAAAGTTTGCAGAGTGGTTTGAAGAAATATGTAATAATTTCAAAGAAAATCCAAAATATAAAGGGCTTCTTTCTAATGATATCGATAAAATTCACAATGGATATTTTTCTCAAGATAAAAAAGGATTATTAAAAGATACAAAGGGAAATACAAAAGTTGATGATGATACTTATGCTCTTATTATGAAGCATAAAGAAAAATTATTATCTTTAGATGAACCACTTCGTTTTATATTTTCTCATTCAGCTTTGCGTGAAGGATGGGATAATCCAAATGTATTTCAAATTTGTACATTAAATGAATCACATTCAGAAATGAAGAAACGCCAAGAAATTGGGCGTGGTTTACGTTTACCTGTAAATCAAGAAGGCATACGTATTTTTGATGAAAACATCAATGTTTTAACTGTTATTGCTAATGAAAGTTATGAGGATTTCGCGAAAACATTACAAACAGAGATTGAAGAAGATTGTGGAGTGAATTTTACGGGAAGAATAAAAAACAAAGCAAAAAAGAAAAAAGTTCATTTGAAAAAATCTTATGCATTAGATGAAAACTTTAAGGAGCTTTGGGATAAAATAAAACATAAAACTCGTTATCAAGTAGAGTATAATACAGAAGAATTAATTGAAAAATGTGCTCAAGAGTTAGAAAATGTAGAAATTAAAGTAGTAAAATTGCAAAATACAAAAGTAAGTTTGAATCTTACGCGAGAGAAAGTAGATAGTCATTTGAAAAGTTTCAAAGAAAAGGATATAAGTATTTATAATTTTAGAATACCTAATATTTTAGAGAATATTCAAAATAAAACAAATCTTACTAAAAATACTATTTTAAGAATTATTAAAGAATCAGGAAAGATTGAAGGAGTTTTCAAAAACCCTCAACAGTTTATTGATATTTTTTCTTTGAAAATTAATTTAGTATTAAATAAAATGATGATAGATGGTATTAAATATGAAAGAATAGTAGGAGATAGTTGGGAGATGAAAAGTTTTGAAAATGATGAATTAGAGGGATATATTGATAATATGTATCAAGTACAAAATCAAGAAAAAACTTTGTATAATTATATTATTTGTGACTCTGATATTGAAAATAAGTTTGCACAGGATTTAGAATCAAATGAGGATGTGAAATTTTATATTAAATTACCATATTGGTTTAAAATTGAAACTCCTATTGGTTCATATAATCCAGATTGGGCAGTTGTTTTTGATGGAGATAAAAAAATATATTTTGTTGTAGAAAGTAAAGGTAAAAATGAAACTGAAAATTTACGTGATTCAGAAAAATTGAAAATTAAATGTGGAGAAAAACATTTTGAAGAATTTGAGGATGTTGAATTTAAGGGTCCTGTGAAAGATGTGATTTCCTTACTTTCTTAAATATATAATATGCCCCAAATAATCTACCTCCTCATAAACGAAGCCATGCCTGGCTATATCAAAATAGGACGAACAACAAACTTAGAACAACGAATCCGTACTCTTGATAATACCAGTGTACCTCTTCCTTTTGAGTGTTTTTATGCTTGTACTGTGAGTGATTCACAATTTGTAGAAAAACAACTTCATGATGCTTTTCTTGATTTACGAGTACGATCAAATCGAGAGTTCTTTGAATTGTCTCCTGAACGAGTGGTATCAGCACTTAAACTTGCAGAAATAGAAAATGTTACACCAAAGCAAGATTATGTAGAATCGGTAGAAGATCAACAAGCTCTCAATCAAGCACGTACAAGAAGATCTGTTTTTAATTTTAAAATGGCAAATATACCTGTTGGAGCTGAACTTGTTTTTGTTAATGATGAAAATATAACTGCAAAGGTTGTTGATAAACGATTGATTGAATTTGATGGAGAAATTACAAGCCCTTCGGCTTCTGCACAAAAGCTATTGGGATATCAATATCAAGTACAAGGAACAGTGTATTGGATGTATGAAGGGGAGACTCTTGATGAACGTCGTCGAAGGATAGAATTAGAGGAATAAAAAATATTCAAATAATCTACATCTTTGTTTTTTTCATTCTCCTCCAAAATGATAATAAAAGAAATACAAGCAAAATCAATAATCAGTCCATCAAAAATTCCGACGATAGATTATGTTATCAACCCTTATGTAGGCTGCACGCATGCCTGTTCTTATTGCTATGCCAGTTATATGAAAAAGTTTAGTGGCCATGAGGAAGAATGGGGGAGATTTGTTGATGTGAAGATAAATGCCCCAGATTTAGTACCAACAAAAAGTGATAAGTATAAAAATAAACTGATTTCTTTTTCTTCTGTTACCGATCCGTACATGCCAATAGAAAAAAAGTATGAAGTGACTCGAAAAACTTTGGAAAAGCTTATTCCTCTTGAGCCAAGATTAAATATTCTTACTAAGTCAAAATTAGTATTAAGAGATGCTGACCTGTTTTTGCAGTTCAAGGATTGCCAAGTAGGTATATCAATTACGACTACTTCTGAAATCGCAAGAAAACAAATTGAGTCAGGAGCCTCTTCTTTTGAAGAAAAAATAAAAGTACTTGAAGAGCTCTCTTCTTTGGGGATAAAAACCTATGTTTTTGTGGCGCCAATCTTTCCTTATCTCACAGACTGGAAGACTATAATAAAAAAGACAAAGCATGCGGTAAATTTTTATATGTTTGATGGTTTGAATATTCGTGGGATGATATGGCCAGGGGTAAAAGATTGGCTAAAAAAAGAACGGCCACATTTGCTTTTAAAGTATGAAAAGATTTATTTTTCAAAAACCGACTATTGGAAAAAGCTTAGACCAGAGATTGAAAAAATTTGTAGAGCGGAAGGAGTAGAGGGACGGGTACTTTTTCGGGAGTGAAAAGATACAAACCGCTTACCCCTTTACTAATCGACAGATATATGGTAGTTTCTATACATGTAATTATATTAAATATATCTATGTTAAGCCAAATTCTTAAAAAACAAAGACAACAAGAAACAAAGGATGGAAATCCAAAAGAGGGTAAGGATACTGCTAATAAGGGATACCTTAGTAGTAACAGCAAAAATAATATTGGCTTTAAACCCAAACCAACAAGTATCGCAGGTGCGGCAAGAAAGCGAAGCCTGGGAACACGGAATAATAAGTCTGGGAAATAGGATTTTAGGAAAAGTAATTAAAAACAGCCATATATATGGCTGTTTTTAATTTTTGTCATTTAGTATTATTACTTTTGTTTTCCGAGTGATGCCCAAAAAAACGTAAACATTAATTTCATGGTTTTTGTAATTTCTGCTGATTGAATAATTACTCCAAAAAGTTCATTTTCTTTGAAAGAAATAAAGGCTGTTTTATTTCCATATATTGAAATTTCAATTGAAAATGGATATTTTTCTTTATCAATTAAGCGCATTTCTCGTGCAGATTGTTTATCAATTTTTTGCCATTCAATAGAAGTTTTTGAATCTGGTGCAATAACTTGTGCAAATATATTATGCTTCACACGATCTTTTACGAATTCTTCTGCAATTTTTTTTGAAAGATCAGATTGCATTTTTGAAAAAGCTACAATAGAACATAGTTGCTTTTTTTCTTTTATAATATCTTCATAGATAGAATAGAGCCCCTCAATTCCTTCAAATACTTGAATCGTAGGGCGTTTGCGCGCTGTTTTTGAAAGTGATCGTAATTGTGGAAGAATATCACTAAACAATGTCATTTGTTGTTCTAGTATCGTTTTGATTTTTTCTGGTTCTGTCGTTATATATAGTATTTTTTTCCCTTTTCCAGTAATGGAAACTAATTGCTTTTCTTTTAATGATTTCATTACTTCGTAAACTGTTGTTCGTTTGACACCAGAACGTGAAGCAATAAGGGCTATAGAAGAGGGGCCTAATTCAAGATTAGCAAGGTATACTTTTGCTTCTTTTTTACTAAGTCCAATTTTTTCTAAATATTCAGTTATAAGCATATGTTTTGTTAATTATTTTGTCGATTAAATCGTCAAATATAGTATACTATACGCGAGCGTGTTTGTCAAGAATGCCTGTAATTAGCATAAAAATAGCGTAAATATTCATAAAATAAAATAGCGCATTATGACAAAAGACTTGACAAAACAGATAAAATGTGCTATAGTAATAGGTAATTAATTAAATAAACATACTATGAACAACAAGAAAAAAAGCATATTAATAGGGGTAATTGCTGTTGTAATCATAATTGCAGTATCCTTGATAGCAAATGAAAACAAAACAAATAAAGATGAAACATATACAGTAGGTGTAGTAACATCTTTATCTGGGCCAGGAGCTAGTTTAGGAAAACCTTGGGTACAAGGAATGGAACTTGCTGTTGAAGAAATTAATGCACAAGGGGGGATTAATGGGAAAAACATAAAGCTAGTAGTTGAAGATGACAGTATGAATACTGGTAAAAGTGCAACTGCTGCCAATTTTCTCATTGATACTGAAAATCCAGATGTTTTAACTACATTATTTCATATTTCAGCAATTGCAATGAATCCAATTTCAGAAAATGCAGAGACTCCTTTAATCACAGCGTCTTTTGCTAGAAGTGTGTTAGACAATCCTTATACGTTCAAAATTAATTTTGACTCTCTCACTGGTTGTGAAGATTTAATTAGATATGCAAAAGAAAATAGCCAGTACAAAAAACTTGGCGTTCTCATGTCAAAGACTGGGTATAATGAGTTTTGTCTTGAGGGAGCAAAAAAGGCTGAGTTAGATATTTCAGAATACTGGTATGAGTTTGGTGAAAAAGATTATAGAACTCACTTGTTAAAAGCAAAACAAGATGGTGTAGATGCATTACTTACTGTTGGAATTGATTTTGAGTATATTGAAATGTTTGACCAAATAAATGAATTAGGGCTTGATATGTCATTTTTCTGTGCTACTGCCTCAGAATGTATTTTTAATGAGAGCTTAGCAAGTAAAGCATCTAAGTTAAAAGGAAATGTATTGAGTGTTGATTTTGTAGATCCTGAATCATTGCCTGAATCTGAGTTTGCTGATAAATATAATCAGAAGTATGAAAAAGCTGAGGGGATTGTTCTTACGTATTCAATGATTGGATATGATCAAATGATTATCTTAAAAGATGTTTTTGAACAATGTCGTGCGGGTGATAAAGAATGTATATTTGAGGGGCTAAAAAAATATGATGGTGTAGGAAGTGGAATAATTAATTCGAGTGGGTTTGAAGACCGAGCGTTACAATTGGGCAATGATGTATATGAATTTGTTGATAACAAATGGAGTTTGATTCGATCAAAATAATATTCATATTTATAAAAAAAGAAAAGGGTTCTATATTCGAGTCCTTTTCTTTTTAAAAATATAATAATATGTCAATTTTTATCCAACTATTATTGAATGGTTTAATTGCAGGGGCCATATATGCATTAGTTGCATCTGGTTTTTCGTTAATCTATTCAACAAATAAATTTATTCATTTTGCTCACGGAGTAGTTGTGACTTTTGCCGGATATTTTTTGTATGTAATGTTTGCATTTTTGGGGATTAATTTTTGCTTATCTGTAATTTTTACAATAATATTTGCTGGATGTTTAGGTTGGATTGTGAATGAATTTGTTTATAAAACAATGAGAAAAAGAAAGGCGAGCAGTGTTATCTTATTGATTGCAAGTGTTGCCTTGCTTATCTTGTTGGAGTCATTAATCTTATTATTCTTTGGGCCGAGTGTTAAAACAATCGACTTTCTTGAAGGTAGTATTGGAATTAATATTTTTGGTGCAATGATTACACCACTTCAAATTGTAATAATATTCACTGCTATAATTCTATTCTTGGGCCTATTGCTGTTTATGAAAAAAACAAAATTAGGCAAAGCAATGAGGGCCGTTTCAAACAACAAAGATGTCGCGGAAATAGTTGGAATTTCATCAAAGCAAATTTATGCTTGGAGTTTTATAATTGGTTCTTCTGTAGCAGGTATTGCAGGGGTTTTAATAAGTATGGAGCAAAATCTAGATCCAGTTATGGGGACAAATTTAATAATCAAAGGATTTACGGGCTCAATAATTGGTGGTATTGGGAGTGTCCCAGGTGCAATTATTGGAGCGTTTCTATTAGGATTGATTGAAGTCTTAGGTATTTGGTTTTTGCCTTCAGGCTATAAAGACGCTATTGCTTTTATTGTATTATTTATGTTCTTGATACTGAGACCACAAGGAATATTGGGTAAAAAAGATTTTTCAGGCAAAATTATTTAATTGGAAATTATGTTATCAGCTTATATTATTCATCTCTTAATTTTAATAGGAATTTATTTAATTCTGTGTTTATCATTGCAGTTAGCTTTAGGTTATACAGGATTACTTAATTTAGGTCACATAGCATTTTATGCAATAGGTGCTTACACTTCAGCATTACTCACATTAAATGGTGTGCCTTTTATTGTTTCATTTTTAATGGCTGGTATTGTGAGTGCTCTATTTGGGTACTTGCTTGCGTTCCCAACAAATAAGCTAAAGGGGGATTATTTAGCATTGGCTACTTTAGGATTTACTTTTGTCATATATGCTATCGCCTTAAATTGGACTGATTTAACAAATGGGGCTTTAGGATTAGCTGGTATTCCTAAACCTGATTTAGGAATTTTGCAAATAAAAAGTAATGCATCCTATTTATTTT
The DNA here is from genome assembly GCA_018823045.1 of Patescibacteria group bacterium. Taxonomy (GTDB): domain Bacteria; phylum Patescibacteriota; class Patescibacteriia; order Magasanikbacterales; family UBA922; genus JAHJIX01. The sequence continues at coordinate 44,912 of JAHJIX010000013.1, read as the reverse complement.
TTGTCAGTATTATTGCTGTTTTTTCATACGCAATTATTAATAAAATAGTAAAATCACCATTTGGAAAGGTTTTAGAAGCTATTAGAGATGATGAATTGGCTGTGAGAACTTTAGGTAAGAATACTTTTAAAATAAAGAGTTATAGTCTCGCTGTTTCTGCCTTTTTTGCTGGTATTGCCGGTAGTTTATACGCTCACTATATAAGCTTTATTGATCCTTCTTCTTTTGGTTTTATGCAGATAATTCCTATATTATCAATTGTTATTATAGGTGGAATTGCATCACTTAAAGGAACAGTGCTTGCAACGATTGTTTTAGTTTTATTGCCGGAGCCATTGCGTTTTATTGGTTTCTCGTCTTCAGTAGTTGGCCCAGTTAGGCAAATTATATATGCTTTGGTGTTATTACTGATTTTAATGTATAGGCCCAAAGGATTTTACGGTAAAGTTAGTCTTGAATAATATGCTTAAAATAAAAAAAATAAGTAAAAACTTTGGAGGTGTAAAGGCAGTAAATAATTGCTCATTTAAGGTTGAACCCAATACCATTACTGCTTTAATAGGTCCAAATGGGGCTGGTAAATCAACGTTGTTTAACTTGATTTCTAGTGTAATAAAACCTGATACAGGGAAAATCTTTTTTGATCAGAAAGATATTACAAATTCACTTCCTGAAGAAGTATCTAATGCTGGTATATCAAGATTGTTCCAAAAGGCAAGGTTATTTGAAAATCTAACAGTAGAAGATAATTTATTACTTGCATTAGATAATACTGATACTAAGTTTTGGTTTAATTTGTTTTCAAAAACTCCTAAACAGACTGATAAAATTCAGAAAGTTAAAAAGATTTTAGAAATGTTAGGAATGAAAAAAACTAAAAATGTGTTAGCTAAAGATTTAAGTTATGGTCAGAAAAGATTGATAGAATTAGGACGAACAATTCTTAATCCGCATTCCTTTTTAATGCTGGATGAACCTGTTGCTGGGGTTTCTCCTAAATTACGAACTAAAATATCAGAGATTCTTCTTGATTTGAAAAAACAAGGAGAGACGATATTGCTTATTGAACATGATATGGCTTTTACACTTGGAATTGCAGATAGAGTTATTGTGCTGGATCAAGGTAGTGTTTTAACTGAAGGAACTCCTAAGCAGATAAAGAACAATAAACAAGTTTTGAAAGCTTATTTAGGTGAAGGATAATATGATAAAAATTAAAAATTTACAATCAGGATACAATAAGAGTCAAGTCATCAAGGAGATTGACATGTCTTTTGCTGCAGGTGAAATAACAGCGATAATTGGTCCTAATGGTGCTGGTAAATCAACCTTACTTAAAAGTATTTTTAATTTGTGTGATATTAATAGTGGAAAAATATTTTTTAAAGATAAGAATATCAAAAAGCTTCCAACCTACGATTTAATTAACTTTGGAATAAGTTATGTACCGCAAGGGAGACAAGTTTTCACGAATATGACAGTAAAAGAAAATTTAGAAATGGGGGCTTTTGTGTTTAAGGAGAAAGAACTAATAAACAAAAATATTGAGGATATTTATAGGAAGTTTCCAATATTAAAACAAAAACAAAATCAAAATGCAGCAACATTAAGTGGTGGTCAACAGCAAATGTTAGCAATTGCACGAAGTTTAATTCAAAATCCTGAATTATTACTATTAGATGAGCCATCTTTAGGATTATCGCCCAAGATGATGAAAGAGGTTTTTGCCAAAATAGTTGAAATAAATAAACGAGGAGTAACAGTGATTTTGGTTGAACAAAATGCTAAACAAGCTGTGGAGATAGCTGACAAGACATATATCTTAGAGAACGGAACGGTTGCTTTAGTAGGTGGTAAAGAGATATTGAAAAGTAAAAAAATAAAAGATATTTACTTTGGGGGTGTCTAGATTGCCTGTTATATTTTGTGCATTGAGTGTATTCATCCATCCTTTACTTTAGATTTAAATCTAAGGATGTGTTATTATAATAGTATTGATTATTTTTTTAATACAATTATATGGAAAGAAGAGAATCTTCAACTTTTACACCTGCTTCAGAAACGCCAGTGAGTACAGAGGTTGCTGAAGAACTTTCAATTGATGATATAGAAATACGAGTTCCTGTATTAGATGGAGAATCTGCAAGCAAATATTCATATAAAGAATTAAATCGACAATGGCTTTTGTTAACTGAAGCTGCTCGTAGGGAAATATTAAGTGTTCCAGAAGTACGAGAGATCGCTAAAAGATTTATTGACTTACCAGTAGATGAATCATTATCAGGGGCGTTTTTAGAGGCCCTGTCTTCTAATGAAAGAATTGCAAGATTATTAGAAAGGTATAAAGAGCAAATAGGAGACTTTTTGGAGTTAGCACCTGTTCCAGATGAGGAAGTAGTTCCTGATATTAGTAATGCCCCACAGCTACATAATTTAGAGTCTACTATTAAATATCTTTTACAAGGGCATGATAATCAATATACTCCAGAATTTTATGAGGAATTAAAGAGGATTGTTGATTCGGGTGTTTTTTTGCATGGGATTACTGCTTCAGAAAGATTGATAATAACTCAAAGATATCGTTTTGCTCGGGAAGTGAAATTGCTTGCATTGCAAGCTGAGGTTTTGAGTGATGGACAAGATATCGAAATGATGAATGAAAATGAATTTGTATTGCCAAGTGGCACAACAATAACTCTTAATATTGAGAATGAAACAAAAAGGCAAGAATTATTAAATCCTCAAAATTGGAAGAAAAGAAGACAGATTAAAGATAGAGTTTATGAGCTTCTTGTCGGTTCTTCGAAGTATATTTTAAAAGAGAAAAAAACAGCAAGACATAAGGATACAATGAGACATGGACATAAACCAGGTATAACTTCTTTACAAGAATTTCAAGTAGCTGAATATTTTCAAGAGAATGCTGTTATAGAGCAAGGAGATATTAAGCTTAACTGGGAAAGTCCTGTAGCTACAGTTACTTTTTTAGATGGTTTTCAATTTACGGTATTTGAATATACTGAAGGCTTGATAGAAGATGGTTCTGCTATACAACAATTATCTCAAGAAATTTTGGAAAATAGGGAAATGTATGAGGATGAGTTTAATGTTATTAGAGAAATGGCTAAAACATTTGTAGAACATCCGAGAGTTTTAAAATATAGTTACAGAAATACAGAATCTTCTTTAAAATCTTTACTTAAGTGGTTAGGTTTGAGAAAAGAAACTTCTATACAAGAACTTACTTTTAATGACTTTGCTTTGATAAAATCTATAAGAATGCAAAATAAGTTAGAAGCATTGAGGGATGAAACTATTATAAAGAATGGTTTTGAAAACAGAGATCATGATGGTTTTGCTTTTAAAATTAATATTTTAGAGGGTAGGCCACAGTTAGAAATTTTTGGATTTGATTTTGAATATTTTTCACCCTTACATGATGGAATAATTGAAGATAGTCTTGAAAGAATTCGTAAATCTAATAGGAATCGAGATAATTATCAAGGATTAACTTTTTATAGACGATATTTGGGTGATATTACTATTATAAAAAATGCTGCTTATTATGCAATGTTAGCAATAGAGGGATTATTAGATACACAAGAAGAGTTTTCCATATAGAAAAAAATGTTCATCCACAAAAAAATTTGACAAATAAAAATAAACATACTATAGTAAATACATATGAAATACCAACGAACAAATAATAGCAATAATAACCGTCTCTTAAAGATTGGGTAGTTTCGTATAGTCAAAAAATATACAAACCGCCTAATCGAGGCGGTTTTTTGTATGTATTCCTTTCCGCCCAAGGCGGATCCGCATTGGGCGGAGATAGAACGAGAGGATAACTGGTTCTATTTCGACACTAGATGGTAATTACAATATTCCTTGATAGTTCAATTGGTAGAACAACTGGCTGTTAACCAGTAGGTTCCAGGTTCAAGTCCTGGTCAAGGAGCTCGGCTCCACTTCATTGCGCCGAGTAAACAAGTGTTCACTTCATTAGTGTCGAATAAATAACATCAGATAATAAAATAACTCTCTTGAGAAATAGAGAATACTATGATAACCTAGATATACTTAATTATACATATTATGAAACAAACATTTATTACAGATGCCGCAGCACATGTTGACCAAGTCGTTACCATGAAGGGTTGGGTAGCAAACATTCGTTCAAGTGGCTCAATTGCTTTTATTCAGTTGCGTGATGGCAGTGGCTTTATGCAGGCCGTGATTGTGAAGTCAGATGTCGATGAGGCAAGTTGGGAGCTGGTAAATAAAGTAACGCAAGAGTCTTCAGTTGCACTTATGGGTACAATAAGTGCACACCCTAAAAAAGAGGGAGTCTTTGAATTACAAGTGACGAGTATAGAACTTATCCATATTGCAGAAGAGTACCCAATTGGCAACAAAGAACATGGTCCAGACTTTTTAATGGAGCATCGTCACTTGTGGTTGCGTAGTAAAAAGCAATGGGCAATTTTGCGTATTCGCGATGTAGTAGAAACTGCCATTAACGAGTATTTGCACCAAGAGCATTTTATCCGTACAGACTCTCCAATCTTTACGCCAAATGCCTGTGAAGGAACGACTGATTTATTCCCAGTGCCATATTTTGATTTGGGAGAAGCCTTTTTATCTCAATCAGGGCAGTTGTATATTGAAGCAGCAATTGGTTCAGTTGGGCGTTGTTATGATTTTGGGCCAGTATTTCGTGCAGAAAAAAGTGTCACAAAACGACATCTAACAGAATTTTGGATGATGGATGCAGAAGCAGCTTTTGTTGAGCATGATGAAAATGTGGGCTTGCAAGAAGGATTAGTAAAACATATTGTAGCGTCTTGTTTAAAGAATTGTACAAAAGAATTTGAAATATTAGAGCGAGATGTTACGCCACTTCAAGCTGTGGTAGATAAGCCATTTACTCGTTATACCTATACAGAAGCGATTGAAAAATTGCATGAGTTGGGGAGCGACATCAAATTTGGTGAAGATTTAGGAAATGATGATGAAGGACTTTTAACAAAAGATTCAGATGTTCCTGTGTTTATTGAAAAATGGCCAAAGAATATCAAGCCATTTTATATGAAAATTGATCCAGAAGATTCTGCGCATGTGTTAAACGATGATTTAATTGGTATTGAAGGCGCTGGTGAAATTATTGGTGGATCACAGCGTGAAGATAATTTTGATTTATTGTTAGAGCGTATTCGTGAAGATGGGCTTGATGAGAAAGAATATTCTTGGTATACCGATTTGCGAAAATATGGATCAGTACCACATTCAGGATTTGGTATTGGACTTGAGCGTATGGTGCGCTGGATGTCAGGAGTTGCGCATATTCGGGAGTGTATCCCATTTCCTCGTACGGTGAATCGTTTAAAACCGTAATTACTTCTATAAAAATGCAAAGGCCCTCCAAATACATGGAGGGCTTGTTGTTGACGTGATATTTTTTTTCACGGTTATTTGTTCTCCTTGGGGCGGTTGATATATTGAATAACAGAAAGGATAAAATGATTTCTCGCTTGAATCACTTTATCAATATCTGTTCGTATTAATTGATGAACCAACGCTCCGTCATAGTGTTGTGTAAAGAAAAATAATCCCATCTTGTTATAGGTAACAGAGGGACATTCTTCAGGGAGAAAGGGAAATCTTCTTTTTAATAACTCGAGTGTTTCTGGAATAATTTGATAGATATTTTTGTTATCGTCAAATTGCCATAAGGGAATTAATTTAATTCGAATCATAGAGTAAATAAGGATTAATCCCTCTTCTTCCAGTAACCTGATGTAGCGCTGTTCTGCCAGTGAGAATTTTTCGAGTTGTTGTAATCTTCCCATTTGTGTCAGGGTTCTGTTCATGGATTTCCTGTTGTTTGTGAAAGAACGATATTATATACATATCATGTTGTAATAGTTTTGTCTAGTGGAATGCTTGTATTTTTCGTTATTTTAGGCTATACTGCCTGCACCAAAATAATTTCATCATACTATGGCAAAAAAGAAAAAAAAGGGAATGAAGCGTGGAAAAAAACTAAGCTCAAGTCTCCCTGAAAAATTTGAAGAGCGTATGGAGACCATTGCAGGGCCTGCGCTGTTTTCTGATATTAAAAAAACATTTATAGATAAACCGACCACATTTCGTGTGAATAGAATTAAAGCGACAAGAGAAGAAATACGTGAAGAATTAAAAGATGCTGGAATAAAAACACTTGATGTGCCATGGTATAAAGATGCCTTTATTTTACAAAATAAGTCAAAACGGGATCTCACCAATTTAGAGATTTATACAGAAGGAAAAGTATATATTCAAAGTTTAGCAAGTATGGTTCCTCCGCTTGTGCTTGATCCAAAGCCAGGTGATGTTGTGCTTGATTTAACAGCCGCTCCTGGGAGTAAAACATCTCAAATTGCAGCCATGATGGAAAAAGAAGGGGAACTATTGGCGAATGAATTAAATGATGTGCGTTTTTTACGTTTAGAGCATAATATGAATAGTTTGGGTGTTGCGCATGATGAGGCGCCAGGATGGGATTTTAGTATGAAGATGGAAGATGGCTCAGCAACTTGTCGTGAGTATCCTGAATATTTTGATAAAATTTTGCTTGATGTTGTGTGTAGTGGAGAAGCCCGATTTATTGAAGGCGTGCCAAAAACCTATGGGTATTGGAGTGAGAAAAAAATTAAATCACTCGTGTACCGTCAACAAAAATTATTATTTGCTGCATGGTCAGCACTAAAACCAGGTGGAACATTGGTGTATTCAACATGTACTATGGCTCCAGAAGAAAATGAAATGCGTATTTCTAAATTACTTGAGCGAGTAGGGGATGAAGCTGAAGTAATAGATATTGTCATTCCTGGATTAAAGAAAATGAAACCGGTCATGGAATGGAAAGGCAAAAAAGCGCTTACTGGTGTAGAAAAAACATTGCGCATTTTGCCGACAAAAGATATTGAAAGTTTTTTTGTGGCAAAAATACGAAAAAAGAAATAGTTGTACACAGTTGTAAATATTGGAAAAATTGTATAGTATAATCAGTAATTAGTTATTAAATATCTATTGATATGAAAAAATCATATTTGGGCTTGCTTGTTCTTATTCTTTGTATCACTTTTGTGACTACTGGATGTAAATCAAAAGAAGAAAAAGCTTTTGAACAAATGGAGAAACAAGCTGAAAAGCAAATGGAACAAATGTCTGATGTACAAGAAAAACTCATGAATGGAGAAATTTCTGATGAGGAAGCAGAAAAAATGATGAACGACATGCAAGCGGATTCAGCAGAAGCTACGGGTCATGATGCCAAAAAAATGCCAAGTTGGGCAAAAAAAGTTGGTTTTGATGATGTAAAAGGAATGGAACTTGTTCTTGGAGAAGAATATACAGAAAAAAGAGATGGATTTAATTCTATAAATCTCAAATACAAAGGAGATTATGAACAAGCAATGAAAGAAGCTGAAAGAATTGCTAAGGGTGCAAATGTACCAAAATCAACACTTATGGATGCAAGCATGGAAGCTCTTGAAGGAATGAAACAATATATGCCAGCAGAAGCTTTAGCTGAACTTGAAGAAGCAAACAAAGGAGCAATGTATACCAATTTTGATCTTATGAATGGTGGTGAAACGACTGACGGAAATCCATATCAAATGGTTATTACTGTTGAAGCTGATGGTACTTTAGACATTACTGTTGTTGATTACAAAAAAGTATTAGAAGTAACTCAAAAAAATGGAGGAGCTGAATATAACAATTTCAAATACTAAGTAGTATTATTTTGATAAAACCACTCATATATATTTGAGTGGTTTTCTTATTTAATAATGTAATTTATAAATTATGAAAAAAATATTTATTTTATTTGCTCTTTTATTTATCTTTAGTGGTTGTTCTCTTTTTTCTTCAAAGGATGAATCTTCTTCTATGGATAATACCAAAGGTGAAAAAATTGAAGTAAGTGTAAAAGAAACGGACAGCGGTAAACTGATTAGTAATGGAAAGGATTTTTTTCTCAAAACAAGTAAAGAATTTGCAGATATAGAAGTAAATGAGAGTACGCTTACTCATGAAGAAGCTCTTCTCCCAATTTACAACTTTGATAGGGTTGATGGGGTGAAGAATTTTGCCAATGATCCTGTGTATGTTTCTTTTATGATTCCAGAAGAACATAAGGATAAAGATTTGACGGTTGTGCAAGTATTAGATTTGGATGGAGAAATTATTTTTCGCCAAGTAGCATCGAGTCTCAGCGCTGACAGAAATATGATTGGAGCTGAACTTAAACATTTTTCTAATTATAGTATCAGTCAGGAGCGTTATGGAACAGTAAAAATTCCAGAAGAAGTAAAGGCGGAACTCATGAGAATCTCTCAAAATCCACCAGAAGGAGCCGTAGAATTCTCTGGTAAAGTTACTTATGTAGCAAAGGCAGGCCGAGCTGATTGGGAGATGTTCACGGTGCATAAGGGCTGTAAAGCAAAAACACAAGGAAAATGGGAAGTGACAAGTGTTGAGGTGAAAACAGAAGACTATAATAGTATTTGTACCTACGATCCAGAAACTGATAAACAAACTTGTGAGAAGAGAAGCAACATCATGGATAGCTGGAAAATTGCATTTCAGTGGGGATTTGATATTGATCCCGCTGGAAATTGTCAGGTGTACGATGGAGAAATTGAAATAGAAGATCTTTCTGAAAATAAAACTTTGGGACATTTTACTGCGCGCCCTGTAAATACCCGAGGAAATTTTCGTCTTATGGTAGATCATTCTGTTCAGGATGTTGACCCAAATTTCATAGGGAATATTGAAGGAAATATTTATGGAAGTGGTGAACTCAAATATGATTTTGCTTGGCGTGAAAATGTTTTTCCTCTTGCCGAAATACAAAATCTATCAAAAGATGGAATTATAGAGGGTCTTTACTTAGAGGGAAAGAGTGAATACGATGGTGACAAAACAACACTTACTTTCGATATTCTTGGAGTTCCAAAAGTAGATGAAAGAATTTTTGCCACACCGCTTTATTTCAAAGATCCCTTTACTCTCAAAAAAATGCCCGCACTCAATAAATATAGTGACTTTTTGAATGATTGTCCAAACTTTGGTTTGGATGGTGGAAAAATGGCAAGTGTGGGTCCATTTAATAGTTATGCTCCTATTGTAAAGATTTGCCAAGAAATGACTTTTTCTATGCTTCTTCAACAGATGCGTTGGGAAAAAGGTGGCGAACACTCTGCAAAGGTATTTGAATTTAATATGGAGGAAGATGATAATACATGGAAAGAATTTGATCACAAAATTGCGGGTATACCAGCAGCAAGAGTCAAAATGAAATTAACACAAAAAACAAATCCATCTCCAGAAGAAGTGCGTGAGGATCTTCAAGTCACAGAAGAAGAAATCCCCGAAGTAGTTACTGCTGCGTCAACTTCCGGTGGAGGAATGGTGAGCAGTTGTGGAAATGGAATTCTCGAAAGAAAACTTCATGAAGAGTGTGATGATGGGAATAAAGAAAATGGTGATGGATGTAATGCTCTTTGTGAAAAAGAAGAAGAAGAGTTACCATATGATGAAGATGGTGATGGTGTGAAAGATATTTGGGTAGAAGAGTTATAGTATTATGTAGTATGTAGCTTGCTTTAATATCGAATATGTAATATCCTTACTATATATATTTAACATATTTTATGCCAGAAAAAAAAACACTTATTGCTGTATTAGTGAGTATACTTTTTACAACCATTATCATTGGTGGTGGCGTATATTTTTGGGGGGATATGCATATCAATGAGTTAGAATCATCTTGTAAAGTGACGATGAATGAGCTTGAGGAAACAGTTGATACACTTGTTGAAGATAAAGAAGAAGCTGATGAATTATGTACAATCGCTCTTGGCGAAGTTGGGCAAGTTAAGTCAAGTACTGATCTTGATTTACCAGTAGTCACTTATGCTCGTGCAGGAGTATTGAGTGCCGAAGAAAAAGCGTTAGTAGTAAAAAAATTAGTAGAACCATATATTGATTACCATAATGAAGATATGGTTGATCTTATTGCTTTAGATATTACTGTGCCAGCAGCCGTAGGAGATGCATATCAAGTAATTGCTATATTTCATGATGGTGTGCGTGAAGGATTTACTTTTGCTGCTCGTGGAGATATCTCTGTATATTGGGCGCCAACCTGTATGAATGATTGTCCATTTACTGATGCATTTAGAGAAAAGTATCCTGAAATTGTTGGGGAATAGTATTGTAATACACTATATAATCAAAAAGATGGGTCATTCCATCTTTTTGTAATTTCCTCTTGCAAAAAAAGGCATTTATTGCTAGTATAAAAGGGTTCATTAAGCTAAAAATATATGTTGAGAACTCATACATGCGGGGAACTGCGTAAACCACAAGTCGGCGAGAGCGTGACTCTTTCTGGTTGGGTACACAAAAGAAGAAACTTTGGTGAATTAGTATTTGTTGATTTACGTGATAGATATGGGCGAGTACAAGTTGTATTCAATAAGGAAACAGGGGCTGATTTTGCTGTGGTTGATACACTCAAGTATGAGTATGTAATTCAAGTAGAAGGAATTGTCGTTGATCGAGATATTGAGGCGGTGAACAATGACTTAAAAACAGGAGAGATTGAAATTCATGCAAGTACCGTAAAAGTGTTGAATACGTCAAAACCAATGCCATTTGAAATATTTGAAACAGATAAGGGAGAAGAAGATGAGGAATTACGGTTAAAATATCGGTATTTAGAACTTCGTCGTGAACGGTTGAAAAATAATATTATTCTTCGCACAAAAATGGTAAAAGCCATCCGTGATTTTATGGAGAAGGCTGATTTTCTTGAGATTGAAACACCAATTTTAGTAAAAGGAACACCCGAAGGAAGTCGAGAGTATTTGGTACCATCTCGTTTGTATCCAGGAAATTTTTATGTGTTGCCACAATCTCCACAACAAATGAAGCAGTTGTTGATGGTCGCTGGTTTAGATAAATATTTCCAAATTGCTCGTTGTTTTCGTGATGAAGATCAACGCGGAGATCGTCAACCTGAATTTACGCAGCTTGATATGGAAATGTCTTTTGTTGAAGAAAGTGATGTGATGCAGTTAAATGAATCACTCATGCTTGATTTGATTAAAACATTTGCACCAGAGAAAAAAGTAAAAGAAGTGCCATTTCCTCAAATGACCTATGCTTATGCAATGAATACGTATGGGAGTGATAAACCAGATATTCGTTTTGATTTACCATTGGTAGATATAAGTGAAAAAGTAAAAGATTCTGAGTTTTCTGTATTTAAAAGTGCAGTTGAGCAAGGTGGAGTGGTAAAAGCACTTTGCGTAAAAGGTGGGGCACAATTTTCTCGTAAAGATATTGATAGATTAACTGATGTTGCAAAGATTTATAAAGCAAAAGGATTAGCTTATTTGTTTGTCGAAGAAGCAGGTGTACGTTCTCCAATTGCAAAGTTTTTTTCAGAAGAAGAATTACAAGTTATCATAAAAGAATCTGGAGCAGAAGTAGGCGACATTGTGTTATTTGCTGCTGACACTTGGGATATTGCTTGTGATGCGTTAGGGCATGTTCGTTTAGCAGTTGCTGATCAATTAGGACTTCGAGATGACAGTGTCTTTGCATTATGTTGGGTAACTGATTTCCCAATGTTTGAGCATGATGAGACAATGGGTTTTCAAGCAAAACATCATCCATTTACATCACCAAAAAATATCGAAGACATGGAAACCAGTCCTGAAAAGGCACTCGCAAAAGCATATGACATGGTTCTAAATGGAAATGAAATTGGTGGGGGATCTATTCGTATTCACGATAAGGGTATGCAAAAACGTGTGTTTGATGTGTTAGGAATTTCTGATGAACAAGCACAAGCACGTTTTGGGCATATGCTCGAAGCATTTGAATATGGTGCTCCGCCACATGGTGGTATTGCTTGGGGAATTGATCGTTTAGTTATGCTGTTTGCTGGTGAGCCTAATATTCGAGAAGTAATTGCTTTTCCGAAAGATCAAAAAGCAAAAGATCTTATGTTGGGAGCTCCTTCAGTTATGCCACATGAACAATTGCAAGAATTGTCTATTGCAATTGATATAAAAGAATAATATTTGTATATGGATATACTACTGTCATATCCACAAATACAGCAATTAATTATTATTAAATTGCTGTTTTTTGTTTTACTTGTATTTGGAATTATTGCAATATATAAAAAAATGCGTCCATCTATATTTCTTATTGTGTTTGGTGGACTGACTGCATTGGGTTATGCTGCCTTAGTGCATGGGACTCAATTATCTTTTTGGGGCTTAAAGGGAGATGAAATTACTATTGCTGCAATGTATCAAGGCTTTGCATATAAAGGAATGTTTTCTGATTTTGCCTATAGTTATTTACCTGCATTTTATCCTGCATTATTTTTTCAAATCATTGCGATCTTTGGACGGTTTATGCATTTAAATGGGGTACAAATGGCAAAAGTAGGGACAGCAGTTACTTTTGCATTTTTCCCTATTATGATGTATGCCGTACAAGCCTGGTATTGGAAAGATGAGAAAAAAAAAGTAGCTCCCGTTGCCTGGATGTTGGGAGTACTTCTTGTGTTCATGCTTATTCCTTGGGCCTCAAATATAAATAAACCATATGAATTAGTGAGTGGGGTTGGGGTTATTTTGTGGAGTGTCTTTTTAGCTCGAGATATATATTATGCACGCATGAATTGGAAACGAGTGCTTGTCTACGGTTGTAGTGGAGGAGTTCTGTTTCTTCTCTTTTATTTTTGGTTTGCGCTTGCTGCTCTGGGTGTTGCTATTTTTCATCTGTTTAATAATAAAAAGACTCGTCTAAAAGATTATGCGTTGTTTGCATTTGTCGGGAGTATTGTCTTGGCGATTGGTTCTATTTTTTTACTTCCACTGATACAATCATATTATCTCTATGGTTCTGAAAATTGGCAGTTAGGATTATTTACCATCGAAGGTATTGCAACTTCAATACCGTTATTTTCTTTGAGCTTAAGTGGGCTGGTGGCTTTCGTTGGTTTACTTTCTTTGATTATATATAGAAAAGTTATGTATATCCGTATTCTTTTATCATTGTTTGTGGCTGGTAATTTGTGGCAAATTATGGGGATGGTAATGGTATTATTTTTTGCCTCTCCTATGCAAGAAGCAAAAGGATTCCTCTTTTTTAATACACCGATTCTTGCATTAGCTGCAGCATATGCACTTGCACAGTGGTATTTATTATTAGAAAAAAAGAAGTGGAAACATATAACACAAAAAAATGTTGGGTTATGTGCATTACTTTTATTTGTACCAACAAGTATATTTGGGACTTTTGCTGATGATGAAAATGTATTGGGTATATATGAAAGATCAATACACAATAAAGCAGATATTGTTGAGTTGCTTGATTTTTTTGGCGATACAGTGACTGCTACTCCAAAAATGATGGTAAGTGGACTTCCTGAATTACATGCCTTTTTAACTTATGATGATGTGTTGTATTTTAATCAACATAATTCACATCCAGCAGCGCAATTTTCTGAAACATATTATATGTTAAATAGTATTGCAGAAGAGAAAAATATTGATAAAGCCTTTGACATGCTCTATTCATATGATAAAACCAAAGATATTGATTATTTCGTATTATATGCTAAAGAAGATGCAGGCTATCCACTGATTTTTGATTTAGATGATTTCCCTGGGACACTGAGAGGGGATACTATTTGGTTTTCTAAAGAATTATTTGAATCTTCATATTTTATTGAAATATATCGTTCAGAGCGTTATGCTATTTTTACCTATGCGAACAATGTACAGAATGAAGAAAATGTAGTAAAATAGTGATACATTTTGGTTTATATTTAAGTACAAGATGACATGGAAGTCTCTTTTTCGACTGGACAATTTAGTGGGCCTTTGGCATTGTTGCTTTCTTTGATTCAAGAAAAAAAGATGACCATTACAGATATTGCTTTATCTGAAGTAACCGAGCAGTATTTGTGCTATGTCGATACACTTGAAGAAATTGATGCCGATGAATTAGTGGACTTTTTAGTTATTGCTGCTAAATTGGTATTGTTAAAATCAAAGATGTTATTACCGCAATTTTCTTTTGAACAAGAAGATGAAACAAGTTTAGAAGAACAGTTGCGTGTATATCAACAATTTGTTGAAGCAAGTAAGGTTATTGAAGCGAAGTGGCAAGATAAGGCACATGGGGTGTTTCGTACAGAGCCAATGCATATTCGTATAGATCGACCATTACCTGAGCGTTTAGTTCAAAGTGAGTTGCATCAAACAATGTTGCAATTGGTTCATCGTTTGGCACCAAGAAAGGCATTACCACAGGTGCAAATTGATCGACAGGTGAGTATGAAACATAAAATTGATCATATAAGAGCATTGTTGAAAAAAACAAAAAGAATACGATTTCAAGATATTATTACACATACAGAAAATAAAACAGAGATGATTGTTGGTTTTTTAGCATTACTTGAATTGGTCAAGCAACGGAGTATTCACTTAACTCAATCTGGGAATTTTGAAGATATTATTGTCTCTAACGTTTAAACTATGGAATTATTCGCCGCACTTGAAAGTATATTATTTGTTGCATCAAAACCATTGTCATTTACGGCACTTGCAAAGGCCACCGGTCGTGCGTATGCTGATGTAGAAGAAAGTATTCAAACACTTGAAACAAAATATAATCATGATGCTTCTGGTATTCATTTGTTTGTTGTAGAAGATCGTGTTCATATGGGGACTAATCCGACATATGCTGATGTTGTTGATCAATTTATTTCTTATGATATTGGGGGAGAATTAACAAAAGCGCAGTTAGAGACACTGACGATTATTTCATATAGAGGACCAATTACCCGACCAGAGTTAGAGCAAATTCGTGGGGTAAATTGTGCTGTTATTTTAAGAAATTTGCTCATGCGTGATGTAATTATCGAATTAGAAGATGAAGAAAAATTATTGCCAGTATATCAATTATCAACTCAAGCCTTGGCACATTTGGGCATTACTGGTCAGGAGCAGTTACCAGAATATAATGAGTTACACCAACACGCACATATTGAAGAAACATTATCTGATATATAGGCTATGTTTCATCTTTCACATACAAAGAAAAAACCACTCTCATCATTTGTAAAGACATTGCTTGTGGGATTATTTATTATGACCGGTTTTGCTGGAGTGTCATTTTATTATATGGGGCAATTGACAGTTGAGCCTATTACGTATTTGGGAGAGTCGATGTTACCGTTTTCATTTAATAAACCAATACAAAAAGAACCACAAAAAAATATTGTAGTTGAATTACCGGTTATTGCGCCACCAGTTCCTGAATTTACGGGAGAAGAAATGCTTGATGTAGAAGAGTTTACTGCACAAGGATTGTTGGTAAAAGATGCTGAAACAGGAATGGTATTGTTAGCTAAAAACGAATATGGTGTACAAGCAATTGCAAGTATTACCAAACTTATGAGTGCACTATTGTTATTAGAACAAGATCCTGATTGGACAAGCACAACGACTGTTGTTTCAGAAGATTTATCTGATGCACATATGTATGCTGGTGATGTATACACCCTAGAGGAATTATGGTATGCTGCATTAGTAGCTTCATCAAATAAAGCAATTATGAGTTTAGCTGATGCTGTTGGTTGGCAACGGGAAGCATTTGTTGCGCGTATGAATGAAAAAGCGTATGAGTTGGGGATGGGGGATACGTATTTTGCTGATCCGACTGGGCTTGATAGTAGGAATGTTTCTTCTCCATCTGACATATCTATTTTATTACAAGAGGCACTCCGTCATGAAAAGATTAAAGATGCGTTATTGACAAAAGAATATACATTGTATTCAGAAAAAAGAGATAAATCACATCACATGTGGAATACCAATTGGATTTTACTCGGTTGGATTCCAAATGATTTTGCTGAATTTATTGGAGGAAAGACAGGGTATATTCCTGCAGCTGGATATAATTTTGTGTGTGATGTTGCTGATGAATTTGGTCACGTTGTTCATGTTATTGCTTTTGGAACAGAAAGTCATACGGCTCGTTTTACTGAAGCGCGTGATGCTGCAAATTGGGCATTTGAAAATTATACTTGGCCTGATGAAATAAAGGAAGGACAACTTGCCGTTGGCAAAGTTGTTGAAGAGTAATTATGTCGTATATGTTGAGCCATTTTATTAATCCAATTGATTGGGTAGCCGGATTTCCACCAGAGTGGGCTGTATTTTTTTTATCCATGCTTCCTATCACAGAACTGCGTGCGTCAATTCCAATAGGTATTAGTGTATATCATTTGCCTTTATTTAAAAATGCTCTCATTGCAATTGCGGGGAATATGTTTCCTACGGTTATTCTGCTTTATATTATGCCAAAAGTACATGTTTGGGTAATGAAGCAAAAAGTTTTGGGACATATGTTGAATAAGAAGTTAAAAGAAGCTGAAAAAAAATTTTCTGGAAAATATGCAAAGTATGGTGCAGTTGCTTTAGTTATATTTGTTGGTATTCCACTTCCTTTTACTGGTGCGTGGACAGGGTCTCTTGCTGCCTTTGTGTTTAATATTCCATTCAAGCGTGCTGTACCCCTTATATTAACAGGTGTTTGTCTTGCGGCAACGATTATGACGCTTATTACTATTTCGGCTAATGGGGTGTTTTCTTTATTTTGATAGAGGGTGTTTTTTTGACAAAATGTCAAAAATGTGCTATGCTAACGGCATTATAATAATAGATCTATGCCTTTTTTGAAGAAAGTACATCTTTCTCCTATTGCTCAAAAGAGTGTATATTTTAATTATACAATTATTTAGTAAGACACCGTGTATGGTGTTTTTTTTGTACAAGATGTTATGAATAAACTTATTATCGCATTTTTGACTGTGTTAACAGCTATTGTGCCACAAATGACTTTAGCAGTCACTGTAGATGCTACAGATGAAGATGTTATTGTTGAGGGTATTAGTGTAGAAGACCCAAATGCAAATGATCCTGAAATAACAGGAATACAACTCCTTCTTGATGGGGAGCCAGTTGATGGTCCTATTGTAGAAGATGAAACAGGTGGTGAAGTAATATTTGCTATTACTGCTGATTCAGGAGATGAGGAAGTTGTTGTTGAAAGCCTTATTATTGATGGTCAAGAAGAAACACCTGATTTTACAGGAATGCAACTGTATCTAGATGGGGAGCCTGTTGATGGCCCTATTGTAGATGGAGAAACTGCGAGTTCATCATATACTGTTATTGCTGAACCTGTTACAGATGGTTCTGGAGTAGAAACGATTGATATTGGTGATGTTGAAATGATTGAAGGTTATTCATATGATCAAATGGTTTGGAATTCAGCAACTATTCCTGAGCAACAAATTCCAGGAGAAGGTTGGGATTTGCGTTATGATGGTGTGTTTGACGATGAAGGAAATTATCATCTTGTTTATAAAACAGGTGAAAAATTGTATACGAAGATTCGTAACATTCAAGGAAATTGGAGTGATGCTGAATTGGTATATGATTATGCGAGTATTGGTGGTGATTTAGCCATTGCACAATTCCAAATTAGATTAGATGATGCAGGAAATCAACATATAATGTGGGTATTATATCCTGATGAATATTATACTCCACTTGATACGGATAATTTAGGAGTATATTATAGCTCTTATGTATCAGGTGCTTGGGCTGCTCCTTTAAAAATTGCGTCTCTTTCTTCAAATATTGAGTATATTACTCAATTTCATACAGCAGAGTTATATGTGACTGATAATGGAGAGGTCTATGTGCTTTGGGAAGATAAAGGTGCTACAGGACAATTATTTGTAGAAACTATTGTTAATAATGTTATCGTAAATACTGAAGCATTATTTCTTCCAAATGAAGAGTCAATTTTTAAATCGACATTTGCTATTGGAGAATATAATCAATATGCAGAGCCTATTGTTGTATATGGAACAACATGGGATGATGACTCTATGCTTCATTTAAATTTAGCAAGATTAGGACAAGGAACAACAAAGTTGACTTCATTTGAATTAGCCGAGATCGGTAGACCATATGTATTTGTTGGTACAAATGCATTATATTATAGTCAATCTGGTATACATCATTTGTTGCAACGTGACCCAGTTGCAAATACTGGAAGTGCTTATATTGTAGAAAATAGTTTAAAAAATCCCTATATACAAGAATATAATGGAAAACTTGTGTTGATTGATCACGGCAAATGGACTATGCAGGATGATAATGGTGAGTTTTTGGCTGTGCGAGATAAGGGAAATTATGCGCAATATAGTATTGGATCACATGGAGAAGTTATGAGTTTAAATAGAGTATATTTAGGTGAGGTATCAAATCCTGGATTTCCTCAGTTATATGTATATAGTGGGCAATTACAAGGGCATGTCGTTTTAGATAATGATGTATTATTTAACTCGAATTTATTTCTTCCAGAACCAACATCAAATGATATTACAGAAATGAGACGTTGGGTTCGTTATGGTCATCCTATTAAGTTATATCAAGAATCAGGAGAAATGTATGTTGATGCAAGAGGAACTTCTTCAGGTGTACAACAACGTGGATTGAATGTGATCCCTGGTGAAACGTATGAATTGAAATTTAAATATAAATTAGAGAGTGGAAGAATTTATCCACGTTTAGGTGATAATGATTCAAATAGAGATTTTGAAGGAAATAATGATCGTGTTTATCCTACCAATGGTGAATGGAAAGAGTATCATCGTGTATTTATAGCACCAAGTTCAACAGATTTTCGTTTAGTGATTAATGGAAAAGATGCTGAATTTTCTCTCGATGATATATTTATTACACCTCATGATACAACAAATCTCGTTGTTGATGGTAATATTGAGTGGTTGAATCCACATGATGCATGGCGTAGTTGGGGACCAAATCAGCTATTTAGTCATTCATTATGGGTTAATCCAGCAACACGTCAACAAATGGTGGTAAATGCTTTAGAGACGAGTGGAGGATTTCAACAAACAGGAATTTCTGTTGAAGCCGGAAAAACGTATGAGTTTAGTTTTGATTACTATCGTGATAGTGGGCAAATGAAAGCCTTTATTGGTAATCATAAATCAAATAGTGATATTGAATATCGTTATGATTTCTTCCCAAAGACTCGTAATGGAATGGAGTCGTATAGTCGTACATTTACTGTTGACGAAGACACTGATGATTTGCGTATTGTATTTGGGGTACGTAATGGGCTGATTGCTATTGATAATGTTGCTATTCGAGAAGTACCATAATAAAAATAAAACAAAAAAAAAGAAACGCATTCTAGCGTTTCTTTTTTTACTCGGTTGACGTTATTATTTCAAAATAGCCTAGGGCTATTTTTCGCGGTGCCCGAAGAGAGAATCGAACTCTCACTCCCGAAGGAACGCGATTTTGAGTCGCGCGCGTCTACCAGTTCCGCCATTCGGGCATTGAAGAATAGATATGTTTCAAATTCTTACGTAGCGTATTATATCGAATATTGAGCTTTTTGTCAATATAGTTTATAATAGGAGAGATGAGGAGTTATTTTTTATTTCTTCGAATTTTTTAGGATTAATCGATCACCATGAGCCGTATTATTTCCGTTGTTAATCAAAAAGGGGGAGTAGGGAAG
Organism: Patescibacteria group bacterium; assembly: GCA_018823045.1. Classification (GTDB taxonomy): domain Bacteria; phylum Patescibacteriota; class Patescibacteriia; order Magasanikbacterales; family UBA922; genus JAHJIX01. Next base: position 25,196 of record JAHJIX010000013.1, on the reverse strand, counting down.
ACAACTACTTCTGTTAATTTGGCTGCTGCCCTCGCTGAGATGGGTAATTTTGTGTTACTTGTTGATATGGATCCTCAGGGGAATGCCACAAGTGGATTAGGACATGCACGTGAGAACATTTTACATGGAATTTATGAGGTATTAGCTGAACAAAAACGTTTACATGATGTGATAGTAAATACGGCACACGATGGATTACGCATTGTGCCAAGTACGGCAAATTTGGCAGGAGCAAATATTGAATTAGTTGATGTCGAAGAGCGAGAACATCAATTAAGAAAATTACTTGAGCAAGCGGGTCATGGATATGATTATATTATTATTGATTGTCCACCATCACTTGGATTGCTTACAATTAATAGTTTAGTGGCAGCTGATGAGATTCTTATTCCTGTGCAAGCAGAATATTATGCACTTGAGGGATTAAGTCAATTACTTGAGACAATTGCTTTATTGAAAGAACATGTAAAACCAGAAATGACTATTTTGGGTGCGGTAATTACGATGTTTGATAAGAGAACACGGTTATCAGAAGATGTGTTAAATGAACTTTACCAACATTTTCCAAATAATATTTTTCGTTCAGTTATTCCTCGAACTGTTCGTTTAGCAGAAGCGCCAAGTTTTGGACAATCTATTTTTCATTATGACCCTCGAGGAAAGGGAGCTAAGGCATATACACGGTTAGCACGTGAAATTGCCAAAAAATAATAATCGTATTTTCTATGGCTTTGGGTAAAGGACTTAACTCACTTATTCCGCAACAAAAAGTAATAACAACATCATCGCCTGTGGCAACACAGACGTCTGTTTCTGTACCAAATACCGATCGCATTTGGCATGTGCCTTTGTCTGAAATTGTGCCAAATCCACATCAACCAAGAAAACAATTTTCTCCGAGTGATTTAGAAGATTTAGTCACATCTATTCAGAAGCACGGTATCATGCAGCCAATTAATGTGACTGAGCGTGTAGACGGTGGGTATGAGCTTATTGCAGGGGAACGTCGTTTTCGTGCTGCACAATTGGCAAAATTGGCAACTATTCCTGCTATTGTGCGTCAAGCAACTGAGCAGGAAAAATTAGAGTTAGCGTTAATTGAAAATATTCAACGCCAAAAATTAAACCCAATTGAAGAAGCGTTTGCATATAAACGATTAATTGATGAATTTGGTTTGCGTCAACAAGATGTTGCCGAACAAGTAGGGAAGAGTCGTCCAGTGATTGCAAATACCATTCGTTTACTTGATTTACCAGATGAAATTCAACGTGCATTAATTGAAGGGTCATTAAAAATGGGACAAGCAAGGGCACTACTTAGTTTAAAGTCAGAAAGAGAGCAAATTGCTTTATTTCAGTCAATGATGGGGCAAAAGATTTCTGTGCGTGAAGTAGAAAAACAAGTGGCGGCTCATGGAGAAAAATCTCGAAAGGGATCTGTTCGTCGTGATCCAAATCTTATCGCACAAGAGCAGTTAATCGAAGAGCGTCTTGGAGCAAAAGTGCGCATTAGTAAAAAAGGAGACAAAGGAACGATTGTGATTGTCTATCATTCAAAAGATGAACTCCGTCGTTTGCTCGAGGAATTAAGTTAAAAACGTATTAAAAAAATAGCCACATTATATGGGGCTATTTTTTTGTTATTATTTTTTTGGAAGAACTGATTTAAGCCATGTTGGCATTTTTCTTTTATTTTGGTACGTTTTAATGCGTGCTTTTGCTGTATGTGTTTTGACAAAATGAACCCAATCAGGATTGGGCCCTTTCCTGTTTTTATCAATAGTAATATCAACAATGTCTCCATTTTTCAATTCAGTATCAAGGCTTTGCATTTTATCGTTAATAATTGCACCGGTACATTTATTTCCTATATCAGTATGAATATGATACGCAAAGTCTACGGGGGTCGCTCCTTCGGGTAAGTCAATGACATCTCCTTTTGGTGTGAAGACAAAAATTCGTGTTTGTAAAAAGTCTATTTTAATTTCTTCAAGATCAGATAATTTTGTTAAAATATCTTTTTGTATTTCAGCTAATTCTTTTGCCCATTCAACTTCTCTTCTCGGGATGCTGACTCCTTTTTCATCATAATGCCAATGGGCAGCTATTCCAAAATGTGCTTCTTCATCCATTTCAGTTGTTCTAATTTGAAATTCGATAGCATCACCATCTTTACCAAATACTGTTGTATGAAGTGATCGGTATCCGTTTGGTTTTTGTTGTGAAATATAATCTTTAATCCTTCCTTTCATTGGTTTCCAATAGTTGTGTAAAATACCAAGCGTTGCATAACAATCTCCAATAGTTGGTACAATAATACGAATAGCCATTAAATCATAGACACGATGAACCTCATTATCTTTTTTCAGTAATTTTTGATAAAAACTATACAGTCGTTTATTTCTTCCTGTAATAGAAGTGACTGGAATATGTGCATCTTCTAATTCTTTTTTTGTTGTATCAACAATTTGTTGGTAGTATTGTTCTCTTCCTAATATACGATTATCTCTGAGTTGTTTAATTCGTTGATATTCTTTTGGGTAGACATATTGAAATGATAAATCTTCAAGTTCACCTTTTAATTCGTCCATGCCAAGCCTTCCTGCAATTGGGGCATAAATTTCTAAACTTTCAAGTGCAATACGGTATGCTTTTTGTGGTGGCAGTGCTCCGAGTGTTGTTAAATTATGAATGCGATCGGCAAATTTAATAATCATGACACGGATGTCTTCTGCCATGGCAACAAACATTTTTCGCAAATTTTCAATATATCTTTCAACACCACGATATTTTAATTTTCCTAGTTTTGTAATCCCTTCTACAAGTCTACGAATTTCTTGGCCAAAGTTTTCTTCAATTTCTTCAAGTGTTATAGCGGTATCTTCTGGAACATCGTGTAATAAAGTTGCGGTAATAATAATGGGGTCAATACGCATGTCTGCTAAAATATGCGCTGCTGCAAGTGGGTGAGTAATGTATGGTTCTCCTGATTTTCTCGTTTGTCCTTTGTGCGCTTCATCTGCAAAATCATAAGCAAGCCGGACAATCTCTAAATCGGTATTTTTTGTATAAGACTCCATTTGTTTTAGGAGGCTTTGGATAGATTGTGTTGATTCATTTATCATATCTTTCTTACATCATATCTTAAACAGGCTCTTTTTTCAATAGTACAGAAGTATGTTATAGTAAACGAGATTATTATATTTAATGAATTGGCATATGAATATGCAGGATTTTTTAACATTTATCAATACAGAGCATAAACGATTGTTAGCATATTATCAGGTAGATGAAGGAGGAAAGCAGGTACTTGATTTTCCAATGGTTGCAAAGATTACAGAAGAATTAGGAGAATTATCACAAGAAGTGTTGAGAAGTCATGGATATCAACGAAAAGAAAAATTAGCAAAAGAGAGTGGCGCATTAGCTGATGAATTTGCCGATGTGCTCATTACAACATGTTTACTTGCCAAAAACATGGATATTGATATTGTTTCTGCACTAGAAAGAAAAATGGATAAAATTGCAGAGCGGGTTTACTAGACTATTTGCATAAAAAAACAATCCCGATTAAATCGGGATTGTTTTTTTATGTGAAGAAATGTTACTCTGTAATGGCAACATTGGCAAATGTTCTCATTTTTAATTTACCATTAAAACGTTTTGTTTTTGTTTTAGTAAATTTAACAACACCTGCAGCTGTTGCATACAATGTGTCATCTTTTCCTTTTTTGACATTTTTTCCTGGGTAAATTTTTGTACCACGTTGTCTTACAATGATCATTCCTGTCTTGATTGCTTGACCATCACTGATTTTCGTACCAAGATACTGTGGATTGGAATCACGGCCCAACCTGGTGGATCCACCCGCCTTTTTATGTGCCATAGAGCGGTATGTATAGAATTAAAGTAATATGTGTGCGTAGTATAGCCGAAAATAGATAACTTGTCAAGAGGAAAAATATACAGTATAATCTTAGTATAATTAATCGAATATTTGCGCTAATTTTTAGTGTTTTTACCACTATTTCCGTTATTATGAGTGCTCCTATCTACACATTTCATCTCTATATCCGTAAATTGCCGATTTTAATCATGTCTTGCCTTACTTTAGCGCTCCATTTGTTTATTTGGGGCTGGTTGCTATGGCATATTCGTCCACAGGAAGAAAGTATTTTTTTGCATTATACGGTCTTATTTGGTGTGGATTCGAGTGGGCCATGGCATTATATGTTGTATTTACCTATTACTGGTCTTGTTGTTGCTGTAGTAAATACAATTCTTGGCTGGATTGTATATCAGAAAGATCACTTAGTTAGTTATGTATTTCATGCGACAACATTGGTGGTGCATGTATTTTTGGTGATTGTAACGACCTTGTTAGTATTTTTAAACGTATAATCGTATGAAAAAACTGGGAAAGCCCATCACAACGCATATGGCTGATCTTCGTTTTTTGGCATATATTGCAATTGTACTTATATTTGGGTTAATTATGCTTACTTCTGCGAGTGCTGTGATTGGATTTGATCAATTCTCTGATCAATATTTTTTTGTAAAGCGACAAATATTGTATGGTGTGCTTCCTGGGTTGGTATTATTTCTCTTTTTTGTTAAATTACCATACCAATTTCTTCGTTCAGTTGGTTCGTTGTTCTTTTGGGGGGCCGTTGTATTGTCTATCTTGGTGCTTATTCCTGGAGTGGGGTCAAGTTTTGGTACTGGTGCACAAAGTTGGATTGTCTTATTGGGTTTTTCACTTCAACCATCAGAATTAATGAAATTAGGCTTAATTTTCTTTTTATCAGCACAATTAGTGGCATATAAAGATAAATTGCATAGTATAAAAGAGGGAATATTTCCTTTATTAGCTTTGGCTATAGCCCCTATACTTTTGGTTATTTTACAACCAGACATTGGAACAGCATTTATTTTATTTGGTGTTATGTTTGGTTTATTATTTGTTGCTGAAGTTCGTTTATCCTATCTGTCAGCTTTGGCCTTAGTTGCTGTTGTTGCTTTTGGTATTTTAATTGCTGTTGCTCCATATCGTGCAGCACGGTTTACTGTCTTTTTGCATCCAGAGCTTGACGCACAAGGAATTGGGTATCATATTAATCAAGCAGAACTCGCAATTGGATCTGGAGGAGTTTTTGGGCGAGGTCTTGGTCATTCACGACAAAAATTTCAATATTTACCAGAAGTACATGCGGACAGTATATTTGCTGTTGTTGCCGAAGAAATGGGATATATTTTTGTCATCATATTTTTATCCTTGCTTGGAGTGATTACGCAAAGAGGATTACATATTGCTAAAGGTGCTCCTGATCCATTTGCGCGTTATATTGTTTCAGGTATTATTCTTTGGTTTTTGGTCCAGTCTATGATGAATATTGGAGCGATGGTGCGCTTACTGCCATTAACCGGAGTTCCATTACCATTTGTCAGTCATGGAGGGACAGCACTTGCGATTGCTCTTGCTGGAGTAGGAATCATTGCCAATATTAGTAAACAAACAACATCAGTATAAATTATGAAAATTATTTTCTCAGGAGGCGGTACGTTGGGGCCCGTAACTCCATTGCTTGCCATTGTTGACATTGCAAAAACACATTATCAAGCAGAAGTATTGTGGGTAGGGACAATACGAGGGCCAGAGCGATCTTTGATTGAAGAAAAAGGAATTCCTTTTGTAACCTTATCATCTGGAAAGTTTCGTCGGTATCTTTCTTTTTGGAATGTTATCGACATTACTCGTATTTTTATTGGTTTTTTTCAAGCAGTGCGATTGTTGTGGAAAGAGCAACCGGATATGTGTGTCTCTGCTGGGGGATTTATTTCTGTTCCTCTGCATTGGGCAGCATTTGTTTTAGGTATTCCAACATGGATTCATCAGCAAGATGTGAGACCAGGGCTTGCCAATAAGCTTATGGCACCGACTGCGCATATTATTACGACTGCTTTAGAGCAGAGTACTTTGTTTTTTTCAAAAAGAAAAACATATTGGTTAGGAAATCCAGTTCGTTCTGAAATTTTAGCGGGGAGTGCGATTCGAGCAAAAGAATTATTTAAATTGGCACTTGATATTCCAGTTATATTTGTTACAGGTGGAGGGACAGGTTCTATGCGTGTAAATCAAATGATTACGCAAGCATTAACACATCTAGATGGGTATGTACAAGTCTTGCATTTGACTGGAAAAGAACGTCCTCAAGAGCTTATTGCTCCTGCAAATAGACAGTTTTCTTTTTATCATCCATATCAGTTTTTTACGTATGAAATGTCACATGCTTATGCTATTGCCGACATTGTGATTTCTCGTGGAGGATTTGGAACTTTAACTGAAATTGCAGCACTTGGAAAACCCGCCATCATTATTCCAAAACCAGGACATCAAGATGATAATGTGTCATTTTTAGAGCAAGCAGGTGCAATTTATTTGTTAGATGAAGAATTAAATGATGGAAATCATCTAGCAAAAAAAATAAGAGAATTACTCGTAGATAAGCCACAACAGGCATATATGCGACAAAAAATACAAACAATCCTTCCTGTTGCGCCTGTAGAAAAGATTGTGGGCATTATTGATCGTTTGGTAAAATAGTGTTTGTAGTTGTTTCTCGCTCATAGTGTGTTATAATAGATGAAATAATTGATATTTTTTATATGCCAGCACCGTACCTACAAAAAGCCTCAGCAGAAATAAAGCCAAAAGAAGATATTTGTCTTTTTGCTCAAACAAATTTCCGCAATCAGATGCGGCGTTTTGGTATTAAAGTTGATGACAGAAGACGGCATATGTATGTCATCGGAAAGACGGGAATGGGGAAGTCTACCATGATGGAAAATATGATGCTTCATGATATTTATAATGGTTTGGGTGTTGGATTAGTTGATCCGCATGGAGATTTTGCAGAAAAAATTATTGATTTTATTCCATCTTGGCGCATGAATGATGTGGTCTATTTTAATCCTGCAGATTTAGATCATCCAATGGGGTTTAATATTTTAGAAGTAAATAATGAAGAGCAAAAGCATTTGGTTGCTGCAGGACTGATGGGAACATTTAAAAAGATTTGGCCAGATGTATGGTCTAGTCGTATGGAATATATTTTAAATAATACTTTGCTTGCGTTATTGGAATATCCTGATTCAACCTTGCTTGGTATTAATCGTTTACTTTCTGATAAAAAATTTAGAAATAAAGTAGTTGCCAAAGTAAAAGATCCTGTGATTAAAGGATTTTGGCAAAATGAGTTTGCTGGATACAATGATCGGTATGCACAAGAAGCTGTTGCTCCGATTCAAAATAAGATTGGACAGTTTTTGTCTGCGAGTGTGATTAGAAACATGGTTGCACAAGTAAAGTCAACTATTAATATTCGTCAGCTTATGGATGAAGGCAAGATTCTTATTATGAATTTGTCAAAAGGGCGATTAGGAGAAGATAATAGTCGATTGCTTGGTGGAATGCTTATTACTAAAATTCAATTAGCTGCAATGGAGCGGGTTGATATTCCTGAACATGAAAGAAAAGATTTCTTTTTGTATGTTGATGAGTTTCAAAATTTTGCAACGCCATCGTTTGCTAATATTTTATCTGAGGCGAGAAAGTATCGTTTAGGATTAGTAATGGCCCATCAATATGTGGCACAGCTCGATGAAGTCGTTGCTGATGCGGTATTTGGTAATGTGGGGACAATTGTTACCTTTCGTGTTGGTGCTGCAGATGCCGAGATGCTTGCAAAAGAGTTTACACCAGTCTTTTTAGAAGAGGATATTGTTAATTTATCTAAATATTGTATTTTTCTAAAACTTATGATTGATGGGGTGGCTTCACAACCATTTAGTGCGTTTACTATGCCACCGATTGGCTCACCAACAGGGTCTACAGAAAAAGTTATTCGTATTTCTCGAGAGCGTTATGCAAAAGATAGGGCGTCGATTGAAAGTAAAATTATGCGTTGGAGTGGTTTAGAACCTGACTTAGATGAAGATGATGATATCGATACCTCTGATTTACCTCCATTAAAACATGAAAAAAAGACTTATCCACCAAAAGAACGGGGGGAGCGTTCTCCAGTAAAAAAAGAACAAAAAATGGTAGCAAAGCCTACTAAAAAAGTCGAATCAAGTAATCGGCCAGTACCGACATATAAAAAAAATATAGAGAGTAAAGAAAAAGAATTTGTTTCTTCTGCACCGGTACACAAAAAAGGCACTCCTGCTGTTGAAAAGATTGAGAATGTCGATAATACAAAAATAATAAAAAATGATGATTTATCTCAAAGAGATAAAAAAGAATATAGCGCAATAAGAGAGCTAAAGAAACCGTCTATTGATCAGGAAGAAAAAATGAGTAAAAAAATGCCAAAAGTAGGCACAGAAGAGTCTATTGCAACTATTTCATTAGGAAGTCTACCTGATAGGCAAGTACCAAAAAAGCCATCAAGAGAGACTGATCAACAAAAAATAATATCTAAAAAAGAAAATAATATTTCTCCTCAAAAAGATAATAAGCAGGTTATCGAGCCAAACACGGTTATTCATTTTGATTCATAAGTTTCTATTTGTATATGCAAGCATATAAACGATTATTGTTGCACCTTCCACGATGGATAGTATATATAGGAACCATGCTCTTTCCCATATGGTTTTTGCCATTTACTCGTGATGCGATTAATGGACCAAAAGTATTATTTGTTGTGATTTGGGTGAGTAGTATTTTTATTACATGGATGCTACAAATTGCAATCACAAAGATGGTACATATACGACGAACCGTCCTTGATATTCCAATTGCGGTCTTATTTTTATTTGTCACAATTTCTTCTATTTGGTCTATTTCTCCATACACGAGCATGTTTGGACGCATGAATGAGTTTGTGTTTCATATTGCAGGAATATTGCCATTATGTTTGTTAGCATGGTTTATTATTCAAGAAATAAAAACGGCATCTCAATGGAAACGCATGTTGATGTTTTTGGGTGGTGGAGTTGGATTGAGTATGTTGGTTTTTTTACTCGGAGATGTTGGTGCACTGAAGACGGTGGTTGAAATTTTTTCTTTTGATTATGTCTCTTTAAATACCTTGAGTCGGTTAAATTCTGTTTTTGGTATATTTACGGTCATTGTGGGTATGTTGAGTATTGGTACTCTCTTGCATAAATCAAAATCAATGGTTCATTATATATTTTTTGGAATTATTGGTTTGCTTACAACTATCGTTGCTTTCTTTATTGGCTTCTCCGTTGTTTGGGGCATGTTTGCTTTTGGACTTGGACTTTTATTATATCTTGGGTGGTTATTATTAGGTCGTGTGCATACGCCTATATTGACGCTTGTCTTTATTCTTGTTGTAGGGAGTCTCTTATTTGCGGTATTTGGCAGTCCTCAATTTGCAAAACAATCCTTGCCTGCAGAAGTGACAATGGGGGCAGGTTCATCATGGTTGATTACGAAATCAGCAATTGTTGATGATGCAAAACATGTGTTTATTGGAAATGGACCTGGAACATTTGTGCATAGTTTTTCCTTATTTCGGCCGGATATGTTTAATACCAATCAGTTAGTTTGGTCAACACATTTTGCTCAACCATTTAATACTTTTTTTGCCCTAGTAGTTGAGTTAGGACTTGTGGGTATTTTTGGTTTTGTTATTTTATTTTTAGTTATGATTGGGAGTATTCTTTCTGCGTGGAAAGATGAACCGCTTGTTCGTTGGCGTCAAATGGGAGAAAGTTTATTAGCACATCCATCAGTGGTTCCTGAAGTACATACATTGTATATTGATGTCTTTGTTGTGGGCATTGCATGGTTTGTGGCAACGGTAAGCATGGCTGTTATATTTTTTGACATGTCTATGTGGTGGTTATGGTGGTGGTTACTTGCGATGACTATTGCCGGTGTGGGTATGATGACACGTAATACGGTTCAAGTAAAAACAATTCAGTTGTCAGATTCTCCACAACATAGTTTATTGATTTCGTTTGGTATGGTAGTTTTGGCTGTACTGTTAGTGATTGTCGATGTGAATGCTGTGCGTTTTTATAAAGCTGATATGCTATTTACTCAAGCTATTCGTTCAAGTGATGTTTCTTCGTCTATTGAATATATAGAAGAAGCGTTGTCATACAGAACGATAGAATCTCCACAATATCATATTGCCTTGAGTCGTGGGTATTTAGGAAAAGCACGCTTGGAAGCTGAAAAAGAAGATATGAATGAGCAAGTAGTGGCAAGTATTTTAGCAAAAGCTGTTGAGCATGCAAAAATTGCAACAGAATTAGAAGGTGCTGATGTTGAAATGTGGGATACTCTATCTCTTTTGTATATGAATGCCAGAACATTTGCTCCTGATGCTAATAAATGGGCAAAAGATGCACTTGCTCGTGCTCAAGTACTTGAGCCAAGCAATCCTGTTTTTTTCTTACGAATGGGTTCAATATATGAATTTGAAGGTGATGCCGATAAAGCGATAGAATCGTATCTTGAGGCACTCAAACATAAACCAGATTATATTCCAGCATTTATGAATTTAGCGGTACGTTATGAAGTCGAAGAATCTATTGACCAAGCGCTTGAAATGTATCGACAAATTTTAAATATTGATGAGAAAAATACCGATGCACTGTATCATGTTGGTCGATTATTTTTTAATCAAGATGAATTTGATAAAGCAGAACAAGCATGGAAGTCTGTCATACAAATCAATCCGAACTATGCAAATGCTTTGTATAGCTTGGGATTACTCTATGAAGAAAAATTAGGAAATAAAGCGGAAGCGAAAACATATTATCTTTTGTTGCAAAAATTGCATCCAGATAATGAAGATATTGCACAAAAAGTGAACGCACTTTAAATATATCGTATTGCCTATCTATTATTAATGTTTATGTGTATGTTATTTTCAAGAGATTATCGTCGGCCATTTTGGTTGGGATTTGCCCATGCATTGCTTGTTGTTGTGTATGTGCTGTTTGTGACGTTAATTAGTTTGCAATTAAAATATTTGTATCAAGGAGAAATTGCTCCCTTGATTCAAATGGCGGTTGGATTCTTTTTAGTAATATTGTCTGCTGCAATGTGTGGGTGGCTTATCTTTTTTGAGCCAATAAAAAGTATTTTACAACAACATTTTAAAGCTGGAACCGTCATGTTGCTTTCAACGATTGGTTGGTTATTTGTGTTTTTAACCGTATTTATTATGGGATTGGTGATGACAATGGCATAAAATTTCCCTGTATAGATTCTTGATTTTTAATCATATTCATGATAGGCTAGGGTATATTTAGTTGATTTTATTTTATGGAAAAAATTGATCCAAGAAATTACAAGAAAAATGCGTCATTTCTTATTCCTATTTTGCTGGTAGTATTTGTTGTTACTTTTGGGAGCAGCTTTTGGACGATTATTGATGCAGGACAAACTGGGGTAAAATCACTTTTCGGAAAAGTGCAAGATGATGAACTTTCTAGTGGATTTCACTTGAAGAATCCCTTAGTAAAAATTACAAAGATGAACATTCGTACACAAGAATATACGATGAGTATTTCTTATGGAGAAGGAAAATTAAGTGGTAATGATGCTATTGCAGCTTTGACTAAAGAGGGGTTAAGTGTTGATCTTGATATTACCGTATTATATCGTTTGATGGAGCAAGAAGCTTCAGAAGTATATAAAACAGTCAATGTTGATTATGAAGATGTGATTATTCGTCCACAGATTAGAAGTATTATTCGTGAGGTAGTAGCAGAATATTCTGCAAAGGATATTTATTCAGAAAAACGTCAAGAAGTTTCAGCTGAAATTCATGAACGACTTAAAAATAGCGTTGAAGTTCGTGGTATTGCAGTAGAAGAAGTATTGTTACGAAATGTTGTACTTCCAGCGAACCTTGCGGAAAGTATCCAAAAGAAACTTCAAGCAGAACAAGAATCTCAGCAGTATGAATTTTTGCTTGAAAAAGAAACAAAAGAAGCAGAGAGAAAGCGTTTAGAAGCGGCAGGACAACGTGATGCACAACAAATTATCAATCAAGGGTTAACCGATCGTTATTTAGAATATCTTTATATCGAAAGTCTTCGTGATCGTGAAGGGACTATTTATGTGCCAATTAGTCCAAATACAGGTATGCCAATGTTTAAGAGCTTCTAATAGCGTATAGCCTGATGTCTATGTCAAAAAAAATACTCGTCTGTATGTCTGGTGGAGTAGATTCTTCAGTTGTAGCAGCACTCTTAAAAGAAGAGGGCTATGATATTACTGGGGCATACATGAAACAATGGAGTGATAGTGAAGAATTGTCAGGAGTGTGCTCTTGGAAAGAAGATCGCCGCGACGCATTGCGTGTGGCGGCTTCGTTGGGTATTTCATTATTAACGCTTGATTTCGAAAAGGAATACAAAGAATGGGTAATGAAGTATATGTTTGACGAGTATGAGAAGGGAAAAACTCCAAATCCAGATGTGATGTGCAACAAGTACATCAAATTTGGTTTTTGGTTAAAGAAGGCGGAAGAACTTGGTTTTGATGCTATTGCAACTGGGCATTATTGCTCTGTAGAGGAGCGTAATGATAAATTTCACCTCATGATGGCAAAGGATCAGAACAAGGATCAATGCTACTTCCTTCATCAATTAAATCAAGAACAGTTATCAAAGGCAATGTTTCCGCTCGGGAAGTATGACAAATCAGAAGTTCGAGAACTCGCAGAGAAGTTTGAGCTTCCTACCGCAAAGCGTGCTGAGAGCATGGGGATTTGTTTTATAGGAGAAGTTCCAATGCAAGAATTTCTCAGTCAAAAGATCAAGCCAAAGAAAGGGATGATCGTTTTTTCTGATGGGACAGAGCTCGGAGAGCATGATGGATTGCCTTTTTATACGATTGGGCAGAGAAATGTTGGAGTAGAGAGTTCTGCTGTATCACAAAAGAAAGGGGAGAATAGGCCACTTTTTGTGGTAGCGAAGAATGAAGAGAGTAATGAACTGGTACTTGGTTTTGATGATGATCCATTATTATTTGCAAAGAAGCGTTATCTTGATGATATGCATTTTATTCTAGGAAACGATCCTGAGTTCCCGTTCTCTTGCAAAGTTCGTCTACGGCATCGTCAGGAGCTCCAGGAGGCAAGTATTGATAAAGATGACACAGGTTATTTCGTAGAATTTAAAGAAGCACAGCGTGCGGTCACTCCTGGGCAGTTTTGTGTTGTTTATAAAGATGGTGAGTGTTTTGGGGGAGGATCGATTTTATAACCTATGAAAAAACCAAACCTAACAAAAGGATCCATAACTAAAACCCTCATATATTTATCCCTTCCAATTATCTTTGCAAATATATTACAAACGGCATATCAATTGACCGATACTTTTTGGGTTGGGCGTCTTGGAACAGTTGCCGTTGCAGCCGTTTCAGTGAGTTTTCCTGTGATATTTTTCCTTATTGCTCTCGGCATGGGACTTGCTATGTCAGGAACTATTTTAGTATCGCAATTTCGGGGAAAGGGGGATGATACGATTGTCGATCATATTACTGGACAAACATTGGCTTTGATCGGAGTGATTTCGGTTGTTCTTTCTATTGTTGGATATATATTTTCTCCAATGATCTTACGTTTTATGGGAATAGAGGGTCTTTTATTTCAGGATGCACTTTCGTATATGCAAATTTCCTTTATCGGAATGCTTTTTATGTTTGTGTATATGGTATTTGAATCAGTGATGCGGGGAATTGGGCAAGTAAAGATTCCGGTTTATATTGTAGCTTCAACCGTTCTGTTGAATCTTATTCTTGACCCTTTGTTTATCTTTGGCTATGGGATTATTCCTGGATTTGGTGTAGGAGGCGCTGCGGTTGCGAGTACTATTACACAAGCCCTCTCAGCCATTATTGGAATGTATTTTTTGATCCGAGGAAGTTATGGTGTTCGTCTTCATCTCAAAGATTTTGTGCTTGATTTTCCACTGATCAAAAAGATGTTTCATATTGGATGGCCTTCTTCTGTTGAACATTCTTCTCGGGCACTTCGGATGCTTCTCATGACTATTTTGGTTGCATATTTTGGAACGCAGGCCATCGCTGCTTATGGTATTGGTGCGCGTATTTTGAGTTTCGTGATTATTCCTGCACTTGGGCTTGCGATTGCAACTTCGGCGATTGTAGGGCAAAACATTGGTGCTGGCAAAAAAGATCGTGCAGAAAAAACGGTGAACAGAAGTATGATCCTTGGTTTCTCTGCTTTGACGATGGTTGGTGTTGTTATTTTTATCTTTGCTGAGCCACTTTCTGCCTTTTTTATCCCAGGAGAAACGGAAACCATTGCGATGAGTGCTCAGTTTGTACGAATTATGGCGTTATTCTTTGGAACGATTCCTTTGCAGATGTCTGTTAATGGTGCTTTTCGTGGTGCGGGGAAGACGATCGTACCGATGTTTTTGTCTCTTATTTCGCTTATTGTATTTCAATTTCCTATAGCATTTTATCTTTCACGCTATACAGAGCTTCGGGAGATGGGTATTTGGTGGTCTTTTCCGATTTCTAATTTCTTTGCCGCTCTTATGAGCATACTTTGGTTCAAAACAGGAAGTTGGAAAAAGAAAGATATTATGACGGGTGTTGGGGAGAAAAAATAATAAAATCAAAAAAGAAACTTGCGGGGGTTTCTTTTGTATTATACTCCTTTATTTTTTTTCTCCGAGATGATCTATACAGACTCTCATTCGACAGTGTTTATTATCTTTGGGTGGTATTGCCTGTTTTCTTGCTACGTGAATACATTGTTCCATACATGTTTTGTAGTTTTTTGGGATGCCAGGACGACTTATTTCATATATGCCATAAAGCAATAGAATAAAGAAAAGTATACCTGTCCAAAAATTTTTTTTGATCAAGTATGACAGTGTACTTGAATCTTGTGGTTTTGAATACATTGATCAGCTCCGTTGTTGTTGATCAACAGGATAGCATAAAAAACATAATAGTGCAAGTATTTTGCTAGACAAAAGCAATAAAGTAGGATAGGATAGAAAGACAGTTTATTCTTCTAAATATGAAAATATGTTTACACGACTTGCGGTAAATAAATCATATCGTCTCGCTTATATTGCACTTGCTGCTATACTGGGGATACTCTATGACGTCTTTTTTTGGGAGCAGACTCTTGGGATTGGTTTTCTTTTGTTTATGGTGGCCTATGTGTTTTCTTTTGTTCTATTAGCAAAAACAAGTAAACATATTTCATATCCATATGCTTTTTTGCTCGTTGTCCCAATATTGTTGATGGCAGTAACTCCTGCACTGTATAATAATCGTTTAGTTGTTGAAGCTATTCCTGTTGTGGTACCGATACTTGCGATTATTTTTTCTATAGTACTGACACTACAAAATCCAGATAAACACCAGTTTTTTCTTCGAAATATTCCTATTTTACAAGATATTGATCATGTATTTAAAAAATGGGGGGCAGTTATTCGTGATTTATTACTCTGGGGAAAAGGTGCTTCAAAAGAACGTCTAAAGAAAGTATTAATTGGTGTTGCCATTGCTATGCCGATTTTATTTGTTTTTGGTATGTTATTTGTGGCAGCAGACCCCGTATTTGCTGACATTATTAAGCAATGGTTGTATATTGATGATTTGGCTGAATTTATTTGGCGCATATTTCGTAGTAGTGTCATGGCACTCTTTTTAGCAGGATTTTTCTATGTGCTGATTAGCAAAGAGCACACACTCATGAATAAAGAAAGAATTGTAAAAAAATTGGATGGAACAATTGTTGGAGTTATTTTAACTTTGGTGAACGTATTATTTTTATTTTTTGTTGCTGTTCAATTTAAATATTTATTTGGATCAGCAGAATATGTTACTGGAAATAGTATGGTCTTTGCTGAGTACGCACGTAATGGATTTTTTCAACTTGTCTGGGTAATCGTGCTTGCGGCTTTAATGCTTGTATTATTTTATCGTTCATCATCAGCACATGGGCATAAAAATCTATTGACCATGTTAAAGGTATTTTTGATTGTTCAAGTTGAAGTGATTGCATACTCTGCACTTCATCGAATGAATTTATATCAAGATGCATATGGCTATACTGTGTTGCGTCTGTATGTTGAGTGGTTTATTTATTTGGTATTGGCCTTGTTAATTTTTGCCGCCGCCAGCATGATGACGAAATTAAAGTTTAGAACATTTTTCTATACTGTACTCGTAAGTGGTATTGTCGCATTTACGTGTGTGTCTCTCATGAATGTCGATCGTATGATTGCAAAAGAAAATATAGATAGAGCATTATTTGAAGGGAAAGAGTTGGATGTGCAGTATTTATTATATGATTTATCTATTGATACAGCACCAGAGTTAAAACGTGCCTTTGATGCTGGGTATAAGGGGCAAGAGTTGTATCGATCGAATAAATGGGGTGGATATGATGGAGAGTCTATTATTATCAATAAGCAGAATGTATACGATGAATACCAAAGAGAATACAAGAAAGATCGATATCAGTATCAAGAAGAATTTACAGATTCATTTAGTTCATGGAATAAAGGGCGAAAGGAGTTATTTAAATAATAACTCTTTACGAAGGGAGGGTTTTCTTGTATGATGGAAAAAAGATACGTATTTATTGATAGTCAAAATTTACATTGGGGTATCAAAACTCTTGGGTGGACATTGGATTATAAGCGATTTTTTGTTTATTTACAAGATAAATATAAAGTAGAAAAAGTCTTTTTATTTGTTGGGTTTATAGAAGAAAATAAAAATTTATATAGATTTTTGAAGCAAGTTGGGTATATCATTATCTTTAAACCAACAATAAAAGATCATAATGGGAAAGTAAAAGGAAATGTTGATGCTGAACTTGTACTTCAAGCATTGCATGAATTATCTGAGTATGATGAAGCTATTATTATTTCAGGAGATGGAGATTTTCATTGTTTGCTTAAATATTTAATAGAAAGAAATAAATTGTGTTGTGTTCTCATACCAAATAAAAGATATTGTTCACGGTTGATTTATAAAGTTGTTCCAAATAGTAAATTTTTTCAACATTTAGAATATTTTCAGGCAAAACTTGAGTATAAAAAGACCCCGACATAATGCCGAGGTCTTAGAGTGAGGGGGTCAGCGTTAGAGACGAAACTCTAAAACCATGCCCTACCTCTATTGATATCTTCAATATAGCATATTTTACGCTTTTTGTCAAGAAAATATGAGTAATTAACACATTAAATATATGATAACAACCAAAGAAATAAGAAAAAAATATATAGATTTTTTTGAGAGTAAGGGGCATGCAGTGATTTCTTCAGCATCTCTTATTCCAGATAATGATCCTACAGTACTGTTTACTACTGCTGGAATGCATCCACTGGTGCCATATCTCATGGGAGAAAAGCATCCTGCAGGAACACGTCTTGTTGATGTGCAAAAATGTATTCGTACAGGAGATATTGATGAAGTAGGAGACAAAAGCCATCTTACCTTTTTTGAGATGCTAGGAAATTGGTCACTGGGTGATTATTTCAAAAAAGAAGCAATTGAAATGAGTTATGAGTTTTTGACTGGGGCAGAGTATTTAAATATCGATCCATGGAAGTTAGCCGTGACCGTGTTTGAAGGAGACGACGATGCGCCGTTTGATAATGAAGCCAAAGAGACGTGGCTTGCTTTGGGTTTGCCTGAAAATCGCATCTCATCACTCCCTAAAAAAGATAATTGGTGGGGACCGGCAGGACAAACAGGGCCATGTGGACCAGACTCAGAAATGTTTTATTGGGTAGGAGAAGAAGAATTTCCACCAGAAGGCAGTAATGTTGCGACAGACGAAGATAATTGGATGGAAATTTGGAATGATGTCTTTATGCAATATGGAAAACAAACAGATGGAACATTCTTAGCGCTTGATCAACAAAATGTAGATACAGGTATGGGGCTTGAGCGTGTGGTTGCCGTACTTAATGGATATACCGATGTATATAAAGTAGATAGTCTGTATCCATTGGTAGAGTTAGTTGAAGAAATTTCAGGAAAGAAATATGAAGAGCATACACTCTCTATACGTGTCATTGTTGACCATCTTCGGGCTGCTACCATGATTATGGGAGACAATCTCGGAGTTGCCCCAGGAAATATGGATCAAGGATATGTGGTAAGAAAATTGATCCGTCGTGCTATTCGCCATGGGAAAAAATTAGGAATTGAAATTACATTTTGTACAAAATTAGGAGAAAAAGTGATTGACATATTTACTGATGTGTATACAGAAGTAGAAAAAAATAAAGACTTCGTACTCAAAGAACTACAAAAAGAAGAAGAACAATTTAGCAAAACTCTTGAATCAGGAATGAAGGAATTTGAAAAGCTTCTCAAGGGCTTTCAAATGGCTTTTGAAAAAACAGGAAACAAAATTACAGAAATTTCAGGAAAACAGGCTTTCAAACTCTATGATACCTATGGTTTCCCTTATGAAATGACCGAAGAGCTTGCAAAAGAAAATCACCTTACTATAGATAAAAAATCTTTTGATGAAGCTTTTGAAAAACACCAAGAGCTTTCTCGAAAAGGTGCTGAACAAAAATTTGCAGGTGGACTTGCTGATCACGGAGAAATGAGTACGAAGTATCACACCGCAACTCATTTACTCCATGTAGCGCTTCGTCGTGTTCTAGGAGAACATGTAGAGCAAAAGGGAAGTAACATTACTGGAGACCGTCTTCGTTTTGACTTTTCTCATCCTGACAAAATGACTCCTGAGGAAATTGCAGAAGTAGAGTATCTTGTAAATGAAGCAATTGCACGTGATTATCCTATGAGTTTCAGAGAAATGACCGTAGAAGAAGCAAAAAAGCAAGGTGCTATTGGACTTTTTGGTGATAAATATGGAGAAATGGTAAAGGTATATACCGTAGGAGATCCAAGTGGAATGCCTCACGGAAATCCAGAAGAAGATACCTTTAGTAAAGAAATTTGTGGTGGCCCTCATGTGGAGCGTACTGGAGTTCTTGGTAAGTTTCGGATTAAGAAAGAGGAAAGTAGTTCTGCTGGGGTGAGGCGGATTAAGGGGGTGCTTGAGTAATTATGAGTTATAAATTATGAATTTTTGTAGAGACGTCCCGTTTTTTTACGGGGCGTCTTTGAATTTCAGTATTTTTTTAAATAAAAAAATAGATATTTTTTATCTACTTGTTGGGATTGTTTATTTTTTAGAAAGGGGTTTTGAGCATCTACCATCAGGGTTGATGATAGATGCCCAGAGGTTGGACTTTAGGCGGGAGATTCGACGAGGTACATCTTATAAGTTTCGATGATCTCGTCGGTGGTATAATCACATTCCGTGAGGAAGGGGATTTGGATGCCCAGGCAGTTAATATATGTCGAGATTTCTCCTCGTTCATGTGCTCTTTTGATCTCTTTAATGATCTGT
Organism: Patescibacteria group bacterium; assembly: GCA_018823045.1. GTDB lineage: Bacteria > Patescibacteriota > Patescibacteriia > Magasanikbacterales > UBA922 > JAHJIX01. The sequence continues at coordinate 5,766 of JAHJIX010000013.1, read as the reverse complement.
TGAGCTTTCTCTCTGGTCATTTCTAACCTCTCTTTTTCTTAAAGTACAACCAACCAGATTTAAACGTACTGGCGTTACGTCGAGTGACAATCCCTTTAGGGACATACACTACTATTTATTATTCTTTCATTTGAGAAAATAACAAATAGTAAAGTACGTTTTTAAGTGGATACATTACTTTATCACATTTTTATATTCTTGTCAAGTGTAAACTGTGGACAAATATTTTAATATATGTTATACTATATTATTATACTATGAACTCATATTGGGTTTTAAAAGAAAACTCTGAGATTCATATAGTAAAGAAATCTGTGGAGGGCCTCATGTTGAGAGTACTGGAAAATTAGGTAAATTTCGGATTAAGAAAGAGGAAAGTAGTTCTGCTGGGGTGAGGCGGATTAAGGGGGTTTTGAGCATCTACCATCATACGCGAGGGTAGATGCTCTGGGGTGGGTTGAATTTAGGAGGGAGGAAAAAGTGGAAGTATTAGTCCCAGTTGGTCGTATCGATGATGCGGACCCAAGGGAGGATCTCAGCCGGATCATAGTTGTTGATCAGGACCATCCGAATATTTTCATCTGTCGGGTGGGTCAGTGAGGAGTGCTGAATGCCATCCTCGTGATCAATTTCATATGTTTCGACATAATCCCTTGGATTGTCACTAGGACATCCATATTTAAATGTTCTGCGTTGCACCAACCCAATTTTTTGGTTCGGGGCGATGTAGAATATGCGTTCTCCATCCTCCAAGACCAATTCTGCGTAGAGATTAGGGTCGGCGTATACCATATATTCGAATTTATAGGGGCTCTCGTTACGGTGTGGTGCCTTAGCGCCCCACATCCGTTTTGGGGTCAAACGCAGGAGGATCCCACCAGGGTGCCTTCGCTGCAGATCGAAGAACTTCGGGAAGCTGATCTCATGGAAGATGACTTTTTTCACTTTTGGATCTTGAACGATCCTCAGGGCAGCTTCGTGAGCGCTATCGATTGTGATGCAACGGTAATCGTTTTGCATTTCTTTTTCCTTTGTAAAGATTCAACCATACCAGCCTTCAAACGTGCTGGTGTCTAGATGCGGGCCCCAAGAATTAGGGACGACATACATCATTTATTATTATCTAATTTACTAGATAACAGTAAGCGATATACATCTTGTATCAAGACGATAATTGAACATAGCATACTTTGAACGTTTTGTCAAGTACCTCATATATGATATACTCCAAATATCAAAATAAAAGGAGTTTTTTATGTTTGCTACCCTTATACAACATTTACGTACGCGCCAAGTACAAATCCAATTGGTGCGCTATTTTGTTATTGGCCTGTCAGGACTCGCGATTGATATTGGATTATTGGCTCTGTGTACACGATTATTTGGCATAAATCCGACAATTGCAGTGATTTTTGTGCAGTTTGTGGTGATTATATATAACTTTTTGTTAAATAAATATTGGACATTTAAGAGTCAGGGGCTTGCACATAAGCAATTTGTTCGCTATAGTGTACTTGTGACGTGGAATTATCTGTTTGGTGTCACCGTTATGTATTTCTGTAATGAGATTGCTGGAATGGATGAGATTATTGTCCGATTGGTGAGTATTGCTATAACAGTTCTGTGGAATTTTATTTTGTATAAAAAATGGATTTATCGCTAATTCTATTGTTTATTTAATACAAAACAGGTATACTACAAATAATTTATATATTTATTCACATGCTGGGGGGGTGTTCTCTTGACAAAAAATTCTTTGTCTAGTACAATACGGCCCAGTTAGTTAACTATTCAACATGGTTGCAAAACAAGATATGGTTGTTGTAGAGGGGACTGTCGATGAAGTCCTACCAGGCGGAAAATTTCGCGTGATACTTGAAAACGACCATGAAATAATTGCTCATTTGGCAGGAAAAATGCGGATGTATAAAATTCGTCTTGGAGTTGGAGATAAAGTCCGAATCGAGATGACGCCGTATGACTTGACGAAAGGGCGAATTACATATAGACTATAGTGGGTATCAATCAGTGCGGTGGAGTTTTTCCCTAGATGGAGAAACTGTGATATCGCGGCAGTGATTGATATTTTTTAGTTCATGATTTTTCTCTAACCTATGAGAAATTCAACTAATTCACTCGTACTCAATTGATGTTATATAATGTATGAAGGTTAGATCATCAGTAAAAAAAATTTGTGATAAGTGTAAAGTGATTAGACGCGGGGGTCGAGTGTGCGTTATTTGTGAAAATCCAAGACACAAGCAAGTTCAAAGTAGCACATCTCAGCGTAAAAAAGCAGCATAACTATTGATTTTATTTTAGAAATATGCGTGTATCAGGTGTAACAATTCCAAAAGATAAGCGCGTTGTTGTTTCTCTTACCTATATTTATGGTATTGGACCAACTTCTGCGGTAAAAATCTTAGAGCAAGTAAACATTGATCAAAATATTCGTGTTAAAGATTTAACACAAGAACAAGAAGACACTATTCGTGCTGTGATTGAAAAAGGTCATACAACAGAAGGTGATCTTCGAAGAAAGATTGGTGCCACTATTAAACGATTGAAAGATATTAAATCATATCGTGGTATTCGACATATAAAAAAGTTACCTGTTCGAGGACAAAGAACAAAAAGAAATTCACGGACTGTTCGTGGAAATAAAAGAGGTTCAGGTGCAAGTGGTAAAAAACCAGGAGCACAAAAAACCTAAATGAGCCAATGCTCACTTTATAAACATTTTGAAATATTTTAGCAACTAGTGTCATAATCTATGGCTAAGAAAGCGACAAAAACAACGAAACGAAAAAAGAAAGCAGTAAAGCATGTAGGAACTGGCCGTGCATATATTCAAGCAACATTCAATAATACGTTAGTTACATTAACTGACCAAAATGGTGATGTGATATCATGGGCAAGTTCTGGAATGCTTGGGTTTCGTGGCCCAAAGAAAGCTACCCCTTATGCAGCAAGTCAAGTGGTAAAAAAAGCAGTTGATGCTGCAAAAGAACTTGGTTTAAAAGAAGTAAATATCTTTGTAAAAGGAATCGGTGGCGGAAGAGAGTCTGCAATCCGTGCATTAAATGCAAATGGATTACAAGTACTTACAGTAAAAGATGTTACTCCTATCCCACATAATGGTTGTCGTCCACGTAAACGACGCCGTGTGTAATGCATGAATAGATAAATAAATTTTATGGGAAGAAATATTGGACCAAAAAATAAAATCGCACGACGCTTTGGTGTTAACCTTGGGTTAAAAACGAATGCTGCAAAAGTAGCTCGTCGTTTAGCGCAAACACCAGGTGTTCATGGACCAAATAAACGATTTGGTAGTAAATCAACATACGGAAAACAATTAGACGAAAAACAAAAAGCAAAATTTTTGTATGGTCTTCGTGAAAAACAATTTCGAGGATACGTGACCAAAGCGGCAGGTATGCAAGGAGACTCTGGAGTCAACTTAAAGCAATTGCTTGAACGACGTTTTGATAATGTCATTTACCGTCTTGGTTTTGCAGTAACTCGTGCACAGGCGAGACAATTAGTCTCACATCGAATGTTTTTTGTAAACGGAAAAAGAATGGATATTCCATCATACCTTGTTAAATCAGGTGATGTGATTACTCTTCGTGAAAATAAAGCAAAGAAAAAAATATTTGATGATATTGTTGAACAATTATCAAAAGCTGAATTACCATCTTGGTTAGCGATTGATCCAAATAAAAAAGAAGGAAAAGTGCTTGGTATGCCTCAAGATGATGACTTTGATAAAATTTTTAATGTGAAACTTATTATCGAGTATTATTCAACTCGCTAATCTTTCTCTATTTAATTTTTCGCTTCTATGGAAAAAATCTTTTTACCAACATCAATCTCAGTAACAGAAGGTGATAGCCCAAATATCGGTACATTAGTGGTTGCCCCATGTCAAAAAGGGTATGGTACCACACTTGGGAATGCACTACGTCGTGTTTTACTTGCTTCATTACCCGGTGCTGCAGTAGAATCTGTTAAAATGGATGGCGTTCAACATGAATTTACTGGAACTGATGGTGTAAAAGAAGACATGGTTGAAATTATCTTAAATTTGAAGCAGTTAGCGGTAAAGTCACATACTGATGCTCCTGTCATGTTATCATTAACAAAAAAAGGGAAAGGTCCTGTGACAGCTGCTGATTTTGACAAAAATGCAGATATTGAAATCGCAAATCCAGAACTAGAGCTCATGACGATTACCAGTGATGATAAAGAAGTAAATTTAGAAGTCATGATTGCAAAAGGACATGGATATGTTCCTGTAGCAGAAAAAGAAAAACAAAATTTAGACTTGGGTACCATTGTTATTGATTCATTATATACACCAATTCGTGATGTTGGATACAGTGTAGAAAATACACGTGTCGGTGATATTACTGATTATGAAGAATTAACATTGACTATTGAGACTGATGGAACTATTTCTCCAAAAGAAGCGGTAGAGCAAGCAACACAAATTCTTATGGATCACTTTGGTTTAATCATGAACGCAACTCAAGTATAGTAATTTAGAAATATGCGACATAATAAAAAGAAAGCAACATTAGGACGTGAGGCTGCCCCAAGAAAGGCTTTGTTTCGCAATTTAGCAGAAAGCTTGGTGCTTCATGGTGGTATTCAAACAACACGTGCAAAAGCAAAAGCACTTCGCGGTGTTATTGAACCATTAGTTACAAAAGCAAAGCGTGGGACACTTGCTGACCGACGTGCAATTGCAGAAGTGTTATATACACAAGATGCTGCACGACTTATGATGGAATTAGGAAAAAAATATATTGACCGACCCGGTGGATATACTCGAATTGTTTCTGTAGGTGATCGTCCACAAGACGGTGCAGATATGGTTCGTATTGAATTTGTATCATAGCTGATTATATGACAAACATAACAAGAGATACACACGTAATTGATGCAACTGATAGAGCGATTGGTCGTATTGCAACGGAAGTCGCAATGCTTCTTCGTGGAAAAAACAAAGCAACATTTGAACCGCATATTGATGCGGGAGATATTGTTGTTGTAGAACATATTGGTGCTGTAAAATTTACTGGTCGAAAATTAGCACAGAAAGATTATTATCATCATACACAATACCCAGGTGGAATTCGTCGTACACCAATGAAACTTGTGTTTGAAAAGGATCCTGCTGAAGTATTACGTCGGGCTGTTTATGGAATGCTTCCAAAAAACAAACTTCGTGACACAATGATGAAGCGTTTAACTATCAAAGTATAAGATCTATGGTAGATAAAAATAGTACAATGGAGCGTGCTGTCGGCCGAAGAAAAACTGCGGTTGCACGTGTACGTCTTACAAAAGGAACTGGTGTTATTGTTATTAATGGTAAACCAGTGAATGAATATTTTCCTATTACTTTTTGGGAAGAAAAAGTATGGGCTCCACTTATTGCCGTAGGCAAAGAAAAAGACATGGATATTACTGTCCGTGTACTCGGTGGTGGTACAAATTCACAAGCAGAAGCGGTCCGTCATGGGATTGCACGTGTGCTTGTAAAATGGAATGAAGAATTAAAACCAGTATTAAAAGCTGAAGGATTTTTAACTCGTGATTCTCGTGCTCGTGAAAGAAAAAAATTCGGGCAACATCGTGCACGTCGTGGACATCAATGGAGAAAACGTTAAAAATATAGTTCAAAAAAATTCGTATACTATACGAATTTTTTTTATTTTTCAATTGTGTGATATAATATATACAAATAATTTTTAT
>JAHJIX010000012.1 GCA_018823045.1 Patescibacteria group bacterium | reverse complement strand
TTTATGATCAAAAAAATTATTATTATCACCTTTCTCTGCCTTTTACCCATCATAACATTCGCACAAGAAGAAGAAAAAGTAATATTTGAAGCAAAAGTCATTGATGCAACAGACACCTATCTTCGGATAGAAAATAATCAAGGTGAACGTTTTATTATTGATAAAGATATAGAAGTCGGAGCACTCAGTAAAGCAGCCAAAGGAAATAACATTCTCGTTGAAGATATGACACTCGCTGACGGAACACAGAGATATATGATCGTTGATTTTGTTCGTCGTGCATGGGTCATTGCTCTTATCGCTCTTTTTGTACTCATCGTTTGGCTTACCAATGGAAAAAAAGGAATGAAGTCTCTTATTAATCTCGTTGTCACCCTCGTAATCGCCCTTTGGATTATTATCCCCCTCATTCTCAAAGGATGGCCCCCTGTATGGGTCACACTTCTTGGAGGAACAATTGCCATGACCTGGAACATGTACTTTTCTTATGGGCGCACAAGTAAAGCACGACAAGCCCTCCTTGGTATTATTATAACTCTTGCATTAACCGGTATTCTTGCCTCAATCTTTGTATACCTTACATCACTCACTGGATTTGTTGATGATGAAACGACATTCTTAGTCGCCTTAGGCTATACAAATATTAATATGCAGGGTCTACTTCTTGCGGCCATTATTATTGGATCCTTGGGTGTTATTGATGACCTGGTTATTAATCAAGTCTCTGTAGTAGAAGAACTTCGTGATGCATCACCAAACATGAAAAAAAAGGAATTATTTATGCGTGCTATTCGTATTGGGCAAGATCACACGGGCGCTATGATTAATACACTTATTCTCGCCTATATTGGTGCAGCATTCCCATTGACTATTCTTATTTACCTTCGTGAAGGACCATTTGGAACACTCATGAGCACACTCAACAATGAAGTTATTGCCACAGAAATTGTTCGGACGCTTATCGGAAGTATTGGTCTTCTTCTTGCAATGCCAATTTCTACATGGATTGCAACAATATCTCAGACAAAACAGGATAACATACTAGACAAAAGCTAAAAAATAGTGTATGTTTTATATCTATGGAATACCAAATATTATGTCATTACGATGAAATTGCTTTAAAAGGAAAAAATAAAGACATGTTTGAGCGTGCCCTTATTCGCATGATTGATCTCCAAGCAAAAAGACATTCCATCGATAATACGGTGACAAAAATATATAAAGGACAAGGTCGTGTACATATTGATGTACAGATCGATACTGAAGAAATAATTGAAGCCTGGGAAAAAATGCTTCAGAATGTTTTTGGTATTGCCTATATCGGTATTGCCCGCGTTACTTCTGCTGATATTTCAACAATGATTGATCTCTCAAATGAATTACTTTCAACAGAATCATTTGAATCTTTTCGTGTACAGACAAAACGATCCAATAAGACATACCCCATTACATCTCCTGAGATAAACAGACAAGTTGGTGCTGGTATTTTTCAAGTTACACCAAAAAAAGTAGACCTTAAACATCCAGATATTACTGTTTGGATAGAAATTATTGCACATAAAGCCTACATATATATACATAAATCCCCAGGGCCAGGTGGTCTTCCTGTTGGCACCCAAGGCAAAGCAATTATATTGATGTCTGGTGGTATTGATTCTCCTGTTGCAGCTTATTATGCACAAAAACGTGGGCTCTCCCCTATCTTTGTCCATTTCCACTCATATCCATACACCAACGATGCTTCTATTGATAAAGTAAAAAAACTCACTGCGATATCTGGAAAATATGCAAAGCAAGCGTACCTCTACCTTGCACCACTTGCTGATGCACAAAAGAAAGTAGTCTTATTTGCTCCAGAAAAATATCGTATTATTATTTACCGTCGCCTCATGATGCGTGCAGCAAATATGTTAGCCAGTCGCCTAGGGGCAAAAACAATTATCACCGGAGAGGCCCTCGGACAAGTAGCTTCTCAAACGATTGAAAATATGACCACAGTTGAAGCGGTGTCAAAACGTCTCATCCTTCGACCATTAATTGGTTTTGACAAACATGAAATTATTAAAAAAGCAAAAGAAATCGGAACATTTGATACATCTATTATTCCTCATGACGATTGCTGCTCACTCTTTACGCCCAAAAAACCAGCTATTTATACGACAATACAAGAACTAGAAGAAATAGAAAAAGATCTTCCTATAGAAGAAATGATTCAAGATATTATTGATCGCACAGAAAAAGAACAGATCCTATAATAGGATCTGTTCTTTTATCAACATTATTATACATTATTTTTTTCTAATAATCCGCTTTGCTTTTCTAAACGTACCAAAAGCAATATAAAATAACAGATAAAAAAGAAGTGCAATGACCAAAGTAATTAAGCCATAAAAAACAAATGAATCAATACTCCAAGAGGCCACCACTGTTTGGGATAATAATTCACCATCTTTGGTATAGGTCACCATCTTTGACCCAGCAAGTGCACCTAGAGATAATACAGAAATAACGGTTGACACTAAAAATAAACGTTGCAGTGTTTGTAACTCTCGTTGATGTGTATCTCCATACAACAAGGAAATTGCCTCTACTGTCACATCAGCATGACGAATCGTCATACCCCACAGTTCATGCAAATATTTTTGTGTAGACGTAAGAGATCTAAAAAAGCTCCAAAATGTTGTACTTAAAATATGATCTTTTAGATATTCATCAATATACTCTTCTCGCCAACTTAAAAAATGATTCATCTGTTGAGAACGCCCATAATAAAAATTCGTATTTGACTGAATAGTGAGTGCTCGATCACGTACATCTGGTAATTCACTATATTTATATAATCGTTGATAGCGAATTCCTTCAATTTGGTTCCATAATGTTCTTTGTACATAGAGCATATTCTTTAATTCTTGCTCATATAAACGCGCAAACATTAAATAACGAACCATCTCAGTTATATCTTCTTTTCCTAAGACAGAATTATAAATTACCGCTACTCGCTCTCCAATCCAAACACCCCCTTTTTCTAAACTTACTTTTTTGTATACGGGACAATCCAGTCTATCAAATATATCTTGTAATTGTTTTTTGGTGGCACGTTTTACTTCAATTATAACACCTTGTGAAACAAGCTCTTCCGTCGTTACCTGAGGAACAGTAATATCTCTTCCACGCATATTATGCAAAAAAACTCCAATTTGTGTTTTTAAAAATTGATATAAATATTCAGTGTCTTTTTTAAAATCTTCACTACTTTTCCCCAACAAAATAAGCCCATCCTCTAACATATCTAAGGTCACCTGATTATCTAACACAGCATAGATACTATTAAATGCTTGAGTATTGTAAACAATTGAATCAATATTTATACCTTTTTTCCATGCTTGAATTTCTTCTTTTGAAAAATAAGAAGACTTGTCATATGCAAATGCCTGATAATATTCTTTTAACTGAATGGTCGAGCTTATTGACCACGTGCCAACATAAATACGATATTTCATAGTATCTCTAGTATACCATATATACAGATAAGAAAAAAATTGTTACACTATAGATATAATTTACATAGCTATTTTTTATGCACAAAATTTTTTTATCACTTAGCCTCTTATTATTACTTGCAGGATGTGGTCCAACGAAACCAATAAAACCAACGACAACTCTTACTCCTGAACCAACACCTATGCCAATAGAAGAAAAAGAAATTGAAGTAAAAGAAGATATTCCTGTAATAGCAGAAAAAATTCCTCTCACTTTAAGTTCTGAAGCATTTACAGAAGGACAAGCGATACCAGCAGTATATACCTGTGATGGAACAGATATTAATCCACCACTCGCGATCCCCACAGCCCCCGCTGAAACAAAAGGCTTCGCACTTATCGTTGATGACCCTGATGCACCTGCAGGTGATTGGGTTCACTGGCTCGTATGGAATATTTCACCGGGCACAAACACCATCCTTACACAAACCGTACCAAAAGGAGCCGTACAAGGAAAAAATGATTTTGGTAAAACTAGCTATGGTGGCCCATGCCCCCCATCAGGAACTCACCGCTATATGTTTAAACTCTATGCACTTGATGCAAAACTTGATTTAGCATCAGGAGCCAACAAAGCAGCTCTCCTCAAAGCTATGAAGGGACATATTCTTGATCAAACAACATTAAGCGGAACATATTCAAGATAATAGTACACATAAAAATAGAGTCGATATGACTCTATTTTTATACCGTAAAATATATTACTCAAAATAATAAAATAAATATACTTATCAACATAAGTAAACCAGTAGAAAACACAAGCACAACTCGTTCTAATAAAGAAGTCTTCAATAAACGACGTTCGAACACAAATAATGTTCCAACACCTAATATGAGAATAACACATATACTTATAAAGATACCCGCCATAAATATGCTGTTATAGGAATAAAATGCTCATCACTTTCTAATATAGAAATAAATGTACGATCCTTATCTCCAATAAATATATAGATGTCTTTACTATATAGTGCTAATAAAGATAGGCGATCTTCACTATATGGACTATACCAAAATTGCTCCCACTGAGAAAACGTCCACTGATCATGCTCAAACATTCCAGGAGCAATAATATCCTTCGTCGTAAATCCTTGCAACCAAGGAGCGTAATGAGAGTTAATCGTTAAGATATATGCATCGCTTGAGATAAGCTGATCAATTGATTCAACATTGCGTACATCTAACGGTCGCACTAATGGACGTTTATCTGCAATATAGCGAATTTGCTGAAAAAATAATAGAGCAAAAAACAATATACTCACAACTTTTACATATTGACTTTGTTTACTTTTTTCTAAAAGATGAGATAAAAAGACAGAGGCAAAAAATAAGGCAGCAATATCAAAAAATATAATAAATCGACGATAAAATAATATCCCTAAAGCAAAAAGAATAGCATTTATCACCAAAAATAATCCCAATTCTTTATATTTTTTAAAGTAATACACAACGCCTAATAACCCAAAGATAATATATATAAATGCCACCCGAACATAAAATGCTAAAGAAATAAATTGCCCAGTAAACTCACCTTCATTTTGTTTTGCTAAATCATCAACATACACATCTTTTTGAAATAACAACGATGCATAACCTTTTATCTCTTGTATGTTTAATAATAAAATAGCAAATAAAGCCACTCCCCCACTGATAAATAAATATGTTCTTTTCTCTTTATCAAAAATACACTGAATAATAAGCATCAGTCCTATTGGGATAAGAGACAATGGATGAATCGTTCCAATTACCAAAAGAGTTAAGATAAGCAAATATGAACGATAATACAAAAAAATAAATGATAATAATACAAAAAATAATCCAAGAGTATTTCTATAATAAAACCACCAAAAAAATTCAAATTGTACAATAGAGGTGGAAAAAAGAATGAAAGCAATCAGTGCAGTATTTTTATTTTTTGTATATAGCTGTACCACCGTATAAAAAAGAATACCGAGTATGACACCTATAAACATGTACCAAAAAAACAAAATGTTATCTGTAGAATTTCCTAAAAAATGCAAAGCATTCGAAAAAGAGGAAAAACCAAATGGCTCAATGGTATTGTCACCAAAACGCTCAAAATATCCACGAATATAATGCCGATAAATTCCTGTATCATATCCAAATCCAGCCGCCCCATAACGAACATACATCCACAAACGACTACCAATAAAAAAAATAAATACAAAAACAGCAAGCACTTGCGCCCACTGTTTTTTTATTGTCTGAACTATTTTTTTCATAGAGGTATATATAGTATACTCAGTCTATACTATTTATAGCAAGTGCTACTTCCGCTTCTTTAAAAAACATGTTTTTAATACAAAGGTTGATCGACCTTCCTTACACTCAATAGCACCGGGATCATCTGTTAATTTTATTTTTTTTATCACATGCCCAACTTTTAGTGTCGTTGTTGATCCTTTTACTTTTAAATCTTTAATCAACTGCACACTATCACCATCTTGCAATACTTTTCCATTTGCATCTTTTGTTTCCATATAAAAGGCTTTATTAAATAATTTCAAATAATATATTATGATAAAAAAATAAGGCTATTATTGCCATTATTTTTTAGCAGGCGTGGAGGGAATCGAACCCCCGCTAGAGGTTTTGGAGACCCCTGTACTGCCACTATACAACACGCCCATCTTTATTTTTTTCCTTAAAGATCTTCCATTTATATTACGTATAATTATCCTATCACTCACGAGTGATAAAATTAAAGATCTAATACTACATATTATACAACATCCCTATATAAGTAACAATCCCGAAGTATTTTCGGGATTATTTTAACTTATTTTGTTTCTTTATGCAAGGTATGTACCTTACAAAATTTACAATGTTTTTTAAGCTCAATACGCTCTTTTAACTTTTTGGTATTCTTATTAACAAAGTAGTTAATACGTTTACACTCTGTACATTGTAGTTTAATCAAATTATCTTGTGACATAAACAGGTATATAAGAAAAATCAAGTACGCATACTATATAACAATTAGCAAATTCTGTCAAGTCTCAATTATGCACAAATCAGCTACGTTAAGCCATTTTTTAATATTTCCCCAATCTGGGATCGACTGTGGTGAATGAAAAGACATATGATGATGCAAATACGCATGAAACAGCCCTTGTTGTCTTAAAGACATGTTACAGGTACTCATAGTCAAAATAGTCCTATACTCAGCACAAAATGGATAAATAGCCCCCTCAAGAGGTACACAAGAACGACAGCAAATACCTCCCTGTTTTATAGAAAGAATATATTCTGTGTCATCTTTTTTATTACTTTTACAAATACAACAGGCCTCTAATACGGGAGAAATACCCACAGCTTTACCCAAATACAACACAAATCGATCAATAAAATACACAGGATCAAGCAAAGGTCTTTTTGTATTCAATATGTCCAAAGTTTCAAGTAATAACGGATATACGGTAAGATCTTCTCCAGTTGTTGTGCACATATCTACAAGTGTAAGCAACATATCTGCAACCAAACGCTTTATATAATCTTTTTTTACATGAGAAAAATATTGAGTAGTATATACAGTCGTCAGCATATCACCACTTTTGGCAGAAACAAACTCCATATCAACAACAGAACACGGCTCAATATGAGCCGCATTTTTACTAACAATCTTTTTTACCCCACGAATAAGATATTCTTGCTTACCAAAATGATCAGTTAAGCATGTAACAATTTGATCATACTCACGAATATCTTTTCGCTTAAGAATAATTGCATCCATATGCTCTACTCACTAACTGAAATATATCAACTATTGATGAATGAAATCACATTATTACATGTTATCTAAATACGATTGTAATATTACCATTGCAGATTTTTCGTCTCGACTAACATCTCCACCCATTGCATCAGCTTGTTGCGATGTAAACCGCTCATCTTCAAAAAAAACAGGAATATCAATATGTTTTTTCATCTGCTCTCCAAATGCTCGAATCTTTTTACTATGATCAGTTTCTCCACCACCATCTACTTGCACAGGAAGACCAATAACAAGCAAATTAATACTCTCTTTTTTGATTAATGATACCAATGCTTGTATTTGCTTATCTTCTTCATATTCTTCTATTTTTCCATAGGGTAAAACAAGATCAAGTCCTACTCGTGCCCAAGCAAGTCCAATACGTTTTTCTCCATGATCAATAGCTAAGATATTCATAACATTAAGACATTTGTGCTAATTCTTTTGGCCGTCTTGTTACAACTAGTGGTCCATCTTCTGTGGCAATAATTGTATGTTCAAAATGTGCTGATAATTTTTTATCTACCGTTGAAATACTCCAACCATCATCAGCTACGGTAATATGATATTTTCCTTCAGTAATCATCGGCTCAATAGCAAGCACTGCACCATGCTCAATCTTCCATGTATCTAGTTCTGGTTCATAATAATTAGGGATACGTGGTTCTTCATGCACAGCATACCCAACACCATGCCCAACCAAATCTCTTACAATGCCATACCCTTTTGGATGAATATAATTTTCTACAACTTTCCCGATATCTGAAATAGCACGCCCTATTTGTACCTGATCTATAGCTAATTCAAGCGAAGCTTTTGTCGCATCCATTAACGCTTGTGCCTTAGGTGAAATACTTCCGACAGCCACAGTAATTGCAGTATCAGTAAAAAATCCATTACCTTGTCTTCCTTCTCCAGAATTAACAGGCCATTGCATGCCAATGTCTATACTAAAAATATCACCTTCCTTAAATACCTTATCTTTTGTTGCAATACCATGAACAATCTCTTCGTTAAGTGAAGCACAAATTGTTGAAGGAAATTTTGGATCTCTTCTTGAAGAACGGTACCCCTTAAAAGCAGGACGACCACCAGCAGCCAAAATAAGACGCTCAGCTTCAGCATCTATATCAAAAGCGTTTGCACCTGGCATAACCATTTCACTGATTGTCTCTAAAATTTCTCCTAAAATTTTACCCCCCTCGATCAAACGATCAATGGCTTGTTTATCTTTAATAAATCCCATATTATACTCCAAGTAATTGACGAACATCTTGATCTACTGCATCAATAGATTGCTCTCCATTGACTTGTACTAGTACACCTTGTTCTTTATAAAATAAAACAATAGGAGCCAAAGCTGCATTTCCTTGTTCCTCTAATCTTTTTTTAATAATATCAGGATTGTCATCACTGCGAACAATTAAATTTCCTTGACAATCAGGACAATCAGTCTTTTTTTCATTATCTGGAGAATATGGCAAAATATATCCACATTCTTCACACACTTTTCTTTTTGTTAAACGTTTCCATGCTGTATCATCAGATAAAGTCATCTCAATAGCAACCACTTCATGTTCAACCCCCTGCTCTTTAAAAAATTCTTGATATGCTTGCGCTTGTTCAACAGTCCGAATAGCACCATCAAGCAAAATACCCTTTCCTTCAGAAAGATACTCAGAAATAGCGCGAAAGGCTAATTTATAAATCAACGTATCTGCAACTAAGTTTCCAGATTTCATATCTGCAAGCAATTGCTTGTCTGCAGAGTCAGCCTGATCATCAGCATCGAGTGCGCGAAGTAAATCACCAGTAGAAATATGACCATATGAAAAATCTTCTGTCATACGCCTTGCTTGCGTTCCTTTTCCACTTCCTGGAATACCTAAAAGAATAATAACTTTTTTCATAAATAACAATTAAGAGATCTATAATATACTTATTTAACAAATCTAATATACCAAAAACACATCATATTGACAAGCAATAAATCCTGGGATTTCCCAGGATTTATTAAACAACATACATATTATATTAGAGACGATCGTATTGATGTAAGGTAAGTTGCGCTTCAATTTGCTTTGTAATATCAATCGCAACACTCACCACAATTAACAGACTTGTTCCACCAATTGCAAGAGCTTGTGTTCCGGTAAACGCTTGTAAAATAAACGGCATCACCGCAATTAAACCTAAGAAAGTCGCTCCAGTAAATACTAATCGAGACATGATTGTTCCCAAATATTTTTCGGTTTCTTTTCCTGGACGAATACCTGGAATAAATCCACCTTGTCGTTGAAGGTTTTCTGCCATTTTTTGTGGTTTAAAGACAACCGCAGTATAAAAATAAGTAAATCCAAATACAAAGACAAAGTACACAATACTATAAAATGTTTGATTTTGAAATATCTGTACTATCCCACGTGCAACATTACCTAACAATCCTTCGTTATTTACAAAAAATTGTGCAATCATTGACGGAAACAATACAACAGAAATAGCAAAGATAATTGGAATAACACCTGCAGTATTTACACGCAACGGTAAGTTACTCGTACTTCCACCAAATGTTTTCGTTCCAATTAATCGTTTTGCATAATTTACTGGGATATTTCTTTGCCCCTCATTAATAATGACCACACCAACAATTGTTACAATAGCTACTGCTAAAAATAAAATATATGTGTAGAGATCTGAAGGAGTATAGTTAATCACAGCAGTACTCACTGCTTGTGGCAATGCTGAAATAATTCCAGCAAAAATTAACAATGAAATACCATTTCCAATTCGTTTTTCTGTAATAAGCTCACCAACCCACATAAGAAACACCGTACCAGCAGTAGTCGTAACCATAATACTGACATACGTCCAAAATGTAACATCTGGTAAAATATTTCCTTGAGATTGACGAAGCAATTGAATCAATCCAAATGATTGAAGCAATGCAAGTGGTACCGTAGATAAACGAGTATACATTTGAATTTTTTGTTGCCCTGACTCTCCTTCATTTGCTAACTCTTCCAATTGTGGAATAACCATTTGCAGTAATTGGAAAATAATTGAAGCAGTAATATATGGTGCAACGCCAAGCATCACTACTGAAAAGTTTTCAAGTGTTCCACCAGAAAAAATATTCAATAATCCTAAGATTTCATTTCCTGCTAAAAACTGCTGTAATGCTTCTGCATTTACACCAGGAACAGGAACATGTGCAGCAAGACGGAACAACACCAACATACCAAGCACAAATAAAATGCTCTGACGTAAATCTTTGATATGCCAAATACGTTTTACTTTTTCCCACATAACAAAATAATTTATTTCCCCTCTGCTTGGGGATGAACAATGTGTCATAAAAAGACACCAGATCTATAGCATATCAGCTCTCGCTACTTTATGCAATATTCTCACACAAAAAAAAGAAGCGTGGGGTTAGAAGACTAATTGCCCACCCGCCGCTTCAATTTTTTTAAGTGCTCCTTTTGATGCAAGACAATCTTTAATTGTCAATTTTTTATTTAATGCTCCAGTTGCAACAATTTTTACACCTTTTTGAGGATGATCAATAATCCCTTTTTTATGCAAAAATAAAGGGGTCACTACATCATTTTCCGTACAAACACGATTAAGTGTTTCAAGTGTTACCACTTCTTTTCTTACGCTAAGACTTTTAAATCCACGTAATTTTGGAATTTTTTGTAATGATGCTTTAAATCCAATTCTCTGTAATCCGCCTTTTCCACCTGAACGAGAACGCTGTCCTTTTAATCCACGAGCAGCATAAGTTCCTTTTCCAGAACCATTTCCACGACCAAGACGTTTACTTGATCGACGAGTTCCTTTTGTTGATTGAATTGTATGTGCTGAAATAGTCATACACAAAATACTAAATTAAGCTTTTTTATTTTCTGCTGGCGCTTTAGTAGAAGCAGATATTACTTTTTTCACAACTTTTTTCTTGGGTGACACTTCTTTTTTAGCCTCTTTTTTTTCTGTTTCTGCAACAACATTTCGCACAGATTTCTTATCTGCTGCGTTTGCTTCACGTACCTGTGCTGCTTTTACTGCGGCAGGAAGAAAAGATTGCAATGCCTTAAAAGTGGCTAAAACATTTGTCAATTTATTTGTTGTTTTTCCAAGTGACTTTGATGAAGCATTCGGCACACCAGCCATTTCTAGAATAATGCGCGTTGCACCACCTGCAATGATACCAGATCCTTTTGGAGCAGGTTGAATCATTACTTTTGCTGCTTTGAATTTTGCTTCAACACGATGAGGAACGGTTTCCTCAACCAAAGGAATAGTCATAATGTTTTTACTTGCTTGACGAACCGCTTTTTCAACAGCAATTTGAACATCTTTTCCTTTAGCAACACCATAGCCTACACGTCCTTTTCTATTCCCGATAATAATACAGACACGAAAACTTAATTGTTTCCCGCCTTCTGTTACACGAGTAACACGTGCAAGATCAACAATTTGTTGATCAAACTCTGGTTTTTCTTTTTTTTGTTTAAATTTTCCTCGTCCTTTCGGCATAGGATATTAATTTAATAATGGTTAAAATATAAGACCACCATCACGTGCACCATCGGCGACAGCCTGTACACGTCCAGTAAAGATATTTCCACCGCGATCAAATACCACGGTTGTAATACCAGCGTCTTTTGCTACTGCTGCTAAAGCAGATCCTACAGCATAAGCTACAGCGATTTTGCCTTTTCTCTCACCAGCATCAACTGTTCCAACCTTTTTACTATGAACAGCAACAAGTGTTTTTCCATTAATATCATCAATTAACTGTGCGTAAATAGATGTCAATGTTCTTTGAACATGTAATCTTGGACGCGCAGCTGTTCCAGATATTTTAGCTCGAACACGTGCGTGGCGACGTTTTCTTTGTTGTGATTTTGTCAATTTCTTAGCCATATGATTTTATCAGATTAGCCAGCTGCCTTAGCAGTTTTCCCGGCTTTACGACGAATAACTTCATCAACATATTTAATCCCTTTTCCTTTATATGGCTCTGGTTTTCTAATTGAACGAATTTCTGATGCAATACGTCCTAATAACTCTTTATCACTACTTTCAAGGGTAATAAGATTTTTTTCAGTAGAAGCGATAATTCCTTCAGGCATCTTATAGATTACTGGGTGAGAATACCCTGCTTCCACCTTGAGGTCTTTACCTTGCATTGCTACACGGTATCCAACTCCATTAATCTCCAATTGTTTTTTAAACCCTTCAGTAACACCAATAACCATATTTTTAATATGTGATGCAAATGTTCCCCAAAGTGCTCGTTCCTTCTTATCTTCTTTATTTGCAACATCCACAGTCACAACATTATCAGTAAGAACAACAGTAACGAGAGAATTCAATATACGATTCAATTCTCCTTTTGGTCCCTTCACAGCGACTGACCCTTCTGCAACAGAAACTGTTACACCTTGTGGAATCTCAATTGTTTGTTTTCCAATACGAGACATATTATAAAGTTTTATTGTGTGATGGAATAAAATAGATTGAAGTTGTTCAATATTTTATCCATATTTATGTAATACAATACTTTGTAGTTATTAAGTTTGTAGCATCTTGTTTAGAGTTCTCTGCGTAATATATATAATATAGTATTACACAATGAACCCCAAACAACGAACTTAATGGACAAAATATATTAATAGAGAGAACAAATAACTTCTCCGCCGATGCCTTTTTTCTTCGCATCTTTGTTGGTCATAATTCCCTGTGATGTTGAGACAATAGCAATACCATAATCATTCAAAATTCGTGGCAATTCATCTGCTTTTCTGTACATGCGGTGTCCTGGTTTACTTTCACGAATAAGTGATTGAATAAACGGACGTACGCCATCATATTTTAACTCAACGACTAGCATTGCTGGTGTACCATCTTGTACGGTGATAGCACCAACATATCCTTCAGCTTGAAGCACCTCTGCAATACGTTTTTTCGTTTTTGATGCAGGGATCATGACTGATCTTTTCTTCGCCATGTACGCATTTCGGATACGCGTGAGCATGTCTGCAATTGGATCTGTAAACATACCAAACTAAATGTGATTACTCAATGAATAATTAATTACCAACTTGATTTACGTACACCTGGTAGTAAACCTTTGTTTGCTAATTCTCTAAAACAAATACGACACAGTTTAAATCGACCGAGAAAACCACGACGTCTTCCACAACGGAAACATCGATTAACTTTTCTTGTACTGTATTTTTGGTTTTTGTTAGATTTTGCGATTTGTGCTTTTGTTGCCATAATTCGTAAAATTAAGCATCATGAAATGGTAAACCCATTTTTTTCAATAGCGCGATGCCTTCTTCTTTTGTTTTTGCCGTAGTACTCATCACGACTTGCAATCCATGTACTCCATCTGCACTTCCTACATTTACTTCAGGAAATGTAATACTTTCTTTTAAGCCAAATGAATAATTTCCTTTTCGATCAAATCCTTTTACTGAAATACCACGAAAATCACGAACACGTGGAAAAGCAAGGTGTACTAATTTATATAAAAATTCATACATTTGTACTCCACGAATTGTAACAGACATTCCAACATCAGCACCTTCACGAATCTTGAAATTTGAAATAGATTTCTTTGCAAGATTATGCACTGGTTTTTGTCCAGTAATCGCACGAAGTGTTGCTTCAACATTCTCGATAAAATTTTTATCTTTCGTGTGACGACCATATCCAACATTCACAACAATTTTACTCATTTTTGGAACATCCATGATGTTTTTAATACCGAGTTCTTCTTGGAGTGCTGGAACGATCTCCTTTTTATATTGTGTATATAATACTGATTCCATACAATCAAACTAATGGGATTTGAATTAATCAATAAATTCCCCACTGACTTTGGCAACACGTTTTTTTGTCGTTCCTTCTTGCTTATATCCTACGCGTGTTGGTTTGCCAGATTTTTCTACAAACATTACGTTGCTCATGTGTATTGGTCCAGGCAATTCAATAATTTGCCCTTCTCCGTGTCGACCTGAACGGATATGCTTTTTACGCATATTTACACCATCAATCACCACATAATGTGCTTCTTTTCGTGGATGCCAGATTACTTGGACAACTTTTCCAGTAGTTCCTTTATTTTTTCCACTAATGACGATAACGTTGTCACCTGTTTTAATCTTCATAATACATTTATTATTTGATAGCACTCAACTAGAGTACCTCTGGAGCAAGAGAAACAATTTTTTGATAGCTTTGTCGCAACTCTCTTGCAACAGGCCCAAAAATACGTGTTCCTTTTGGTTCCTTTGACTGTTTATCAATAATAACCGCTGCATTCTCGTCAAAACGGATATATGTGCCGTCCTTTCTTCTTACTTCTTTTCGTTGACGAACAATAACAGCATGCACAACTTCACCTTTTTTCACTCCCCCTCTTGGAACGGCTTCTTTTACGGTGCAGGTAATAACATTACCAATAGTTGCAAAGCGTTTTTTATATCCACCAAGCACACGAATACACATTAATTTTTTAGCGCCACTATTGTCAGCGACTTTTAACATACTTCTATGTTGAATCATATTCCAAAAATTACAATGCGTTTTCTAAAACTTTCACCAAAGACCATGTTTTCGTTTTACTATATGGTCTAGATTCTTGAAACAAGACAACATCTCCAACATGTGCGGTGTTTTTTTCATCATGTACCGCATATTTTTTGGTACTCCAATATTGCTTGCGATATTTTGTGTCCATTTTTTTTGTTCTCACAGAAACATGAATCGTTTTATCTTCTGCGGCACCATAAACAGTACCCGTTAATTGACGTTTCACCACTTCTGTTTTTGAATTGTCTTGTGTTTTATTAGCCATAGACATACTTATGCGTTAGTCATCTTGCTTTCTGCTTCTGCTTTTTGTGTTGCAATAGCAGTAAGTATTTGTGCAATAACGCGTTTACTATTTTGGATTGCATGAACCGTTTTTAATTGACGTTCACTTGCCTTAAAGGTAAGAACACGAAGTTCTTCACGCTTTTCTTGCAATAATTCCAGCAATTCTTTTATTGGTTTTTGTTGAATATCTGCAAAGTCCATAACGCACGATTATACTTTTTTAACAAAACGAGCTTTTAAGGGGAGTTTATGTGATGCGAGTATTAATGCATTTCTTGCCACTTCCTCAGAAATTCCTTCCATTTCAAATAGGACGGTTCCTGGTTTTACTGTTGTCACATAATAATCAGGCGCACCTTTTCCTCCACCCATAGGAACTTCAGATCCTTTTTTTGTTACTGGTCGATCAGGAAAGATACGAATCCATATTTTTCCACTTCTACGAATGTAGCGTGTTAAGACACGACGAGCTGATTCGATTTGTCGTGAACTTACCCAAGCATGAGAAGTGCTAACCAGACCAAAACTGCCAAAATCAACAGTATTTATTCTTGTCGCGACACCTTTATTGCGTCTACGCAACTTATGCCATTTTCTGTGTTTTACTTTTTTTGGTAATAACATATAGAAACATTATTTTTGTCTTTGTGGTCTTGGTCGTGCTGACCGTTTTTTATTAGAAGAGTCAGCAGATTTTGTTTCTTCAAACTTGTCTTTTCTTCCAAATACCTGACCACGACAAATCCAAACTTTTACACCGATTGCTCCATAAATAGTGCGAGCTTCAATCAATGAGTAATCTACATCACTTCGAAGAGTAATCAATGGAACAGTTCCTTGTGATAATGTCTCTGTACGAGCAATATCTACTCCATTTAATCGACCTGACAATTTGATTTTTACCCCTTGTGCACCAGCTTTCATAACACGATCAATTGATCGTTTCATGATACGACGGAATGCAACACGACGTTCAATGTCTACTGCAATATTTTGAGCCACAACTTCAGCTGACAATGCTGGATTTGAAACTTCCCGAATTTGCAATTTTACTTTAAATTGCATTTGAAGAATTTTACGCTCAATATATTTACGAATGGTATCTAACCCTTGCCCACTTCGACCAATGATATACCCTGGTTTTGCTGCCAAAATAGTTACTGTAACGTTTTTTGGACTTCGCTCAACACTAATAGCATCAATTAATGCATCACGAAACTTTTTTCCAAGATATTCGCGAATAGCTAAATCTTGTTCAGTAAAAGTCGCATAATCTTTTTTGGCAAACCAGCGAGAATCCCACGTATAAATAACTGGTGTGCGATAAATTTTTGGATGAACTTTATGTCCCATAGCAAATAAGGTTTCCCAGATTATTTCTTAGTAGCTTCTTTTTTTGTAATACTTACTGCTTTTTTTGCAGGAGCATCTACTTTTTTACTTTCTTTTTTTTCAACCTTTTCTTTTTGTGCTTCTTTTTTTTCTTTTTCTACTGCAACAGCATCAACTTCTCCTGTCAATACAACTGTAATATGGGAAGTTCGTTTACGAATAACAAATGCACGACCAAATGCACGTGGTTGCCATCGTTTCATCGTAGGACCTTCATCAACAAATGCAGTAGAAATAACCAATGAATCTTCTTTGATTTTATGATTATGCTTTGCGTTTGCGATTGCTGACTCTATCAACTTCTTCACTGATTTTGCCGCAGATTTTTTTGAAAATTGAAGCTGCAATAATGCATCTTGTACTTGTTTACCACGGACAAGATCAATAAGCAACCGAACCTTTCTTGGTGAAGTGCGTAAATTTCTTAATGTGGCTTTTGTTTGCATAGTAGTCATAGTACATCAATCAATTAACTCTTTGCTTGAACCTTTGCCATTTTACCACCATGGCGGATAAACTTTCTTGTTGGCGCAAACTCTCCGAGCTTATGTCCAACCATATTTTCATCAACAAGTACTTCTAAAAATTCTTTTCCATTATGTACCGAAAAACTCATTCCGACCATTTCTGGAGTAATAGTTGAGGCACGTGCCCATGTTTTAACTGGACTATTCTTGCCAGATGCTTTCACTTGTGCTACTTTTTTCGCAAGCTTAGCATCAATATATGGCCCTTTTTTTAAACTTCGTGACATATACTGGTAGTAAATTATTTCTTACGCTTTCGTGATTTAATAATCATTTTATCACTTGCTTTGCGTTTTCTTGTTTTGAGTCCTAATGCTTTTTTACCCCATGGAGTTTTTGGACCACCTTTTAGCCCAATAGGGCTGTGTCCCTCACCACCACCATGTGGATGATCAACAGGATTCATGTTCTTTCCTTTTACCACAGGTCTCCAACCTTTATATCTTTTTCTTCCTGCTTTTCCTAAACGCACAAGACGATAATCTGAATTTCCAACACGACCAACTGTCGCAAGACATCCTTTTAAAATCAATCTCATTTCACCAGATGGTAATTTAATTTGTGCATACTTTCCTTCTACCGCTTGTAATTGTGCGGCAAGTCCTGCACCACGCACGAGTCGGCCACCAGCACCAAGTGACATCTCAATATTGTAAATAAACATTCCTACTGGAATATGCTCGAGTGGCATACGTGCACCAGGAATAGGCTCAATACTCGCTTTTGATGAGAGTACCTTATCTCCAACCTTTGCTCCTTCGTACGCAAGAATATATGCCTTATTATTTGGACTATATTCTACAAGCAAGATACGTGGACCACGGTTTGGATCATACTCAACAGCAATAACAGTTCCTTCTACATCAAAGTTTTGTCGTGCAAAATCGATTATACGATATAATCGTTTTACCCCGCCACCACGATGACGAACGGTAATCTGTCCTGTATTATTTCTTCCTGAATGACGTTTTAAACGTTTTGTCAATGACTTTTCTGGACGTTTTTTTGTAATATCAGAAAAATCTTGCACACTTGCTTTACGTCGTCCTGGAGTTGTTGGTTTGTAGACTTTCACTGCCATAGAACTTTTATAATTGATAGGTCAATTACACACCTTCATGAATATCGATACGTTTTCCTTTTGGTAAAAAAACGATTGCTTTTTTATAATCTGAACGGCGACCAGCAAATCGACCAGAGCGTGTTTGCTTTCCTTCGACATTCACCATATTTACTCGTGTTGGACGAACACCATACACATATTCGACCGCTTTTTTAACTTCAATTTTATTTGTATCTTTTGCAACAATAAATGAATATTGCCCAATAGATTCTTGTCCTGTCGTTTTTTCACTCAACATTGGACGTTTTAAAATATGAAGAGTATCAACAGAAGCATTTGCTGTCTTTTTTGCGACAACTTTCTTTGTTTTCTTTTCAACAATTTCAGCTGTTACTGCTTCATCTTTTGTTTTTTTTGTTTTGTTTAACAATCCCATATTATTCCATTATGCTAATTGTTTTACAAGTGCTGCTGCAGCATCTTTTGTTACAAGAACATATTGATGATGAAGCAAGTCAACAACATTCACATCTTGCACCCGTTGTAGATGCAATTTAGGAATATTTCTTGTTGCTAAAAATAATGCATCGGTCACTTGATCGACTAAGATGATTGTGCTTTTTCCTGCTCCAGGTAATGCTTGGCGTAACGTTGCCATTTCTCTTGTTTTTCCTGAAATATCCAATCCTTCAAGTACCAATAATGATTCATCCTGTACTTTACCTGATAAACAGACACGCACAGCTTGACGACGCATTTTTTTATTAATTTTTTGTTTGTAATTTCGAACATTACGTGGACCAAATGTCACACCACCACCAGCCCACAACGGTGAGCGAATAGATCCATGACGAGCTCGTCCTGTTCCTTTTTGTTTCCATGGTTTTTTTCCACCACCACGAACTTCACTTCTGTCTTTACTATGTGCCCATGGTTCTCGAGCATTTGCTTCGATAGCAAGGTACACTTGATGAACAAGTGTTGCATTGTTACGTACACCAAATACCGCATCATCTAATGCAACATCCCCTTGTTTTTTTCCTTGTTGATTGTAAACCGCTACAGTAGGCATACGTATTCTTAGTTATCTTTTTTTTCTTCAGATGCAGGAACGTCGACTTCTGTATCTTTTGATACCTCTACTTCTTCCTGTGCATCTTTTTGTGCTGGTGCTTCTTCTACTGTTGCAATCTCAATAGCTCCTTCAGAAGTTGAGATGACAAGTAAGCCACCACGTGCTCCTGGGATAGCACCCTTAATTAAAAGTTCATTGTTTTCTTCATCAACAGCAATAATTTCTAAATTCTTTACTGTTACTTGGTCAACTCCCATGTGCCCACCCATACGTGTCCCTTTAAAAACACGAGCTGGACCAGTTGCACCAATAGAACCAGGCATACGTAGTTGGTCTTTATGACCATGAGACGCAGGACTACCCCGAAACCCATGACGCTTAACCACACCTTGGAAACCTTTTCCTTTTGATGTACCTGTGACTTGTACTTTTTCTCCTTCAGTAAACACACTAACAGTATATGTATCACCACGTTTTAACCCTTGATCAACATCACCTGTTTTGATATCACGCATGTATCTCACAGTAGCTAATCCTTTTAAATGTCCTTGTGCAGCTTTTGATAATCGGAAAGCTTTTTGCTCACCAAAACCAATTTGAACAGCATTTACAAGGTCACTTTTTTCTTTTGTTTTAATTTGTGTCACAACACAAGGTCCTGCGTGTACGCGAGTAACCGGAACAACCGTTCCATCTTCGCGGAAAACCTGTGTCATGCTTTTTTTTGTTCCAAGAATAAATTTCATAGAGAAACCAACCTGATCAATCGAATATAAAAAACTAGAAGTACTTCTCAATGCATCATGTAGATGGTATAACGTTTGAGAATGTTCTTCTAGCTTTCTAGACACGAATGTAAACATCTATTGTAAATTAAATAGATTGCTCATCATTTATTTATTTGTTACACACGTATATTGCGTTTCAAATGTTTTTCTCCTCACAACGAGGAAAATCTTATCTGCTGAACAACTATGTGTGTCTAGTACATTGGCGCTATTTTATAATATTTTACGCCATCTGTCAAGCTTTTACTCTCTGTGTTATCCACATGACTGCCAAAAACTACATCATTTTAATAGCAATGTCTACACCACTTGGTAAATTCAAGTTCATGAGTGCATCAATTGCTTTTGGGGTAGAGTTTACAATATCTACTAAACGTTTATGTGTACGCATTTCATATTGTTCTGATGCTGTTTTGTGAACAAAGGTAGAACGTCCGACACTAAACTTGTTTACTTCTGTAGGAAGTGGAACAGGTCCAATCACCTTCGCATTATTTCTTTCTGCGGTATCAATAATAATTTTTGTTGCACTATCGATAATTTTATTATCGTATGCACGAATTTTAATACGAATCTTTGGGCCAGCTGACCCAGTTTCAATTACAGTTTTTTCCTTTGTACTTGTCATATAAATAGCATAATTAAAGAACAAAAACACACGGGGAAAGCCCCCCGTGTGTTGACGTCATGTTATTGAATGATTTTTGTTACTGCACCAGCACCAACAGTTCTACCACCCTCACGGATAGCAAAACGCAAGTTTTCTTGCATAGCTACTGGAACAATTAATTTAACTGTTACATTTACAGTATCACCTGGCATTACCATTTCAGTTCCTGCTGGCAATGTAACATCACCAGTTACGTCTGTTGTACGAATATAAAATTGTGGTTTATATCCATTAAAGAATGGTTTATGACGCCCACCTTCTTCTTTAGTTAGTGCGTATACTTTCGCTTCAAATTCAGTATGTGGAGTAATTGTTCCTGGTTTAGCAAGAACTTGTCCACGTTCAACATCATCTTTTTTAATACCACGAAGAAGAATACCAGCATTGTCTCCAGCTTGTCCTTGTGCAAGAGATTTATTAAACATTTCAACACCAGTTACGGTTGTTTTTGTTGTTTCAGCACCCATACCAACAAGCTCAACTTCTTCACCAACTTTAACAATACCACGATCAATACGACCAGTAACTACTGTTCCACGCCCTTCAATTGAAAATACATCTTCAATTGGCATTAAGAAATCTTTATCAAGATCACGTTGTGGTAAGGGAATATATTCATCTAATGCTTTTAATAAATCCATGATTGGTTGAGCACATGCGTCATCCTCAGGATTTTCAAGTGCTTTTAATGCTGATCCACGAATAATAGGAGTTTCGTCTCCTGGAAATTCATATTTTTTCAAAAGATCACGAATTTCTTCTTCAACAAGATCAATCAATTCAGCATCTGCTACTTGATCAACTTTGTTTAAGAACACAACAATGTGAGGTACACCAACTTGACGAGCAAGTAAGATGTGTTCACGTGTCTGTGGCATCGGACCGTCCGCTGCTGAAACAACGAGAATAGCACCATCCATTTGCGCTGCACCTGTAATCATGTTTTTAACATAATCAGCATGACCTGGACAGTCAACGTGTGCATAATGGCGTGCATCTGTTTCATATTCTACATGTGCTGTAGCAATGGTAATACCACGTGCTTTTTCTTCTGGCGCAGCGTCAATTTCACTAACGTCTTTTGTTTGAGCGATAAGACCTTTTACTCCAGCAACTTTTAAAATAGCAGCTGTTGTTGTTGTCTTACCATGATCCACGTGACCAATAGTACCAACATTAACGTGTGGCTTGGTTCTTTGAAAATCTGCCATACGAACATAAAACATTCCCCGCACTGCTATCGAGTGGTCGATGCAATTTTGTAATCCAACGGGAGTATATATAAAATAAAAATAGCGAAAATTAATAATGATTTTACGCGGAGGCATTATAACGTAAAAAAAAAGATCCGTCAAGTGCAGATCTCTTTTTTTGTTCACATCTTTCTCTCTGAGAAAATAATATTTTATCAA
Source organism: Patescibacteria group bacterium (assembly GCA_018823045.1). Classification (GTDB taxonomy): domain Bacteria; phylum Patescibacteriota; class Patescibacteriia; order Magasanikbacterales; family UBA922; genus JAHJIX01. The sequence continues at coordinate 24,293 of JAHJIX010000012.1, read as the reverse complement.
AAAAGATACTATTTTCCTCAGAGAACCTTGTTTTACTCTTAAGATGAATACTAAATAGGTTCTTCTAAGAACACAGGATCATCTTCAATTAATGGTTCAATTGGCCCAAATGATGAGGGTATATTTGATTGCTCGTGAAATGATTCATATGTATCTTTTTGTATATTTTTCTGTAACGGAATAGATAGACGAGCAACTTGTTCAACAAAGGGCTCAACCGGTATTTCATATTGCAATTCATCAACAGAATCTATGGCTTCTTCCTCTGCTTGTGGCAACGCTTCGACCTGAACAGAAACAGGCACTTCTTCTTTTGATGTTTGTGCCTCTTCTATTAATACGGCTGTTTCTTCTGTTGACACAAAAACATCATCTTGTTCTTCCTTAAAAAACACATCTTCAGGTACAGCAAGAAAATCTTCTTCTGACTCATCATCCCACTGTAATGAATCATCACCGTATTGATCAAAAAAAACATGTGACGGGACTTGATCAGGCATGGTTCTGTCTGTAAAATAATTAGAAGAAGCATCTTCTGTCATTTCATCAACAAAAGTATTATCATCAAAAGATACGTCATCTTCCCAACATTCATCACAATCGTCTTTATAACAACACTCATCATATTGATCATATGAACACCCAGCCTCAACAACTTCTTCATATTGATCAACCGTCATGAGTACAATATCATCACCGGTTTGGCTATCAACTAAAATAAGCCGATCTCCTGTACGTTGTGCTAAGCGAATATAGCGATGTAATCCCTCAAACATATATGTATATTCTTAAATAATAATAGACAGGCTCTATTGCATTATATATTGCAAAGCTCTTTTTCGTCAATCCCCTGTCTTATATATAATCAAGGAAAAAACTCATGCAATTAAAAAAACCGACAATACTGGCGGCTTTTTAAAGAATAGAGACAATAATACTCTACAAATATCGTGTCTTCTATTCGAAGCTTCACACTATAAACGTGATAAAAACAATTTAACAGGATACGCACTCTATATCTATAATTTTGATCCCGAATCATAATGACTCGACATCCCCCTATCATAAAGATAGGTCGACAGTGGTGCATTTGCACTTTCATGCAATGTACTCCAGAAAGGAGGTGATCCATCCACAGCTTCCGCTACGGATGCCTTGTTACGACTTTACCCTGATCACTGATCTTACCTTCGTCCCCATACAGGGCCTTCGGGCACTACCAACTTTCGTGGTATGACGGGCGGTGAGTACAAGACCCGAGAACGTATTCATCGCGCCGTGGCTGATGCGCGATTACTAGCGATTCCAACTTCATGCAGGCGAGTTGCAGCCTGCAATCTGAACTGAGACCAGTTTTATGGGATTAGCTCCACCTTGCGGCTTGGCGACCCTCTGTACTGGCCATTGTATCATGCGTGTAGCCCTGGGCGTAAGAGCCATGCTGATTTGACGTCGTCCCCACCTTCCTCCGGTTTGCACCGGCAGTCTCGCATGTACATTTAACATACGACGAGGGTTGCGCTCGTTACCCGACTTAACGGTACACCTCACGGCACGAGCTGACGGCAACCATGCAGCACCTGTGTAGCACCTTCGAAAGCGGCTCTCGTTTCTGAGAGCTTGCAGCTACATGTCAAGCCCAGGTAAGGTTCCACGCGTATCATCGAATTAAACCGCATGATCCACCGCTTGTGCGGGTCCCCGTCTATTCCTTTGAGTTTTAACCTTGCGGCCGTACTCCCCAGGCGGTATACTTAACGCGTTAGCTTTTTTCAACGGCACTGAGAGGGTCGATACTCCCAATACCTAGTATACATCGTTTACAGCGTGGACTACGGGGGTATCTAATCCCCTTCGCTCCCCACGCTTTCGTCCATGAGTGTCAGAACTGTTCTAGCAAGCTGCCTTCGCCTTTGGTGTTCCTGCAGATATCAGCGCTTATTACGACTACACCTGCAGTTCCGCTTGCCTCTCCCAGTCTCAAGTTTTACAGTATCACTAGCAGTCTCAGAGTTAAGCCCTAAGATTTGACCATTGACTTATAAAACCACCTGCGGACGCTTTACGCCCAATGAATCCGGATAACGTTTGAGGTCTCTGTATTACCGCTGCTGCTGGCACAGAGTTAGCAACCTCTTATTCATGTGGTACCGTCACAAATTCTTCCCACATAAAAGCAGTTTACACCCCGAAGGGCGTCTTCCTGCACGCGGCGTCGCTCCATCAGCCTTTCGGCCATTGTGGAATATTCTTGACTGCAGCCTCCCGTAGGAGTCTGGGCAGTGTCTCAGTCCCAGTGAGGCAGGTCACGCTCTCACGCCTGCTACTGATCATCGCCTTGGTAAGCTTTTACCTTACCAACAAGCTAATCAGACATAGGCCCCTCTCTAAGCCCCGGAGGTTTACATAAGTGAACTTTCGTTCTCTTATGACCATCAGGCATTAGCACAGATTTCTCTGAGTTATTCCTGTCTTAGAGGTAGGTTACCAATGTGTTACTCACCCGTTTGCCGCTCCGTAATCCAACCGAAGTCGGATCCGATCGCTCGACTTGCATGCCTTAAACACGCCGCTAACGTTCATCCTGAGCCAGGATCAAACTCTCAATAAAAGAGTTATATTTGTCATCACGACAAATATATTTTACATTTGTTATACATAACAAATGTTGATCTTGTCTTGTTATAATTTTTTTTGGAATAGATACAAAAGATTGCATCCCTGGTTGTTTTTATCACATTCATCGTGTGAATGTGACATGGTTGTTTTGTGAATTGTAGAGGACAACTCTTTCTCCAAAAGAAAAAAGAGGAACGGCTATACGTATGATTTTCATACATACACTCGTTTCTCTTTTTCCTAGTATCTCAGTCTTTCTTTTGGGACTTGGGAAATTTCTATATTGTCATGTGCGTAACTTGCTCGAGTATTATATACACGCATCTAACATTTGTCAAGCGCTTAAATATACACAGGTCTGGGGATAACTTTTATTTTTTTTCCACAACATTTTTTTTCTCAGTTTTTTGCATACGCCAAGCTTGAATTTTTTTGTGATCACCAGACAATAATATTTCCGGAACTTTCCATCCTTGATACACAGAAGGCTTTGTATATTGTGGATATTCAGCTCCATCAAGTGCATGTGTTTCTTCTTTTAATGACTCAGGATTCCCGAGTACATCGGGCACTAAACGAGAAACGGCCTCAGTAATGATTAATGCACCTAACTCTCCACCAGCGAGCACGTATGGCCCCACAGAGACTTCCTCATCAATCATGTGATCCATCACACGTTGATCAATTCCTTCATAACGTCCACAAATAATTGTCAGCTCATCAAGATGACTCAATTTTTCTGCCATAGCTTGATCAAACTGTTGTCCACGCGGTGACATTAAAATAGTTTTTTTCTTTCGTCGTAAAGACTGCTTGCTATTTCCAGCAACTGTATTAAATATTGTTTTTAATTTTGAAAGACCATCTGCCTTACGAAATGGAATTGCATCAACACTTTTTAATGCTAAAAAAATTGGTTCAGCTTTCATGACCATTCCTGCTCCCCCACCGTATGGTGTATCATCCGTTGTTTTTCTTTTGTCTAACGCAAAGTCACGAATATTTACCGGGAAAATTTGTATTGCATTTTTTTCTTGCCCACGTCCTAAAATACTTTTCGTCGCATAATCATGAATCATGTCTGGAAAAATTGTAAGAATGTTAAATTGCATATAAACATATATTTATTTGTTGTATCTATTATACACAACAAATACATCTAATACCAAATGATACTATTTGTCAAGAAAGAAAAAAAGAAACACCTTTCGGTGCTTCTTTTTTCTTTACGAACTGAATGATTATTTTTTTCCTTCAGATAATTCTTTTTCAATATTTTTTGGAACTTCAGCATAGTGATCAAATTCCATTGCATAACTTGCTCGACCCTGAGTCATTGAGCGAAGTTGTGTTGCGTAACCGAACATGCTTGCAAGAGGGATCATCGCACGAACAACTTTTGCTTGTCCACGATCAGTCATTTCTTGAACTTGCCCACGTTTTGAACTAATATCACCAATCACATCTCCCATATTTACTTCAGGAGTTGATACTTCCACTTTCATAATTGGCTCTAAGATAACTGCGTTTGCTTTTTTTGCAGCAGCAGAAAATGCCATACTTCCTGCCATTTTAAAGGCAACTTCAGAAGAATCAACATCATGGTAACTTCCATCATATACAGTGACTTTTACATCAACCATAGGAAAACCACCAACAACACCGCGATCAAGTGTTTCTTTAATTCCTTTATTAATTGGGTTGATAAATTCTTTTGGAATTGCACCACCTTTAATTTCATCAACAAATTCATATCCGCCACCTTCTTCAAGCGGCTCAACACGCAACCAACAATGACCATATTGTCCACGACCACCTGATTGTTTTACATATTTTCCTTCAGCTTCTGCACTTCCTTTAATCGTTTCACGATATGCAACCTGTGGGGCACCAACATTTGCTTCCACTTTAAATTCACGTTTCATACGATCGATGATGATATCCAGGTGAAGTTCACCCATACCAGCAATAATCGTTTGTAATGTGTCTTCATCAGTGTACACACGAAATGTCGGATCTTCCTCAGATAATTTTTGAAGTGCCAATCCCATTTTTTCTGAATCTTGTTTTGTTTTTGGTTCAATAGCCACAGAAATAACCGGCTCTGGAAATGTGATATTCTCTAAAGCTACTTGACGATTTTCTGCACAAAGCGTATCTCCTGTAATAGTATCTTTTAAACCAATCGCAGCTGCAATTTCTCCAGCAAATACCTCATCAACATCTTCACGGCTATTTGCATGTAAACGCACAATACGCCCAACACGTTCTTTCTTTCCTGTACGTGAGTTAACTAAATAGCTTCCTGAACTAATCTTTCCTGAATACACACGAAAGAAAATTAATTTTCCAACAAATGGATCAGTTGCTAATTTAAATGCAAGCGCAGAAAAAGGTTCATCATCATTTGCTTTAATCATCACTTTCTTTTCTGAATCATCACTATCACATGCTTCGATATCAGCCAAATCAATTGGTGAAGGAAGATAAGCGATGACAGCATCAAGCACCTTTTGTACACCAACATTTGCAAGTGCTGACCCACAAAGTACTGGGTAGATTTCGTTTGATAAAACTTGGATACGTAATGCCTTTTTAATTTCTTCAACAGTTAATTCCTCTCCACCTAAATATTTTTCCATGATAGCATCATCTGCTTCTGCGACTTTCTCAATCAATTCTCCGCGATATGTTTCTACTTTATCTTGCAATTCAGCTGGGATATCAATTTCTTTGATATCTTGTCCGTATTCCCCATTAAAGATAAACGCTTTCTTTTCAATTAAATCAACAACACCACTAAAGCTTCCTTCTTCTCCAATTGGAAGTTGAATTGGAAATGCTTTATTTGATAAACGTTCACGAATAGAATTAAGCGTCATGTAAAAATCCGCTCCTGTTTTATCCATTTTATTAGCAAAACATAAACGAGGCACAACATATTTATCTGCTTGACGCCATACGGTTTCTGATTGAGGTTCAACACCTTGTGATCCATCAAATACAGCAACAGCACCATCAAGCACACGAAGTGAACGCTCCACTTCTACCGTAAAGTCAACGTGTCCTGGAGTATCAATAATATTAATACGATAATCTTGCCAAAAACAAGTTGTAGCAGCAGAAGTAATAGTAATTCCACGCTCTTGTTCTTGTTCCATCCAATCCATATCGGCAGCACCATCATGAGTTTCTCCAATTTTGTGCTTTTTCCCTGTGTAAAAGAGAACACGCTCTGTAAAAGTTGTCTTTCCGGCATCAATATGAGCCATGATTCCAATATTACGTGTATGGTCTAATGAATATTGTCGAGGCATAAAATAATAGAGTTAAAAAAACGAACATGTTTCTCAGATAATTCTGAAATAACATATTAAGCAATTATATGAACATTATCCACGGCGTGCAAAATGAGCAAATGCTTTATTTGCTTCTGCCATACGGTGAGTATCATCACGTTTTTTTACCGCAGCACCAACACCTTCAAGAATATCTAACATTTCTGAGGCAAGTTTTTCTTGCATTCCTTTACCTTTTTTAGATCGAGCTGCAGCAATAATCCAACGAAACGCTAATGTTTCTGCTCTTGAACCCATAACTGGCATAGGTACTTGATAATTTGCTCCACCCACACGACGTGAACGGACCTCAACTTGAGGTTTAATTGCTTCAATTACTTTTTCAAATAATGGCAATTGTTCTTCTTTTGTTTTTTCATGCATTACATCGAGTGCACCATAAACGATTTGTTGTGCAATCGTTTTCTTACCATCAAGCATGAGATAGTTGATGAATTTTGCAAGAAGCAGACTGTGATATTTTGGATCGGCTAAGATCTCTCGCTTTGGTACTTGTTTTCCTCTTGGCATATAGAAAAATCTTTAAATAGTATCTTAATCTTAACTTTTTGGTCGCTTTGTTCCATAAATAGAACGGCTTCTTTTTCGACCTTCAACACCTTGTGTATCATATACACCACGAACAATATGGTAACGTACACCTGGCAAATCTTTTACACGACCACCACGAATAAGTACAATAGAGTGTTCTTGCAAATTGTGTCCTTCACCTGGAATATAGGCAATAACTTCTGACCCATTAGAAAGACGAATTTTAGCAACTTTACGAAGCGCTGAGTTCGGTTTCTTTGGGGTCATTGTGTATACTTTTGTACATACTCCACGTTTAAATGGTGCTCCACGACGGAGATCCGTTCTTTTTCGACGCAAACTGTTGTATGTGTATTGCATCGCAGGTGACGCAGACTTTTTCACCTTTGAGTGTCTCCCCTTTCGGAGAATCTGATTCATTGTTGGCATAACAATATCTTGCTCATGAATAAATAAAATAAAAAACAACCAAAAAGGCCGTTTGAATGTTGATAATATATTTATCGCAATCCATCCGGTACAGCAATTTCATGCTGACATTCATCCTTTAAAAAGGATTACTCCGTTTTGATATGCACCTATCATATCAGAAGAACACTGTGCTGTCAAGTCTCCGTTCTCTCTCATCAAAAAAATCCGACTTTTCCTGTAAATATACCTAACACAAACTGCATAATTGGTGAAATAAGGTGAACACCAAAAAAGATAAAGGCAAAAAAGATCACCATACTATAACGCTCCAGGGCAACACGAATATGCTGCCATGTTGATGGCAAAAGTGCAAACAATAATTTTGACCCATCAAGCGGAGGAATTGGCACCAAATTAAATACACCAAGCAACACATTTGCGTACACAATGACATATAAAAAGTCTTGCAAACTCCCCATGTCTGGAACCACTTGATAGAGTGCACCAAAGATAGCTGCCAATAAAAAATTAGAAGCAGGGCCTGCAAGCGCAACCCACACTGGACCCCAACGACCATCTTTTAAATTATACGGATTATATGGAACTGGCTTTGCATACGCAAACAAAAAACTTCCACCACTCACCAATAATAAAATTAATGGCATAAGAATTGTCCCAATCGGATCAATATGTGATTTTGGATTTAAGGTTAAACGACCTGCATAACGTGCAGTCGGGTCTCCTAACTGATCAGCCATCCATCCATGCATATACTCATGTATAATTGCAGAAGGAACAAGAACTAAAAAGAAGAAAAATTGTATCATTACGTTCATAGATATTACGACTTATATACATATATTAAATACACCTCTTGACAAATAATTTGAAATCTCGTATACTCTTCACATTATGTCACAGCCTAGTATAGCGTATTTTTTTTATCTTGGCTAGTACATAATATAACAGATAATAATTAGACTTGATTTAGAATAATATGTCTAGAACATGTGACATGTGTGGCAAAGGCCCAAAAAAAGCAGCGAACAGAAGCCATGCCAATAATAAAACGAACCGAAGACAATTGCCAAATCTACAACCACTCGGAAACATGAAAATTTGTTTACGATGTAGAAGAACAGCAGTAAAATATGCAGTTGCTGGCAAAATCTAAAAAATTCTCTTAAACTCAAGAGAGTTTTTTTTTGACAGATCCTATCATAATACGATATACTAAAAGAGATTCATCCATACAGATGTATCATATCCGTCAAATATACCAAAGGGACGCCAACATTGCGATATTCTTTTGGAATAGCGTTGCGGTGACCCACCTATTTATTAGGGGTATAGATACACTGTGCATGAGTCAACAAAAGGTAGTCTTTCATTAGGGTACCTTTTGTAATATTGCACAATACCTATAATTGATGATATGCTCATAACAACATTAATAAGGACAATATGAAAATTTACTGTATAGGACAATATCAATTTATACCAAGACAAATTATGCGCAAATGTGCTTATGGAGAAATATTTGATCACAAAACACGCCAAATAAGCTATGTCCGTCGCATGGGTAATGGATTCTACCCACGATTCCATGTCTATATAGATACCACTGACAATGGATTTGTCGTCAATCTTCATTTAGACCAAAAAAAAGCAAGTTATACTGGGTCTCATGCACATAATGCAGAATACGATGGACCACGCGTAGAACAGGAGGCAAAGCGAATTGAGATGACTATTGCTCAATATAAGATAGGATAAACATATATATTCTATCATTTAGATAAAATACACATGTCTAAAGAGTACAGCTTGCTGTACTCTTTGTTTTTGTTTTCTCATGATTAGACAACAGTTTCACCTTTACTTTCTTTGCTTTCTTTCCTTGCGCGTTGATTGTTTTTTCGGAGGAATCACGCCGAGCAGACGCATCAGTCCCTCATTCATAACTCGATCAGGACCTGATTCCTCAGGCAGAGAAGCTTGTGGAGGACGTGAATCACGACGATGCACATTGCACCTTGGGCATTTGTCGCCATGACAACGCTTAATGCGAGTACCACATTCTTTACATGTTTTTGTTTTAGCCATTATCTTGTCCTTTTTTGTTAAAATAACCTGCCCACATAGATACTATTCATTACTACCCATATGGACAGGCTATTTTTTGAGACGGAAAATAGCAGTAAAAAAACCGTTGGCAGGGCAAAATGCCCCTTATGAGTGGGCACTAGCCCTGCATCAACATGAGAACCCCCTTTCGGAATATCCACACTAAAGAAGAATATTCTTCTCCAAAGCGGATACTCCGACCATATGATGTTATAAAGAACAAATAAAAACCACCTAATCATTTAGGTGGCCTTACAAGATTTTTTTTGACTTAGTTGTTGCACGATTTGCTACAACATACTCCTCCATTGTCTTTTTCTCGTAAGGCCTCCATCTTTGCTGGAATAAGGGCTGTATAATCTACAGACACCACAACATTCCACATATCAAAGAGAATGCAGCTAGTACGAGAAATTGTATGCAATGAAGCAGTATTCATACTATTATTTTTTTGAGGGCAATTACCCCACTTGTTTTACTGTACTAGAACATTAACAATTCGTCAAGAAACTTATCCACATAAATAATTCTCCTACGAGTGGAAGTTAGAGGGGGTCTATCTTTGCAATTAAGATGGATATAGATTAATCCTTCTTTATCTCCTTCGAAAGAGCCCACCTAACCTCCCCTTATAGGGGAGGAAAAAAAGAATTCCTCTATAATCAGAAGAATCCTTTTGCTTTAATGTTTTTTTGAACAAATTATTCACGCTCATCATCCATATACACATGAAGATAATCTGTTTTGTCATATTCAAACACCTCATCTTCAGAAAAAAAGCGACCCACTTCAGCTTTTGCATTTTCTAAAGAATCAGAACAATGGACAACATTACACATACCCATAGCTAAATCACCACGAATGGTACCTCCATCTGCTTGTCCAGCATGAGTAATACCAGCGATTAAACGCACAGCATCTACAGCACCTTTTCCTTCAACACATAATGCTACTACTGGATTTGATTTCATAAATCCTTCAAGCCCTGGGTAAAATGGTTTTTCTACCAAGTGTGCATAATGTTCACGTAATTTATTTTCATCAAGTGTCATCATTTTTAATCCTGCAATTTTTAAGCCCTTAAGCTCTAAACGGCGAATTACTTCACCAACGAGTCCACGTTGAACACCATCTGGTTTTACGATGAGAAATGTTTTCTCATAAATGCCTTCAAATTTCATAATAATATGATAAGTAAATAAGTAACTTTTGTCCGCATTATACGCAAAAAAAGCTATTTCGTCAACTACTCCCTTACAAATCATCGATCGACTTTAAAAAACTAGTCGGACGAGGCTTTGGTGATTGCCATTCTTCAACAGACTCATACGTCACTCCATCAATGTCATCAGACAAATCAGCATAGCCAAAATCATTACCCCCTCTTTCTTCTGTAAACAATTCTTGATCTATTTCTTGCAAAAACATACTTGGCCCCCCGAGCATCATTTTGAAACCAGCAACTATTGGATAGCTCAAATATAAATGTTTTTTTGCCCGTGTTACTGCAACATAAAATAAACGTCGCTCTTCTTCAAGCCCCTTTGTTTGCTTTAGTGCTCGCTCGTTAGGAAACTGTCCTTGAGACATATGCATCACAAACACTGCTTGCCACTCAAGCCCTTTTGCCTGATGAATCGTCGATAAGACTAATTTTTCATCTTCCTTACCATTTTCAGTCAATGTACTTGGACGAAATTGCTCTTGCATGGTGGCTTCCGCTAAAAATTGAGAAATATCTTTTACTTTTTCAGAAAAAGTTGCTAATTGCTCAATATCTTGCAAACGATCTCGATAATCTGGATACTGTTCCATTACATATTCTTGATAACGTGAGTCAGCAATAGCTCGAATCAATCCTGCAGCACTTTTGTCACTCATTTCCATCAACCCCCAATTTTGCACAACCTCTTGCCAACCAATTGTTGCGCGCATTGGTAATGATAATTCTATATTTGATAACGACGTTTCTCCTGAAGATTGCACGGCTTTAATAATTTTACGCGCTGTTACCGGACCAATCCCCACCTGCATATTTAGTATTCTACTCCATGCAATGGTATCTGTTTTATTGACAAAAACACGCACATAGGCCAATACATCTTTAATATGTGCCCGCTCAAAAAAACGAATTCCACCACGATATTCATATGGAATATCTCGCTTAACCAATTCCATTTCTAATGCTTGAGAATGAAATGCCGCCCGAAATAATACGGCTATTTGATGAAGTGGCATACCCTCTTCTTGTAGCTCCTCAATCTCATCCACAATAAACGCAGCCTCTTCACTTTGCTCTGCACATACACGCAAACGCGGTTTTACAAATACATCCATCACACTCCGTAATTCTTTTTGATACTGATTAACATTTTTTGCAATCACATCATTTGCAAAATCTAAAATATTTGGTGTTGAACGATAATTTGTTTCTAAACGAAAAATTTGTGCTTGCGGATAGTGCTTTTCAAAAGCCAAAATATGCTCAATATTTGCTGCTCGAAACGAATAGATACTCTGCGCATCATCACCCACAACTAAAATATTTTTATGCACCGAAGAACACAATTCAACAATTGCTGACTGAATGGCATTTGTATCTTGATACTCATCAACAAGCACATACTTAAATTGCTGAGCAAAAACATCTTTTACTTTTGGATTTAGTGCAAATAATTCAAATAAACGCACAAGCATATCATCAAAATCCATTGCATTGGCATCCTTTTTTCTCTGCGCATATGCTTGTGCAATACGAGACAAAGTATCACCATGCTGCAGCCATTGTGGATAATGGTCATCTAATACTTCTTCAATTGGCCGACTAGCATTACGTGTAAATGAAATAATTCCCTGCACTACCCGCGCAGAAGGAAATCGCTTTGCCTTTTTATCAAGCCCCTTTTCTTTTAAACATAATTTAATCACATCACGACTATCTTCTGCATCTAAAATAGTAAAATTAGACTCATACCCAAGTACTACCGCATAACGTCGAAGTATTTTATATGCGATATGATGAAACGTTCCTGCCCAAGGAAGATGCAATTCGCTTCCCATTAATTGCTGCACCCGCTCCATCATTTCTCGAGCAGCTTTATTGGTAAATGTCACTAATAATATTTCTTTTGGCAATACTCCTTGCTCAAGTAAATATGCTACACGGTAAGTAATGGTCCTTGTTTTTCCAGAGCCGGCTCCAGCAAGCACCAAACATGCCCCATTCCCCTGCTCAACCACACGTAATTGTTCTGCGTTTAATTCTTCTTTGTAATTAATCATAGTCTATCTATAATAGCAAAAAAGCCCTTCGAGGTGAAGGGCTTTGATGGCCTATGAGGCGAAGATATGGCTAGAAGCCATTCGGCCGACACCCCTCTTTGAGGGCTCGACGAGCGAACTCCGCCAGGAGCTCTTGACGACTCTTCCCCGGATCTTGCTTACCCTTTTTGGCCATAATGACCTCCTTATGTGCCCTTTTACAAGGGACGAATGAACAATACCTGTCCCCAAAAACAGATCAAAGATCTGTTTTTGGTTCTTCTCCTTAGTTTAAGCTGCCATTAAGTAATACGGACGACAAACCATATCCACAAACCGGAAACGTTTGATCAACTCACTCCTCTCGAGGGTTGGACCCATGACACGGAGCTCCGCAGTTCCATAGATTTCATGAATACGAACAGCACTATAGTTTCCACGCAAAGAATCCAAAAATCCATGACTTCTTGCATGTTCCACCATCGAATCCAAGTTATTATACTCTGGTGGAAAATAGCCAACAGGAAATATAATCTCATTAAAGTGTTTCAAACGAGTAGGATCAATCCACCCCTTGTCAACAATTATTGGCAAGGAGCGAACCATTGCATTGTACAAATCAATGGCTTGCTCCAATGAAGAAGCCCCACGGTGGATATGAAGAGACGCGACCCGATACATCGAGTCAGCCTTATGTGGATATTGTTTCCTATATTCTTCATATCTTTCGTTTAAAGGACTCACTCCTTGTGGAATTTTACCATGTAAAAATTCCACAGCGTGCACTTCCCATCCAAATTGTTCTGCAACCTCTTGAGCAATAAAAACTTTATACAACAGGTTATCAATCAAATCCATATGATTTTTATATGGCCCTGATTTAATTTCAAATTGCCCACCATAGAATTCTTTATCGAAACTATTTCTTAATTTTGGATATCTTTTCCAGATAGCTCCTAAAAATCTGGCAACTTCGAGCACTGGAATCAAATTCCCTTTCAAACCTCTTCGAAAGAGAACCAGCTCCAATTCTGCTCCGTAGAATCCTTCAAGCCCTGTCCGATAGATATCTTCCTGATACGGACGGACGAGTGGATGAATAGCGGTAACGACCATGTTGTACCTCGTATGTAATGGCAGCGAAATTACTACCATAAAATATTCTGAGACAAAATACTTCATGGTAGTAACTTCTTTTGTAAAGAACAATACAGTAATCAAAAAACCACCCCCCGGTGGCCAAATTGATATCTTTTTATAAATACATCAAAACAACTCACCGGTTTGGGTGGATAAAGAAAAAAAAGAAAAAGTTGTTTTGCATGTATTTCATATACTTATATCCTATAAAAGAAATAAAGATTTGTCAAAATATTGTGTGGATAATTATTTTTTCACCTCAAAATTGCGAATAAAATAAGTCACAATTTCTTGAAATTTTAAGACACTGTCTAAATCAACTCGTTCATTTGGACTATGCCAATCTAACCCATATGGCTGACTTAATACCACGGGTACACCATGAGCCACAAAAAATCGTGCATCAGAAGCTCCTTGATCTTGTGTAAATGTTACTTTCCCTTCATTTGCTTCAATTGAAGCAACATACTGTTGTACATATGGATTGTCTTTTGAAATACACACATTAGATTCCAACATAGAAATATGAACTTCAGCGCTATATTTTTCTGCCAATTTTTTGATACTTTCAATAATTCCTTCAGGTGCTTGATCCTCTGTATAACGAATATCATAATCCACAACGGCATTATTTGGAACAGAATTTAAAGAATGCCCACCAGTACAACGAGATAAATTAACTGTGGTATACCAATGCCCTGAATCATTTTTTTGTAATGATTGATTATACTCTTCCATATTATGAATAAAATCTGCCATTTTTAAAATAGCATTATCACCTTGCCATGGTCGTGAAGCATGTGCACTCAATCCACTAAATGTGATATGAGCACGTAAAAACCCTTTTTCTCTTAATGCAATCTGTGTTTCTTTGTATCCCCCATCTGGGATGATAGCAATTTTCCCGGTATATCCCACTGTTTCAAGCAATTGTTTTGCACCATTAAATCCACCAATCTCTTCATCAGTGCTAAGTAACAATGCAATTGTATGCTTTGTATCTTTTACTGTAGCACGAAAAGAATTAATCATAGCAGCTACACCACTTTTCATATCCATGGTTCCTCTCCCATACATATATCCATCTTTCACCTTTGGTGTAAACATTTTTTTTGGGGCACCTACAACATCCAAATGTCCAGATAAAATGATATCTACATCAAGTGATTCCGTATTAGAAACAACCAATGCAGGATATCCATCAAAAAAATATTTAGTAACATAAAAATTACTTGTTTGAAACAATGAAGCAATAAAATCAACAACTTCTTTTAACCCTTCTTTTCTTTCATGAGTTGATTCAATATATACTAATTGTTCTAATAATGAAATAGTTGGATGCATATGTGTTTTATTATTCAAATAAATATATGTACTCAATATGAATTAAATACAAATACCTACCCCCTACAACAGAACTCACCCCCTTAAATTCTGCTGTAGGTTATTTTTTCTTAATTGCTACGATTACGCGGCTTTGGCGAGTTTACACTCACCTTTACCGAGCAGCTGCTTCACCCGTGCATATACAGCACGAGATTCTTCTGTGGTCTTTGCGACGATCATCATCCCCATGGACCCACCATGTGGCTCGTTGGTGATGACGATCCCCTTACGTGTCCGTTTGTTATACAACAAATCTTCTTGAGCCAGAATATCTAATGCTGACTCAAGATCTCCGGCAGAAGTCTTGAATTGATCATCCGCCAGAAGAACTCGATCGTCCAATAAACCTAAGCGATACCCAATGAACAGTCCAACACATGCGGCAGTTTGCCGCGGATTAATCTCTGAGAAAAGAAGGCCTTCTTCACAGAGAATCGTGTCAATTGACATAAAGGTGTTCGTCACACCCTGCTCTGCAAAATAATCACCAATCTTATGGCCCGCAGAGACAAATTGAGCGTGCAACTCCATGTCAGCGATCAAGACCTCTGACTTGAAATGACGAAGAATACCGATGCAAGCACCGCCATCTTCTGTCACCAACTGCTCATGGATTTGGACAACGCGAACTTTCCCGCGCTGATCAATATGGATCAAAATGGCAGGAGACCGAGTCAGCTGATGCTTTTTCTCGACGAGTACACCGAGTTCGCACCACTCTTCATCAATCCCCAATTGAGCAAATAGGCTCTGCAGATTATCTGAAGTAACAGGTACTTCATCACCTGCATAGTTACCAGCGTAAACCCTATCTTTATATGTAAAAATGAGGTTTCCTAGGCCACCATCACCAACGCCCTGACGCACAAAAGCTTCACCTTGATTCCAAAGACGTTCTCTCAAAGCAGTTATGGTCTCTTGCAAATTTTTGCAAACCACACCAACATGAGGTCGGAGACCTAGTTGACGAAACACCTTCGCCATAAAAACTTTGTTTCCTGCATTGGCAAGTAAATCTGTCTTGAGTATATCTTGAGAGACACCCAATACAGACAAGCCCACCCTGTTGGCAAAGTCATGTAAAATATGGTGATTTACATACCCCGTCAAGTATTGTCTCATACCCCGAAATGTATTGATTAAGGGGATATCCTTCATAGCAGCGGCAAGTGTATTTAATACACCATCCGTATATTCGTTGCTCAGTACATACACTCCAGGCTTTTGCCCATACAGTTTAGCAACATAGTCAACGAATTTACTGCTTGGTGAAGTTGGTAACAATACCGATTTTGCAAAGTGCAGTGACCGCCAGCAGATGGTCGTCACTTTCTTTGCGAGCGTCCCTGTTGCAGGAACGGCGAAGGTTTGCTCCACGTTATGCACGTGAAGAGAGTTGATCAACTGTCGAATCCACAAGTATCGGATCCGGACCCAGATGACCATAACGATGGTATTTAAGTATGTCAGCACAGCAAGCTCCTTTGTAATCTGTAGCGACGTTATTACCACCAAATATTCATCAGGTAAACA
This sequence comes from Patescibacteria group bacterium, assembly GCA_018823045.1. Lineage (GTDB taxonomy): Bacteria > Patescibacteriota > Patescibacteriia > Magasanikbacterales > UBA922 > JAHJIX01. The sequence goes on along the minus strand of JAHJIX010000012.1, from coordinate 7,926 downwards.
CTTAGCAGTAACAACGTCTTTGTAAAGAACAATCAATACAACACTCCAAAATATAGAGTATTAAAAAATCCACCTCCCGGTGGTTATTTTCTGTATTTTTATATTACATCAAAACAACTCACCAGTTTGGAGACTTAATAATAAAGAGGCCAATCACGACTGAATTGTTTTGTTTTGTGTAATTCATACGTATTTAGATTAGCAATAATGTATTAGTTCGTCAACAGACTTTTGTGGATAAGGTTGATTTTTCCCTAAAATATGCTAGTATACAAGCATATATTCCATTCTATACTATGTTTACTATTACTTCACAATCTAACGAATGTGCTGCTCGCACAGGCATTATAAAAACAGATCATGGCGATATTGAAACGCCTATTTTTATGCCGGTTGGGACAAAAGCAACCGTCAAAACACTCACAACAGAAGACCTCGAGCGAGCACATGCACAAATTATTTTAGGAAACACCTATCATCTTCACCTTCAACCACATGAAGACCTTATAGCTGAATTTGGTGGTCTTCATACATTTATGGGCTGGGACAAACCAATACTCACAGATAGTGGCGGATTTCAAGTCTTTAGTTTAGGTGCACAAAAAAAAGATGGCAATACCTTAGCAAAAATTGATGAAGAAGGCGTAACCTTCCGCAGTCATATCGATGGGAGCACTCATCGTTTTACTCCAGAAGAAGCTATCCGCATACAACATAAAATTGGAGCAGACATTATTATGGCTTTTGACGAATGCACACCTGACGATGCAGAAGAAGCATATGCCATTGATGCTATGGAGCGCACACACAGATGGGCAGAGCGCTGTATCACAGAACATAAAAAAAACACCCACTATCATGGGTATCAACAATTTCTCTTTGGTATTATTCAAGGTGGAAATCACAAAGAACTACGCCAAGCATCTGCCAAAGCAATTTCTGCCATGGATTTTGATGGTATTGCTATTGGTGGAGAATCAATCGGCTACAACATGAAAGCCACCAAAGAAATCATGGGTTGGATTAATGATATATTACCAAAAGACAAAGCACACTACACCATGGGTGTTGGCTACTCCCCGATTGATTTATTTGATGTCGTAGAAATGGGTGTTGATATGTTTGACTGTGTCGCCCCAACTCGCATGGCAAGAAATGGTTCTATCTATGTGATGCCCCAAACATTTAAAGAACTAGATAATGGAAACAGCACAAACAAACGAAAATTATGGATTGATATTGGCAATTCAAGATATAAAAATGATCATAGCCCACTTGATCCTCGTTTTGACTCTCTCCCACACATGAAACACTATACACGTGCATATCTGCATCATCTCTTTAAAGCAAACGAAATGCTAGGGCTTCAAATCGCAACATTACATAATATTCATTTCCTTCTCAGCCTCATGGAAAAAATGCGTGAAGCAATTAAAGCTGACAGATTTTTTGCCTTTAGAAAAGAATGGGGCTTAAAATAATAAAAGGAGAAAAACGACATACCGCCTTTCTCCTCTCAAATAACCCCTTACTTCACTATTTCATTAACTTCCAAAAAAGATCAAAAAGATCAAAGAGTGATTGAAAAAAAGTCTTTCCTTGAATAGGATTACTCTTTAGCGCTCTTGCCATAGAGGCAATAACGGCGGCCTCTTCTTGCTGCTTCCTTTCATTACGTAAATTTTCTGCTGCGGCTCTATTTTCTTCTTCTCGCTTAAGTATTCTATCGGCAATCGGAATGAAACGCGTAGCCCTAACAATTAATTCTACAACGGTTGTTCTTATATCTCTAAAACTCAAATCAAAACGATCTGTTAATTTTTTTCCTTTTGGCACACCACGCATAGGTGGCGGCAACAAGGCTCGACCAGATAAAATTACTTCTTCAAAAGGAACAAATGGCACGTCAACTGTTACAGCGGTCCCAATATCCTCTTTTGGTGGATCAACGATTGTTGAGCCATCGTCAATTGGCGGTGAAACACCGCAATACAATTCTGTATCTGCCATGTTTTAGCCCTCCTCAGGCAAGTGATTTTTATGCACAGACATTGTACATATTACACACCAGTAAATCATTATTTTTACGAATTGTCAACCAAGATATACATCACCCAATACAAATTATTTAAAAATTCCCTTTCAAAAACTGCTTTCTTTTTATTTCATCCATTTTTTCTATCGCATAACGAAGCATTGTTCTTGGCATGCGTGTATAATGTTTTTTTATAAAATCTTCTACTGGAGCATTTTTCTTTTTCCACACTTCCCTTAACATCCAGCCACTTGCCTTATGCATCAAATCTTCTTTATCATCTAATAATATTTCTGCAAGTTCAATTGTTTTATCAAATTTCCCTTCACGAATAAATATCCACGTAGCAACCATTGCAATACGCCGCTCCCACAAACTTTTTGAGCACACAAAAGAATCCAAAATTGTTTCTTCATTTGGATGTTTTAACATATATGCCCCAACAATATAGTGCGCAGACAAGTCGACAAGATCCCAATTATTTACATATTTGGTATGTCTAATATAAAAATCAAAAATACTCTTTTGAGTGACATCATCACCTTTTTGAAATTGATTCACTAAAATAAGCAATGCTGCCAAACGCTCTTCATGATAGGGTGACTGTAATAATTTTTTGGTTTCCGCTCGTGAAATACTATAAAATTGTTTGGACACTTTACGAATATCAGGAACACGAATACCTAAAAAAACATCACCTTCACCATACTCCCCTTTTCCTGTTTTAAAAAACCACTCATTTGTTTTTTTTCGTACAGGATTTGCGTATCTATTAAGCTCCCTTTGTACTTGCACTGCTGTCATTGAAGTAATTACCATATGCCTTTTATTGAATAAACATGGCATCACCAAAACTAAAAAAACGATATCCACTATCTACCGCCGTTTTATAACAATCAAGTATATAATCTGTATCACCAACAAACGCACTCACAAGCATTAAGAGTGTTGATTGTGGTAGATGAAAGTTTGTAATTAAGGCATCAACAATTCTAAATTCAAAATTACCAGGTGTAATAAAAATATTAATGTCACCGGTATATGCGACCATTTTTCCTTGATGACTAACCACTGAAGCAATTCCTTCAAGCGTGCGTACGGTTGTGGTCCCTACAGCAATCACACGTCTGCCCTCTTCTTTTGCTTGATTAATCGTATCTGCGGCATCTTCAGATACTTCTACCCACTCAGCATGCATTTCATGATCTTCTACTTGTTCTGTTTTTACTGGTAAAAAAGTACCAAGCCCAACATGCAATGTAACTTCTGCAAATTTCACCCCTTTCTCTTTTACTTTTTCAATAAGCTCTGGAGTAAAGTGAAACCCCGCTGTTGGTGCCGCCACTGATCCTTCATGCTGTGCGTAGGCTGTTTGATATTTGTCTAAACTGTCTGGCTCTTCTTGCACATATGGTGGAATAGGAATATGCCCATATTGATTGGCTTTTGCTCGTACTTCGGCTTCATCTTCAGAAAATTGCACAAGAATAGTTCCATTTTTTTCTTTAAGCATCACATCACAATGAAAATCATCTGCAAATGAAATACGCATGCCATTGGCAATATGTTTCCCTGGTCGCCCCAGAACTTTCCATACCCCTTTATTTTCCATTGGGCGCACTAAAAATATTTCAACATCACGTTTATGCTCCCACAAATCTCGACCGGTTGGAGAAAGCAATCGCCCAAATAATCGCGCTTTAAAAACCTTTGTATTATTCCACACCAAAACATCTCCCGTTTGCAAATAATCAAGAATATCAAAAAAATTCTTTTCTTCTCTTATCTTTTTTTCTTTATCAATCACCATCATCTTTGAATGATCTCGCGGCTCAATTGAATGTTGTGCAATACGCTCTTTCGGAAGATGAAAATCAAAATCTTTAGTTTGCATAGATAATTTTTATTATATTTCCCTTATTATACATAAAAAATGAATATTTTCAAATACTTTCTTTGCCAAAATGTATAAAACTCGCTATAGTAGAAAGATCAATATTAATATATGTATATGAAAAAAATACTTTTAAGTGTACTCATCATTCTTTTTATTTCAACTCTTGCATACATTGTGCGAGAAAAAGAACTCAACAAAAAAGCCGCAAATATTTGTACCAATCAATATCGTGGGGCTGAAGCAATATTAAATGAAGATAATAAACAAGAATGTCATTTTTTTAACGGTCGCATTTGTAGACGAGATGAAGTACTTAAACAAACATGTATTGTTGAACCATTTGTTACAAATGAGTAGATGTACGCTTTAATGTACACCTACTATATCTTCGCAGAACTCGACACACCTTTGCTCAATTTTTTAAATAACAAATACATCGAAAGTGATGTCAGATGAATAAATCCAAATACGACAAAGATAAAAAAGAATCCCACATCAAAACCACCTTTTAAAAAAACAGCTATTGCAAAAAGAATATATGATGTAAAAAATATCATATATTTTTTTTTGTTTGAAATAAATTCTTTTATGAACACTTCTCGATTGAAATATTTCTTTGAGACAAAACGAATAGCTGAAGTAATAAACCAAAAAAATAAAGTCACCACAGAAAAAAGTTTCATTAAGTCAGAAATCTCTAAACTAAAATTCCCTTCTGCATATTTAGGGTCAAGAAAAGCAAACACTTTTAAAAATTCAAAAGACACATCTGGATTAATTGCCATGACCATAAACAAAATAATTACCGTATAGATAACAACACTAATTGTTAAAAAGAAATATTTTATATACGAAAAAAAGTATTGAAGTATGAGACGGGACACATGTATCACCTGCTTTTGTTCTTCAGTATTCATAAAAAAAATAATTATTTAAAGAAGACTTGTATAGGAAAATCAACAAAATTATTGGGAAACAAGGTTCTCTTATGTATCCACATACTTGCATCTCTTTCTAAATCAAACAGAACATGTTCTTCGTCTTCTTCATCTACATCATAAATTTTTTCAATATTCTCTAACCATTTTTTTTCTTCACCGACTGTTTTAATATACGAATGAAATTCTTCAGGAACTTCTTGCAAAACAGTAGAAAGTATCCCTAAAAAGTCCTCATGCATGCGAGATATTTGATAATCCATATAATCGGGCAATTTCCTTTCTGGATCTTCATTCTTAACCATTGCCTTATATTCGTCTGAAACGGTATATATTTTTTGCCCATCTATTTCTATATAGTATTCTCCATCACTCAAAGCAAACCAATCAAATATCGGTTTATTTTTTGTCTCAACAAAAACAATATCTTCTAATGGTTTTAATATAAAATTAAATAGTGACATATTTTTTTCTTTCATTATAATACTTCATCCTTCTTTAAATCAATCCACATCTTTTCAACTTTTTCTCTTGCCCAAGAAGTTTTGCGAAGAAATGTTAAACTTGATTTAATCGTTGGATCGTGTTTAAAACAATTAACGTTTACATCTTCTGCCAAAATATCAAAACCATATTCTTCAACAAGATCTTCTAAAATCTTTTTAAGCGTTACTCCATGAAGCGGATTATTTATTTGAGTATTCATAATTTTGTTTTTTTGAAAATTAAGCATTCTTCACCGCCTCAGCAACGACCTCTACAACTCCTTTATCAAAGGGACTTGGAATAATTTTTTCAACACAAGGTTCTCCGACAAAATCTGCCAAAGCTCTCGCCACATCGAGTTTCATTTTTTCTGTTACCTGCGGAAGTCTGTTATCAAGAAGCCCACGAAAAATTCCAGGAAAAGCTAAAACATTATTTATTTGATTTGCAAAATCGCTGCGTCCAGTAGCTATGACAAAAGCGCCTCCCCTTTTTGCTTCATCTGGCATAATTTCAGGTGTAGGATTTGCCATGGCAAAGATAATAGATTTTTTTGCCATAGTCATAACCATTTCTGAAGTCAAAAGACCCGCTTTACTTACTCCAATAAATACATCTGCATTTTGGATAGCACAAGAGAGACTAATTCCACACTTTGGACAAGCCGTATGTTCTGCAATTTCCTGTTTTTCAGTAGTTAAATCTTTTCTATCACCACAAACAACTCCTTTTGAATCAAGATATAAGATATTTTTAGCCCCTGCCGATTCAAGTAACTTCCCAATAGCAATTCCCGCAGCACCTGCACCACTCAAGACAATTTTTACTTCTTCGAGTTTCTTATCAGCAAGTTTGAGTGCATTATAGAGTCCAGCCAAAACCACAATAGCCGTACCATGTTGATCATCATGAAAAACAGGAATATCTAAGCGTTCTTTTAATTTTTTTTCAATAGAAAAACATCTCGGAGCAGAAATGTCTTCGAGATTAATTCCTCCAAACATCGGAGCAATGCGAGCAACCGTATCGATAATTTCATCTTCATCTTGGGTATCAAGAGCAATAGGAAAAGCATCAACTCCAGCAAACTCTTTGAGCAGTACGCACTTTCCTTCCATCACAGGAAGACTCGCTTCTGGACCAATATTTCCGAGGCCAAGTACTGCTGAACCATCAGTTACCACCAGTACCAAATTCCCTTTTCGAGTATAATCATATACCTTACTCTTGTCTTCTGCTATTTCTTTACAGGGTTCTGCCACCCCTGGAGTATACGCAAGTGATAAATCTTCTTTTGTCTTTATTTTTGCTCTTGAAATCACTTCAATTTTCCCCTCTAGTTCTTTATGGTATTGTATTGGGTTCATATTATTCATTATTATTTTTTATAACACGCATTTTCTCCTTGCATAATCCACATTTTTCTTCTTTCATCAAGATCCTTGCCCTTTATACCTCCATATAATGAACAAACTAATTCATTTGTAACCAAACATTCATATCTCACTTTATCTGACCAACCCATAACAATTTTATCCCGCTCTCCACCTACCAAATCACAAAGAAACTCTCCTTTTGCAAAGATATATTCTAATTTTTCTCCACCAACAACATCCCCACGTCCCGCCAAAGTAAAAAACACAGCAAACTTCAAAATAAGAAATAAAGTTAATATTGTTGAAACTATATATATTATTGTTTTTTTAGATTTCATAAATTTTATTTCTTTTAATTTCATAGAAGTTAATAATTGGGATAATTCACTCTTTTAGTATAGACCAAAAAACAAAAGAGTACCAGAGTACTCTTTTGAAATTACGAAGAGAAAAAGTCTATTTTTTCCATTGCCTTAGCTATTACAGCCTCTGCCAAAATATCTGTAGCATCAAAAAAGGGAAAGGTATCACTTTTCATCACCAATGGCAATTCTGTACAACCAAGAATAATTCCTTCTGCCCCCTGTTCAATCATTATTTTTGTCTGTTCTTCTAAAATACTCTTTGGTTCTGTCATATTATTGGCCTTAATCTTATAAATAGCATCCATAATGATTTTTTGCTGTTCTTTGCTCGGGTCAATAACTTCAAAACCTTCTTGTTCTAAAAGTGTGTGATATAATCTTGTGTGCATTACCCCTTCAGTAGCAAATACCGTAATTTTTTTCATGTGTGGATAATGTTTTTTTATATAAGAAACGCTTTCTTTTATAATATGAACAAAATCTACAGCATCAAATTCAGATTTAAAATCATCATAAAAAGCATGTGCCGTATTACAAGGTAATACCAATACTTCTGCACCAGTATTTTTGAGAAGATGAATACTTTTTTTAATTGCTTCTACGGGTGATTTTCCTCCTGACAAGAGTGCCTTTGTTCTATCAGGTATGTTTGAATTATTGATAGTTATCATTACAGGATAATCACTATCCTTTTCTGCATGAACCTTACTCAGCAATTTTGATTCAAAATCAATGGTTGCAAAAGGTCCCATTCCTCCTATAATTCCTATTATTTTCATAAAATATGTATATATTAAAATATTCTTAAAAGATCTCAAAAAAATTATTC
>JAHJIX010000011.1 GCA_018823045.1 Patescibacteria group bacterium | reverse complement strand
TTGACAACGGAGGGGAAGCCGCAAGACATACACAACTCCGAGATATATATGGTATACTTACATTCTTCTGTGACTCCTACAAAAGTTGGCAAAAAGGTGGGGTTGAAAATATTAATGGTCTTATTAGACAATACTTACCAAGAAAAACAAATCTTGATACCATTACAGATAGAGAAATATATGATATACAAGAACAATTAAATAATAGACCTAGAAAATCTCTCAATTATTTAACACCTAACGAAATTATTCAACGCTTTTTATCTAATAACAACTCTAGACCTGGGCTCTAATTCATTGAATTCGGGAAAATTTACATGTTTTTATAAAATATGATATACTGTATATGCCCTATGCAAATTGGGATGTATAACAACAGAAACTTATACACATGCATGAGTTGACAAACTCTGTTTTTTTAGGTATGATATATCAGCTAGTAAAAAGGTTCATTTTTCATGGGTTTTGGCTAAAATAAGCTAAAAAAGAACGGTGAACACGCGTGCTCTTTTTCCAAAAAAGACCATAAAAATCTATGCGAACAGATTCTTTTTCTATTGATATCTTAATTTAAATCATAATGGCGGTGTAACAATTAGCCAATTTTTTGTATTTTGACCTTTTATTAATTAAGAAACTATTTCAATATCCTGTACAAGGGGATATAGAGACAGATTCTCAGGAATAGAAAAGAAATACATGTGATGTCACACATATTTCTTTTCTATTTCTACTAATTTTTCCTTATAACGCGTATGCCAATTTATAAACGAAAGAGGGTAAAAGCCAGTGAACGCCGATTTTTTACGGAAAAACGGGAAGCCATGCCCCTTCCAGATTTAATTGCAACACAAAAATCATCATATGCATGGTTTTTAGATCAAGGGATTAAGGATTTATTTGAAGAAGCCTCACCAATTACGGACTTTACCGGACGTGATTTGGAGCTTTATCTCGAGGATTACAGTATTGATGAGCCAAAGTTTGACGAGGTAACAAGTCGTGAAAAAAATATTTCATTTGATGCACCGCTTCGCGTAAAAACACGGTTACTTAATCGTCGTACAGGGCAAGAGCATGCGCAAGAAATTTATTTGGGAGACGTGCCAGTGATGACTGATCGCGGTACCTTTATTATTAATGGTATTGAGCGTGTTATTATTTCACAGTTGATTCGTAGTCCTGGTGCTTACTTTACTGCAAATAATTTACGCGGTCGTAATTATTATGGAGCAAAAATTATTCCAAATCGTGGAGCCTGGATTGAAATTGAAACAGATACAAATAATGTACTCTGGATTAAAGTAGATCGAAAAAGAAAGGTGGCAGCAACTTCATTACTACGTGCTTTTGGTTCACAAACAAATGAAGAACTTATTGAATTATTTAAAGATGTTGATACTCACCCAAACATTAGTTTTATTGAAAATACGCTTGCAAAAGATGCTGCAACGACAGAAGATGAAGGGTTAATTGAGGTATATAAACGTATTCGACCAGGTGATTTAGCAACGGCTGACAATGCAAAAGGGCTTATCCATGCCATGTTTTTTAACTTTGATCGATATGATCTTGGGCGAGTTGGTATGTATAAATTTGATGCTAAATTTGCTTTAGGATTAGAAGAAGACGAATTTGATAAAAAAGAACAACGAGTGCTTTCTCCTGAAAAATTGGTATTAGTATTAAAAGAAATCATTCGCTTAAATGTAAGCCAAGAGCTTCCTGATGATATTGACCATTTAGGAAATCGTCGTATTCGTGCAATTGGTGAATTAGTACAAGATCGTTTCCGTATTGGTATTGCTCGTATGGAGCGTATTATTAAAGACAGAATGAGTACTTATGAGCTTGAAGGTTTACTTCCAAATAAATTGATTAATGCTCGTCCAGTGATCGGTGCTATTCGTGAATTTTTTATGAGTTCACAGTTATCTCAATTCATGGATCAAATTAATCCATTGGCAGAGCTTGAACATAAACGTCGTGTTTCTGCACTTGGGCCTGGTGGACTTTCTCGTGATCGTGCTGGATTTGAGGTGCGTGATGTGCATACAACTCATTACGGAAGAATTTGTCCGATTGCTACCCCTGAGGGACCAAATATTGGGTTAGTTGGCCATTTAGCAAGTTATGCAAAAATTAATAGTTTTGGCTTTTTGGAGACCCCGTATCGTCGTGTTATTAATAAAGTAGCTAATGATGCATCACTCACCGAAGGTGAAATTAGTAGAGAAACGATTAAAGATGTAGTAAAAGAGGGTGAAAAAATTACAACAGAAATTGCTAAAAAATTAGCAGCAAAAAAAGACATTAAAGACATTAAAGTTAAAGCACGATTAACTAATACTATTTTGTATCTTAATGCGATTGAAGAAGAAAGATATACAACGGCAAGTGCTACACTTGATACTGATGAAAATGGATATTTTTTAGATAAACGTGTTCCTGCTCGTGTGCATGGAGAAGCGTCTACTGTCGACGTTGATAATATTGAATTTTTAGATGTTGCATCAAATCAACTTTTGAGTATTGCGACAAGTATGATTCCGTTTTTGGAACATGATGATGCGACTCGTGCTTTGATGGGAACAAACATGCAACGACAGTCTGTTCCATGTATTACACCAGATGCGCCACTTGTGGGTACTGGTATTGAGCGCGCTGCAGCAGAAAATAGTGGACACGTTCTTTTTGCTGATGAAGATGGTGTGATTACCGCAATTGATGGTGATCGGATTGAGTTAACGGCAAAAGGAAAAGTATATAACTATCGTTTAAATAAATTTTTACGATCAAATGCTTCAAGTTCTATTAATCAACGTTCAGTTGTTGATGTTGGCGACAAAGTAAAAAAAGGTGATCGATTATGTGATGGTCCATCAATTAAAGATGGTGAATTAGCGCTTGGACAAAATGTCTTGGTAGCGTATATGGCATGGGATGGATATAATTATGAAGATGCAATTATCATTTCAGAGCGTCTTGTTCAACGTGATCGTTATACATCAGTACATATTGATGATTATGCAAATGATGTGCGTGAAACAAAATTAGGACCAGAGCTTGTAACAAGTGATATTCCAAATGTAAGTGAAGAAAAATTAAAAAATCTTGATGCAGAAGGAATTATTCGTATTGGTGCTGAAGCACAATCTGGGGATATCCTTGTTGGAAAAATTACTCCAAAAGGAGAAACAGAGCTTACTCCAGAAGAGCGATTACTTCGTGCAATCTTTGGAGAAAAAGCACGTGATGTACGTGATTCATCACTTTATTTAGAGCATGGTGAACACGGGAAAATTACTGATGTTCGTGTATTTTCTGCTGATGAAGGAGATAAATTACAACCAGGAGTTATTAAACAAGTACAAGTGACCGTTGCTGACATGCGTAAAATTCAAGTAGGGGATAAAATGGCTGGACGTCACGGAAATAAAGGTGTTATTTCTCGTGTGGTCCCAGTAGAAGACATGCCATTTTTAGAAGATGGCACGCCAGTTGACATTATCTTGTCACCACTCGGTGTTATTTCTCGTATGAATTTGGGTCAATTACTTGAAACTCATTTGGGTCTTGCGGCAAATGCGCTTGGTTATACTGCAGCAACATTGCCATTAAATGGTATTGATGAAAAAACAATTCAAGATGAATTAGAGCGAGCTGGATTTCCTCGTGATGGACAATTGCAGTTGTTTGATGGAAGAACAGGAGAAGCTTTTGATCATAAGACAACAGTTGGGTACAGTTATATGTTGAAGCTTAATCACATGGTAGAAGATAAAATCCATCAACGATCAATTGGGCCATATAGTTTAATTACGCAACAACCATTAGGTGGTAAAGCGCAGTTTGGTGGACAACGGTTTGGAGAAATGGAAGTATGGGCGCTTCAAGCATATGGAGCAGCGCATACATTGCAAGAAATTTTGACCATTAAATCAGATGATGTGCCAGGGCGTTCAAAAGCGTATGAGGCTATTATTAAAAATGAACCAATTACTCGGGTGAATTTACCAGAGTCATTTAATGTTCTTGTCCGAGAAATGAAAGGGTTGTGTCTTGATATGCAACCATTAAAAAGAGATGCAAGTGGTGAATTACATCCTGCAGAAGAAGTATTACAAAAGATAAAACAAGATAGAAAACAATCAACAGATAGTGATTTTACTACTGATGTTGAATAAGCATAAATAATTTCTTGTAGCTTGCTACGAATATCCCTTATTTATATACTTTGTTGCTCAGCCTTCATGCGGTAGGTGACAAAGAAGTTGATCCTCGCTTTTATGACTCGCGAATATATTTCAAAAGACTTTGACGCACTTGCTTTGCGTCTTGCATCACCAGAGGTCATTCATCAATGGTCTTATGGAGAAGTAGTAAAACCTGAAACCATTAATTATCGAACGCAAAAACCAGAAAAAAGTGGTTTGTTTGCAGAAGAAATTTTTGGACCAACCAAAGATTGGGAATGTTATTGTGGAAAATATAAAAAAATTAGATATAAAGGAATTGTGTGTGATAAGTGTGGTGTAGAGGTAACCAATTCATTGGTACGTCGTGAACGTATGGGGCATATTGAGCTTGCAACTCCGGTAACACACATTTGGTTTTTACGTTCTATTCCATCTAAAGTTGGGTTGATTTTAGATTTGTCAATTCAAGCACTTGAAAAAGTGGTGTATTTTGCGTCATTTATTATTATGTCTATTGATGAAGACGCAAAAGCAGAAACAGTACAATTGCTAAAAGATGAATATAAACAAAAGAAAAAACAACTAGAACAAGAAGCAAAAAAAGCATTGGAATTAATTGAAGCTGGGTCAGGAATGACAAAAGCAGATGTTGAAAAAACATATGCAGAAAAGCATGAGGCACTTGATGAAGATTTTTCTTCAGCAGAAGCAGAATTGAAAGAAATCAATATGCTTTCTATTATTTCAGAAAATAGATATCAAGAGCTTGCTCTGCGCTATGGTCATTTGTTTGAGGCGGGGATTGGTGCCGGAGCTATTCGTGAATTACTTGAAAAATTAGATTTTGAGGAAACACTTAAAAATCTTCAAACAGAAATGACAAAGAGTAAAGGAGCAAAACGTGAACGGATTATTCGTCGCATGAAACTATTAAAGAGTTTTTATAAAAATAACATTCGTCCAGAGTGGATGATTTTGACGGCTATCCCTATTATTCCACCAGATCTTCGACCAATGGTGGCACTTGATGGTGGACGATTTGCAACATCTGATTTAAATGATTTATATCGTCGGGTTATTAATCGAAATAATCGATTAAAGCGCTTGATGAGTTTAAATGCGCCAGAAGTTATTTGTCGTAATGAAAAACGCATGTTGCAGGAAGCAATCGATGCCTTGATTGACAACAATGCACGTGCATCAAAAACAGTAACAGCCTCAACTGGGCAAAAACGACAACTTCGTTCTCTTGCAGATATTTTAAAAGGAAAACAAGGGCGTTTTCGTCAGAATTTGCTTGGAAAACGTGTAGATTATTCTGGTCGTTCTGTGATTGTAGTTGGTCCACATTTGCATATTGATGAGTGTGGATTACCAAAACGCATGGCTCTTGAGTTATTCAAGCCATTTGTTATGTCAGAAATTATTAAACGTGAGTTAGCACATAATGTACGAAGTGCTTCTCGTTTTATTGAAACGAATGCTCCTGAAGTGTGGGATATTTTAGAAGAACTAACAACAAAAACACGGGTACTCTTAAATCGTGCACCGACATTGCATCGTTTGGGTATTCAAGCGTTTCGTCCACGGTTAGTTGAAGGAAAGGCAATTCGTTTGCATCCGTTAGTGACTCCTGCGTTTAATGCCGATTTTGATGGAGATCAGATGGCTGTTCATCTTCCATTGACTGAAGAAGCAAAATGGGAAGCAGAAAATTTAATGGCATCAGAAAATAATATTTTAAAACCGGCAACAGGAAGTCCTGTGGTTACTCCACAGCAAGATATTGCACTTGGTTCATATTATTTAACAAAATATGCAGAAAACGATACCGGAAAAGTAAGCCGATACTTCTCAAGTATTAAAGAAGTAAAGCATGCATACAGTATTCGTCAAATTAGCTTAAAAGAGCGTGTAGTTGTTCGTTTTGATGATATGTCAAAATTTGAAGAAGGACAATCTCATTTAGTAGAAACGAGTATTGGACGTATTTTATTTAATGAAGTACTTCCAAATAAGTTACCATATTATAATGAATCGGTAACTAAAAAACATTTAGGACAAATTATTCAAATGCTTCTTGAGTTTTATGGACAAGCACCAACTGCAGCTGTGCTTGATAGTATGAAAGAGCTTGGATTTAAATATGCAACAAAATCGGGGTATTCACTTGGAATGAGTGACTTTGGAGATATTAAAGAAAAAGCAGCGATTTTAGAACAAGGTGATATTGATGTACAAGAAGTAGAAGGACAATATCAAGAAGGATTACTAACAGATAGCGAGCGTCATGCAAAGGTTCTTGAAATTTGGACAGAGGTAAAAGAAAAAGTTGTTTCACATAATAAACAAGCTCTTGATAAAGATGGTCCTGTGTTTGCTATGATTGATTCTGGCGCGCGTGGAAGTTGGGGACAATTAGGGCAAGTTATTGGTATGAAAGGGCTGGTGGCTTCTCCATCTGGAGATATTATTGAGTTGCCCGTAAAAGGAAACTTTAAAGAAGGATTTGAGGCGATTGAGTTTTTTATTTCATCTCATGGAACCCGTAAAGGACTTTCAGATATGGCGCTTCGTACAGCAAATGCTGGGTACTTGACCCGTCGTTTAGTTGATGTTGCTCAAGATGTGGTGGTTAAAGAAGAAGATTGTGGTGATACAACTGGAGAAATCATTACAAAAGAGGTGTCAGAAAACATGAATAAAAAATTATCAGATCGTGTTGCTGGTCGCTACGTACTCGCAGATGTATTAGGTGCTGATGGATCAGTTGTTCTTAAAAAAGGTGGACTTATTACTGCGCCAGTTGCACGAGAAGTGCATAAAGCAGGAGTAGAGTCAGTACATGTACGCAGTGTATTACAATGTACCTTACCAAAAGGAATTTGTGCAAAGTGTTATGGAACTGATTTGAGTGATAATGAACCAGCAGAAAAAGGATTAGCTGCAGGAACTATTGCTGCACAATCTATTGGTGAGCCTGGTACACAGTTAACAATGAGAACCTTCCATTTGGGTGGTATTGCTGGTGGCGGAGATATTACACAAGGTCTTCCACGTGTTGAAGAATTGCTCGAATCTCGTAAACCAAAAAGAAAAGCGACACTATCTGAAGTTGCTGGATCTGTTGAAGTTGAGGATGCCGATGGAAAGATTATTACGAGTCCAACTGGACGTAAAATTTTTGAAGGTCGTCGTGGACAAAAGATTGTTAAAGTTCATTTTGAAGGAATGGAGGAGCTTGTTCTTACATTTAAAAAAACAGATGATGTCCGTGTAGAAGAAGGACAAAAAGTAAAGAAAGGTGATGTCCTTGTTGTTCGTGGTGACTCTGGTGAAAAAATTAAAGCAGAGTATGGCGGAGCAATTTCAATTGAAAAAAGAAAAATTACTCTCCGCTACGAAGGGCGTCATACTAAAGAATATGTTATTCCAATGGGATATAAACTTTGGGTAAAAGATGGTGATGTAATTGAAAAAGGTGATCAGCTCACTGAAGGATCGATTGATTTAAAAGAATTGTTTGAACTTAAAGGACGTGATGCTGTACAACGCTATATCTTAGAAGAAATTCAACAAATTTATTCTGCACAAGGACAAAGTTTAAATGATAAACATATTGAAATTATTATTAAACAAATGTTCTCACGTGTGTATGTTCAAGAGTCAGGAGATACGGATCTTCTTCCGGGTGAAGTCGTAGAAAAATCACAATTGTTGATTGCAAACGCGCACGCAAGAAAAGATGGTAAAAAAGAAGCAAAAGGACGTGAAATGTTCTTGGGGATTAGTAAAGTAGCATTGTCTACCCAAAGTTTCCTTTCTTCTGCATCTTTCCAAGAAACTTCAAAAGTATTGATCAATGCAGCAATTACTGGAAAGATCGATTACTTAGATGGGCTAAAAGAAAACGTGATTATCGGACGACTCATTCCTGTAGGAACTGGGTTTAAGGAAGATAAATAGATTTTGCTTGTCATTCTGCTGTGCCACGTGTTTTTTACGTGGAGTGAGTGAAACGAGTCGAAGGATCCCATACATAAGAAACATAAAAACACCGTCTGTTGACGGTGTTTTTTTGTAAAATAAAAGGCGTCTCTGGTGCAAGAGATGCCTTTGGGGTCCCGAGTGTGTCGGGTTGTCTTGAGATCTATCGTTTCCACGAATGTGGTTACTTTAGACCGACGGAACAGATCCGCCGCCACAACTTCTCCTGGATCTCTGTTGTGGCTTTCCCAGTTTCTTTATCGTCGGGCACAGCTGGGTCCGACTAGCCAATTATGGCTCAGCCTTCTTTGAGGCCGAGCTTTTCTTTGGCGGCCTCCGTGAGGAGATCAGCGGCGGCCATAAGACGCAAAGTTGCGCCCATGGCCCCGTTCATGATCCCCGGCACCCAGACGTTCTCGCCTGGGCACTCTTCACGGAGGAGCTCGTCGAGCATGTCACCGACCAATTGGTCGGGGTTCAACTCGGAGCGATAGGCCCTATCTGTGATAGGGTTTCTCCTTTTTTTGGGTGTACTGGCCCGAAATGGGTTATCCCTGTTTGCCACTAGGCAAAACAGACCAGTCAAAGATTTCTCGTTGAACGCAAATTTCTTCTTTTGGCTTATTTAAGCATAAAAATGGGTATTTTGTGTTTTTGTGCAAATGAGTGGTATATTTGCTATAATACATATATAGATATTTTTATATTATTGATATGAGTAAAAAAAGGTTTTCTCTAGAAATTAAGACACCTCAGGCAGGGTCTTTTAAGGATTCTTTGCTTAAATATGCACAAAAAGAGTTCCCAGAGGCGGTAGAACTACTAAAAAAGGCAGAACAAGAGACCGTAGATGAGACAGTAAAACGCGAACAACGTTTAGCTATTATTGAGCATATTGCACGAGAAAAAGAGTTGTCAGATCTGACAGCAGAAGAATTACATCTTGTTGGATTAGAGCAGATAGATGAATGGAGTTATCGTTTGCCTGTGACAGAGCATTTTATGGAGAAACGCTTGCCAGAGGGGTATGGATATAAAGGAGGAGCTGCTCGCTCTTTATTACTGAGAAATTTAGGGATTGATCCGACATCATTACCTCGTGATATAGATATCGTGCGTTTGACAGAAGATGAACCAGAGCCTGGAATGGATAATGAACTCGCTCAAGAGTATATGCCAGATGATTTTAAACAAGGAGATGGTGTGGAAGTCTTGGAAAATATTGGAGAATATCTTAATACACGAGATTTAACAATGAATGAGCTGTATGCGACTGATGAGTATGTTGTAGCAACGGATGCATGTTTGCGAGATATTATTCGAGGGATAGTAAGGCAAAGTGATTATGAGTATAAACAATATCATGATCAAATTGGGCCAAAGATGCTTGCTAAGATGCTGCGATTTTATGCAGAGGCACTCAGTCGTGGTATGGAGTTAACATTAGATGATGACGCTGAGCAAACAATAGAGGAATATGGGATTCGTGTATTTTGGTTAGCACTTAATTTGGATAAAGCAGCAGAAATTGGTGCAAAGGTGGCAGAACAATATGTAAAAGAATTACAGCAGAGAAAGTTGATCCCTGCAAATTTAGAAGATGTGCAAGATGTTGCTGATTGGCTCTATCAGCAGATGGGACCAGGAAATTTTTATTTTCGCTATGCACCTGCGTCTGTGTATGAGGCAGAGGATGATTGGGTGGAATAAATGTAACTTGTCAACTAAGAAATAAAATCAAGGTAGTTGTGTTGAGTAGTGTACACATTTATGTAAATACCTCTAGTGAACTAGACGTATTTCATCACATATACCCCTAAAAGAACAGTTTTTTATATAAAGAGCTGTTTTTTGTGTTATTTTAGTTATTTTTTTATGTTTTGACATAAATATGTCTAATCACCACTTTACATATATTAAGGATATAAATTAGCTTAGTGTAGGCAATAAACATAATTGTGAATTTGTGCAGCTTGACATATTCATTTTTCTATGCTATACTTCGACGTTGTCAAAGTGACAATAGCGTTTGTGTGTTATACACTTGTATCAAGAAAAGCATTGCTGATATTGCTTAAAGGGAAGAGAGAGCCTTTTGACGAGTATCAGCATTTTTTCTTTCTTTACTTTTTTGTGCAGAGATTTTTTATATAGGAAAGTGGAGGAGGAAAAATCCAACTTGTCACCGTAGCATGTGTTGGGGTGGGTAACTGGATAGTCCAGCAAGTTGTTTCACAAGAAAAGAAAGGCCCCACTCCGAATACCCCTGATATTGCACGGTAGCATCAGGGGAGCAAGGAGTGGGGTGAGATTTCATGAAAAGAGATCTTCATGTCAAGTAGACAGAAAGCAGAAGCTGTCCGCGCGTATTTTCGCGCGGGTGCCACGCTGGAAAGCCATTCATGGTTTTGCCAGCACTGCTTTGAGGCTGCTTGCTATTGCCTCCGTTGCTCTGGGGATCACTGGATCCTCATTGGAGTTTATGATGAACTCCAATCTGAGCGGCGGCGGTCAGTAGCCGCCTAGCCTCTGCTTGGCTCACTGCACCGGCAGTAAACCGGGAGTGGATTGCTGTGAAGCAAACTGCATGCCATACCCTTGGCTAGAGTGGTATTCGGAGGCTACCGCTGAAGAGTACACATGGGGAATGGGCGAGTTGATATATCTTGTCCATGGTAGCGACGCTGCTAAAAGAGACGAAACAATATATCACCACTCGGAGAAGGCCTGCACCGCCTTCTCTTTTGATATATAAAAAAAGAGACAATCTGTGATATAATAACTCATATGAATAGATCAGAGCGAAGATATCCCCGTAGTGAAGAAGAAACTCATAAAGAACATGAGTCTTTTTTTTATTGGAAAAAACGATTTGAATCAGCGGATACCGTAGAAGCATATATTGATATGTTACGAGAATTAAAAGATCATGAATTGATAGAAGATGAATTGCATTTTTTAATTGAAGATGATGGATTACTTGATCAGATACGAGGAAAAGAAGAATCTGATTTGCCACTGCGTGGTGATGAGCGTAAAGATATTCCTTACGCAGGGATTAATGAAGGAACAGAAGATCAATTTGGATTTGATGAAATTGTTTATGCGGAGTTATTAACAATGTTAAAAAAGTATGTATTTAAATCACTTGAAGCAGGTGTTGAGTCTGTAGCAGCTATTATTAATATCTTAGCAGAAGATATCAGGAATGCATTAATGAAAAAAATCACAGCTGGGGGTGGAGTTCCGTATAATGGTGAATATGATCGATCTCATCAATATGCAGAGCATAATGCACCTTATAATGCTGATTTAAAGTGGCGTTTAGATGAAGAATCTTATTCATCATCAAATCGAGCAAACTTTACAAATGCACAGAAAGTTATGTCTTTACAATCTCTTATAGATCCAGATAGATTTAAAGCAGATTTAGATGCATGGATTGATCATCCATATCCATATAAATTTACTCGTGCAATCTGTGATATATTTGAACTTGTCGATGAAGAACAAGCACAATATCTCCTTGCAAAAAGAAAGAAAGCAAGAATTGAGAAAAAAGTTGGATTAGCTGATACTTATGATTGGATTTTAAAAAACGTTGATGTTGGACCCGTCTCAATACAAGGAAATACTTTTGATATATTAGATAAGCATTTTATTATAGAAGGACATATCCCTAAGGATGCAATATATGTGCAACAATTAGATTCAGCAGAAACAATTAGTATTTTTGGGAGGTTGGGCCCAATCGGTTATATACAAGTCAAATCACGTCAGATGGATAGAAGTGGGTATGGAGAGACTATTACAGCTACGATAAATGAAAATTTAGGATATAATTTACTTTTTTCGCATGAAGGGGGTTACCCAGAAGAAAAGAGAAATCGTTTTTTAATAGATTTACCAGATTTTCATATTCATTATCGAAATTTAATTGGTAATTTAAGTGTCCGAGAAATCTTTTGGGTGTATCAATTTATTGGTGAAGAATTTGAGAGTAAAGAAGCACAACATAAAGCTCAGGTTTTAATAGAATTAAAAGAAAAATATGGGATAGAGGGAATACGTTGTTTGTTGGCGACTGAAGCTGATGAGAAATCTTCTGGCCGTATTATTTCTATGGCAAAGTATTTTGAAGCAAGAGAAAAAAAAGAAATAGCCCAGGATGTTTTTCATCAATTTAGTGAAATTATTCGGGCAGCAGAAGAATTAGATATTCATATAGAAGATTTTTTTACTGAACATAATTATGCAGAAGGATTATCCACAACGAGAATCAGTACCAGTATTTTAAATAAAGCAACCGGTTTACTAAAAAAATATCATACTGTGATGCGGGATGATGAAAAAATGGCTCAGTTAATTACATTATTAGAAGGGGTAAATCGAGAAGTTGTGGCTTTTTCGGCTATTTTTCGGGAGAAGTTTAAGGGAGCAGAGCGTGTAGATATTTCTGTTGTTAATAATTTATCTTTGAATAGAGAGCGGGCAATAAAAATTTCACCTATTGATCAAGAGAGAATGAAAGAAATTGTATTTAAAAATTGGTCTACACAAGAATCTGCAATTGTTGAGGAAGTTGTTCGTGGGCTAGAAGGTGCATTTTCTCAGAAAGAAACAGAATTTTTTATATTGAGGATTGAAGATCTTTCTGAAGCAAAGGGTCTTCAAGTAGATACTGAAAATGAATATGCAAATAATATTCTTGGTTTTTTTGGTTTTACACCAATACCAGAAAAACCAGATGAATTATATGGTCAGTGGTTTAATGTCAATTCTAACTATCGGGGTGCTGGAATTGGAGAAGTAATGATGTTGGGTTCCCTCACAAAAGTTGTAGAAGAGTCTCCTTTTCATATTACAGCTTCTCCAGCGATCTCTGTGGGAATAAGGTATGTAGAAGATATTGGATTTAGAATTACAGGGATTGAAGAAATAAAAAAGGATATATGGTTTTATACCATGGTTGCTGATGTGAAGCAGAATGCAGACGCTATATCTCGTTATATGACAGAAGAAGATTTACTTGCGTTTATTGATCAAGATGATAATCCAAAAGGATTGATTGTCCGTGCTTTTTCTGCTGAAGATCATTGGCAGGTTGCACTTGATACCGTTGAAAGACTCACAAAAGAGGGGTATGATGTCCATCGGTATTTTGATCATCCAGATGGGAAACAACGCGTATTTGTTTTTGAGCAGGTTGAGGAAAAAAGTAATTAATGTTGGATCATTGAATCTTTTGACATATCCCACAGAAAGTGAAATAAATCTTTTTGGAGTTTATAAATATCTTTATCTTCTATAATAATAGAAATAATATTTTTTTTTCGTAGGGTTACATAGAGTACTTTATTGTCATAAATTTGTAGACTCGTATGGAAAGCGTCTATATATGTGGGTAACATGCGCGTATCTGTATTTTTTGGTCCAAGTTTTTTCATGTATTCCTGAGCACTGGCACTATTATTAATCAGTAGTTGTTTATCTTTGCCTAATTCTTTTCTTTTTTTGACATAGGCTTGGTTCATTTCATCAATATTTTTATCTACCACAGAATCAACATCTATATATGCATAGATCGTTCCTTGGGATGTTAATGTATCTCCAAGTGCTACTCTCAATCCTTCTTTTCCTTCAAAAAATCGGACCCCTGGTTTGTGTTGGCTCAAGTTAAATGTACCGCTTAGTGAGCGGATGGTTTCTTGCATGTTTTGCTCAAACTGTTTTGTCTCTCGTTTTTTGTCTTCAATCAAATTATGAAGTTTATTTGGGTGGACTGGCATATAATATGCTTGGCGGCCTTCTTTGCGGTATTCTACAAAATCATAGGCTAAGAGTTCAGATAATGCATCATGCACGGTCGCACGAGAGAGTTCCGTATGAGGGAACATGTTTTTTGGAGACATTTCACCACGTTCAATGAGCATCATATAAATTTCAGCAGTACTTGGGTCAAGCCCTGCTTCCATGAGGTTGGTAATAATTGTTTCTTGCATAGTAGAGGTATTAGAGGGTTGTTATTTGCTTTATTATAGCATAAAAGAAAAAACATGTCTTAGTGAGTGTAGACATGTTTTATCTGTTGAAGTAAAATAAAAAAGGGGGCCATCCATCCAAATAATTTGAATATCAGGGACCCTTTTCGTCTTGATAGATATAATATAGCATAAAATAGGGCAATTGTCAATCATTCATTTTTACACTAAAATAAGCAAAATTTGCTTATTTTTTTGCTTTGTCAAGCTCTTTTTCTATTGACAAGGGTGTTTTTTGGCTCTTTTATCACGTCATTGCGCTTGCCCGCCTCTGGAGGGAGCCTCATAAGCTGGCTCCATAGTCCCGCTAGGGCTGTGGAGCCATAGTGCAAGAGCATAGAAGCTCCACAGCTTCCGTTGCTCTTCAGACTATGGAGCTGGCGAGGGGATTGCTTCGCTATGGCTCACCGATAAACGGCACGCGGCGCAATGACGGGGTTATTTGTTCGTTGATATCAATATTTTTTGGAGAAATACCTTGATTTTTCTTCTTTTTTAGATATTTTGGGGGCAGGGGAGTATTGTTTTTTGATTTCCACATCTATTTTTTACCTTATATTAGCCAAGAAATTGTATTTTGTTCATAACGAGTTCAGTAGAACAGAACGTATTTTTTGCCTTATTTTAGGGCTTTTTTTGTTCTCTAACTTAAATATGTCTAGTAGGCACTGGACATATTTACTATACATAAATTTAGCTAAAATAAGCTAAATTATATTTTAAAAAGACAACATAAACAACGAGGTCTTGACATTTTCTCTATTTTGTATTATAGTATGACGTCATGATGACAAAGGGCAAGAAAAACAGCCACAAGTCAATCAAGACAAGTAACCTTACAAATCAAGCAACCTAGATCGAAAGAGAGAGCGAGATAGGGCTAGTATATAGAGAGTATCTCTGTATGCCAGTCACTATAGCGCGCTCCCTCAAAGGAGTGTTTTTTCATTCTGAGGCCAACATAACTTGTCGGGGGATGAGCGGAAGAAAAAGATATCATAGCAGATAACTGACAATGCGTTTGTGTTTTATACACTTATATCACTTAGATGCTTACCCATATTGCCCGAGTAAAGGAAGGAGAGAGATTTCTTCCGGCAATGTGAGTACATCGCTCTCAGGAAACTGAGAGAGAAGCTGGAGATTGTGGATAGATTTGATCGAAAGATCGAAGCTTCCCACTCGCGAGCTTCCTATACATGTTGTGAGACATGGATAGTACCGAGTGCGTTCCGCCCTCATTAATTCGCAAGAAGAGATGGGAGCAGGAACAGTCGGTATTACGACTAAACGTGTAACCTGTATCGTATAACTTGTAACAAGTAATAGGGAACAGGTACTGATCTTTAAAAGAAAAAATAATTTGAGATGATTCTCAATGTGTGTATATCACTGTCATCCTGAGTGGATCCTGACGAAGTACGGGAGTAATCGAAGGATCCCCTGTTAGCAAGGCAGGTACATACATTGAGATTTATCTCACACCGTAGTATCGGGTGTAAAACTGATATGTAATACTTGGGGGAAGCTCCCAAGCGCGCCATACAGAGGCGTTGTCAATATCTGTAGAAATAATAATTTGGGATCAAGGATTGGCATAAGCTATCTGAGATTCCCCTGGTTTGACATACCAGGTAGTCTCTGAGGAGATAAACATGTTCCAGATCAAGATCAGCGACTCCAACGTTCTGTTCTCGAAGTTCTTCAGCCCCAGCGACCGCGAGACTGTCCTGACCGAGCTCGCCGCCCTCGAGGCGCGGCAGGTCGTGTTCATCGACACCCCCGCCACCGAGCAGCTCGTCGCCACGGCCGAGGCCCTCGTGGCCGACGGTGTGAACGTGGTCGTCCGCGACCACCACGACGAGCTCGCCCCCTCGAACCCGCGTGCGCAGTCGATCGCCGACGCCGCGTCCCGCCTCCGTGAGGTCGCGTCCGACGCGATCATCTCCAGCCGCGCCGAGCACCCCGCGTGCTCCACGCTCATCACGAGCGGGGAGTTCAACGCCGAGGGGACCGTCATCGTCGCGGACAGCGACTTGGACGGTCTCACGGGTGCCATGAAGGCGCTGGGCGTGACCTACGAGCAGATCGACGCCGACGCCGCCGTCTTCGACGAGCGGCCGAAGCAGAGCGCCGAGACCCTCTCGGAGCTCGGCTGGCTCGCCTGCCGTGCGCTCGGCACGCTGCCGCCCTTCAACCCGAAGGCGCCGCAGCGCTCCGAGGACGCCAAGGCGGAGTTCTTCCAGAGCTTCGTCGACGCGTCGCAGGGCGACGAGACCGCGCTCGACGGCCTGCGCCAGAAGGTGGCGCAGTACGAGGAGCAGGTCGGAGCCGCCAAGGCGCTCGCCGAGACCGCGACCGAGGTGGCCCCGTCCACGTGGCTCGTGGACTCGCGAGAGGCCCCACGCTTCGAGCTGAACACGCTCACGCGGGCGCTCGAGACCAAGGGCGCCAAGGTGACCGTCGTCGTGAAGGCGTTCGGCCCGATCGCGGCGCAGCACGGCGCGCAGTACTCGCTCGCGGTGAGCAAGCGGCACCAGCAGGACATCAACCTGCAGTCGCTCCTCCCCGACGACTTCGAGTCCTCGCCCGCCGCGGGCATCATCTCCAACACGACCTTCCTCCTCCACGTGAGCGAGGTGGTCTGGAACGAGACGGTGCTGCCGGCGCTCAAGGCGCGCTTGGGTTAAGAGCCCCCCTAATCACTCTGAAGGGTAACATAAGAGTGGGCCTAGGTATTGGTTGATCCTAGGATGCTTAAAAACCACCGTTGTCTGTTGACGGTTCTTGCTCTCCTACGTCGGAGAAACTTACACAAAGCAAGAAGAAAACATTCCGCCATTTCTGGTGAAGGCATGAATCCAGAATAGGTTACTCGCCGAAAATGAGTAAAAAAGAAACCGGGTACACATAGAAGGTATCAATCGAGGTTTCCCCTAGAATATTGGGTTAAATATTACACATGACTTTCGCACGATAAGCACTTGACTGCGAAAGTCTATTCCCATCTGATTCATTGCACGTGAATTTGATGGGACTTTTATAGAAGTATCTATATTTTAGATGTTTCTTAGAAGACCAGTTCATTAAAAAATATATAGAAGTTTCTTTCATGTAGTGTATCTTTCTCTAGATATCTTAGATGAAAGAAATTTCATGATCTCTCGTCTCCCGATGAGAGACCTGCGCGCAATGCACAGGCGTTTAATACATGTTACGTATTCGCATAAGCTCCGTTATCAGCTACTGCTTGCCTTGTAAAATTCTGTTCTAACAATATCGTTTAGAATAGAGAGATTGAGAGAGCATTCCCGCTCACCCCTGAGGTCAACAGGGGAACAACACTCAATACAAGATGATATTTAAGCAGCAGGGACTTATGGTGCAATGCCATAAGAGCCTGGGTCGCCAAAGCGAGAGCTGCGGTGAGAAAGGAGGAAATGATTGAATAATACTCCTGATGTTCGTGTGACCCATGCGAGCATCGTTTCTGCTTTCAACGTGGAGGCGATTGGAACGAAGGTTCTTAACTCAGAGAAATTCACAGAGGTGGCTCAAAAAGCTATTGCTGCGTTTGACTTCGAGGGACAGGACGTTCCGGGGCAAGGTTTTATCTTTGTTCCGGATGCAGTTCCGTTCGTCTCTGCTGGCGTTGGTCGTCGTACGGAGAATGCTTCTGACTTTCACGCGGTACTTTACCGTGGACGAGTCGAGCTTTTCCTGAAGCGATCCTGTGCGGCGGCGGTTGACGGGTGTGCTCTCGTGGTTTATACCCGCGAGGCCTACCTGGCTGACCCCGACGTCCAGGCTGACGCCAAAGAGCAGCAACGGATCGAGGAGAGTGACTGCACGCATGTGCTGGTTGCCATCCTCGCCTTTGCCGGCCCGAAGGCTCCTCTGAGTCCTGTTCGCTTTGTGCATAACTTAGCGGGCGGAAACAATGAGGCGGCGACGTGGACCGTCGAGGAGATCCGTGAGAAGGCTGTGGAAGTAAAGTCATACGATGACACCTGGTGTGTCGTCGCTGATTAAACTGACTCGCTGACTCTGCTGGTCTTTTTCCAAATGTCCTTGCCTGATCTTACACCACGGCAAGGAAAGTCGCCCAGAATCTTCTGTCTGGACGCATAAACGATTCGTGCAATGCGAATCAAACGGGGTAGTATACGACCCGCAAAACGTATACACAACTCGACTCCCATTTCATGATTTGCACTTGATTGGAATGGGACTTTTATAGAAGTATCTATGTATAGATGTTTCTTAGAAGAAGTTTTTTACAAAATAAATAACAGACGAGGCATCGCTTTTGTATAGAGTGTATTTATATATAAAAGGAATGTCTCGTCAAAATGGCGGGCGCCAGCCAGCTCGTGCAGTCTCGAAAGGGGCTGCGCGGAGTGCACACCTGCGTAAGGGTGTGCAAAACAGCAGCTTTGCTGTTTTGGCTCGGCGCCTCCACCGTCGTGGTAACCGACAGGCGTTGCGAGAGGCTTTTGCTTCTTGCGCGCCTACGTCGGATGCCTTTGACGTTCGGTTCGGTGGACCTCGGTTCACCGAGTTGACCTAGCGTCTGACGGTGGATTCACTGGACCGGCATGTCCGGGAGTGCCCCGACTCAGTCGGGGTGCATGGCAAGGTATTGCCTAAAGGGCTAGGACCCCAAATACCAAGTCATATCAAAGCCCGTGCTGTTAGATGTACGGGAAGATCCATCTGCATGATGGTTTCGAAAAGAATAATTCTTTTTGTATTAGATACATGCAATGTGTATCACACTGGTTTTGCAAGTCATATTGATGCGCAAAGGATAACCCATATTGGGTCAGTGACTCTTAGTTGCCACCACCCCGAAAGACCTTGCGGGAGCGCGAGGAGACAAGGCGTGGTGGAAAATTGATGAGCCATCATCAGACCTTCAGGGCTGCCCGCGTCATGGCGGCTGCAGTTTTGGAGGGGTGGACTCCTATCCGGTGGATTCTCCAGGATGGGCGGCAGAATGCTGCTCTCCGGATGGATCCGCCTGAGACGGGGATGCGGAAATCTCTTTCTGTCCTCTTGACGGGGATGGATGCGGAGTTTTTCGCGTGTTGTATGGGCTACCGTAGTTTCAAGGAGAAGCCTTGGACTGCGGAGGCCCACCAGGCTTTTGCTTCTATCGAAGCGAAGCTTGGGCAACGTCCCACCCGTTAGGTGGTCCAGCCAGAAACTGAACCAGCAGTAAACTGGGAATAGCTCATAGATAGGTGAATATCTATCTTCCTACCGAGCTTGCCGCGCGTCACTATCGTAGTGCGCATTCTCACGGCTAAAGAAGGAGTTGCAAGCGACCTTGCAATGAGACTTCATGAGAAGAAACAGTGATATGGGTAATTCTGCCTGTATCAGCACTCAAACCAGGATAAGTAGCACCTTATCCCTTTGATTACTTACTTTATTTTTTAAGAATAGAGTTGGTTGAGAAGATTTTTATAAAAAACAATATGACAATTCAAACAAACAATTTATTTTCTGAAGCAATTCAGAATTATCAAGTAAAAACCACTGATCGTGGTCTTGTTCGCTATGTTAATTTAGATAATGCAGCGACAACTCCAGCTCTTGCTTCAGTTGAGCAAGCTGTACAAGAATATATTGCAAGCTATGGTTCTGTTCATCGTGGTGCTGGAGTAAAATCTAAAGTATCGACAGATGTATACGAAGCAAGTAGAGATACGATTAAACGTTTTGTAAACGCTCCAGAAGATGCATATGTTTTGTTTACTGGTAATACTACAGGTGCTATGAATACTGTAGCGTATTATTTTTCTTTTCTTTCTGGAAAAGTTGCCGTATCTAGTATTGAACATAGTTCTTCTTGGCTTCCTTGGGTTAAAACAGAAGGAATTAAAGCATTAGGAAGTGAGCAAGTTGCGCTTGACGATATGGAAAGCGTAAATGAACATATTCAGCTTGCAGGGAGAAAACAAGTATTACAATATTCTGTGAATGAAAATTTTGAATTTGATTTAGCAGATATTGAAAAATTATTAAAAGAACATGATATTAAAGCGTTTGTACTTACTGCATCATCAAATGCAACAGGATATTGTCCAGATATCAAAGCAATTGGACAATTGGTTCATAAATACGGAGCATATTTTATTGTTGATGCTTGTCAGTTTGTACAACATCATACAATGGACATGCAAGAGCTTGGAATTGATTTTCTTGCTGCATCTGGTCATAAATTTTATGCGCCATATGGTGGAGGATTTTTGATCGGTCCAAAAAAGTTTTTTGATAACTTTTTATCTTATGAAATTGGCGGTGGAAATTTACCATATATTACAAAAGACGGTGAATTTTTACGTTATACTAATCAACTCGCACATGATCCAGGTACACCAAATGCGATTGGGGCCATTTCTATGGCATCAGCATTTGAAGCATTGGAAGACATTGGAATTGAGCAGGTTGAAGCATATGAACATGGACTTGCAAAGCAGGTATATGATTATTTGAAAAATAATTCAAAGATTGAGCTCTATGTAAATGATAATCATTTGAGCACAGTTGTGCCATTTAATGTAAAGGGAATAAACTTTACAGACGTGGCAGAAGAACTCAATAGTCGATTTGGCATTGGGGTGCGTGCTGGAAGTTTTTGTGTATATAATGTGATTCGTCAGGTGCTCGATATTCAAGATGAAACAAAGATTATTGAAGATGTAAAAGCAGGCAAAGAGGATGCTGTTCCTGGATTTATTCGAGCATCATTTGCCTTGTGTAATACGCAGGAAGATGTGGATCGCTTTATCGAAGCCATGGAAGAAATAACAAAATAAATTGTATCTCAAGGATAGTGTCAAAAGGACACTATCCTGATACGTTTATGTATATTTTTAAAAAAAAGTATATATGAACGTATCCGTTGTGGATGCGTTTAGTACGCTCAATTCTCTTGAAAGGAGATATCATGAGCAACAGCAAGAACATCAACTCCGCCCGCAACCTCACCACCTCCATCGTCGGGCAGGCCCTCCGGGCCCTGCCTGTCTCCGTCAACTGTTACTACGGTGACCCCACCCTCCAGTGGGGTGATACCATGGAGAAGCTCGAGCGGCTCGCCGAGACCGGGCATACCGGGCCGGTGAGCATCATCACGAAGGGGGCCATCGGTCCCCAGCGGGCCGCAGATTTGGCCAGGTTGGTCCTGCCCGGGCTGGTTGTGATGGTGAGCGTTTCCGGCCTCGGCCGGGCGTTCGAGGAGGTGGGTCACGCCCACCGCTATACTACCCTCCGCAACCTTCGGGAAGCGGGGGTGAAGGCCTTTGCGGCCGTCCGTCCCTTAACCCCGCCCTACAACACCTCGAGGGAGGTGTTGACGGAGATTTTTCAAAATCTCCAGGCGGCTGGGTGTGAGGTCGCTTGCGTGAGCGGGTTCCGGGGGGATGCCTCCTTGATCGAGGAGATGTCTCCTGAGGAAGGGACTGAGTGGGTCTTGAGGGTGAAGCAGATGACGGGGTTCGACCTCGTCATGGAGTGTGCCCGTGAGAATGGGATCCGTTTGTTCACGCGAGTGAACTGTGCCGTGAGCTATCTCACGGGGCGTCCTTCGCCCTTCAACCCCTACTGGGGTTCGCCTCAGTTGGTTCGATGCGATGCGATCGAGTGTCCCCTTCGGGGTACCTGTGGTCCTACCGAGCCCAACCCTGAGATTCTCGCGTGGCTCCGGCAGGTGGGCTACGATCTCGAGTACCAACCTGCCCCGCAGAAGGCGTGCAGCTTCAGCAGCGATACGCGGCTGAACTGCAAGAGTTGCTGCACGACGTGTTACGTCGAGCGGCAGCCCCGCGTCGTGGTGCGCAACGCGCGCACCCTCGGGGACCTCACCTTCTGCCGGTTCGTCCTCGGTGGCACCTTGTGTGTCAAGCCGGGGATGATTGACGAAGGGGGGCTTGACGTGGGCCACGTTAAGGTCCTCCAAGAGGCTGTCGGGGGTGCGAACCTCCACTGCCTCAACAGCTGGTGGCCTTGGTCGGCCCAGCTCGAAAAGTGTTTTGGGTGTAGGTATTGTATCCTGCACCATTACACCGACCGGTCGTCGGTGGGTTGCGCGCCCGCCGACCTGGAGCACATGCTCCAGCGCTGAGGGCCATCTCAGCACGGCCGTGACGTCTGACACCACATTGTCCGTCGCGGTCGTGCTGACAAATTTAAAACAAAAAAATAAAAAAAAGGCGGGGGAGTCCCCGCCAGGAGGTCAGAGTGATTCAGATCACGGAGGCCCGCTCGGCGGCCTTCAAATTTGAAGCAGGAAAGCCTGCGTGCCCCGTGGCATGCAAGTACTGCTTCATAACCGAGCACGATGCTCGTCGCGGGACATGGAACGCCAATCCCGTGGCGGGCATCAACAAGGCGTGCACGTACGTGAACGTGCCGCCTTGGATCGGGGAAGACCCGGCGGCGCAGGACCGATTCCTGCGATTCCCCTGGGGAGTGCTTGAAGGCGACTTTGTCGGGTTTACGGCTATAACAGATCCGTTATGGCCAAAGCTTGACAAGTGGCTCTGGCACTTCTTGGGGCAGGTTGCGAGTCGGGCCAAGCTCGTGACCTGTTGCACAAAGTGGGCTGTCTCCCGCCAGCAAATGCGTCGCCTGGCCGAGATCCCTAACCTCTTTTTGGTTGTTGGGATTTCTGGTAACGGCGACGTTGAGGGTGTTTCGGTGCAGCAGCACTTGAAGACCCTCGAGCTGGCCCGTGAGTACGGTGTGCGCGCGCTCCCGATCGCGCACCCGTACATAGCAGGAGTGAGCGATCTCTCATTCCTGCCCGAGCTTCGGCGGCTCGGCTACGATGAGATCAGTGTCAAGGGCCTCCGGTACTGCGACGCGCGCATGCGCTCGTGGATGCCGGAGGCCTCCCGCCAGCTCTACCTTGGTCGCGAGGACGAGGAAGTCCTTCCCGAGGACGGTTGGCGGGAGAATGTCGCGGATGAGGGGTTCTCCCTCCTTTCCCCCAAGCAGTGGTATCTGCGCGAGGGACAAGGGATGAGCCCTCACTTGTCCCGCGACCGAGCTGAGGAGCTGGTGGATCAGGTGATGGAAATCGCCAATGTCACCAGCAGCTCAAACGCGATGGCCGTTCGGGAGGCTGCCATCGCACGGAGACTTTAAGTCTCCAAAATGGTTTTCTAACTTTTACCAATCTTTCACAAGATAAAAAGAAGTTTCCTTACTGCTCATGATGGAGGTCAATCCAGAGCATTGTTCTTTAAAGGAAAGCGGGTATCATACGTAATCGGTATCATTCGAGCTTTCTCCCCGCTGTAGGGAATACAGCAACTCGGCTTCCATCACGTGATTTGTACTTGATCGTGATGGATCCTTTATAGTATGTTTCATTCGATTTTGTTTGGAATATACTTAGAGGAGTCCTGTGTGCTGTGTGTTGCCACAGGAATCCAAAAACAAAAACTCGTCTTTGCTGCTTTGGTCGGCAGTTGAGGCTTTGACGCACTATGGAGGTTCTGGATTTTCCCCTTTACTTTGAGTTAGGGGGTGTATACTTTAAAGATTCTGAGTACTAAGGGTAAGGACTATCGAGAAGAGAATAAGAATATATGTACTATAGCATAATTGTGTGAGAAAAACAATCCTTGAAATATTCTATAAATCTCGTTATACTCAAAGAAGAGTATATACTTAATATGGGATTATCTTATGAGTGGACATAATAAATGGAGTAAAATTCAACATAAAAAAGGAAAAGCAGATAAAGCGCGCAGTAGTCTATTTACAAAGATGTTACGTGCAATCACCCTTGCCGCACAACAAGGTGGGGGGGATATTGATATGAATTTTTCCTTACGTCTAGCGGTAGAGAGAGCAAAGGCAGCAAACATGCCAAAAGATAATATTGAGCGCGCGATTAAACGTGGAACTGGTGAAGATAAAGAGGGTGTTATTTTTGAAGAAATCGTGTATGAAGGGTTTGGTCCAAATGGAGTGGCAATATTGATTGAAACCGTCACTGATAATAAAAATAGAACAGTGTCTGAAGTAAAACATCTGTTGTCAAAATATGGTGGTTCTATGGGTGGTCCGGGAGCCGTTCAATGGCAGTTTGACCATGTAGGATCTATCTTATTTTCAAAAGACATGCTGAAAGAAAAAGGATTAGATTTGGATGAACTCAGCTTAGCGCTTATTGATGCAGGGGCGGCTGATGTAAAAGATCATGGAGAATTTGTGCAAATTTTAACGGCAAAAGAGTCACTCAAAACGGTGCTTGATGCGGTGATGGAAGCGGGAATTGAACCAGAGGAATCTGGACTTGAATGGATGCCAAAAGAATTGCTGGATGTAGACGATGTTGTGAGAGAAAAAATTGATAAACTAGAAGAAGCCTTTGATGAAAATGATGATGTAAAAGAGATGTATACCAATATCTAGTCATCATCTCATGAAACAAACAAAAAAAATACAACGTATTTTAGGGATTGATCCTGGTTTCGGTCGGGTGGGCTATGGCATTATTGAGGGATCTGGAAGTCAGTGGACGCATGTGACCCATGGCTGTATTGAAACGGCAAAAGAGAATTCTTTTGTTGATCGTTTAGTAGAAGTGCAAACTGATTTGCAAACGATTATAGATATGTATCAGCCAAGCATTGCTTGTGTTGAAGAATTATTTTTTTTAAAAAATGTCACAACTGGGATGAATGTGAGCCATGCGAGGGGAGTTATTTTGCTAACTTTACATCAGGCAGGTATTGATATACACGAAGCGACCCCTTTAGAGATAAAACAGGCGATAACTGGATATGGTCAGGCACATAAAGAGCAAGTGCAATATATGGTGGCCAAGTTGCTAAAACTTCCAGAAACACGCTTGCAAGATGATGCTGCAGATGCTTTAGGAGCCGCATTGTATGTCAGTGGACAATTAGCGTATATACAAAAGACAACTAAGTAGTATATATACGTCATTGCGAGGTGGCGTTAGCACACCGCGGCAATCTCTTCGTTTGTTTCCTTAACCTATTGTTTAATGTATTTATGTATGGGATTGCTTCGTCGTGCCTCCTCGCAATGACGTTGGTGTAATAGATGAGCTATTTTGTTGAGTTTTATCTGAATAGTATGGAAGTCTTTTTTGGTAGCCATGTTTTTTTCAATCCACTTCAATTTTTTGGTATGATTAGGCGTGTTTTGTTTGATTAATTGTATCTTTTTGTCTAAACAGTTTGTGTTTGAATCCATAATTGTTTGTTTATATTAGTCATAGTATATCTAGAATGCGTAATTCAGTCAATTTGCCTTAAATAAGCTGATTTTGGTAGAAAAACATTGACAATATCTCAATTGTCTGTTATAGTATATACATATTTAAATCGTCCCGTTTATTCGGGCGCAGACCACGGTAGCCATGCCCACTGTGTGCCTGTTAACATGATGCATGATATGTTGTCAAAAGATAAAAAAGATAAGGTCATCAAAAAGTATCAAACACATAAAGGTGATACTGGATCAACAGAAGTACAAATTGCAATTTTATCTACAGAAATTGATGAATTAGCAGGACATTTAAAAGCACATCATAAAGATCACTCATCACGTCGTGGGCTCTTACGTAAAGTAGGGCAACGTCGTCGATTACTTCGTTACTTGCAAAAAGAAAATGCAGCATCATACGAAGAATTAGTGAAGAAATTGAAATTAAAACAAGCAAAACAATTTTTGAAAAAGGGAGAAACAAAAAAAATTGTTGAAGAAGACGCAACAGAAATATAAAAAAATGAAAAATAATGTTAAAAATCCTTTAAAACACCCCGAACAACGCGTTGGGGTGTTTATTGATGTTCAAAATTTATATTATAGTGCAAAAAATTTATTTGGTCGTAAAGTAAATTTTGGTAATATCGTTGAAGAAGCTGTTGCTGGAAGAAAATTGATTCGTTCAATTGCCTATGTGGTACGAACAGAATCTCAAGATGAGACTCCTTTTTTTGAGGCACTCTATAAATTGGGAATTGAAACACGAGAAAAAGACTTACAAATTTTTAATAGTGGGCTAAAAAAAGCTGACTGGGACGTTGGTTTAACTGTTGATGCTATTCGTTTAGCACAAAGTTTAGATGCTATTATCCTTGTCTCTGGTGATGGAGATTATCTTCCATTGGTTGAATATCTACAAAAAAGTAGTGGAAAGCAAGTAGAAGTTGTAGCATTTGGTGAAACAACATCAAGCCGTCTTATTGAAGAAGTCGATGACTTTATTGATTTGAGTCAAAACAAAGCAAAGTTTTTAATTGCAGATGCACGAAAAAAGACAAAACGTGCTCCTGCAGTAAAAAGACACCAAGCATAGTCTGCAGACTTATTATGCAGCAAGTCTTTGTAAATAAATAGTATTCAATAATACTGATGTATTGTTGGTATCTCTTTATTTATAAGAAGATTGGGCTAGAGACATATAGATCCGCTCTATAAATGAGTGAGAGGATCTAGCGCTTCTAGACCAGTCTGAGAGTCTAATTATAAATAGACTCTATAACAAGGTATACATATGCCCTTAGACATTAAAAAATGGTCAACCGAGTGGGGTGGCCGAGAACTAACGATCGAGACTGGTCGTTATGCACTGCTCACGAATGCAACTGTTACTGTACAATACGGTGAAACCGTTATTCTTGCAACAGTAGTAGAAAGTAAACGCGTCAATGATAGTATTGACTATTTTCCGTTATCAATTAATTTTGAGGAAAAACTATATGCGGCTGGAAAAATAAAAGGCAGCCGTTTTATGAAACGCGAAGGTCGTCCAACAGATGAATCAATCCTTTCTGGTCGCCTGATTGATCGTTCTATTCGTCCATTGTTTGATGATAGTGTGCGTAATGAAATTCAAATTGTGTTAACTGTGTTGGCCATTGACGGAGAAAATGATGCAACTATTACGGCCCTCGTTGCAGCGAGCACAGCGCTCTTCATTTCAGATATTGAATGGAAAGGGCCAATTGCAGGAGCACGTATTGGACGCAATAAAGAAACAGGAGAATTTATTTTAAATGTCACAAGAACAGAACTTGCAGAAACAAGTGATCTTGATCTTGTTGTTTCAGGAACTCCAGAAAAAATTATCATGGTAGAAGCTGGAGCAAAAGAAGTTCCAGAAGAGATTTTATTTGATGCAATGAAATGGGGAGCCGAACAATTACAACCAGCACTTGATTTAATGGAAAAAGTACGTGCGGACATTGGAAAAGAAAAAAGTGTTTCAGCAGTAAAAGATGAAGATAAAACAGAAGAGCAAGTACAAAAAGAAGCAGTTGTTGCAGCAACAGAAGCATTTGTTTCTTCAGTTGCCAATGACATGATTTTTAACGCAGTAAAAATTTCACGTGCAGAAAGAAGTGCTATGGTTGATGCAATTAAAGAAGCAGCATCTGCGCATTTAACAGAAAAAGGATTTGATGAAGAATTGCATGATGCAGGCCTTAAAAATATCAAATTATATGTATCAAAAGAAATTACAAAACGTATTTTAGAAAAAGATCAGCGTTTGGATGGTCGTAGTCTTACTGAGATTAGAGAGTTACTTGCAGATGTAGACTTACTCCCACGAGTGCATGGTTCAGCGATGTTTATGCGTGGAGATACACAAGTATTGTCAGTTGTTACTTTAGGGGCACCTGGAGATGTACAAACACTTGATACCATGGAAGAAGATGGAATAAAACGCTACATGCACCATTACAATGATGCACCATACACTTATGGTGAAACAGGATGGATGCGTGGACCAGGACGACGTGCTATTGGGCATGGTGCACTTGCAGAAAAAGCACTAGAACCTGTGCTTCCTGCAGAAGAAGATTTTCCATATGCAATTCGTGTGGTGTCAGAAGTGCTTGGATCAAATGGATCTAGCTCTATGGCGTCAACTTGTGGATCAAGTTTGTCTCTTATGGCAGCAGGTGTTCCACTTAAAAAACCAGTGTGTGGTATCGCAATGGGACTTGCGTCAGATTTAGAAGGAACAGGAGCTTGGAAAGTCTTAACAGATTTACAAGATGTGGAAGATGGTCCTGGTGGAATGGATTTCAAAATTACAGGAACACGAGATGGTGTGACTGCTGTGCAAATGGATACGAAAACACTTGGATTGACGATGGATATTTTAGAGCAAACCGTTAAACAATCAAAAGAGGCACGTATGCAAATTTTATCTGTTATGGAGAGTGCCATTGCTTCTCCTCGTGCAGATCTTTCTGAGCATGCACCACGTATTGAAACAATCAAAATTGATCCAGAAAAAATTGGTGATGTTATTGGGCCAGGTGGAAAAACAATTAAGAAAATTATTGAAGAAACAGGAGTTGATATTGATATCGAACAAGATGGTCGAGTACTCATTACCGCAACAGCAGGCCCTGCAATGGAACAAGCAAAAGAAATTATTTTACAATTGGTAAAAGAAATTGAAGTGGGAGAAATTTATGAAGGAAAAGTTGTTCGTTTAGAAGACTTTGGTGCCTTTGTTAATTTGATTCCAGGAAAAGATGGTTTAGTGCATGTAAGTGAAATTGCATGGGAAAGAACCAATAAACCAGGAGATGTCTTAAAATTAGGTGATGTAGTAAAAGTGAAAGTAAAAGAAATTGATAATTTAGGACGAGTAAATTTGTCTATCAAAACCTTACTTCCACGACCAGAGCGTGCAGAGAGACCAAAAGCACCGGCAAGACCAGTGCATGTTGATGCGCATAAAGCAGCAATGGCACCGCAACCGGCAGCAAAACCAGCTGTTATGCCACCTGTTGAAACAGCATCAGCAGAAGAAAAACCAAAACGAGGATTATTTGGAAGAAAAAAATCTGAATAATCATTTACAAAGATATTAAAAAAACTGCTCGGAATTTCGGGCAGTTTTTTTGTGCGCAATATGGATTATGCACAGATGTCTTTGACAGATTATCGTCTTTGGGCTAAGGTACTAGTATAAAAGTACCTTTATGAAAAAGAAAAAAAAAGAATTTTTAGCATTGCTTTGCAAGATAAATGATCCACAAGAAATGGATTTATTTTTGCAAGATATATTAACTATTTCAGAGTACGAAGATGTTGTTATACGTTTGCAAATTACCAAGATGTTAAAAGCGGGCATTTCACAAAGAAAAATTGCAAAAGAATTAGGTGTGGCTATTGCAACGGTTACCCGTGGGTCAAACATGCTGAAAGAATCAAAAAATGTATAATATATGAAAAATAATCAAACAGTACAATTTTGGTGGTGGACAGTATCTTGGCGATGATGTTCTGTTTTTTGTATGTATATACTTCAGGCCATGATCGGGTCTGTTTTTTATTGCCTTCTTGCTCAATTACTGCTATGATAGATTATATTGTTTTTAACTTCTGTGTATGAAAAAAAAAGTGATTTTTTCAGGGATTCAACCAACAGGGAATTTACATATTGGTAATTATTTAGGTGCAGTAAAAAATTGGGTGGCACTTCAAAATAGTGGAGAATACGATTGTTATTTTGCGGTGGTAGATTATCATAGTTTAACAGGAGACATGAAGCCGCAAGATCGTCATGACCAAATTGTGCGTACAGCAGTAGAGTTAATTGCGGCAGGAATTGATCCAGAAAAATCAACGCTCTTCATCCAATCTCAGGTGTCAGCACATGCTGAGCTTGCGTGGATTTTTAATTGTATTACGCCGATGGCAGAGCTTGAGCGTATGACACAGTTTAAAGATAAATCAGCACGACAAGAAAAAAATATTAATGTAGGTCTGTTTACTTATCCATCACTTATGTCTGCTGATATTTTACTTTATCATGGAACGCACATTCCTGTGG
Organism: Patescibacteria group bacterium; assembly: GCA_018823045.1. GTDB lineage: Bacteria > Patescibacteriota > Patescibacteriia > Magasanikbacterales > UBA922 > JAHJIX01. Next base: position 20,184 of record JAHJIX010000011.1, on the reverse strand, counting down.
GTGAAGATCAAATTCAACATGTAGAATTAACACGTAGTACGGCACGTTGGTTTAATAATAAATATGGTGATTATTTTACAGAGCCAGAGTTAATGATTACAGAAACGCCACGAATAAAAAGTTTACTTGAGCCGATAAAAAAAATGAGTAAAAGTTTAGGTGCAGGTCATGTCATTGAGCTTGCTGATTCTCCTGAAATTATTGAAAAGAAATTAAAAAAGGCGGTGACCGCGAGTGAAGGAGATGCGAGTGCTCCAGGTGTAGATAATTTACTGTTATTGATGAAACATTTTGCGACAGAAGATCAGTTTGCTTTATATACAAAGGCGGTAGCAGATGGTACTGTTCGCTATGGTGATTTAAAGAGTGATTTGGCCGAAGCATTAGCAAATAAATTTTCTTCTTTTAGAGAAAAAAGAGAAGCTTTGTTATCAAATCATGATGTGATTGCAGAACAGTTATTTGCGGGAGCCGAGCGTGCACAAGCTACTGCACAAAAAACAATGGATGTAGTAAAAGAAATGATTGGTTTGAGATAACTATTTTATACAGATAAAAGAGATGGCGTTGAGAGATGCTATTTCTTATGTTATACTAGTAATATATCTTTAGTTTATTTTATGGCAACATATTTTTTTGGAGTGCTCGCCATTGCAATGGGAGCCGTACTGATTATTTATACCGAATGGTTTATTGAAAATTTTGGACGTAGCGAATGGGCTGAAGCAAAATTTGCATTAAGTGGTGGTTCACGTATGCTCTATAAATTAGTTGGGCTTGCGATGATTTTTTTATCTCTTATGTGGATGACGGGGTTATTGCAAGGAATATTATTAGGATTTTTTGGTAATTTATTTGGTTTATAATATGGGTTTTCATAATGGGAATCAATTAATTGATCCTTATCTCATTTTTAAAAAAGCGCATGTACAGCCTGGAATGCATGTTGCTGATTTTGGTTGTGGGAGAACAGGACACATGATTTTCCCTTTGGCAAAAATGATCGGAGAAGATAGTATTATTTATGCAATTGATATTTTAAAACCGGTTCTTGCTACTATTGAAAAACGTGCAAAATTAGAATCTTTTTTGCAAGTACATACTATTTGGGCAGATATTGAATGTGTTGGGGGAACGGCGATTGCTTCTGATAGTGTAGATGTTGTGTTGTTTGTAAATACTTTGACTCATGTAAATAATCGTCATGGAGCACTTGAAGAAGCAAGAAGAGTGTTAAAAGCAAAAGGAAGAATTGTTATTGTTGATTGGATAAAAACGGGCTTGTCATTTAGCCCTGCTGATGAGCGTTTTGTTGATTTTATTGATATTATGCGTTGGGCACGCATGCATGGGTTTTCTGTACAAGAAGAATTTATTGCTGGAAAATATCATAAGGGCCTTGTCTTGTATCAACATATTTAGTTTATAAATAAAAATTGTCATTCTGAGTGAATGAAGTAGAGCGTAAGGGATCGAAGGATCCCCTTCTTAGTACGATATAAACAGGGGATCCTTCGATTCCATTCCGTACTTTGTTGGGATTATGCCCAGGATGGCAGATAGTATATATGAGTGGAAAGACACAAGTGATTGGTGCCTGGGGCGAAGCGAAAGCTGCGTCTTTTTTAGGAGGAGAAGGGTATGAAATTGTTGATAAAAATATTTCTTGTCGTATGGGTGAAATAGATATTATTGCATATAGAGAATTGCCACATTACGGACGAACATTATGCTTCATTGAAGTCAAAACACGGGGATATGGACAGGGAAGTGCAGCAAGAGCAACAAATTATAAAAAGATTCAGCGGATACAAAAGACGGCAATTTGGTATTGTCAAAGAAAAAAAATTGATCGAGAAATAACCGCTATTCAATTTGAGCATGTGAGTGTATATGGAAGTCCTGAGCGAGGAGTAAAAGAAATAAAGCACTTTGTGATTGAAATGTAGTGTACGTTGTATAATCAAAACAAAAATATGCAAACTCCACAGGAGTTTGCTGCAGCTCACGCTGCTATGTCGCATTTGACATGAAAGAGAACGCTACCTTGACAAAAGTAATGAAGTATGTTATAGTAACAATAGATTGATAGTAGCTTGACAATAAAGCTGCTTTTTTTATTTTTATAAAAGTATTATGTCATCTGAAGTAGCAAAATCCATCCAATATATTTGTGATGAAAAAGGAATTGACTATGATATTGTCATGGAAGCCATTGAGTCAGCACTTGGTGCTGCATACCGAAAAGACTTTGGTCATCGTCAACAAAATATTAAAGTAAAATTTGATCCCGAAACAGCAGATATGCATATGTGGGATGTAAAAATTGTTGTAGAAGATATAGAAGAAGAAGCATTACTTGCTGCGCAAGAAGAATTAGCAAAACGTCGTGAAAAAGCATCAGAAGAAGGGCGTGAATTAACAGAAGAAGAAACTGAAGATCTTCCACGTTTTAATCCAAAGGTAGAAATGATGCTTACAGAAGCTAAAGAATTAAAAAAAGATGTTACTGTGGGTGAAACACTTGAAATTCCACTAGAAATTCCTGGAGATTTTGGTCGTATGGCAGCGCAGACAGCAAAGCAAGTCATTATTCAAAAATTACGTGAAGCAGAAAGAATTAATGTGTTTGAAGATTTTCAAGATCAAGTTGGACATATTGTTCAAGCGACAATTCAACGAAAAGATCGCCAAGGAAATATCTTGGTTGATTTAGGAAAAATCACTGGACTACTTCCACAAAATGAACAAATTCAAAAAGAATTTTATCGCCCAGGTATTCGTATGAAATTTTTTGTGTCATCAGTTGGTATGGGGCCACGTGGACCAGAAATTTTATTATCACGATCTCATGAAGATATGGTTCGTGCTGTATTTGAGCAAGAAATTCCAGAAATAGCAAATGGTGAAGTGATCATTAAAGGTATTGCTCGTGATCCTGGATTTCGTTCAAAGGTCGCTGTTTCTACTGATGATGAAAGTATAGATCCAATTGGCTCATGTATTGGTCAACGTGGAAGTCGTATTACTGTTATTATTGAAGAGCTTGGTGGAGAAAAAGTAGATATTATCCAATATAATGAAAATAGTGAAGAATATATTAAAGAAGCCTTGTCTCCGGCAAAAGTAACGAGTGTTGAATTACATGAAGAAGAAAAAATTGCTGTTGCTTCTGTAGCAGAAGATCAATTTTCTTTAGCTATTGGAAAAGCAGGACAAAATGTTCGCTTAGCAGCAGCACTTACTGGATGGCAAATTAACGTTGTCGATCTAGGAGAAGGAAAAGAAGTGAGTAGTGAAGAAAGTCAAGAAGAAATTGTAGAAAAAGTTGAAGTTAATCATGAAACAGAAAAATAAAAAGTTTATCCCAATAAGTAAAAAACGTCCATATATCTTATGGACGTTTTTTATGGTATACTAATAATAGATTATTGTTTATGACAACGCGAAAAAAAACAATTCGTCGTTGTTCTGCCTGTCAAAAAAAGGGGCATACAAAAAGGACATGCCCATCTCTAGTGTCAGAAACGACAAAAGCAAAAGCACGGGTTACTGTGCGATCTTTTGGTACTCAAAAAACATCTCCGCATCTGATTGATTTGAAAGAAAAAAATGATAATGCCGTATGGGAAGTTTCTCCTTTTGTTGAAGAAAAAAAACAACAAAAACGAATGGTTATTGATTTGAGTGGTGTGGTACGTGAAGCTTCACAGAAAAAACAAAAAGAGCAGGCTGTTGCTGCAAGAATTTCAGAAGAATCCTATGGTCATTTTACCGTAGAAAAAGAAAAAAAAATAATTCGACTTCCTAAAATATCTACGTCATCATGGAATAGCTCTTTTTTGTATCATATTTTTGTAAAAAGTATGCTTGTGCTTGCCGTGCTCGCTTGTTTCGGTGGTGTGATTGGATATTGCATGCAAGTTAAGAAAACAAGTGATCGTGTTGTAACTGCAAGTACAGAAGGATTTTTAGCATTACAAGTGTCAACTATTGCTGCGGTAAATGGGGATATATCTACAGCAAAAAAACAATTGCAACAAGCACTTTCAGCTTTAGCAACAGCAAATACACTTGTTGAAGAAGAGCATCATATTGCACAATCAGTTGTTTCTCTTCTTCCTATTGTTGGAAGTGAATTACAAAGTCGTCAGTCAATATTGCAAGCAGGGCAGCATATGGCTTTGGGTAACACCTATTTTATTAAAGGTATTGGAGAGGCACAAAGAGATGGGTTACTATTGACTGATCGGTTAGAAATTATTCGTCGACATTTAGATAGCGCAAATGATCAATATAACGAAGCATTATTATTGTTATCAGGTGTACAGTCAAGCAGTGTTCCAAAAGAATATCGTCAAAATTTTGAAGAAGCAAAATTATTATTTGCAACATTTATTGATGATCTTGATGAGTTTGTTGTGCTTGCACAAGCATTAGAAACAGTGCTTGGTAGTGATGATTTTAGGCGCTATATAGTGGTATTTCAAAACCCACATGAAATACGAGCCAGTGGAGGATTTATGGGAAGTTTTGCGGTAGTCGATATGCAGAAAGGAAAAATAGTGCATATAGATGTTCCTGCAGGTGGAACATATGAGGTAAAAGGGCAACTTGATACGTATTTAGAGGCACCTGATGCATTGCAGTTAGTAAATGGCCGATGGGAGTTTCATGATGCAAATTGGTGGGCTGATTTTCCAACTACTGCAAAAAAAATTGCTTGGTTTTATGAGCATAGTCGTGGAACAACCGTTGATGGTGTTGTGGCACTCAATGCGACCGTTCTTGAAAAATTATTGCAAATTATCGGACCAGTTGCAAGTGAAGATTTTGATGTGGTTCTTGAAGCTGAAAATGCAATTACTACTTTGCAATATGAAGTAGAGGTTGATTTTGATAAAGAAGCGAATACACCAAAAGCAATTATTGGAAATGTGCTTGAAGAATTACTTGAAACAATAACGACTGTAGATAAAGTAGATGTGTTACATTTATTATCTGGTTTACATCAAGGGGCAAAAGAAAAAGAAATTCAAGTAGCATTTTTTGATCCTGCTGTGCAAAACGTATTTTCATCATTTGGTTGGTCAGGAGAAATAGTACAAACAGAACCACAACAAGATTATTTGATGGTGGTAAATACAAATTTACAAGGGCAAAAAAGTGATGCAAAAATAAAACAAACAATTGATCATCAAGCTGTGGTGTTGGCCGATGGAAGTGTCATTGATACTTTAGTTATAACACGTAAGCATACTGGCGAAGCAGGAGAAATGTTTTATGGAGTAGATAATGTAAATTATATGCGCGTTTATGTTCCAGAGGGATCTGAGCTTCTTGAGGCTGAGGGGTTTGTATTTCCAAATGAAAAGGCATTTCATGTGCCAGAAGATTGGTATGAGATTGATCCAACGCTTGCGCTGATAGAAAAAAATGAACATATTCATCCAGAAAGTGGTACACGTATTATTGATTCATTTGGAAAGACGGTATTTGAAAATTGGTTGCGCACTCCTCCTGGAGAAGAAAGTATAGTATACTTAACATATAAACTTCCATTTAAGGTATCACTTGAAAAGCCAGCACAACATTCTTTGTTGGATTTGGTTCGTGCGCATTCATTTTCCGCATCTCGATATGCACTTTTTATGCAAAAACAATCAGGAGTAGAAAGTACTATAGAATCAACAATTATTTATCCAGATGGTTGGCACCCTGTGTGGCGCTCTCAATCTGACATCCAATTAGCAACAAATGGGGCAACATTTTTTGTCCCATTTAAAGAAGATCAATTTATTGGGGTCGTATTTGAACAAGAATAATTACTGTATCTATGTCTAAAAAAATAACGCAAAAAAAAGAAGAAGAAACAACAGCAAAAGCACATGTTTTTGTTGATAATATAATTGATGAGGATTCTGTACAAGAAAAAGTAGTCAATGAAGTGATTGAGCAAGATGATCCCCCTAAAAAAGAAAAAAAGTCTGAGTTGAAGAAAAAAACAAGCAAAAAGAAACATGTTGTAGATGAAGTAGAAATGCATACGTATAATAAAGAAAAAATGAGTGAAGATCTCATGGATATTTATAAAAATAAAGATGGATCTTTGCCAGACATGTCACAGTTTCAAGTACGTAAACACGGGCGTTTGATTCGTGCATTTATGGTGCTAGTAACATCTTTGTTTTTCTTGGCGGTTGTTGCTTGGGTTGGATTTTTTGTGTTTCAACCACCCGCATCTTTTTCTGAAGATGCGATTGTTTTGTCTATTTCTGGTGATGAAGAAGTGCAAGCGGGGTCTAAGGTGCGTTATCGTATTCGGTATAGGAATGATCAAGAACGATTATTATCACAGGCAGTGTTGCAAGTACGATATCCTGAAGGATTTATTTTTAGTGAGAGTAGTTTTGACCCGTCAAATGAACAGCATGATGAGTGGATTCTTGGAACCATTAATCAGTATGATAGTGGATATATTGATATTTATGGAGTCATGAATGGGGATGTTGGAAAAGAACAATCATTTCGTGTATTTTTAAATTATTATCCTGATAATTTTTATTCTGAATTTCAAAAAGTGGCAACTGTCAGTGTTCGTATTAGCGAAGCGCCATATACAATGGAAGTGAATTATCCAGAGGATGTTGTTGCTGGGATGGAAGTGCCAATTGAAATTATCTTGAAAAAAAGAGAATATATTGAACAAAATACAGGAAAGGTACAAATTGTTCTTCAGCCTGATGGGGTATTTCTTAAAACAAAGAGTGTCCCTGAAAGTAATGAGTTTTATCCATATAGATGGACTATCCCTGAAGGTGTTGATGAATATACATTGACGGTATATGGATCATTTATTCAGTCAGGTGATGGCGCAGAGGCGGTACTTCCAATTATGTTACAGGGACTACTTTCTAGTGATAGTGATCCATTTTTATATGCTGAAAAAAATGTAACAATATCATTAGTAACGGATTTGGCTATATCACTACGTACTGCCATTAACGGAACGATGCATGACTTTTCTGTGCATCCAGGAGAAAATTTATTGGCAAGTATGGTTATTCGCAATAATGGAGAATATCCATTAGAACATGTTCGGGTACGTGGAATGTATCAAGCGCCATCATATAATAATCGTAGTTTACTTGATTGGGCAAATTATGAAGATGATGCCGATGGGTTATTAGTTGGAGAGCAAGTGAATGATGAATATCGCATGGGGGTTATGACTTGGGATGAACGGCATATTGAGTCATTAGAAGAAATTGCTCCAGGAGAAGAAGTAACGATTGATGTTATGGTGCCAATTCTTGATAGTCAAGACACAACATTGACTAATTTTTCTGCAACAAATATTACCTATTCTTCAGATATTCAATATACAGAAAATGGAGAACAAAAAGTATTGTCTGCAAGTCCAATTATTATGATAATGAATTCAGACACAGCGCTTGATGTGCGTAGTGAAGTACGCGATGATGAGGCTGAATTTGATACACATGAAGTAACATGGGTACTCACAAATACTTTCCATGAATTAAAAGATATTAAGTTAAGCGCTGAATTATTTGGCAACACGACATTGCTTGAAGGGTCAATATCCGTTCCTGCAGGTGATGCGGTATATGACATGGATAGCAAAAAGATTACATGGAAAGTTGAGAGCATGCCAAACGGTTTAGATGTATTGGCATTATCCTTTGCTGTTGAGCGTCATGAAAAAAATCCATCTCAAACATTTTTAATGTCTAAAGTAATTGGGAGTGCAATTGATGTGGTTACTGGAGAAGAAATTACTTTAGTTGCTGACGAAGTGTTGTTACATGAATAGTTAGTTATGAGGTAAATAAAAAGAAACCCAATTAATGTGGGTTTCTTTTTTTATTTGTGCCTTCACCAGGAGTCGAACCCAGATCAACGGTTCCGAAGACCGTTGTGTTATCCATTACACCATGAAGGCATGCGTATCCAACTCGAGTAAATATATTAGTTTACTCGGCGTAATCCTGGCGAAGCACAGGATGGAGACGAGTGCGCCTAGCAGGACTTGAACCTGCGACCGTTTGCTTAAGAGGCAACTGCTCTACCAGCTGAGCTATGGGCGCGTGCGAGAGATAAATCTCTCTTAACCAACTGGATCAGTTGGTGTGCGTGTGATAATATCAATTTTTGGACCTTTCCATGCTTTTGCAACAATGGCGTGTTCTGCTGCATTGACCTGTGCTTCTTGTTTGCTGCCGCCTGTGCCTTCTGCAATTTTTTCTTTTTCAATATAGACACCAACGACAAATGTTTTATCATGGTCAGGACCTTCTTCTTTGATCACTTTGTATGTTGGAGTTGTCCCAACTATTTCTTGTGCAGATTCTTGAAATCTGGATTTTGGATCCATCCAGAGCCCTTGTTCAAGTACTTCAGGGAGTTTACTTAAGATCCATTGGCTAATAAATTTTTTTGCCATGTCCCAACCTTGATCAATATAAATTGCACCAATAATGGCTTCAATTACATTTGCTAATATATAGTCTCTTGCTTTGATACTGGTATCTTTTGATTCACCGTGGCTGAGGAATAGATATTCTTCCATATCTATTTCTCTTGCAACGCGAGCACACATTTTTGCATTGACAAGTGCTGCACGCCAGTTGGTGAGCTCTCCCTCGGGATTAAGATACCCTTCAAATAAGGATTCAGTAACCACTAACTCAAGAACAGCATCTCCTAAAAATTCGAGTCGTTCATTGTGTGCAAGTGGAAAATCACGATTTTCATTTAAAAAAGAACGATGTACCAGTGCTTGAACAATAAGATCTTTATTTACAAATGGAATACCAATCTTTTCTTCAAGAATATTAAATCTTTTTTCGGTGTATGCTGTAATAGGCATATAATAGAAATTATAGCTACCAGCTTTCATCATACGATATACTCGTATGATGAAAGATAATAACACAAGAATAAGTATACTTATTCTTCACGTAAAATAAGCTTTTTACGTGAAAATAAATAGGCTTATGCTATTCATCAAGTGTTGCTTTGTACATTGCACCTAAAATACCATTTACAAATTTTCCTGATGATGGGCCACCATAATTTTTGGCAAGTTCAATTGCTTCATTAATTGCAACTTTTGCAGGAATATCTTTATTTTGGCGCATTTCATAAACACCAATACGTAAAATATTTCTGTCAATAGAAGTTATTTGCTCAAGTGGCCAGTTTGTTGCGTGTGCAGCAATGTCTGCATCGAGTTCATCAATAACATCAACAACTGCATGGACAGTATCAGTAATATACTCACTATTATCTGTTAGACCAACACCAAATTCTTCTAGATGTTGATCAATAATTGCAGGAAGTGCCGCAGTGGGCCGTCCACGAAAATCCCATTGATACAGGATTTGCATAACAATTGATCTAGCAAGGTGTCGGTTTGACATACGATGGAGTAATTATGATAATGCTTTTTGTTTTTTTGCGAGACGTGTTGCCCGTTTTTTGACATCAATAACTGTCTTTCCTTTGTAGTCACCACAAGCAGTACATGCTTTGTGTGGTAATACAGCAGCACCACAAGCAGTACATTTTTTGGTAACAATACCTTTTAATGCATGGTGTGATCGGCGGTTATTTTTTGATGTACTTGTTCTTCGTTTTGATGGAAGTCCCATACGTTCAATTAACAATAAAAATACAATTTCAAATCTGAAACTATGCTTAGTGTACATCATCTGTAAAAAAAAATCAAGTGCTTGCATTGCTCTTTGTGTGTAATTTCGGTATGATATAGGAAGTATGATACAAAAATCTTGGAGTCATAAATTATTTTTACGTATTAATCGCCATGTGGGCAATTGGCCTTTTGTTGATAAATTAGTGTTTTTTATTGGGTATTGGGGCATTATTGTCTTTATTTCAGGCATTGGTATTTGGGCGTTAACTGAAGGGGTGGATATTCTTGTTTTTGCTAAGATTACAGCAATCTCTATCTTTTTTGGTCTAGCTTTGAGTTGGGCTACTGGCTATGTGATGCCGCATCGTCGTCCTGCTATTGATTTTCCAGCAACCAAGCAATTAATTCAGCCAATGAGCAATTGGAAGTCTTTTCCATCAGATCATACATTGGTCTCATTTGTTTTTATTACGACCTTTTTATTCTTTTGGGGTGGGGTATTGAGCTATATATTGCTTCCTATCTGTGGATTACTTATTGGTGGGGCTCGAGTATGGGCAGGAGTGCATTATCCTCGAGATATTCTCGGGGGCATTATTTTTGCTGTATGTGTGTCTTTTTTAAGTATTTTTTTGTTTTTATAATATGAATGCTATTATTTTATGTGGGGGATTATCAACACGATTAGGAGATATTACCAAGTCAATTCCAAAGATTTTACTTGAAATAGGAGGAAAAACCATATTACAGTGGCAAATTGAAAAATTAAAGGAATTAGGGGTGACAGAAGTAGTATTGGCTGCAGGGCATTTGTCAGAGGTTTTAAAGGACTCTGTGGGCGATGCTGTTGATGGTGTAAAAGTGATTTATGCTGTTGAAGACAAAAAATTAGGGACTGGCGGGGCAGTCAAGTTCGCCTTTGGTTTTGTTTCTCAGCCTACTGAGCCTACTTTTATTTTAAATGGAGATATCTTAACGACCATTTCATTTAAAGATATGCATTCATATCTAAAAGATACAAGTGATGGTATTATCTTGGCCAGCTATGTGCCAGATGTGTTTACATATGGAACGCTTGAATACGATGAAGAGTTTCACTTAAAAGAGTTCAAAGAAAAAGAAGGAATTCATAAACCGGGATACCAAAATGGAGGAATCTATCTTTTTAATCCGCAGGTGAAAAAATATTTTCCATCCGCCGATGCTTTTAGTATGGAGTATGATGTTTTCCCAAATATGAAAGATCTTTTTGTCTATGAGTCTGATAGGGATTGGATTGATGTTGGGCAGCCGGAGAGGCTCGAGGCTGCGAGGGTGAAGTATGGGAAGTAACTAAAAATTTTAAATTTTCATTTCAATCATATGACTGTCAATTTTAAAGGAATACATCAGGAAAAAATAATAAAAAAGTCTTCAGAACAATCTGAATCTTTTGATGTTATGAATCTTCATGAAGCGAATCATTTTTTGATGGATGTTTTGAGAGTAGAGGGAATTGATATATATAAACTAAGTCGAGAAGAATTAAGGAAGCTTATGCCAAGTATTCAGGATGTTCGTAAGAGAGTTAATGATACGCTTCAAGAACATTTTCAAGTCTCTTTTCGTGAAATAAGTACGCTTTCTCCTGAGCAGTTAAATAGTATTCGAGAAAGTTTTTTGGAGAATTATAGTGATGGTATTGAAGGTGATGAAAAATTAAAAAAATGGATTCCTTTAAATCAATTGATTGGATATACTGAAACACTTGTTGCAAGTGCATATTTGCAGTTGAATAAAGAGATTGATTCTTTTTTATTAGAGCTACGAAAATATGTAGAGCTTAGTGTTCCTTTTGAACATATTCGTTTACAAATTGTGAATGAAATGAAAAAATTGAATCAAGGTTTTTCAGAGGAAGAGGTTATCGATACACTTTTATTGTCTTGTGAAAAAAATAAAATCTTTATTCCAAAAGAAGAAATTGAAGAATGGGTAGAATTGTTTCAAAGTATCAATCATCCTTTACAAAAAAAATATACAGAGTATGCTCGTTATTTGAATGTTAATGAAGATATTCGGGATTTGTATTTTCGAGAAGAAAAAGAATCGGAGTTATTAGGAAGTATTTTGGGTGATAAAACAAGAAAATGGAAAGCTGCAGATATTGAACATGATATTCATTCTCAATCAGCAGAAAAAAATCGTTCAGTTATTGAGCTTATTTCTAATGCCATTGATGCAAATGGAAATTCAGAATTATCGGTGGATGTGAGTATTTCAGGGAATGGTTATTCTGTTCAAGATTATGGACAAGGAATGAATCCATATATTCTTTTGGAAAAATTAATTATTCCAAAAATTTCGGGAAAAAGTGGAAAGGAAACTATTGGAAGATTTGGGGTTGGTTTTTATACGGTTTTTTCTCATCTCAAAAAAGAAAGTGATTTTGTTCGGGTTTCTACTTCAAATGGAAAAGAAGGACATATCCTTACCTTTCGAATTCATGAAAGAACTGGTGATATTTTTGTAAATTTCGAAAGGAATGATGAACTTCCACAGGGGACAAAAATTGAAGTAGAGGCGGAAGGCTTGGATAATAAAAATGCAGAAGAGTTGTGCAGAGATCTTTTGAAATATAATAGTCAAGGAGATATTGTAGTGAATGAAGAAACAATAAATAAGCGAGAAGATTTCGAATCTTTAGCAGGAGAAAGGACAAAAATAGAATGGAATCAAAATATTACGAATAAATCAAAAGTTTCTTTGCTTGTAAATGGTATTAGTATTGAGAGTTTTGATGTTGTAGGAGAAAATATTTTTGAGGAATTAGTGTTGGATTTTCCTTTGGATTGTTCTTTGCCAGAAAGTCGGAGTGAATTGGCAATAGATAAAGTAGCCATTGATTCATTACAAGAAATAATACAAAATATTTTTATTTCTGATTTAACGATAGAACAAAGATTGGCTTTAAGTAATACACTTATACCTGTTTTGCAAAAATTACAAGAAAGAAATAAAAGTAATAAGCGAGATGAGAATGTTGTATATTTTTTTAAAAAAAGTTTTTCAGAAGAGTATGGAGGTGAGGAGTATATATTTTTACCAAACGGAAAAGACTTTTTGCATTTGGATATAGAAAACGCACATTACATCCATCCTTCACTTATCGAGGGAAGTTTGGAGCAAATTGAAGGAATTTCCCAAGTTTTGAATTTTAAATCTAAAAAGGGGTTTACATTATTTACGGCAAAATTTAAAGAAGGTTCTGATGAGGTTCTTATTCGTGAAGGGAAAAATATTATTTTTGATGAAGAAGTTTTTGAGAGATATAAGGATCAGCCTGCGATTTTGAATGTTTATCTTGGTGATTTGGGAGAAGGAATGGGGGAGGATGAAGATTGGGGGAGGATAGAAAAACAAGAGAATCATATCTCTAGAGAATTAGCTGAAACTGCTTTAGAAACCTATGAGGTTGGTGATGTTGAAAAAATACCCCTAGATGAAGGAGTGTTTGCAAGTATTTGTAAAAATTCTGGTTATACAGATACGTTTGAATTTAGAACATTATTTGAGTATCCTGAACATATACAGGATACTATTATTCGAAAGAAAATGTTACAAAGGGTAGAAGAAATGCTTGATATGATTATAGAAGAACAAGATCATGATTTAGCACATGAAAAAGAATTTGGAGAAGGAATGAGGATGAGAAAAGATTATGCGTTTGTAACTGAAGAAAAGAAAACAGAAATAGTATTGAAGGCAAAAAGTTTAATATTTTCAAATGAAAACATTTTTGATTTAAATGATGAAATAAGCGATTTACTCAAGGATTTCAATTTAGGTCGTACTCCATATCTCTCTCAAATTGATGTAAAGAGGTGGTATGTTTTTTTAAAAGAATTAGAACATAAGGAGGTTTTGGTGGAGTGGTTTTCTTTTCTTGAAGAGTATGTAGATTTGTTTAAGGGTTATGGTTCTGCTGAATATATATTAGTTTATGAATATCATCATAGCTTGATGAACTTAAATAATATGTGTTCCATATCTGAAATACAGAAAGATTTTGCTAAGTATGATAAAAAGCTATTTCTTGTTTTTAATAAATTTTTGAGGATTTTTTTTGATTTAGGTGGTGACTTACTCCAAGAAAATCCAAATGAGTTTATTCCTTCGTTTTTAGATGGAATAGATCAAAAAGCTTTTTTTCGTATTTATGAAATTTTCTTTAAAAAGATTATACATTTAGATATCCCTGAGATTCTAAAAATTGCAAAAGAAATACGCAAGCATCATGGAGGCCATTTTATACATGGGGAGCATATTCAAAAATCTCTAAAAACCGTAAATTATGCTCACGTATCAAAGGATGCTCGAGCCTATCTTATGTATATATTAGAAGGAGGAGAAATCCTCTCCGAAAGAGAAAATGAAGAAAGTATCAATCCAGAAAATTATGACAATCAAATAATGCTGAGTACTCTCGTACAAGCAAAAAAAGACAATGAAAGTTATTTTTCAGGGCATAATGGGACAAGTGAGGAACTTGTAGATTTTGCTCAAGAATCTCAAGAAGGAGTAGATGCAAGTAAAGCGATGCGAGACATAATGCATTCTACGAATAATCAGATTGTCAATGATGATTATCTTTGGCTTCGAGAGCTTTTGCAAAACAGCTTAGATGCGGTGAAAGAAGGAGAAGGTTCTATTTCAAAAAGAAAAATTTGGGAGGCTATATCTGTAATTGCAAAAGAAAAGTATTCTTTTCGTGAATTAGTTGATAATCAATTTGAAATACAAGTAAGTTCTTTTTTAAATGATTTTGATGTGATCTCTCATGAGAAATTACAAGATTTTTTGTCCTATCTTCTGGAATTAAAAAAAGAAAATGGAGAATCATTTTTTACGGTATCAGATATAGAGAGTATAAAAGATTCTTTGCTCGAGGTTCCAAAAGTTTCTATTGAAACTTATTTGGAAAAAGGAAAAAAAGAATTAACAAAAGAAGAAATTTTTACTTTGATAAAAACAGTGCTTTCTTCTCGTGTTGAAGAAAATAACTTTGATGCTTGGTTATTGGATAAAGTGGAAGAAAAAATAGGATATGGACCTTTTGAACAGGAAGTTTTTGAGGAAATAATAAGCGTGTTAAATGATATATTTTTAACGTATGGATCTCAAGTTATTGATGAAAGTTCTATAGAAAAGATACAAAAACTTTTTGAAGAAAAAATATATGAGGTAAGTGATTTGATTATTGAAACAACTGATCCTGTTGGAATGGATTTAAATACAATAATTAATTATCTTCTTATCCCTAATGAAAGTAGTAAAAAAGATTCAGAAACAATGGTTGGAAAATTTGGGCAAGGTTTTTTTACTATTTTTGGCAATGCAAAAGAAGTCTTTATAAAGACGTCAAAAGGAAATGGAACGGTGTATTATCTTAAAATAGAACCTGTTAAAGATTTTGAAGATAATATTATTGATTTTTCTGTGCATATCGCTGAAAAAATGGAAGTTTATACCGGCACATGTATAAGAAAAAAAGTAGATACAGATATGCCAGAAATTGAAGCGGCCATTTGTAAAAGTGCTTGTATGTCTTATGGTAGTCTTATTGATAGAAAGAGCGTTGCATTAAATTTTGGGGAAACAGAAATAAATAGCGAAAGACCACTTTTGGCGGAAGTACAGGTTCCAGAGTTTGGTATTATGAAGCTTTTTGGAGCAAAAGAAAATGCTTTGACACAAAATGGATTGTTTATAAAAGAACTTGATAAAGAAATCTTGGGAGAATTACCAAAAGTATTTCAAGAATATGTAGAAGAAAATGGTATAGTTCTTGATATTCCTGCAAGTATTAAGTTGATTAAATCTCGTGGAGATATTGCAAAAAAACAAGAGGTTTTGCCGATATTGCAAGAATATGTTCGTGGACTTATTTTTGAGTCGTACTTGCAATCAGTACTTCGTGGAGATGTTGCAATAAAAAATTTGCCGTACGATTTTTTTGAGAGAAAGCTTCCTATCTCTTCAGATATACAAAGAGATGTGGACTTTATTGTCAATGGAGGAAAAATTTCAAATATAGAAAAATATTTGTATGATGATAATGCTTTTATAGCTTTACTTGTAAGTATTCCATCTGTTAATATAGAGGGAGGTAGATTAGCTCTCGTTGATTTGGGAGATTATGTAGAAAAACACCCTGAATTACTTGAATCAGATATCTTGTCTGAAGATTTAAAACAACGATTAAAAAAAGGAAAAGAAAGAAAAAGAGAAAAGGCAAGTAATCTTAGGGAAGCGGAACGTGTTTTTGGAACACATGAAACGAGCATTCTTTTGGATAGAGCTTTGCCAAAAAATCAAGAACTTGAAGAAAAAGCATCAGTATATTATGCTTATCAGTATTTAGCAGAAGCTTTGAAGTCTTTTATAGATGCAAATGAATTGCAATTTCAATTTTATTTTAATTTTGATGGAACTCTTGCACATGCTTTTCAAAATTCTGAAACAATTGGGTTTAATTTACCCTACGTTGAAGGTGAAGGACGAGTATTATCGACCATAATAGAACAAAAATTACCTGTGAGTGATGTGAAAGTGCAAAAGTTTTTGGAAGATTTTATTTCTATACTAACACATGAGCGTCAGCATAATAGAGAAAATAGTGCGGAGTTTACTCATAATGATACATTTTTTGCTGGACAAAGAAAGATTTTGGCAAAAATGTTGAGAGACAAGTCACTTGATTTGCAAGAAATATTGAATCAAATATATAAAAAATTTACTCCAAATATGTTAACCGCAAAAGAAATGGTTGATGCATTAAATAATAACTAATCTATGAAAAAAATAATAAAAAAAGTAATTTTACTTATCGTAATTATCGGAATTCTTGCAGGATATTCGACGTATCACAAAATTTACAAAACAACGCTTGTAGAGGAGGCTACTTTTGAAGTAACAGAAGCAGGGCTTTCAGATTTGGCGAATCGTTTAGTAGAAAGTGGGGTGATTGAATCAGAGGAACTTTTTCTCAAATTCATGGCACTCAAAAAATATGACAAACAGGTGAAGGTTGGAATGCATAGAGTAGAGGCTCCCGTAACTATTGCTCGACTTGCTGAGGCTATAATTCAGAAGGTGTCAAAAGAAGAGCGTACGATCACACTTCTGCCAGGATGGAATCTTTGGGATATTGCTCGTTATTTTGAGGCAGAAGGAATTGCTACAGAAGAAGAAGTTTTTACTTTGCTTGGAAAACCGGCAGAATATGGTGGGGGAAGTGAAGTATTTTATGATTTGAGTATTATCAAAAATAAACCAAAAAATGTTTCTTATGAGGGGTACTTGGCGATGAATACTTTTCGAGTTTTTGCTGATGCAAGTCTTGAAGAAATTGTTCGTAAGCTGCTTGTTTATCAAGAGGGGCTTCTCAGCATAGAAATGTTAGAGGAAATAAAAGATTCAGGACGAACAATTCATGAAGTAATGACCGTAGCAAGTCTTGTTCAGCGTGAGGTTCAATCAAAGGTTGATATGGCAAAAGTTGCTGATATCTTTTGGAAGCGACTTGATGATGGTATGGGAATGCAGGCGGATTCTACGGTGCATTATATTTTTGATGACAAAGGTGATGTGTTTACGGATGCAAATCAACGCGCGGTTGATTCACTTTGGAATACCTATAAATATAGAGATCTTCCACCAAGTCCTATTTCAAATCCGGGTATAGAGGCGATTAAAGCGGCTATTTATCCAGATAAAAATGATTATTATTACTTTCTTACGGATATGGAAGGGACTGTTTACTATGCAAAAAATTATGATGCACATTTGGGGAATGTGAATAGGTATTTGAGGTAAATGATGAATGATAAATTGTATATGAATAAACCTTTTAATTTATAAATGGTGGTTACTATAAACAATGCAAAACGAAAAAAATTGATATTCAAAGTCTTAAAAGCTGATGAAAGACTTTGGAATGAAGATAACACAGAGTTAAACCAAACTCTCCTTAATGGCAGACTCAAAATGTAATATTTCAAAAGAAGATTAGAGTTTGACGGATGAGTTCTATAACAGTGAGAAATAATTATGAAACAAGAAAACAACAAATTAGCTATTTATCAAACAAAAGATGGAGCATTAGAGCTTCGTCAAGATTTTGAGAATGAAACTATCTGGGCGACACAAGCTCAAATTGCTTTTATTTTTGGCATTGAAAGATCGGTAATAACAAAACATATTAATAATTTATTTAAAACCAAAGAAATTATTGAAAAAAGCAATGTGCAAAATTTGCACATTGCAAATTCTGATAAACCAGTAAAATTTTACTCATTAGATATTATTTTGGCAGTTGGGTATAGGACAAAATCGTCAAAAGCTGTTGAATTTCGTAAATGGGCAACCAAAACCTTAAAAGAGCATATTACTCAAGGTTTTACAATTAATCCAAACAGAATAGAAAAAAATCATCAAGCATTTTTAAGAGCTGTTGAAAATATAAAATTATTAGCTCAAAATAATCAAAATGTACAAACAAGTGATATTTTGGAACTTATAAAATCTTTTTCTTATACTTGGTTTTCGCTCGATAGCTATGATAAAGCTAGTTTTCCAAAGCAAGGAACAAAAAAGGAAATTCAAATCACGGCAGAAGAATTGCAAAATGATTTGCAAAAACTTAAAAAAGATTTGATAGACAAAAAAGAAGCAACAAAAATGTTTGCACAGGAAAAGCACAAAGGGAGCTTGACAGGAATTGTAGGTAATGTTTTTCAAACCATTTTTGGACAAGATGCTTATGAAACTTTAGAAGAAAAATCCGCTCATCTTCTGTATTTCATCATAAAAAATCATCCTTTTAACGACGGGAACAAACGAAGCGGAGCCTTTGCTTTTGTCTGGTTTTTGCAAAAAGCAGGATTTAACTTTCAATCAAAAATAACTCCAGAAACTTTAGCAACTTTAACAATACTTATTGCAGAATCTGATCCAAAAGATAAAGACAAAATGATTGGCATTATTTTGCTTTTACTTAATTTTGAAAAATAAAGAGAAATACTTTATACTCAATACAAACTTTTACTTTTAAGGATGACACTACGGAACAAGCAAAAATAAAACAATCGATACTCAAAGTCTTAAAATCTGATGAAAGACTTTGGAACGAAGATAAAACAGAGTTAAATCAAATTCTTCTTTTGGATTTGGTAGAAAATATTGATGAAAAAGTCATTGATTTGTTGCTCCAAGAAAAAGAATTGAGAGAAAAGTTTTTTGTAAAAATTAAAGATGTTTTTGTTTTTAAAATAAACGATTTTCGCTTTTTTATGGAAGAAAATAAAGTGGATAATAGTTATACCGCTTACAAAAATAGAATTGGATTAACAGACGGCAAAAAGTTTCTCAAATTTCAATAAAGATCACAATACAAACTTTAAGACAAAATACGAATTATTGCTAAAGGAAGAATAATTTTTTTGAAAAAACGAAATTTTTATTAACTAATTTTATTATGCAAAAAAATACAAAAGAAAAAATCCCTCGAGTAGGAGTAGGAATTATGATTTTGAATGATAAGGGACAAGTACTTCTTGGTCTTCGTGCTGCTTCTCATGGTAGCGGAGAGTGGTCTTTCCCTGGAGGACATCTCGAATTTGGCGAAAAGATCTTTGAAACCGCAAAAAGGGAAGTCAAGGAAGAAACTGATTTAGATATCGATACATTTGAACTTATTTCTGTTGCTGATGAAATGAGATATATTGATTCTGATGGAAAGCATTATCTCAATATTGCTGTAAAGGGACTTTATCAAGGCGGAGAAGCTCTGGTAAAGGAACCTCATAAATGTTTTGAATGGAAATGGTTTGATTTAGATAATATACCAAAGAATTTATTTGAAGCAACAGAGCTTACAATCAAAAATTATTTGAGTGGAGTGATATATTAGCCTTAAAAAATCATAGTATTTTTGGTGTTTATTTATATGAAGAAAAAAATAAAAGAATGGTTTCTTCGATATTTTCCTGCAGAAATTGCTGCTACTTTTGCTGCTGTTTTTTCGGCTTCTTTTTTCTTTCTTTTGACTCAAAATAGAATATTGGCAGCATACGCAGGAGCTTTGGGAGAAAATTTTGGATTTTATGGAACTATTTTTTTTCAAGATTATAAAAAAACAAAAAAAATATACAAAGAAAGAAGTTCTTTGTGGGTATGTTCTAAAACAATACAGCATCTTTGTTTAGAATTTGGTTTTTCTGAAATTTTGGATAGTTTCTTTATAAGACCTTTTTGTATGTATTGGTTTTCTCTTATGATACCTTTTTATACCTTAGGAGTTTTTGTTGGGAAATTTGTTGCTGATATTATTTTCTATAGTATAAGTATTTTTGCCTATGAAATAAAGCTCTGTCTCTTTTTTTTCTTTTAACGGAAGTTGTTTTTTTGCATCATCTAAAAGAACTTTTTTCGTTGTTACTTTTGATAGCTTTTTAATTTTTTCTCTC
>JAHJIX010000010.1 GCA_018823045.1 Patescibacteria group bacterium | reverse complement strand
CTCCTACACTTTCTGGGAGAGTTAAGCCTTCTGCATTTGTTAGGCCGTCTAAATGAAGACCTCCTCCTAAACTTTTTGGGAGAGTTAAGCCTTCTGCATTTGTTAGGGCTCCTAAATAAAGACCTCCTCCTAAACTTTTTGGAAGAGTTAAGCCTCCTGCATTTCTTAGACTTCTTAAATAAAGACCTCCTCCTAAACTTTTTGGGAGAGTTAAGCCTTCTGCATTTGTTAGTCTTCCTAAATAAAGACCTCCTCCTACACTTTTTGGGAGAGTTAAGCCTTCTGCATTTGTTAGGCCGTCTAAATCAAGATCTCCATAATGAAATCTAATCTCTCCGCTCAAAGCCTCTTCTGTTGTCTGACTAATTTCATCTGTTGTGCATTGAAAAAGACCTGCCAAATCTTTCTTTAGATCTCTTCTCTGTGTAATAATCTCTTGTATTCTTGGGTCTTCTTGATACCCAAAACCTTCTATTTTTCCATCCAGTTGATAAAGAAACCTTAAATCATCTTCTGACAATTCCTCACCTTTTTTCAATCTTCCTTCTATCTCCGTTAATCTCTTCATATCAGCATCTTTCTTTTGATATTTTTCTCCCTCACCACCAAATTCTTGTAATTTCGTTTCTAATATATTTGTACTTGCTATGACAGAATCCATGTTCTGCTGTTCAGATATTCCTCTTATTTCTGCAATACGTTTCCCTTCTTGCCGAATAGCAATTCTTGGAATAGATGCGTTTCCGGTAGCATCATAAGAATAATAGACATGAAAATCTCCTTTTGAAAGTTGATCCCTAGCAGTAGATTCTCCTGCTGTACACCATCCAGTCCCTTTACCTTGCAAAGTCTCCACCAATAGCATATGATCTGTACCTTGCTTAAAAGTTCGCCATTCACCTGCTGTAGTCAATAATTCTCCTTCTTCTGCAGGTGTTACTTTTTCCATTGCATAAGAATAGAATTTACCAAAGTTCGCTCCAGACATGATTCTTCTCAATGCTTCATTATCAAGATCTTCTGGAACAGCCTCTTCGTTTACTTTTTTTTGAATAATGTCTATTACAAGAGCTAAGGCTTCTCTATTCAAATCAGCAAAAGGTCCAGTTGTGCTCTTATTTCTTCTCGTAAATTCTTTTTTTTCTTTGTCATATTTACCAAGTTTTAGCATTCCTGTATATGCCCAGTATTTTGCCCACATTGGAATAGATGAAGAATCTGCTGACAAAAAATAATCTGTCCACATATCCAAACTTGCTGCTTGATCTTCTTGCAAACTTTCTATCATTTCTCTCCGTTGATCTTCTCCTATTTCTATATTACCATGTCCCTCGTTTCTTGCTATTTCTTTTTGCAGATCAAAATATCTTTCTGGTACATTTTCTGCAAGTATTACATGTTCTTTTTTGTAGTATTTCTTTAATCTTTCTGCAACTCTTGGATCGTCTGCATGTCCATGTGTTCGTTCGAGCACTTTGAACCAGTCGGCAATTTTATCTTCCGGCTGTGAACGTTGTTCTCCTCCTCTTCTTTCTTTTCTTTCTTGTTCATGCTCTACTACTTTTGAGTCATGTAGACCCTTGTCTATTCTATGTATAAATCGTTCACCTAAGTTTCTCATATTTTTTTAATCAATTTTTTAGAAAATAATGTTAAAATTATTGTATTTCCATCCCCTGTTGGGCCAGTTATTGCAATAACCATCCTAAAACTGATCCAAAAACCTCAAATCCCCTTTCATAAAGTGCCGAATATCCTCAATTCCATATCTTTGCATCACAAGACGCATACTTCCGAGACCAAAGGCAAAACCAGTATATTCTTCTGGATCAAGTCCACCAGCTTTGATTACTTCTGGGTGAACCAGTCCACATGGGATAATCTCTACCCAACCAGTATTTCCACAGGCTTTACAACCCTTTCCATTACAGATAAGACAAACCATATCAAGCTCAAATCCTGGTTCAACAAATGGGAAAAATCCAGGACGGAGACGAATCGTAACATCTTTTTTGAGGATACCTTCAAGAAGCCCCTTCATCACTCCGATGAGGTGGCTGATAGAAAGCCCTTTGTCTACGATAAGCCCTTCCATTTGAAAAAATGTATGATCATGGCTTCCGTCAGTTGCTTCATTTCTAAATACTCTTCCTGGTACGACAGCACGAAGAGGCGCTCCATACTTGAGCATTCCACGTACCTGCACAGGAGAAGTCTGTGTTCTCATCACCCAATCAGAATGATCCTTGATAAAAAATGTATCATGTCCATCACGCGCTGGATGGTCTTTTGGAATATTTAATGCTTCGAAGTTAAAATAATCACTTTCAAGTTCTGGCCCATCGAGCACCATAAATCCCATAGAACGAAAGAGTTCCTCAAGCTCACGATGAATAATACTCATCGGATGAATGGCCCCCTTCTTTTTCTTTGGGAGTGGAGATTGCGTTACGTCAATTGCTTCGTTTTTTGCAAGGTCTTCAAATGATTTGTTCTCTAATTCTTCTTTTTTGTTATCAAGCATGCCTGATAATTCTTGTTTCACGACATTTGCAAATTGACCTAATTCTTTTTTCATTTCTACAGAAACATCCTTTAATCCTTTCATTGCCTGAGTCAATTCACCTGACTTTCGAGAAAAAAATCGTTGTTCCAATTCTTCAAGCATAAGTGCATCTTTTACTTCTTCAAGCGCACCAACAAATTCTTTTTTTATACGTTCAAGTTGTTCTTTCATAAAACTCTATTAAAACAAATGAATGACATCACGAATACTCACAAGAATGAGTAAACCAAATAGTAAAATAAAACCGAACAAATGTGCCCGTTGGACATATTTTTGTGGTAATTTTTTTCCAATAATTCCCTCAATGATAATAATAAATAAATGACCACCATCAAGTGCTGGAATTGGCAAGATGTTAATTGCAGCAAGACTTAAAGAAATCATTGCAGTCACATTAATCAAATAATGAATTCCTAATCGTGCACTTTGGCCAACCATAGTTGCAATACCAACAGGTCCTGACACATCCATAACCATTCCTTGCCCAGACATTAATCCTTTTATAATCATGAAGAAACCAATGAAGATATTCATGAGGCCAACAATAGCGGCTACTAGTCCTTTCCACATCGCAATATACCATGGATAGCGAACAACAGCAGCATCAACAAGCATTACTCCCAATCGAGGTGCTTCTAGACTACCCAACACTTCAGGCGTTGCGTTTACTGTTTGTGTTTCACCTTCTCGAATATATTCAATGGTTAATTCTTTTGCTCCATTGTCAGCAATGTAGGCAATCAGTTCTTTGGTATCTTCTACTGCTTCTCCATTTAAAGAAAGAATCGTATCACCAAAAGCTAAGCCTGCAGTTGCTGCTGGAGAACCGTCTTCTACTTGCTGAATCACCACAGCAGGCTCTTCAACGACAATCGCTTGTGGATCTTCTACGGTCGACATGTCTGTTGGAAGCCCAATCATAAAGCCAAATCCAAGCAATACGGCAGCAAGCACAATATTCATAATCACACCGGCTGACACAACAATTGCACGTTTCCATGCTTTTTGGTGCCCAAAACTGTCTGGCTCATCTGAAAGATTACCATCTTGCCCTTTAATTTGACAAAATCCTCCTAATGGCAATGCATTAATAGAATATACTGTATTTGGGTACACATATTGTTTTTCTTCTCCAGAACCTGCATCCATCACACCGGCACCACCTTTTTTCTTCTTTACCCAGCAAATTTTATTTGTTTTTGGATCACGATAAAACCCATAAATAAATGGAGGAAATCCAATTGCAAATTCATATACTTTCATTCCTGTCTTACGTGCGGCAATAAAATGCCCAAATTCATGCACAAAGACAATAACACTCAACACGGCAATAAATAAAATAATAGTTCCCATAATATTGACATTATCAGCGTAAATCGCTATGATATATGTAGCTATTATGACAGAATTACGCCAAAATTACAAGGTTTTCGCGTATCACTGTCATCTTCATTTATTATCTATCCATAATCAAACTCGCATATGGAAATACTCTACATTCTTATTGCCCTTATCGTCGTTGTTGGCGTATGGCTCATTGCACTCTACAATGGCTTAGTTAAGTTAAATAATCGCACCAAAGAAGGATGGAGCGATATTGATGTACAACTGAAACGACGTCATGATTTGATTCCAAACCTTGTAGCAAGTGTTAAAGGCTACATGAAACATGAAAAAGAACTTTTAGAAAACATTACTAAAGCACGTTCAAACGCAATGTCAGCTCAAGATGCTGGCAATACAGGAGAATTAGCAACTGCAGAAGCAGCACTTGGTGGCATGCTTTCAAAATTGCAAATTGCTGTTGAAGCATACCCAGATTTAAAAGCAAACAACAATGTAGCACAACTCATGGATGAACTTTCTGATACAGAAAACAAAATCCAAGCATCACGCCGATTTTACAATGGTATGGTTCGTGACTTCAATACAAAAATTGAAACATTTCCAAACAATGTATTTGCAGGTATGCTGAACTTCAAAAAATATGATTTCTTTGAAGTAGAAGATGCTGCTGAAAGAAAAAATGTAAAAGTAGAATTATAATAATATATGTACAACCAGATTGACGCCAACAAACGAAAGACCAATATTCTTTTTGCCATATTCTTTTCATTTATCATCGCCATCTCTGTTTTTATGGCTGAGTATATGGGTTATGGTTATGGAATGGTTATTGTTGCATTTGTATTTTCAATGGGCATGACCTGGTTTTCGTATTATCATTCAGATAAAATTGCACTCAAAACAACAGGAGCCCGAGAAATTAAACAAGCAGATAGCCCCTATGTCTATCGCATGGTAGAAAATTTATGTATCACCTCAGGCATGCCAATGCCCAAGGTGCATATTATTGACTCTCCCGCCTTAAATGCATTTGCCACAGGACGAGACCCCGAACATGCATCCATTGCACTCACACGAGGTATTATTGAGGCACTCGAAAATGAAGAACTTGAAGGTGTCATTGCGCACGAACTCTCTCATATTAAAAACTATGACATTCGAGTGATGACCGTTGTAGTTGTTCTTGTAGGAATGATTTCTCTATTAACTGATATGTTTTTTAGAGCACGACTCTTTGGCGGTGGTGGCGACGATAACAAAAATTCTGGTGGGGCTATGGTAGTTATTGGTTTAGTCTTATTAATATTATCTCCCATTATTGCCAACTTGATTAAACTTGCGATTTCTCGCAAACGAGAATATTTAGCAGATGCGTCAGGTGCACTGATGACCCGCTATCCAGAAGGACTTGCTCGTGCACTTGAAAAGATTTCAAAATCATCAGTGCCACTGAAAACTGCAAATACAGCGACAGCACACTTATTTATCTCAAATCCATTTAAAGGATCGAAGATGAAAAGTATGTTTTCTACTCACCCACCAATTGCACAACGTATTCAAGCGTTGAAAGAAATGTAGCCTATTTATTCTCCCCCTATGAGGGGGAGTCAGAGAGGGTCCATCTTTGCAATTAAGATGGGTCTAAATTAAACATTCTTTAAGCGCTCTGTAAGACCCCACCTAACCTCCCCTTATAGGGGAGGAATTTTTATAATAAAAAAACAAGCCTTATAGGCTTCTTCATAAAAATTTTTTGCGTCCTCAGGAACAATATTTGTTTCTGAGGACGTCTTTTTTTACTCCTTTTATATCAAGAGTTTAAAAACATTAAAATTCATTTTTTTTCTCTTTAAGTCTTTTAGTCCATTCAAGCACTCTCTTTGCGCCCTTCAGCGCTGTCTGGGTGCATATGTTGCCAGACTTGTAGTGGCAAAGCATCTGCTCAGTCGTCTTTTTGCGTTTTTTCCAATAGATGAAGGAGCTAACCCCTGCTTCTATTAAGTCGCAGCCTTCTTCGACCTTGTTTGGACAAGCCCATCGAGGCTTGACTTGCATTGGCCCGATACAGCCCGAGACTTTGTTCCTGGCTTCATGATTAAAACCGCTTTCGCTATAGGCCAGCTCAACCATAAGCATTGGGTCTACGTTTTGACGCTGCGCTTCCAAAGCGACGGCGATACAGGTCGTGGTCCTCGCAAACGTAATCGGCCGCTCATGCTGCCTCATTGATGCGTGACAGATCTCCACCTCGTCATTGGCGAATCCAAAGACCAACAACAAAATGATTACCTCATTCAACACCATTCTTATTACCTCTGTTGTAGGGTTTTGTTTTTTGGAGGATTTTTGCTTAAGTAATAACTAAACTTAAGCCGCTTGAGGTGGGTTCAAAATCAGTAATTTAGGATGAACGAATCGTCCATCCTTCCAAACTAATATGTCATCGAAATACATTCTGACATTCTTCATACTGAACGGAATATCCCAATGTACAGAAATTCCCTCTGCACTATTCGTATCAGGATGATCTACATGAGATCTCCCCAAAGCGATACGTGCTGTTCCCATCCAATATTCGAGAAACATTGGATGGTCAATATGAGGCAAAAATGGATTCAGCCCAAAAGAAAATTCTCCAACCTTATCAGCACCTGGGCGAGTTAAAAATTCACTTACCCAATCCTGATGAGTTGTAGATACTGCTTGTACCACCATTCCTTTATCAAAACGCAAAAAGAGGTCTTCTACCTGACGACCATCCATAGGGAATGGACGCTCAGACAGAACAAATCCTTGTACAGATGAAGCAATTGGAGCCCAATTTACTCCACCCGAAGGAAGGTTCCAAGTTCCGTTTGCGACAGATGGAGGGATACCTCCAACATCAAACGTCAGATCAATTGAAGAGCTTAACAAACGAACTGTTGATGTCTTTTTCATTAACTCCATAAGAGGAGCTGAAGTCTGATTGAACATACCATAATCAACAGTAAGAGCATCCATCCATGCATCTTTCAATGCATTCCAGGGCATCAACTGAGAATTAGCATATTCTCGGCTTGGATAAGATATCGCCACCCATGGTTTATGACCACGAGCAGCAAATGCCAGACGACTAACACGTTGTTTATACTCACTAATTTGCTCAGGAGTTAATTTCTGAAATTCTTTCGGAGTACGATACATATAGATGAATACGTCTTGTTCCAAAATCCAATTAGCACGCTGTTGTCCAACTCTCACCATGGCATCCATACCACGAATAAAAATCCGATCAACTTCATCTTTGGCGAATTGATTGATGGCCGTAACCACCAAATTCAAGTTTCTGCCAGTGTTGATCAAGGTATGGACGAATTGGACAGCTCCGGGATCTTGGCATATGACTCCTATTTTTTGGGCACCTCCTTGGAGGGCTCTCTGTAAGGAGTGAGTAAAAGCAATTTGCGCGAGTTGTTGATCTTTAGTCAACATGTTTTTTCCCCTTTGTAAGGAACGGTTGAATGTGCCTCTCCCCCACGGAGTGGCAACAGATCAACATAGCATATTTTTACCTTTTTGTCCAGTAGAATAAAGCGAAACAAAACCGAAGGGTAATTCAATGATACTTAGAGATCCATCCACTCTGCTTCTAGCGCTCGAATATGATCTTCCACCATTTGTAATTCTTTTTGTTTTTTTACATGCACTTTGCCAGAATTTCGCTCAAACCAGGCTAAAATACGTTCTTTTCTTCGCTCATATTTCCCTATTTCTTCTTCAATAGCCTTTCGTTGCTTTTTTGATTCTTTCTCTGCATCTTGCACTTGATCTATTTCTGGTACTTGAGTACTTTTCGTGTTCTTTTCTACATGCTCTTTGATTTCCTTGCGCATATGATACACATAGTTATCATAATCATGTAAATGACGCTTTATTTTGCCATCTCGTACTTCAATGATCCCATCTGCAAGTAAACGCACAAATGTTCTGTTGTGACTAATAAAGAGCACGGTCATGTTTGTTTCTTTTAGTGCACGCGCAAGTGCCTCAACCGTTTCAAAATCTAAATGATTTGTTGGCTCATCTAAAAGAAGGACATCTTTTTTTTGTAATAATAACCCAGCTAAACACAGTCGTGACTTTTCTCCCCCACTGAGTACTGAGATATGTTTTTTTAAGGTATCTTCAGAAAACAAAAAGTTCGATGCCATACGAAGTACTTCTTCTTCAAAGACATCTTTATGTGCTTGGGCATGCATATATGCTTCTATCGTCATTTGATTATCAAGCATATCTTTTACATGCTGCGCATAATAGGCAATACGCAAGTCTTTTCCCCAACGCAAAGATCCATCTAGTAATGGAATATCTCCTAAAATACTTTTGAAAAATGTACTTTTCCCCTGCCCATTATCCCCGACAATAGCAATATGCTCTCCTTTGTTAATATCAAAAGAAATGTCTTTGGCAACCACTTTTTCTCCATACCCAATAGCGACATCAGTCAAACGAAGAGCAAGTCCTTTTCGCGTTTCAATTGTTGGAATATGAATCCGTGCAGTTTGCTCTGGATCGTCAATATCAATTTCTTTTAATCGCTCAATTTGTTTTATTTTAGATTGTGCCTGTGTTGCTTTACTTGCTTTTGCACGAAAACGATCGACAAAATCTTGCAAATGTCTTTTTTCTTTAGCTAATTTTTTATTATAACGCAACTTCCACTCATGCTGTTCTTTTTTATATGAAAAATATTCTTCGAGTGATTGCGGATAATACTGTAATTTTCCTTGTTCAATTTCAATCGTCTCTGTACAAGTACGCACTAAAAATTCTCGATCATGAGAAATAAGAAGAACTGCACCACGATAATCGATTAAAAATTCTTCTAATAATATTTGAGTAGAAAGATCAAGATAATTTGTTGGCTCATCAAGTAAAAGAATATTTGGCTCGGCAAGTAACATAGCAATTAACTTAATCCGCATCTGATACCCACCAGAAAAACTATTGATTGTTTGTGCTAATTGCTTGTGATCAAAATCAAATCTTGCGGCTACTTGCGCACAACGCCATGATGGCTTTCCAGTGTGTGTTTCTAAAAAATCTAATACAATTTCTTCCCCAGTAAATGGATCATGTTGGGCAACATAACCAATGGTCGTATGATCAAGTATTTGAATATTTCCTTCATCAAGCGCTTCTTTCCCTTGTATCAAATGAAAGAGCGTTGATTTTCCTGCACCATTTCTCCCGATGACAGCAATTTTTTGTTTTTCGCGTATGACAAAATTGACATGATCAAAAATGACCTGCCCTGCGTAAGATTTCGATATATTGTCAATTTGAAGGAGAATCATAACCAAACGGTTCCACCCTATAAAACCATGTTTTTGGGTGTGTTGTCAATGATCTCTATATCAAAATACATCTTAAAAAACATATACTTTGATATAGTGCTAAAAGGGGCCCCTCTCCCCTTTTAGCGAGTTTCGTCATAGCCTATCGATAGAAAATATCAATAGGCTATAGATTTTTTTATCGTTGAATTTGCAGAAGCGGATAACCATGTCCCTGATTAAACTCATAAATAGCTACTGGTTCACCATTCACTTGTGCTTCACGTAAACCAATGGTTCCACCACCCCACTCACCAGTATTTGGATTCATCCAATCCACATGGACAAGATCCGTTGCTTCCACTGGGACAAGATGAAGCGAACAGTTTCCTGGAGCAACTTCTTGGCTGTCAGCTTGTACACTTACCCAACCTTGACCATTAGAATACCCATATGAGATCTTCCCAACATAGTCATTTGTATATCGTCCTGAATTGGTATCAGGACAATAGCGAATAACGTACTCACCAGCTGAATAGCACATTCCACTGGCACAGCGTTGATTTGCAGTGCATGGCAGACTTGGACAGTTGTCACACAGATCACCCATACCATCACCATCGCTATCGCTTTGGTTTGAATTGGCCGTCTGAGGGCAATTGTCTTGCCCATCTGTAACTCCATCGCTGTCTTGATCAACGAGTACGCAGATGTTGTTGCGGCAGTCAAAACCTGCTTGCACACAGGGAGTAAGTTCACCACACTCTAACTGCGGATCGAGCTCGCAATCTTGATTTTCATTACAGAAATAATCTTGCGGGCACTCAATTTGTTCACATGGATCAGGGCAACCAAGAATTATTCCAGAGATATTCACGCATTGATCGATATCATCACGGAAAGTATCTCCATCGCTATCTTGGCATTTGTCACCAGTCCCATCGTTGTTCCAATCTTGTTGCAATGGATTTTGCTGTTGCGGGCAATTATCGCACGCATTTCCAAATCCATCACCATCACTGTCAGCCTGATTTGCATTTGCCACTGAAATACAGTTATCATCTGCGTCAGGCACCGTATCGTTATCTTGGTCAGCAACAGAATCAATGCACACATGATCAATGCACTCTTGGGATTGTGAACATGGATGCATTGCATCACAGTTCAATCCAGGCAAAAACTCACATTGTGCTGTTTGATTATTGCACACTTGATAATCTTCGCAAACGATATTATGGCAGGAATCACTATCATCATTTCTTCCGCGGATAACAAAATTTTTTTCCGCCAAAAAGACAAAATCATTACCAGTCTTAATAAAAAACCGAGCAATATATCCCCCTGCGGGATGGTGATCTCCAATCCATGTGGTTTTTTCTTCATATCCGCTTAGTTTAGCCCTTTCTACCCTCCGATGCAAACTGGACTAATAGACTTTGAATTCTGCTTAGAGCATACATATATTGAGAATAATAGTAAACACTATTTTTATGCGCTGTCAATAAAAAATAAGGCAATAATGCCTTATTTCTTCTCCCCTAAATACAACAACACAGGAAACACACCGAGTGTTAACAAGGCCGAAAGCGATAATCCAAAAACGATAGACCAAGCAAGTCCAGACCAAACAGGATCACCAACAATAGTCAAAGAACCCAATACTGTTGTCATAGAAGTTAAAAGAATTGGACGAAGACGTGTTTTTCCTGATTCAATTAATGCATTTCGAAGCGACACTCCTTCTGCTTGTAATTGTTGAATATATTCAAGAAGTAAAATGGCGTTATTAACCACAATACCCATCAGGGCAATAAACCCAATTAATGTTGTTGCTGTTAAAAATGTTCCAAAGGTAACGTCAAGCAATGCAAACCCAGGTAAAATACCAATAAATCCAAGTGGAATAGTGGTCATGATTTTTACTGGTGCTGAAAATGTTTTGAATTGTGCAACAAGTACTGCATAAATCAGCACAAAAGCAACCATCATTGCCAACCCTAAATCTCTGAAGTTTTCTAAAGTCATTTTCCATTCTCCACCCCACTCAATAGTATACTCATCACCAACTGCATCTACATACACAAACTCAAACAAATTCCATTTGTTCAATGTCATTCCTTCTGGGAGTTGTTCTTTGTTTCCTAATAAAAAGAATATGATATCTTTCATGACGTAGACAATACTACGCTTTTCCATTTCTGCAGTAACATAACTTGTTGCTTGCCCTTCATCTCGAATAAGTACTGCAGGATTAGCCGTATCTACTTTTTTAACAACAGACAATAGTGGGACACTCTCCCCTGCTATGTTTTTTATAGAAATATCTTGTAGATGCTCAAGTGTCATTCTTTTTTCTTTTGGTACTTGTAATTCAATAAATGATAATTCTTTTTGCCCTTGTTTATGATATTGGCTTAACTCAATACCTGTAATACTCGTACGAAGCGCCTGGGCAATATGTGCTGCAGATACACCGGTACTCATTGCTTTTTCATGATCAACAGAAAGAAGCGTACGCACCACTAATTCTTCTTGAGAAGTATCAACATCAACAACACCTTTTGTTGCCAAAATTTCAGGCATAAGCATAGCAAGCATATCTTGGCGAACAGATTCATCAGTCCCTTTTACTTTTGCAACAAATGTTGCTTGTAGTGGTGGGCCTGGTGGGTCTTCAATAAATTTAATAGAAGTTCCCAATCGCAAATAAGTCGCAATATGTTCATTTTGCTCAAAAGATTCACGAACGCGTACCACTAAATCTTCTGAACTAATACGCCGACTGGCTTTATCAGTAATATTTACTCGAAGAGTCGCCATATGTGATTCTCCACGCAAGTCAGCTCCTTTAAAAAGTCCATTGAAATCAACAATAGGTGGGGTACCGACAAAACGCTGAATAGATACTGTTTCACTATCTGCCAAAAGCACATCAGCAATATCATCTACTATAAGTTGAGTTGTCTCGACATCAGTCCCATTTGGAGCATCGATATAGACATAATATTGTTCTTTATCTGCAGAAGGCAACATGCGAAAATGAACCAACTCAATAAGCGGAAAAACCATAACAATAAGAAAGAGAATAAAAATCTTTCCTAAAAATTGAAATTGTTTTTTTCTACTATCAAGCACTTTTCCAAGCCATACAGCATATTTTTCTGCAACACGGTCTAGTGCTTGTGCTACTTTTGTTTTTGTTTGTGTCCCTTTTTTTGGCTCTTTTAACACAATATCAGAAATAAATGGTGTTAATACATAGGCCACACCAAGTGACACAAGCAAAGCCATTGGGACAAAAAATGACAATGGTCCCATATACTCTCCCATCATTCCTGAAATTTTTGACGTTGGTAAAAAGACAATGACTGAAGTAAGGGTAGATAAAAACAATCCCATACCAACCTCATCTACTCCATAAATAATAGCTTCTTTTTTTGCATACCCCTCTTGCAAATGACGATAAATATTTTCAACAACAACCGTTGCCGAGTCAACAAGTAATCCAAGAGACAAAATAAGTGCAAATAAGGTAATCCGATTAATTGTTTCTCCAAATAGATACCCGATAAAAAATACCCAAGATAGCGTCAGTGGAATAGCAATGGCAACTGTCACCGCTGATCTCCCTCCTAAAAATAACAAGAGCACCATAAAGACAATGGCAATACTCGTGATCAAATTAATAGACAACCCACTAATTGACTCTGCAGCAACGGCGGCTTCATCTCGATACACTTCATATGATATATGCGCGTATTGTTCTTTTTGTAATTCACTTTTTAAAAATGAATCAACTCGCGCTGCAAGTTCAATTGCATTTTCACCTTTTCTTTTTGCTACAGATAAAAACACAACCGCTTGATCTTCTTGTGCTGGAGTATCAACACTCACAAAAGAAGTTTTTTCTTGAAATCCATCTTCAATATGTGCAATATCTCCCAATGTTACTCCTGGAATAATTAAAATATCTTCTGCTTGTTTTTTTGTTTGAATTGTTCCATCCACTTCAATAACTCGTTGCCTGACATTATCATCAAGGGTTCCTGCACGAACACGCATATTTGACGCCTGGATGGCTTGGACAACATCATCAAACCCAACATGACGTATACTCATTGCTCCCGTATCGAGCAACACACGAAGTGCGGTGGCCTCTCCCCCATGCACATCAATATTTGCAATCCCTTCTACATTTCTCAGAGAACTCACAATATCAAACACCTGCATACGCAAATGATTTTGATCCATCCCAACACCAGCAAAACCAAAAGTCAAAATAGGAACATCATCTGGATTAATGCTTTTTATCATCGGTTGATGAATATTTCCTTCGGCAATATCGCTATTTTCACTTAATTTTGATTGTAATTTTACCTTAGAAATTTCAACATCTTCTCCGACTTTAAAAATAACTTGTGCAATTGCAGCTCCCCCATGCATACTATATGTATAGACTTCGTCAACGCCAACAATATCTCGTATTTTTTCTTCGAGCTCTTTGGTAACAAATTGTTCAACTTCATCAACGCTTGCACCAGGATACTCGACAACAACTTGAAATGCAGGCAATGTTATTTCTGGATTATATTGTTTTGGGGTAAATAAAAAACCAAATAATCCTAAAGCAAAACTCGCTAAAAATATTAAAATAGCTAGTGGTCTATTATAGACAACCGCTTTTGCAATCTTTCCTGCAAGATGTAATGTTTTTTCTTTCATATCTTGCGTTTAATAATGGAAAGTTTTTGTTTGAATATGTTCCGGGCAAGCAATAAATACATGCTCAGCATCTTCTAAAAGAATCTGTACTGGAATAAATTCATTACTTTCTTGTTCAACTAAAAACAGCCCATCCGTATTACTTTTTAATGCACTTCGTGGCACATGACATTGTACCTCTGCTATTCCTTGCAGTGTAATACGACTAAAACCACCAACAATAAATTGCTCTGGCTTTTCGTGTAACGTTAATTCAATTTTTAATGTTCTCGTTTGTGCATCTACCCGCGGATATACTTTTGATACACTGGCAACATAGGTTCCATCAACCCCATCAATTTCAACATGTGCTGGCATACCAACATAGACATCATTTGCATAAATATCTGGCACAACAGAGACAACTTTTAATAATGAGGTATCCATAATCTTAAATACCGCCTGACCTGGAGCAACGACTTGCCCAACTTCCATGAATTTTTCAGTAATAACCCCTGCATATGGTGCACCAATTTGTGTGTTGTATACGGCTACTTGAGATAAACGTTTATTACCACGAACCATATCAATGGTACTTTCAATATCACGAAGTGCTGCATCTCGTTGCGCTTGTGCAGCTCGAAAAGCTGCTTCTGCTTGTGCTAACTGTGTTTCTGCAATATGACGTTGATTTGTTTGCTGTTGTTGCATCTGATTCACATACGCAGAAGATTCAACTTGTGATTGCATCACTGTTGCCACTCTTCTTTCTGCTGTACTAATTTCTGCTTGATTTTGAATAGCAATATCATCAAGTGTCACGAGTAATCCTCGTACACCCATTTTTATGCCATCTTGCACAGAAAATAAAGCACCCTCTACTTGCGTTGCCACAATCATGTTTTGTGTTTTGAAATTTTCAAGCATACTTGCTGTCACATTCCCAATAGCTGCGGTATGCTGAAACATGGTATAGAGATCTTTTAATGCGTCTTGTGTCGCATCTAAATATTTTACAGCAGAAGCGAGATATTCATCCCATTCTTCATGAGAAATATTATCACCAGCAGCTTCGCGCGCGACAATTTCATCATATAATTGTTCATATTCATCATGAAATATTAATGCACGACGAGTTGTATCTTTTGCACTCGTTACAGAAGAGCTATTAAGTACTCCTAATAATTCATCATACTCATTATTGATGATATTCTTTCCTGGAGAAATACCTAATACTGTGTCAGCATAATCTACCCCACTACTCATAGCCATAAGCCCTGCACGAAGCGTTGACTTAGCACTACTATACACACTATCCACTCGTCTTTGAGCAATTGCTTGCACTTGTGCAAGCGCTGACTCAGCTTCTGCAAGTGTACTTGATACAGACAATTGTTTTTCATCTAAAGTTGTTCCTCCTTGTCTTTCTGTATCTGTAGACAATTGCACTGCCATTTGTGCGGTTTGTACGGCCTGCTCTGCTGCAGCTACTTGTTCATTTAAAAATACCCGTTGTGATTGATAAAATGATTGAATATTTTGTTCATTGGTCACTGCATTATCTAACTGAACAGATGATTCGTCACCTGCAAGAGATGCGAGTAATGTTGCTTGAAGTACCGTATCTCCAATAGCCGCTTGCATCTCTGCAATACGCCCACCTACTTTGGCTGATACTACTGTTTCTCTATACGGCTCAAGTATTCCTGTAATTTGTATCGTGCTACTCACCTGCTCTGGTTGTAAATGTAATATAGGTGTTTCTTCAACGACAGGAGTGATCTCATCGCTTGATTGTATATAATATGTATATGCGACATACCCCACTGCTAAAAGAAGAAGGATACTGATTATAATGATGGCAATTCTTTTCATAGTAATTAAATATGATATATATTACCCCTTAATATGCCCCTTTTTTCCTTCTTTGTAAACTGTGGACAACTTTTTATGGCCTGAAATGCTTTTTTTCAGCTAAATTAACAAAAAAACCACCCGATAATTTAGACGGGTTTTTAAACATTCTATCAATCAATTATTCTTGATTGACTTATATATCAAAATGAATCTGAAGATATTTTTTTACTTCCACCAAAATAACTGGATCTACCTTACCTATCTTTTTAAGAAAACGACTTTTATCAAAACCAGTTAGATGCCCAGTCTTTATTACTGATTCTCTATGCAAATTATTCATAGCATCCTTCTGAATTAAAAAATCAATATCCTCTAGCACACAAACATTTGAAGTTATTGGCATAATAGTTACTAAACTAGTCAAATGTAACTGACTATTAGATTCAACAATAAGTGCAGGTCGTTCTTTAAAATATTCATGTCCTGTACCTTTCGGAAAACAAACTAACCAAATTTCTCCTTGTTTCATAGATTCATATAATAATCATGTTCTTCTTTTGACATATGCCCAAGATCTTTCAAAATATCAGAAGCAGAAATATTCATAAAATCATCTAAATTTTCAGGCTCTTTCATTACAAGAACGACTTGCCCCGCAATTAGATAATCATCTAAATCATTTTCATGAATATACATAGGTGCAATATCTTGATTTGACTCAGATAATAATATAATTTGATTATTTTTATAATCAATAAACAACTTTTTTATATTTGCAACACCATCAATAATCGAAACCACATAATCACCACTTTTAGGTGTATAATTTTTTTTATTCACAATAACATAATCACCATCTTCTATAGAGTTATTTAAAATATTTGATCTTGTCATTGAAGAACCAACTGCTCGCAATACAAATAAATCAGCAATATCTTGAATTAAATCTCCCAAAATACCTTTCGTAACCTTTAAGTACCCTTTTATATTATTTTCAGCAAATACAAGCGCTTGTCCACAATTAGCACTTCCTAATATAGGTAAAGAAATAACATTACTCTCTTTATTCATTCCATTATCAATTTTTTGAATACGCTTATCTTTTGGATTGATCTTAATAAAACCCTTTTTAGCAAGCTGATTAATATGATGTTTTATTTTTTGTGGACTACCCGTTTCTCCAATTTTACCCGCAATATCACGCAATGACAAATCAGATACATCCTCTGTATCTATTAAACGAAGTATTTTTTCTTGTATATGATGCATATACATCAATTATATGAAATAATTAACAGTTTGTCAATAGTTGTTAATAACATAAGTAATTCTTGACAGAGTTGACATGTTAGCATCTTAAATAAAAAAGCCTCGCATGTTACCACACGAGACCATCAATCCCCCTACCAAATATACAATACTAATCGCTAATATTCAGTTGTCCTTCATACATATGAAAAACAACTCTTCCCTTAAACTCCTCATCAGGAACTGTTATTGAATCGTGGATTAAGGAAGGAATCCTCCCTTGAACCGTTTGGGTCATTATAGACAAATCAAATAATATATACTTTGGATCTGTTCGAACCATACCCAATCGAACACTACTTAACGTATTATTTAAATGAACAGCACCCTTTGCTTCGGAATAATGAATATATCCCTGATTACGGATATACCTTATTTTTTCTTTTGGTGAACAATGCTCTTCACACCGAGAAAGAGCTGTTTCATCTATCTTTTGAGCTGTCAGATGAAACACTCTTCCCTGAAAGTGCATCTCTACACTGTTGTCTCCTGAAACGAGAAAGGTCATTGGCTCTTTTGGCAGCTCTCTTTGTATCTGATGTGAACCACACCCGACCAAGATAAACATAACCAACACAATCATATTGTACATGCACACACCTCTTTAGCTTTGTTGTTGATTGTATAAAGGACTATACTACACATAGCATATTTTTATTCATTTGTCAATCTATCAACACCTAACATACACATCACCCCTCAAACATGCTATCATGATAACTAATAGTACATGACCTATTTTCTTTTATGATTCGTGATGACGTGCAACAATTGCTTGATGATAAACAACGATCGTTGATTGCTATTTATTTAGACATTCAACAACTCTTTGAAAGACAATATGGCCCAAACACCGTGGTGTTTATGGAAGTAGGATCTTTTTTTGAAGTCTATGGCGTTGATAACGATGAAATAAAGATTGGCAAGCCAAAAGAAATGGCTGATATCTTAAATTTACAACTCACCCGAAAAAACAAAACAATCTCTCACAACGATGTAAAAAATCCACTTCTTGTTGGCTTCCCTACCGCAACATTTGATCGCTATATCGAACGATTAGTGCAAGAAAAAAAATATACTATTGTTATTATCGGCCAAAAAGGAGCACCGCCAAAAGTAACGCGTCATTTAGATCGCATACTCTCCCCTGGGGTAAATGTCGATTATCGCCAAGATCATGATGATAGTTTTATTACTTCTTTGCTTATTGATGAACATGATGGGCTCTATTCTGTAGGATATAGTGCCGTTGACGTGACGACTGGTAAAACATACTTATTTGAAACACACAGTACCAAAGATGACCCGACATATGCCCTTGATGAGGTATTTTCTTTGATTCAAACGAATAGCACAGCTGAAATGTTGATTACATGCATAAGCAAAAAGATTTCTGTGCAAATGATTCGTCAGTATTTAGAACTTGAACATGATGATACTGTACACGTAAATAGCAAACGGTCAAAAGTGACCTACCAAAATGAATTATTTAAACAAACCTACATTATTCAATCATTTCTCTCCCCGATTGAATGGCTTGATTTAGAGCGAAAACCACTCACGTCTGAGGCACTTGCTCTTTTGATTGAGTTTATTATTGATCATGATTATCATATTGTACAAAAGTTAAATACGCCAACGCATATTGATGATAGTGCGCTCATGTATTTAGGCAATAACCCGCTTGAGCAATTGCAAATTATTTCTCGTGACCCACAAGAATATACTGTTTTTGATTTAATTAATCATACAAAAACAAGTATTGGAAAACGCCTACTCAAAAATCGTTTGATGAATCCAATCGTGTCACAAAAAGCAATTGAACATCGCTATAATCTTTCTGATGCAGTCAACACGATGACAGAAGAAATAGAAGAACCACTGACGCACGTCTATGATCTGGAACGCATTGCACGACGTATGCGTATTGGGCGCCTGCATCCATTTGAACTAAATTTTTTATATGACTCGATGCAAGCGGCTGAGCAGTTGATTAAATTACTCCAAACAAAAGAACTTGGCCACCTCCTCCCAAACTTTATTGATACGCATACTCCCCTACGCCAATGTATTGCACGTACAGAATCGACCTTTGATTTTGACCAAACAACAAAAGTAGACACCAATCATATTCAGGGGACACTCTTTAAAGAAGGATACAACAAAGAACTTGACGCACTGATCGCAAGGAAAGAACAATTAGATACTGATTTAGAACTCATTCGAAGCTCGCTCTTGGATGTGCTCGAAGAAGCAATTGGCAAACGGGATGATCAATATGTGTCGATCAAACAACTCGACAAAGAAGGACACTATATTTGCATGACAAAAAGTCGCTATTATTTAATAGAAGACTTATTGAAAGACAAAACCGTGACCGTGCAAAACCAAGTATATAGTTTGCACAGTTTTAGAAAAAAAATTCAAACCGGCATAGTAAAAATTACGGCAGAAATAATTGAACGCATTTCAGAAGATATTGTGGTCTTGCAAAAAAAGATTACAGCACTCACAAAAGAATTATTTGCAGAAGAGCTCCTGCGCCTAGATGAGGCATATCATGATATGCTCGTGCAAGTAACTCAAGGTATTGCAGAAATTGATGTCGCACTTTCTAATGCAAAGATGAGTACCCTCTTTCATTTTGTCCGACCAGAAATTATTGCAGCAGATGGTGATAGTCGAGTCTTAGAATTATATGCACTTCGACATCCACTCGTCGAAGTAAGAGAAGATCATGGTATTTATGTCCCAAATGATGTCATCCTTGGAGATGAAGCACTCTGGAGCAAAGAAGCATATAGTACTGTCCTTGCCAAAGAAGCAGCGAAGAGCGTTGGTGGTATTTTGTTATATGGTATTAACTCGAGTGGAAAATCTTCGCTCATGAAAAGTATCGGCATTGCCATTGTGCTTGCCCAAGCAGGTCTCTATGTGCCTACAAGTCGCATGCGTTTTAGTCTTTGCAAAGAATTATTTACCCGGATTGTTGCCAAAGATAATATAGAAAAAGGACTATCTTCTTTTGCGGTAGAAATGATGGAGCTCAAAAATATTTTTAACCGCTCAAGTGCGCATAGCCTTATTTTAGGAGACGAAATTAGTCATGGCACAGAAACACTTTCTGCTATTGCTATTGTGAGTGCAACTATTGCCCGCTTAGCACAAAAGAAATCACTCTTTCTCTTTACTACACATTTACATCAACTACATAATTTAGCTTTACTCAAAGATATTCAAGAAGTTGTCTCTGTTCACTTAGCCGTGCATTATGACACAAAAGAAGACACCCTTATCTTTGACCGCTCACTCCAATCTGGGAGTGGCAGCTCTGTCTATGGTCTAGAATTTGCCCAATCACTCCACATGGACAAAGCATTTTTGGCCCTTGCAACCGAAACACGCAAAGCCCTTGCCCATGATTATGAAGATTTGGAACTTTTGACTAAAAAACAAACCAGTAAATACAATAAAAAACTTTTCTTAACGAGTTGTGCAATTTGCCAAAAAACAGTTGACGATACCCATCATATTTCTCCACAACAAGAGGCAGATGAGCATGGCAACATTGGACACTTTCATAAAGATCACAAACATAACCTCCTCCCTATTTGTAAAGACTGTCATGATAAAATCCACCATGGCTCATTGCATGTGCGTGGATTTGTTATGACAAGTAAGGGGCTTGAGTTGAGTTATGAGGAAGTGGTAAAGGAAAATTAATAGTATATAATATGTCAAATAGAATAAAATATATAACAACAACCCTTCTATTTACCAATTGGGAATCATCCAAATATAGCAAACCTTTCTTAGGTAGTATTGATTATTGGGAACAAGAAGCTCAAGCAAAAAGAATACACCCACCAATGCCAGTTGGTGTCTTTCAAATTACTGGAAAAGAAAATGAAATTGAAAATATAGGAACTCCTCCTAGTTCTTATTTAAAAGTAATTCATGATCCATCTTTTATAACCATAGATGAAATTATAAAGTACATGGCAAGATTTGGTATCAAAACAAAAAAAACTTAGTTAATATCTCTATGCAAAACAACACTTCACGTTGCAATGCGCGCATTTATTATCTATGGTAGAACGCCATATTGTTGGCACATTTTTTGAGTGCATTGCAGACTCAGACAAAGTGACTCTTAGTAACGATCATGATAAATATATTTGGATTGATCCAAAAGACTATACACAATATAACTATATTGAAACACTCACTCCTGCGTTTGAAGATTATTTAGAAAAAATTCTAGAATAAAACTCTTCCTTAGTAATCTTATTTAAATTATTGATGACTTTAATCGGCCTAAGCTCCTCGGTCCAATTTTCTTCATCTTCCAATAAGTGCACAGCATGGACTAGTGCAATTAATAACGTTTGTTCATATAAATAATCGATTTCTTCTTCATTCAAACTTCTTTGTTCGATATATGCCTGAACAAAACATTTACATTTTTGAAAATCAATAAAATCACCAATACACCAATATATTAATCCGCGACTCAAATCACCGAGAAAATTACCATAATAACAATCATCAAAATCAAGAACACCTGTAACATC
This sequence comes from Patescibacteria group bacterium, assembly GCA_018823045.1. Classification (GTDB taxonomy): domain Bacteria; phylum Patescibacteriota; class Patescibacteriia; order Magasanikbacterales; family UBA922; genus JAHJIX01. The sequence goes on along the minus strand of JAHJIX010000010.1, from coordinate 8,432 downwards.
TGAACCCACAAATAAAACATTATCACCAAACATATCACCATGATTTATCCCCTTTGGCAATGTTGGTATATCTATTTTTTTTAAATTTTCCAAAATAATTTTTTCATGATATACAGGAAAATCGGTATGTTCTTTTTTGATTTTCTCTAATATTTTTTTAATATATACGACAGTATAATCATTTTTTGAATTTATTTCCTTTGGTTTAAAACCTGTAAGTTCCTTGTGCAATTTCCCTAATACACATCCTAAGTTTTTAATATGAGTCAACGTTACCTGTTTTTCTTCTATGTCTTTCCCTGGTAAAAAATAAAACAATGCTACTCTTTTTTGTTTATATTCTGTAAAATACTTGCCTGTATCTGTTGGAATCATGTTCGGAATAGGAATATTTGTATTATCTAATCTCTTTAGTACCTTTGCTTCTAACAACGCTTCATCATCGGTGCGTGCTTCATATATTCTCAAAACAAAAAAACCGGTGTCTGTTTGCAAAAAATAATGAGAATGCATGAACCCATTTTTTATAAACTTGAAGTCAACAATTTTACCAATCGCATAACTATCCAATATTTCTTCAATTTGTTTTTTATTTAACATTGTTTTTTTAATCATATTTTGCTACCAAGAAAAATCTAATTTATATCTATAGATTGCACGTAATAAATACCATTGATATTTACAATAATATCTCTAATAAATTCATTCATCGCCTCCACAGTATATTCATTATATTTCAAATCTTCAATCTCACGTCGAAATGAGAGTACTAATGATTCTTTTGGTGATTCATAAAGAGAAATTCCTCCAAACACATTCCAATGACGACTTTTGTCAGCCCCATCTTCTTTATTTCCTGGAAGAAGAAAGTTTTCAAAAGCAATAGAAGTTGGGAGCATATCTTCTGGAATAGAGCGAACCCATCCAAGTGGAATGCGTATTGTTTCGTCAAGCATCCCAATGGCAGACTTTCTATCTCCATTCATAATTTCGAGTGCTTCTCTATATAGTAAAATCATGGGTAAATTATGATTTTTTACTTGAAGATCTTGATGCTTGGGTGTGGTGTTTGACACACTGCGTAAATATCGTCTGTCATATTGCGCAAATAAGACCAGTTTTTCAAAATCTTCCTTTTTTGTTTTACTTTTATAGTATTGCCACTCTGCTCGTTCAAAATAATTTTCAATTTTTGATAAATCACGAGGTGGTTCTAATGTTGCTAATTCAATATCTAGTGATAAATCATGTTGTAGGTCAGATTCAATTTTGTCTAAGATAACAGTATAATCTACATTTCCTACGACAAATTCGGTATACAAAGGAGAGACTAATAATTCTCTCAAATGCTCTCTGAAATAAAGGATCTCTTGCACAAACTCCGTTTGATTATTCATTGATAGTGTTTCTGCGTCTTCTACTAAGCTAATAAGATTTAATAGCGTTCCATACAAATCACCCGCTTGATAGAGAGAAAGACACTGCGCTATTTTCCCATCTACATACTCTTTTTCTGCTTCTGATAAACTATTTTTTCTTTCCTCATAACGAAAACTAAAGCGAAGTGCTTCATCATAAATTTCATTTCTTAGTTTAGTTTCATATATACCAGAATCACTGATAACTGAATCTAACATGACTTTTAATGGACTATTTTCAGATACAGAATGCTTCAACAAATACACTGGACGCTGAACGTACTCATTTGTCGGGAAATATTTATATAATTCCCGTGGCTTTGGAAATGCTTTTCCACTATTTATAATATACTCTTCAGTCGCATATGGATCAGAATGTTCAAATAATGCATTTAATATAAATAAATCTTCTTCATCAATACTTCCATTTTGATTGACATCTACTTTCATGACAAACCCATCACTCACATTAAATGGATATTGGATGAACGTCTCTAATTCAACATGGTCTTTATTGTCCCAAACATTATCCTCATTTAAATCTCCGAGCATAATTAACTCAGAGGTAATATTTACTTTATTTGTAGGCATATTGAAATATGCCACAGCGCCACCGATGATACCAAGCACTAAAATAGAAATGGTGAGTATTTTAAGATATTTCATTGTTTTTAATTAGTATGTTTTAATTATACTTAAAACTTTTTATAGAAACTTTGTTAAAATCAAACCTTTTCTGCCCAAATAATGCTTTTCATGTACTCCACAAATTTCATATCCCATTTTTTTATAAAACTTTGCGGCTTCCCAATCTTCATCAGTTTCGGTCCATATTTTGGTGCATTTTTTTTCTTTAGCGAAATTTTCTGCAAACAGCAAAAGATTTTTACCTATACCCTCACCTCTATGATTGTGATTTACAATTAATCCTTCGAGAAAAGCAACATTTGCTTCTGTGACTAAATCTAATACTCCTAAAATTTCATCTTTATCTTTTGCGATGAACTTGTAACTTTTTTTTACCCAATTACGAGCTTTACCATAATGCTCAATATCTGAAACCAACCATTCCTCGTCTTGAAATTTTTTAAGTTTAGGAGAGATCTTTTTTACTTCTTTGATTTTCATAATTTTATTTACAGAATATAAAAAGTTTAATTTCATCTAACGTTTCAGTATATCTGATGTTTGCCGTAGTGAAACGGAGGCAAATATGGGTCGAGCGAGGGCACGAGCAAGCCAGATATACTGTGTTGTGCGAGGGTTCTTTTTGGCTTCCTTATATTCTATTATTTTGTGCCAAAAAGAAAGTGCATCTACCCCTTGAGTTATTTTGTGACAATTTTGTCCTTTGATTTATTTATTAAATAATCTATCATTTTTCCTGAAATATCAATATTTGTCAAATGTTGGGTTGTTGGAAAAAAACAAGGAAAATTTACTTCTGCAATATAGGGATTGTTTGTTTCTTCCTCAAAAAGAATATCCACTCCTCCAAATTCATATCCTAAAGACCTAACTGCTTTAACTGCCATATTTAAAATTTTTTCATCATATTCTTTTACAAGCCTTTTCCTAGAATTATTATTTCCAACATTTGTTCTAAAATCTTCACTTGTAAGATTTGTATGGTTTGCCACGACTTTATCTCCTAAAACAATAATACGTGCCTGTTCTTTGTGTTTTATAAATTTTCTTAAAATAATTGGTTCGGATTTACTATTTAAATAATCCAAAATAGAAGATAAAGAATCAATTGAATCAATCTTCATTACTCCAACACCGTGCATTCCTCCTAATGCCTTTAATATTATTGGGAATCCGCCTAAACATTCAGTATACTTTATAATTTGGTCTTTATTCTGTGGAAGTGTAAAAATTGTTGGGACAATTTTTAGTTTCAACTTAGAGTGCATAAGAGATGACTCCAAAACATTATCCATTTTCCCAATACAATTCACATAAGAATCATATAAACAAATAACATTCTCATTAATAAGAGTTTTTTCAATTATTGAAGATTTAAAATCTGTTGAAATTCTATATAAAGCATCATTACTTGATAAGGTAAGATTTTCTGTAAAATCGAAATCTTCTGTATAAATCACTTTCACAAAAATACCTTTTTCTTCAGCAGATTTTTTCAATAAATCAAAAGTCGTTTTGTTAGAATCTTTTCTTAAAATTAAATATAGATTTTTCATAACTTCATAATTAAATAATAAAAATTGTCACAAAATAATTTCGGACAATGTGGCGCGGATGATCCGAAGTTTCTCGAAGCAAATCCCGTTAGGGTTTGTGTAGAGAAATTTTGGATATCCGCTGTTATGCGATGTCACGACCGGAGGGAGTGATGAGCAGAACGGCGGAGGTATCCGCGCCACATTATGCAAAATACACGACCGCAGGGAGTGATTTTGCATAACATCGGGCTTATGAGAAGTTTCTGGAGCGAAGCGGAAGAAATTTGGGAAATTTGCGAGCCGAGCAAATTTCCTCATAAGCCCTGTTAAGTGAGGGTGAGGAGTGAAACGACGAAAGCGCAGCGTCCCCTTGAGTTGAGAATTTGTCCGTTCAAGTGCCGTAGCACCATCAAGTAAAAGAATAAAAAAGGTTTTGGGCTTATTTCTTTTTAGCTATGAATAAGAGGTGATTCCCGATTCCTAACAATTCAGGTTTTGTGCAAATCTCCAATTCTAACTTTTTCAGTTTTGCCCATTTCTTAGGTTCATAAAATTTCTTTTTATCAACAGTATCAGTAATTGTTGGAGTTGATGCAATTTCTAAAACTTCACAGCCATTTTTTTCTAAGAGTTGCTTCATTTCATCAATAGCATAAACATGAGTTCTTGGTCCCATGCCACAATAAGTTTCATGAGATTTGTTTATGCTTATAGCTTCTTTCAAATCTCCATCTTTGAGATATTGTCTCATGAAACCATATTTAGAATCACAACCAATAACCATTATTGAATTTTTCTTAGCAACTCTTACTAGTTCTTTCATGGCTTTGAATCTATTCTCTAGAACATAAGAAATTGCATCTCCAACACAGACAACAAAACTGAATTGTTCATTTTTGAATTGTTTTAAATTGCTGATGTCTCCCTCAAGAATATCAACTTTATTAGAGAGTTTAGCATTTTTTACATTTTTGATGGCGTGATTAACTATTTCAGTAGAAATATCAATTAAAGTTACATGTTTGGCTTTTTTAGCCATCATAATTGCATTAATTCCAGTTCCACCTCCAGCATCTAAAACGACATCAGTTTTCTTGATGTATTTTTTGATAAACTCTCTTGGAATTTCAGTTCTTAAAGTTGGTTTCTTTTCTTGCCTATCTTCTTCATCAGCAATTTCATCATATCTTGATTTGACTTTTTTAGGATCGTATTTCATAGGGAATCACCTCGTTAATATTTAAATAAATAATATGTTTAATAAATGTATCGAAAGCCCAAAACCTTCATCAAATAATCTAAGGACAAATTCTCAATTTCACTTAACGTTTCAGTATATCTGATGTTTGCCAAAATTCCTTTAAAAAATCAAATAGTTTTTGGCAAATATAGGTCGAGCGACGGCAGGAGCGAGCCAGATATACTGTGTTAGGCGACCCGAACGAAGCGATAGCGGAGTGAGAATGCAATGTGGTGCGACCGGTAGGGAGCAAGTTAAGAAAAGGCTTTTTTAATTTCATCAAAATCAGTTTTAATAAATTTACCAAAAAAATTCGTAATATTTCTCAAATCTCTATCCAAAATTTCATCTGCATTTGGGTTAGTTCTTTTGTCTATTGCTTGAGGAAAATCGATAATATATGGTTCATTATTCCACCATAAAATATTGTATTCAGATAAATCCGCATGTACTATGCCAAAATTCCAAAATACAATCATTGTATCAAGTACCTTTTTATAAGCATTTTCAGCCTCATTTTTTGCCAAACTAACATCACACAATCTAGGAGCAACAAAATCTTGATTCCCTAAAAACTCCATAAATATAACATCCTCAATATGTAATATAGGTTTTGGAATTTTGGCTCCAAGTTCATATAACTTTTCCAGCATAAAATATTCTCTTCTAACCCAATTTTGATATTTTAATTTTTTGGCAAATTTATTTCCTTTTGCCACAGCTTTCCTTTCAGATGGTTTCTTGTAATACTTTCCCATTAGGTATTGTCCCGTGTTTTTAAAAGATCTCTCTTCTGGTTTTTTATAGACTTTCATTGCTACAGGTTTATCATCTAAGAGAACCTTATAAACCGTTGCTTCTTTACCAGATTTTACATTAGAAACCATCTCGATTTTATGATTGAGACGATTTACTTCTTCGATTATTTTTTGAATTTCATTATTTATTGTCATATTGGAAAGCTGTGGTTATTAAAAAAGCCTTTTCTTAATTTCGCCTAACGTTTCTGGCTATGCGATGTTTGCCGTAGCAAAGCGGAGGCAAATATGGGTGAAGCGGAGTGGAACCGCATAGCCAGTGTTATATGATGTTGTGCTAATTTTTTTCCTCTAAGTCATTTATTTTCTTTTCCCACCATGCTTTTACAGCTTTAGTGTGTGCATTTGGTCCCGCCTTCCTCAAGAACTCAAATTTCTCTTCAAACAGTTTGTGATATTTTTTTAAGTTTTCGGGATTTTCTAATGCCCACAAATCATGTTTTAGTACTAGCTTTTCTTTCTTCGCTATAAATTTTGGATCAAGGTATCTATTTTCAGAAATATCAAAGTCTACAGGTAAAACTTGAAAATTATAATTTTTATCTAGTGTTTCTTTAGCGAGTCGTTGTATACGTTTTTCCCGAGTCTTTTCGCAAAAAACATAAAGACTGGCTTTTTGTATTCCTTTCTTATTTAGTATGGCTCTGCAATTAAGAAAATTTTCTAATGTTGATAATGATGTTTTTTCTGGAACAAAAAGCCAATCTTTTGTGACTTTCTTCAAAAATGGTCTTTTTGCAATATTCTTGAGTAGCTTTACCATTTCTGCACCCTCGGTTCTTTTATGCGGTTTGTACAGATCAGTTTTTCCGCCACTACAAATAATAACTGGGTTGTCTATATTATTTTCAACAACAAGGCTATAGATCTGGTTAAAGACCATTTTTAGATAAAAATTATAATTTTCGTCTTTGAGGATATTCTTCGGAATTCCATACCCGAAAACTAAAAAAATATTTTTCATAATAGATTTAAAAAATTAGCACAATTTCATATAATGTGGCGCGGATGATCCGAAGTTTCTCGAAGCAAATCCCGTTAGGGTTTGCGTAGAGAAATTTTGGATCATCCGCTGTTATGCGATGTCACGACCGGAGGGAGTGATGAGCAGAACGGCGGAGGTATCCGCGCCACATTATGCAAAATACACGACCGCAGGGAGTGATTTTGCATAACGTTTGCGTATATCTGATGTTCAGCAATGATATGATTTTATCATCATTGCTGAATATGGGCGAACTTTAGTGAGCCAGATATACGCTGTTAGCTGATGTGCGCTTTTATTTTCTTTACAAAATCTGGCATTAGCATTTCTAATCTTAAAATGCTGTTTTGCAAAATTTCATCGTAGATTTGTATTCTATTGTTATAATTAGTCATTGCTCCATTATTTACTCTATAGTTTTCTCTACTTTGTATAGTCTCATTTATTTCGTTTGTAAGTTTTGTTATTTTTCTCATTTCTTCAAGTAAAGTTGCTTGGTTTTTAAATATGCTGGGGCAATTCATTGTTAAGAAAGATGAGAAGTCACTGTTTAATCTAACGAGGGGTTTTACAATTATCTTTTTGTCTGCGAGTACATTTAGTTCTTGTAATATTGTTTGCTTATTATCTTCAAGTTCTGAAATATTTGTTTCTAGTTCATGTGCGATTGTGATTAAACTGTTTTTTTCTTGTTTAATGGATTTATATTTGTCCCAAGCAATTGTTAAAGCAACTCCAATTAAAGCGACAATTACACCAGTAAAAAAAGAAAAATAATCAAAACTTACTGTGTTTTGCGCCAGTGCGTTATTTGGATGCCATTCTGATATAGTTAAATTTTGCATATTTAATTGATTTGTAAAAGCGCATTTCAGCTAACGTCAGGGATAAAAGAAGTTTTTCTGGAACGAAGTGGAAGAAAAATTTGGGAAAATTGCGAGCCGAGCAATTTTCCTTTTATCCCTTGTTATACGCCCCGACGACTGAAAGGAGGAGAGCGCAGCGTGGCACGAAGCGTAGCGGAGTGAGTTCAAAAAATATTTTTCGTTCTCATTCATTACGATAGGCTTTCCTCAATTCTAATTTAATCTATTTATTGGTTATTTTTTTAGGAAAAAACTTTCTAAAAGGTAGAAGTAAGCCCAAAATACTCAAAATAATAAATACTATCAGTGGAGTAAACATCGAAGATTGTGCTTGGTCAGGAAGAGGTAAAATAAGAAATAGCCAGCCAATGAAAAACAATGGAACAAACAAAAAAGAATACCATGACCATTTTTGTCCTGTTTTAAATGCAAATGTGGAAATGACTATCAGGAAAAAAGCAACTCCAATGTCAGATAATCCTCCTCCGCTAAAATAAAAATTATATAAGTTAAAAAACATAGGGCTTGATGTTTTGAGTTCTTCTATTGTTTGTCCACTAATTGTTTCAACTAATGCTGGATCTGTATTATTTCCCAACATGTGAGGAATTCCACCTGCCAAAACCATAACTCCTATGATAAGAAAAATTACCCATGCGTATTTTTCGTAAAATCTTTCATTTGTTGTTTTGTTCATAGTCTTTTCTCTTTTTAGTTGTAGTGACTTTTAACTTTTGATATTTTAAGCCCTAAGGTGGCAAAAATTTTTCCCATCCATGAAAAATATTTTTATGGGCGTCATATGGTTTCAGTCTATTGCTATAGATGTCTTATGGTTTCAAGAAGTTTTAAATTTATAGTTTTTATGCTTAAAGAGATTAGCGGTAGTGATGCTACAAAAAATTTCATACAAAAATTT
>JAHJIX010000009.1 GCA_018823045.1 Patescibacteria group bacterium | reverse complement strand
TGTTTAAAACATACATCCAATTTCTACTTTTGTAGATTTGGGTAGCTTTGGTGGTCATAAATTTGTTTAAAACATACATCCAATTTCTACTTTTGTAGATTTCATGCAAATCATCTAGTTCGAGTATAGTTTAAAACATACATCCAATTTCTACTTTTGTAGATTCTTTTAGTCCTGTGTATTGCATTATTGTTTAAAACATACATCCAATTTCTACTTTTGTAGATTTGTGGATTGTCCTTGCTAGCAACGCGTTTAAAACATACATCCAATTTCTACTTTTGTAGATCATAGTGCGATTGTTTAAGCAGAATATAGTTTAAAACATACATCCAATTTCTACTTTTGTAGATTTGTGGTACGCTCGCTTCATCCAAATGTTTAAAACATACATCCAATTTCTACTTTTGTAGATTGGAAATACTAGAACAATGCGAGCTTGGTTTAAAACATACATCCAATTTCTACTTTTGTAGATAATCTCTGTTTGGTTTTCTGAATTATCGTTTAAAACATACATCCAATTTCTACTTTTGTAGATCCGCAACAGTATGCCATTCTCCATCATTAGTTTAAAACATACATCCAATTTCTACTCTTGTGAAAAAACAAGTAATCGTGCTATAATTCTACATAGGTTTACAAGATGGTGTGCGTTGTTGCTTGGTTTTATTCAATAGAATTACTGATCAACAACGTCCGTTTACTTCAAACATGTCTATTGTCGAAATAGATATCTATCTGTATATCTTCTTATTTCTAATTGTTTTTTATGGAAAACAAGTATTTTTTTACTTCTGAATCTGTATCAGAAGGGCATCCAGATAAGGTTGCTGATCAAATTTCAGATGCAATTTTAGATGAATGTTTAATTCAAGACCCAAAGTCTCGTGTTGCCTGTGAGACACTTGTCACCACAGGTCTTGTTGTCGTTGCTGGAGAAATTTCTACCAACGCCTATGTTGATATGAACAAAATCGCTCGTGGGGTGATCGCAGACATTGGCTATACAAAAGGGGAGTATCGTTTTGATGCTCATTCTTGTGGTGTGATGGTGTCAATTGATGAGCAATCACCAGATATTGCACAAGGAGTAAATGAGGGAGAAGGTCTTGATCTTGAGCAAGGAGCAGGAGATCAAGGACTTATGTTTGGCTATGCAACGGATGAAACGCCAGAACTGATGCCAGCAACAGCTGTGTATTCACATAAATTACTTCAAGAGTTGGCACGAGTTCGTCATGCAGGTGAGGTTGCTTGGTTGCGCCCTGATAGTAAATCACAAGTCACTGCAGAATATGAAGGTGATGTACTTAACCGTATTGATACTATAGTTATTTCAACGCAGCATGATGATAATATTTCACTTGAAGACATTCGTGAATTTGTTATTGAGCAAGTTATTAAAAAAGTTATTCCTGCTGAATTGTTAGATGAAAATACTGTCTATCATGTAAATCCAACAGGGAAGTTTATTTTAGGTGGCCCACATGCAGACACTGGGTTGACAGGAAGAAAAATTATTGTCGATACTTATGGTGGACATGGTCGTCATGGTGGTGGAGCATTTTCAGGAAAAGATCCATCAAAAGTAGATCGAAGTGCAGCGTACTATGCACGCTATATGGCAAAACATGTGGTGGCAGCTGGTGCCGCAAAAAAGTGTGAAGTGCAATTAAGTTATGCTATTGGAGTAGCAAAACCAGTTTCTGTGCATGTAAATACTTTTGGTACAGGAGATGATAGAGCGATTGAAAAAGCATTGCTTACTGTATTTGATGCGCGCCCTGCACAAATGGTACAAGAGTTAGACTTGCTTCAACCCATATACCGAAAAACAGCAGCCTATGGTCATTTTGGACGAGATGAATTCCCTTGGGAAAAATTATCAAGATTAGAAGAATTGAAAACAGCACTGAGTGTATAAAAAAGAACAGTAAAAAACACCCTACCGATGAAGGTGGGGTGTTTTGGTATATAGTAAGATGTCTGTCTGCTGAACATGACATCTTAGCTTGTCAGTTCTTCTACGATTTTGATGAAACCCTTCGTATTAAAGGGTTTTTCCAGAGTGGTGTATTTTACTCTCAATTGAGAGTAAAAGTATCCCAATTTGGGGAGTGATCCGGTCAAAATGAGTATGGAAGTTCCCCCTCCCTTTTGGTTGAGGAAGTTTAATACTCCCTCTTCATCGATGTATGGTTCAGCGATGACGAGTGAAATCGTCTGTGTATTCGAGATTTGCCGTGCTTCTTGTACTGAAGAGGCAAACAGGATCTTGTATTTTTCTCCCAAGATACGCTGTATTACGAGGGCGATCATGGGAGCGTTGTCGATGTAGAGAATTCTTTTCTTCATCGTATCATTTTCCTTTGTGTTTGACATGTTCAGCAGACAACGACGCTACCATAGCATATATATGTAAAAATGGCAAGATCAGTAGCTTTGATTCTTTTGTTATTTATGTTAAAATAGATCCATATGACTATATTACAAGCAATTATTTTAGGGGTTATTCAGGGTATTGCTGAATTTCTCCCTATCTCATCATCAGGACATCTTATTTTTTTACCACAACTCTTTGGATGGCAAGATCAGGGCATTGCCTTTGATGCTATTGTGCATCTAGGGACACTTGGTGCAGTTGTCGTTTATTTTCGTAAAAAGATCATGGCGATCATACAAAGTTGTATGAAGCGTGGTGTAGATGATAAACTCAATCAACGTCTTGCTATTCTTATTATACTTAGTATTATTCCAGCTGGCATTGTTGGTTTATTTGGTAAATCACTTATTGAAGAAAATCTTCGTTCAGTATCTGTTATTGCTTTTGGGCTTATTTTTTGGGGTATTGTGATGTTTTTTGGAGATAGGCTCAATCAAAAATGGAAAAAAGAAGGAAAAGAGCTTGTAGACATTAATCATCTCAGCGGGAAGCAAATGCTTTTTGTGGCGTGTGCTCAAGCAATTGCTCTTATCCCAGGGACATCCAGGTCAGGTATTACCATGACTGCTGGGCTTTTTGCAGGACTCGATAAAAAAGCCGTTGCTGAATTTTCTTTTCTCATGAGTATTCCAATTATTGCACTTGCTGGTGGATTAAAAGTGCTTGAGTTAATTCAAAGTGGCATGGGTGACTTAACGGTGACCGTGTTGTTTGTTGGATTTATTGCTTCGGCTCTGAGTGGTTTTGTTGCCATTGCTGGTCTCATGAAAATTGTACAAAAATGGAATTTCACTCCTTTTGTTATATATAGAATTGTATTAGGTATTGCTTTAATTAGTTGGATTGTGATGTAAATATGAATAGAAAAAACATAGCGGTATTAGGCGCAGGAAGTTTTGGTACTGCTTTTGCTCAAGTATTAGCAAATAACGGACATCAAGTGCATCTTTGGAATTGGGAAGGGGACCCTGCACCACTAAAAGAAATTAAATCAGATCGTGAAAATAAAACATATTTACCCGGTGTTGCATTATCAGAGAATATTACACCTATAGAAGATATTGAGGAAGCATTAGACGGAGTCGTTGCTGTATTTTTAGCAATTCCGAGTGCAAATATGGCACAAACAATTACTTTGGCTGTTCCATATATAACAAAAGATATGGTGATTGTTGATTTATCAAAAGGTTTTGACCCTGATACGATGACCTTTACTCCTGATATGATTGCTCGTGCATTGCCTGAGTCAATGAAAGATCAAGTGGTCGCTATTTCAGGGCCAGCTGTGGCAAAGCAAATGGCATTAGGTGGAGTAACACTCATGAATATTACTTCTACTCATGTAGATGCCGTACATGCTGTACAAGCCTTAGTAGAGAGTTCTCCCGTTCGATTAATTGCTACAGAAGATTTGATTGGTGTAGAAGTAGGAGGCGCGTGTAAAAATGTCTATGCAATCGCTATGGGTATGTGCGATGCTTTAGGATATGGGTTAAATACCAAAGCGGCATTGTTGACCTATGCAATAAAAGAAATTGCAACTGTTGTTGAGGCAATGGGAGGAAAAAAGGAAACAGCATATGACTTAGCCGGTTTGGGAGATTTAATAGGGACTGCGCTTGCGCCAGAAAGTCGCAATCGTCGTTTTGGAGAATACCTTGGTCAAGGAGACCATCCAGATATTGCTTGTGAAAAAGTAGCACAAATAGTAGAAGGAATAGACGCTTTGGATGCCATGATGTTGATTAAAAAACAACATCATCTTTTTCTTCCATTTACAGAAATGATTTCTGCTTGTGTTTGTGGAGAAAAGGCAGTAAAAGAAGCGATGGAAGAGTTTATTCAATCATTATAGTGTTTTCATTGACTTTTTCTCTTAAATAAGCTAAGATTGAGGCATTGTTTTTATAAAATTTATGCGATTAGAAGATGTATTACCGATAATTTACCTTGTGTCGGCACAAACCAAAACAGATATTTATGTTGTTGGTGGTTTTGTGCGTGATGAATTACTTAAAAAAGCATTCAAAAAAGATGTGGATTTTGTGGTACTTGGAAGTGGTCTTGAGTTTGCTAAAGCACTGGACGTAGAAATGGAAGAAGCTGGTTCTTTAGTTGAATTTCCTGATTTTGATACTGCACGCTATGTATTTGTTGATCGAGAAGATAATAATCGTGTATTACTTGAATTAGAATTTGCAGGTGCTCGAACTGAAGTATACGATGAAACATCAAGAAAACCAGTAGTTACTGCGACTTCTTTAGAAGAAGATTTGAAACGTCGTGATTTTACCATTAATGCGATGGCGAGAAAAGTTGAAGCAGATGGGATTAGTAAAGATATTGTGGACCTGTTTGACGGACAAACTGATTTAGAAAGAGGAGTATTGAAAACACCGCTTGACCCGAATGAAACATTTTCAGAAGACCCACTTCGTATGCTTCGTGCGGCTCGATTTGCAGCGCAACTTGAGTTTGCCATAGACGGAGAAACACTCAGTGCAATGGCACGCAATAAAGATCGTTTAGCAATTATTTCAAAAGAACGTATTTCTGAAGAATTATTTAAATTGCTCAAAGCAAAACAACCGTCTATTGGTTTTGTCTTACTATTCCAAACGGGTTTGCTTGAAATATTTTTGCCAGAAGTTGTTGCGCTCGCCGGGGTAGAAGAAGTTGCCGGATATACACATAAAGATAATTTTTCTCATACTTTGGCGGTACTTGATAATATTGCAGAATATTCTGATGATGTCTTGCTTCGTTTTGCAGGGCTTATGCATGATATTGCAAAACCACAAACAAAAGAGTTTGAACAAGGACGTGGTTGGACGTTTGACATGCATGAACATTTAGGGAAAAAAATTACTTGGGAAATTGGGAAACGTTTGCGCATGAAAAAATCTGACATTTACTATGTTGCTGAATTAGTTCGGTGGCATTTGCAACCAATTGCTTTAATGGATAAAGGAGTAACAGATAGCGCTGTTCGTCGTTTAATTGTCAATTTAGAAGACAAGCTTCCTGATTTATTGGTACTTTGTCGTGCAGATATTACTACTGGAAATCAAAAGAAAAAAGTACGTCGCCTTAAAAATTATGATTATTTAGAAAAACGTATTGAAGAAGTATTAGAAAAAGATCAACTTCGTGCATTTCAATCTCCTGTACGAGGAGAAGAAATTATGGGGCTTTGTGGCTTAAAACCAGGACCAACAGTTGGAAAGATTAAAGAAGAAATTGAGCGAGCAATTCTTGACGGAGAAATTTCAAATGAATATGAACCTGCTCGTGCGTATTTTGATACGATTAAAGATACATATCTTGAGGGTGCTCTTGATTGGGAAAAAGATACATAGTAATATTTTTGTAAAATATAAAACCCCTATTGTGTATCATAGGGGTTTTTTTGTATAGAAAAATACTATACAAAGGTGGTAAGGGGTGGAGTCGAACACACCATACATAAGGGGTTTCAGCCCTTAGGCTTTGACCAATTAAGCTACCTTACCACGGCTCCTTATATTCATTTCATCACGTTTCACTTATTTTGTCAAGAAAAATATTGTAAAAGAGGGGATTCTTTTTATTGTGTTTTTCTTATAAATCTGCTATATTATATCTAATATGTTAGAAATTATTTGGAATGATTTACTTTATCGGCCTGTGTTTAATGGGCTTATTTGGATATATAATAACTGGACGAATAATAGTCTTGGGTGGGCTATTGTTTATTTAGCGGTATTATCTCGTGTAGTACTTTTACCATTTACTATGGTAAATGAAAAGGCAAAAGCAGATAATTTAGAACTTCAAAAAGAACTTAATCGTATTAATCGTGAATTTGCTAAAGATCCCGTTCTTAAAAAAGAAGAAGTAAGAAAAGTATTAAAAAAACGTAAGGTGCGTCCTTGGGCAAAAGCGATCGTTCTTGGTATACAAGCATTGGTTTTGGTTCTTTTGTATCAAGTGTTTTTGCAAGGAATTACTGGAGAAAAGATTTTACGAGTATTATATCCGTTTATTGAATTCCCTGGCAAAATGAATACCGTGTTTTATGGGTTTGATTTAGGGATGGTACATAGTGTGTTTTGGGCAGGGCTTGTTGCTGCTATATTGATGTTTGAAATTTATATGGAATTACGCAAGCAAAAAGAAGGATCAGGATCATCTGATTTGATGTATTTTATTTTGTTTCCGATCGCAGTGTTTGCTACGTTGTATATTTTGCCAATGGTAAAAGCATTGTTTATTTTAACATCAATTATCTTTTCTTTTATTGTGCACCAATTTAGTAAAATTATATTTACTCCTTCCAAAAAAGAAAAAAAGGAAGAAGTTAAAAAATCTTAATTATTGCTTATGTCAGAACAATCACTAGATAAACTTATGTACTCCTTTGTAATGGAGGATGTCCTGAAAGGTTTTTTTATTTATGTTCCACCGGGTTATGTAGCTTGTGTTTATGATTTAGGGCGTGGAGTGCTCAAAAAAGTATTAACTCCAGGGCTTCATTTTAAGATTCCATTTTGGCAAAAAGCAAAATTGTTTAATACACAAACATTAGAGTATAGTATTAGCCGTGAATTTAATCCACAAAATGAAAAAGCACTTGGAGATATTCCAATTGCAGCAGTATCTGAAGATGGTGTGCGTATTGGGGTAGAAGGAACGATTCTTTTACGCTTAGATATTCATCAAATCCCTGCTATTTGGCAAACAATTGGAGAAGATTTTGTCGCAAAAATTATTCGTCCAACAGTAAGAAGTCGTATTCGTATGGTTGCGAGTCGTTTTACCAAAGAAGAAATCATGGGGCAAAAACGAGATTCTGTAGAAACTGAGTTAAAAAATGAATTAGAGCGCATATTTTATTCTCGTGGAATTTTTGTAGAAAATATATTGCTCAGTGAAATTGGAGATATAGGAGATTATGAACGAGCTGCAAGGGAATAATTGGTTATAATATATGAAAAAAGTCATCTGATTAGATGGCTTTTTTGCTTTGTATAGCTAAATATTAAGCTCTTGACGCTTTGTGTAGTATATGGTATATTATCACTCGTAAGTCAAGAGTGATAATATACACATTTCTTATATGCTCACAGATCGTCAACTACAAATATTCCAATTTGTAATTGAACAATATATCAAAACAGCTGAACCAATAGGTTCTAAATTCCTTGCAGAAAGTGGTGTTTTTGATATTCGTGAAGCAACGATTAGAAATGAGCTTCGGGCACTTGAAGAGGCAGGCTATCTCACCCATCCACACACATCAGCAGGAAGAATCCCTACTGAATCGGGTTATCGGTTTTTTGTAGAGGAGCTTCTTGTTTTGAAAGAAATAGGAAACAAAGCTCAAGAAGAATTTGATATCATTGCCAAAAGTGAGTATGACAAGCAGCAAAAACAAAAGTTTTTTGCAAAGTATCTTGCTGAGGTGAGTGGTACAGCTATTATTGTTGTCTTTGACCGCAATAGTATGTATTATACGGGATTTTCTTCACTCTTTTCTGAGCCAGAGTTTCGTGAGTATGAAAAAGCGCTATCGGTTTCAGCGATTTTTGATAAATGCGAGTCTTGTTTAGAAACGCTTAAAAAAGAAAAAGAAAAGGGAAAATATTATCTTATCGGGAAGGAAAATCCACTCAGTGAACATTGTTCAACACTTCTTGGGAGCTTTGGTGAGAATGGATTGTTTCTCCTGACCGGACCCATGAGGATGGATTATGGGAGGAATATCTCTTATCTCAATAAGATACTTGGTCTCATAGAGTAAGTTTATTTTTTAAAAAAAAGTATTTCGTGTAACTTGTAGCGTGTAACTTTTAACGCAAAGGTACATGGAAAACATTAGGTTAAAAGTTATAAGATATAAAGTTAAAAGATTTATTATGCCAAAAAATAAGAAAAAACAACAAGATAAAAATCCATTAGAGGATATTCTAAATGAAGATGGGGTAGAGGTAGTAGATATGCCTGCTCAAAAAGAAGAACGCCCAGAAGATTGTCTAAACTGCGAAGAATACAAATCAGGTTGGATGCGGGCGCAAGCGGATTACAAAAATTTGCAAATGGAAACAAGTAAGCAAAGAAGTGAATGGGCTCGGATGAGTGAGATTCAAATCCTCGAAGAATTTATTCCTATATATGAAAACTTCCGAACAGCATTCAAACATCCTGCTGGAGAAGAAAATTCTTCTTGGGAAAATTGGAAAAAGGGAATTGAATTTATCATGAAGCAATTCGGAGATGTCCTCGAATCTCATGGTGTAAAGGAAATGGAAGTTGTTGGAAAGATGTTTGACCCAAATTTGCATGAAGCGGTAAGTGAAGAAGCAAGTGAGGGACACGCCGATGGACAAATTATCCGTGAGCTTGCGGGAGGATATCTTGCAGGGGAAAAGGTTTTAAGAGCTGCGAGAGTTGTGGTTTGTAAAAACACGTAACACATATCACGTAACACGTACCAAAAAATACAAAATTACGCTGGCTCCATAGTTCGGAGCGAAGCGGAGACTGTGGAGCCTACTTGCAATACAGCACTAAGGCTCCACAGCCCTTCGGGACTATGGAGCCAGCATAATGTAAATAATAACTCATAATTCATAATTTTATGAACGATGAAAACAGCCTCCTTCCTATGGTCGAAGATTTCGTAGGAAAGGGAATAGAAAAATCAAAAAAGAACGCTTTTGTTCCAGCGATCAATATGTATGAAAAGGGTGATGATCTCGTCATCGAAACACCGCTTCTCGGAGTGCATATTGATGATGTAGATATTTCACTTGAAAATAATATCCTTATTCTTCAGGGGACGAGTTACAAGGAACACGAGATTGACGAAAAAAATTATTATCGAAAAGAAATTCGAAGTGGATCATTTTATCGCCAAATTGCTCTTCCTGTACCCGTAATGGAAGAAAAGATCGAAGCAAAGTACGATGGTTCAATGCTGAAGATCATTTGTCCAAAGGCGGAGAAGAAAGAAGTGAAAAAGATTGAGATTCAAAGGGACGTGTAACTCTTAACGCATAACTCGTATCGCAAAAGTTACGAGTTACGTGATATGAGTTATGAGAAAAAGGGGTTCTGAAAGCGAAAAAAATTTCAGGTAAAAAAAACTTATTTAATCATATATTATTTAATATAAAAACCTATGCCAAAAATTCTAGGAATCGACCTTGGTACAACAAACAGTTGTATGGCCATCGTTGAAGGAGGACAACCAAAAGTCCTCGAAAACAAAGAGGGAAACAGAACAACACCATCAGTAATTGCTATGTCAAAAACTGGTGAACGTCTTGTAGGACAACTTGCAAAACGTCAAGCCGTAACCAACCCTGCAAACACACTTCACTCAGTAAAACGTCTTATCGGTCGTAAAGCAGGAGACAAAGAAGTAGAAGATGTGAAGAAACATGTTCCTTATGAAATTGTTTCAGAAGGAGACAAACTGAAAGTAAAAATGGGAGATAAAACCTATGCTCCACCAGAAATTTCTGCGATGGTACTCCAAAAATTAAAAGCAGATGCAGAAGAAAAAACAGGAGAAAAAATCACTCAAGCAGTGATCACGGTTCCTGCATACTTTGATGATTCACAACGACAAGCAACAAAGCATGCTGGTGAAATCGCAGGGCTTGAAGTTCTTCGTGTGATTAACGAACCTACTGCAGCTGCGTTTGCATATGGTTTTGACAAAAAACAAGATCAAAAAATCGCTGTGTATGACCTCGGTGGTGGTACATTTGATGTTTCTATTCTTGATATTTCTCATGATAGTGAAGATGGATCTTCTACTGTAGAAGTTCTTTCTACTCATGGTGATACTCATCTTGGA
The DNA here is from genome assembly GCA_018823045.1 of Patescibacteria group bacterium. GTDB lineage: Bacteria > Patescibacteriota > Patescibacteriia > Magasanikbacterales > UBA922 > JAHJIX01. Next base: position 35,548 of record JAHJIX010000009.1, on the reverse strand, counting down.
GGAGACGATTTTGATAAAGTAATTATCGAATGGATTCTTGCTGAATTCAAAAAAACAGAAGGAATTGATCTTTCTGGCGATCCACTTTCACTCCAACGTGTAAAGGACGCAGCAGAAAAAGCAAAAATCGAACTTTCTAGTACTCCAGAATCAGAAATCAATGAACCATTTATTACTTCAGGAGCGGAAGGTCCAAAACATTTGAACATGAAGCTTAGCCGTTCAAAGATGGAAGAGCTTGTCATGAACCTTGCTGACAAAACAATGGGTCCTGTAGAAAAAGCACTCAGTGATGCAAAACTTTCTAAAGCGGAAATCAACGAAGTTATTCTCGTAGGTGGAATGACACGTATGCCACTTATTCAAAAGAAAGTAGAAGAATTTTTTGGGAAAAAACCAAACGTAACCGTAAATCCAGATGAAGTCGTAGCAACAGGGGCTGCAATTCAAGCAGGACAACTTCAAGGGGATCTTGGAAAAGATATTCTCCTTCTTGATGTTACTCCACTTTCACTTGGACTTGAAACCATGGGATCAGTGATGACAAAGCTTATCGAAAAAAACACGACTATCCCAACAAGTAAAACACAAGTATTTTCTACTGCGGCAGATAGTCAACCAAGTGTAGAGATCAATGTACTTCAAGGTGAACGTCAAATGGCTGCTGACAACAAACAACTTGGGAAGTTTATCCTCGATGGAATTCCACCAGCACCACGTGGAGTACCACAAATTGAAGTGAAATTTGATATTGATGCAAGTGGTATCCTTTCTGTATCAGCAAAAGATAAAGGTACAGGAAAAGAGCAATCAATTCGTATCGAAGCTTCAAGTGGACTTTCTGATGAAGAAATCGAAAAGATGAAAAAAGATGCAGAAGCGCATGCTGATGAAGATGCAAAAAAACGTGAATTGGTTGATGTAAAAAATACAGCTGATACCATTGTTTACACAACAGAAAAGATGATGAAAGATGTTGCTGAAAAGAAAATTGAAATCACTGATGAAGAAAGACAAAAAGTAGAAGATGGATTAAAAGAGCTCAAAGAAGTAAAAGAAACAGATGATTTAGAAAAAATCAAATCAGTCTCTGATAAACTTTCTACTGATGCACAAGCTATTGGTATGAAAATGTATGAAGCTGAGCAAAAAGCTGCTAAGGGAGAAGGGGAAGCTCCGAAAGCTGAAGGCGAAGAAGCTTCAGAAGAAAAGAAAGAAGACGGACCTGTAGAAGGGGAAGTTGTAGATGAAGAAGCAAAATAATCTTTTATAGATAAACGAACTAACCCTATGCACATGTATGGGGTTAGGGGTTTATTTGATAAATATATTATGAAAAGAATTATTGTACCTATTCTCGCAGCGCTGTTATTTGCAGCAGGATTATATGGGGGCTATGTATTATTTAGTAAAGATACAGTAGAAGAAACAACGGTAAGTCGTGATGTGTTGTTAACAGCACTTAGAGATGAAGGATTCCTTGTGAGTCAAGTTGCTATGTTTGATGAAAAAGTAACAATTGAACAATCTACTGGGAGTGCATGGAAAGATTTTTTTTGGGGGCAAGATATTATTGCACGTGCAACGCTTCAAGTAAGCTCTGGAGTTGATTTATCAACGCTTACAGCAGAAGATGTGGTCATGAGCGATGAAGCAGTAGAAGTGCTCCTTCCACCAGTGACGATTCATGCTGTTGAGCTTATGGGTGAAGTGGAAGTAGAAAATAATCAAGGTATTTTAAAGAAACTCTTTGATGATAACGACGGATATAATCCAGCACTTGGACAGTTACAAGAAAGTGCACGAGAAACCGCTAAAAAAGATCAATTTCGCCTTATTGCTGAGCAAAGCGCTATCGATACGGTAGAACGCCTGCTTCGCTTTATTGAAGAAGATAAGGTTATTGATGTGAAGATTAAATAAAAAAATAATTATCCCCCTATGAGGGGGAGTTAGAGGGGGTCCATCTTTGCAATTAAGATGGGTCTACATGGATCCTTCTTTAACGCTCCGAAAGACCCCACCTAACCTCCCCTCATAGGGGAGGGACTATAATAATAAACATAATAAGCACATATATGACACAAGAAAATAAAAAAAATCAAAAACAACTTCAAATTAAAGCAAATGATGAGGTACTTGCAGGAAATTATGCAAATGCAGTACAAATTGTCCATACAGAAGAAGAATTTGTGCTTGATTTTATGAGTGTATTTCCACCAGCTGGCACTTTGAACAATCGTTCTATCATTAGCCCAGCACATGCAAAAAGATTGCTCGTGTCACTCCAAAAGAATATTGACATGTACGAAAAAAAGTTTGGTGTGATTAAAGAAGCACAAGGGCCTGATACGGTTAATGGATTTCCTGTAAGATAAAATTTTTATGTCAAAAGATTATTACGCAGCTCTCGGAGTAGAAAAAAATGCCACACAAGACGAGATCAAAAAAGCTTTTCGAAAGAAAGCACATAAATATCATCCAGATAAAGCAACGGGTGATGAAGCAAAATTTAAAGAAGTAAATGAAGCATACCAAGTTCTTGGAGATGAAGGAAAACGTCAACAATACGATCAATTTGGATCAAACTTTGACCAACAGGGTGGATTTGGTGGGGGAGCAGGATGGGAAGACTTCATGAACGCTGCACGAGGGGGCGGTGGATTTGGTAATGGAGGCGTTCAATTTGATTTTGGTGGTATTGACCTTGGAGATTTGTTTGGATTTGGCGGTGGCAGAAGCCGTTCAAGAGGAAAAGCACGCGGACGAGATGTACAAATGGATATTGAAATCACTTTTGAAGAAGCTGTTTTTGGCGTAGAAAAAGAATTAAAAGTACAAAAAAATAACGCTTGTGATGTCTGTGATGGTAAAGGAGCCGAACCTGGAAGCACAACGAAAACTTGTGACGAATGTAAAGGACAAGGCCAAGTAACACGCGTACAACAAACCATGTTTGGCCCAATGCAAAGTGCACATACCTGTAATATTTGTCATGGAACAGGGTCTGTTCCTGAAAAAACATGTAAACACTGTGGCGGGGATGGAACAGTCCGAAGCGAAAGTAAATTTACCGTAAAAATTCCAGCTGGGATAGATAATGGACAATCAATTCGGCTTTCAGGAAAAGGAGAATTTCCAGGAACTGGTGGAGTAGCAGGGGATATGTATGTGGTTGTGCATGTGAAAGAAAGCAAACAATTTGAAAGAAAAGGTTCAGATATCTATCTTGATCTCGAAGTAAGCTATCCTCAAGCGGTACTTGGTGATACGATTGAAATTGATACACTTGAAGGAAAGAAAAAATTTGTTGTTCCAAGCGGAACGAAATCTCATCAAGAATTCCGTCTTCGTGGGCTTGGTATAGAGCGACTCCAACGCAGTGGAAAAGGGGATATGTTTGTGACCGTGATTGTATATATTCCAAAGAAAGTGAGTAAAAAAGCAAAAAAATTGATAGAAGAGTTACAAAGTGAGTTGGAAAAGTAAATTGGTCTATAAAAAAACTCCACCCGCCGACGTTTCCGTGGCGGGTTTTTGTTCTGAATTTATCTAATTTTGGTTATTTTTAAATCTTATAACTCTTGACAGAGGTCAATTTTTTGTGTATACTACTCTATACAACCAAATACAACATAAAATAAACCAAAAACAGGAGAGACTCTCATGTTTAGCTCAAACGTCGCGATCGCCGCCGATCCCATGGCTCTTTTGATTTCTGAGGATCAGAAAAAACCGGCCAATTTTGAAGAGTACTTTCTCGAGTTTAACGCGCGGATGCGTAGACATAAAGGTCTCTTCATCAGACTGATGAAAGATGCCGCTGCGCAGAAGTCCGAGGTGCCAACCTTGGCTACTTTCCGAAAGGGAAACGCTTGGGATCCGTTCTTCGAACGACTCTTGGTTTCTCTGGCGAGTAAAATGTATGGTGTGGAGCATCACTTTACACCGCAAGTTTTACGCGCCGATCCCGAACTGCTGAGGTCTTATTTGGAGCAGGGGGCTGCACAGTTTGTGGATCATCAATTTTCTCACCTCAGTGCAGGTGATCGATATGAACTCATTAATCAATTAGTAGCGATGACCATGAACACAATTTCCTAGGGGGGAATCACAACGTATTTGGGGCAAGACCGTCATATTAGATTGTATATATTGTACGCCTATCTGAACGGTCTTTTTTTATTATCTGTTCTTGTTGTTTTTAATAAAATAGTGTATAATGGTTCTTATCTGGCATGAACGTCTATACAGAAAAAAATAGACAAACAACATAAAGGATAATTTCATGAGTAGTAACGGCGTCAGTGACGTCATCTTGTTGCCAATTGTCTCGGATAGCTTGGCTATCCAGAGTCTTTTCGGTGAATATGCCCAAAGCTTACTCTTGCGGGAAAAATTTCCGCGGGTCAAGTTTCCTCTCTTGGCGAATTTCCCATCTCGGGATGTCCTCCGCCGGGTCCAACACTCGCTCTTGGGGGTTTTAATCGATCCCATGTTCTCACAGATGGAAATCAGTGAGTTCACAGAGCTTTTCCACGAGGTCTACAAGCCCCCGATCATCGGTGTGGTGCAGTTGGCTCACAACCAACATGCATTCGTCAGGAATGACTTCGCACGAAAATTGGTTCGAGAGTTGGAATATCGATTCTGGGCCAATGGAAGCGCTAATCCAGACACCATCATCTATGCCGCGATCGTGCGTCTCTTGACCATCCATGAGGTGAACGGCAATTTGCCATTGGTCGAGAAATTAGCTCCACCAGAGTATCGAATCAGGAGGGCTTTATAGTCTAACATCAACATATAAAGGGGAACCAAGACAGGATTGCCAGATCTTTGTCTTTTTTTATTTTAAAAATCAATGTATACTATAGGCATATGAAAAAAGAATTTGTTAGTATTATTATTCCTGCATACAATCCAAAACAACATATTTTTGATCGAGTTATTACGTCAATTGCAGCGCAAACATATGAGCAGATTGAAATTATTGTTGTTGATGACGGAAGCAAAGTTCCTGTTAAAGTAAATCTTGAGCTGTTACCAGCCCGCATAGCGCTTACTGTTCATCGTCAAGAAAATGCAGGAGCACCTGTTGCTCGTAATGTTGGTTTATATCTCTCACAAGGTGAATATGTGATTTGTCTTGATGCAGATATTGAATGCGCGCCAACGATGATTGCAGATATGCAAGAGGCAATAAAAAAAGAAAACGTTGATTTTGCATATAGTAATTTTTATTTGTGGAATGGTAAAAAGTTGAGAGCAAAAGCATTTGATATTCAAACATTAAAACAAGCAAATTATATTTCATCGATGACTTTAGTAAAAAAATCTTCTGCAATCCCATGGGATGAGTCACTCAAGCGTTTTCAGGATTGGGATTATTGGTTATCTATGGCAGAAGAAGGAAAAATAGGTGTGCATGTTGATGAATATCTGTATCGGGTAATAGACAAGGGAGGTATGAGTACATGGTTGCCACGTTTTGCCTACAGAGCACCATTTAAATATTTGCCATATATCTCTTCAAGAGTAAAGGCATATGAAGAAGCAAAAAAAATTATACAAAAAAAACACAAAATATAATTAATTTTGTTATCTTGAGCGATTGGAGCGAAGCGGAAGAAGTTTCGACAGAGTATGGGAGAATCTCGAATGACAATATAAAAACATCCTCAGTTATTGAGGATGTTTTTATATTAAATGATATGGTTATTTTTTCTCTTCTTTTTTATCCTGAGTTTTTGTCGAAGGAACTTCTTTCCCTTTATCCTCTTTTATAGCGGGTGTTTCATCCCCAGCTGCTGTCTCTAAAAGTCGGAAGTAAATGAATGTTCCAGCAAGCATCACGACAGGAATTGCTACAAAAATACCAACAAATAATGCAAGCAATCCGAGGAGGGCAATTACTCCAAAGAGAATTGCCGCAAGGAAGATATCCATTTTTGCTCCTTCTGTAATGCGGCGACTTTCTTTCAACGCTTCTGTTGGCGATAATTTTTTATCAAGAAGTAAGTAGAAAGATTGGCTATACCTGAATATAAAGATAATACCAGGAACAATAAAGAGAATCAGTCCACCTAATACAATTAATGAGTATAAGATGTAAAGGAGGATAGCATCCCAGATTTGATCTGTATGTGAAAATAATTCTGAAAATTCAGGAGTTTCTTTTCTATATACTTTAAATGAAATATGTATTAGTCCAATTGACATGATTAAGTTGATAATTTGTGTAGCAAGATAAACAAGCCGGAAAAGAAGATCAGACTTTGTCATCTCAAGTAAATATTGTCCAATTCCTGAGACAATATATATTGCAAGAATAAGTCCAATAAAAAACCATGGACGTTTTTTGAATTCTTCCCATCCATATAAAAGAGATTCTTTAATAGGTACACGAACTTGTTCCATATGAGGATAATTATGATTAATTATATGCGTAGTATAGCAAAATTAAGTTAATTTGTCGAGTGTATCTTTGTGAAATGTCTGATAAATGTATCCGGTGATTGTTTCAATGACATTGGGTTGTTTTGTAGAGATAACAAAAATAATAGAGAGAAAGACAATGCCAAAGAGATGAGTAAATGCTGGACCAAATAGTTGAATAACGCCAAGCGATATAATTCCTGCAAAGAGACCAACATGAAAATCTCGATATTCTTTTCTTTGTTTAATGTGTTTGAGAAGTCCACGAGTAATTTCTTCTATAATTAAGAGAAATAGTATACCACCAATAATACCTTGTTCAAAAAGAATTTCAAAATAACCCCAATCAAAATGTCTTGTTGAAACGGCTTCAAATGTATTTGGGTTTTGGAAAGTGAGTGTCGCTCCTATGCCAACACCAAGCAATGGTTGTGCTTGTATGCCTGCAAGTGTTGGAGTTAATAGCATGCGTCTTGTGTATGCACTTACTTCAGTAGAGGGCGCAATAATTCCACCAAAACGAAGTCCTAAGAGATCAAGACCAGTAGAGTCTCCTTGGCTCGCAATGAGATTTGAGCAGAGAAGAATAGTAACAAACATGACGGCATTAATGACTCCCACACGGAGCCATTGTTTTATATGATGTGTGTAGAGAAGAACAAAAAATCCTGCAGCAATACCAAGCATGTATGCGCGAGAAAAATTTAATACGACTAGTATATATGAACAAAAAAGCATGACATACCAAAGGATATGATGTTTTTCTTTTTTCATTAATAAAGAAGAAATCAACAAAAGTACAGGGGCGATGAGTAAATGAGATGGTTCAACAATCCGAAAGAATCCAGTGCCCATATCGGTAATTTTTGCCATCAGTACATCACGGAGCCATGTATAATATTCTCCATGAATAAATTGCATGTTACTGCTAAAGAGGATTTCATTATAGAGAGTAAATAGAGTTGTGCCAATCAGCCAGACAATGAGTAAGCGAATAATAAAATGATGAAGTTCTTTATAGGTGTGGAGGTAGTAAAAAGGGATGATAAAGAAGAAAAATGCATACGGAATTGCGTCTTGCACAACATGAGATAGTGGGTGGCCTTGATTTAGGCCATAGAGTGCAGAAAAAAATAAATAACTGCAATACAAAAGAATGAAAAAAAATAAACGATGAGGAATATGAATATGTTTGATTTGTTTTTTGAAAATACTGTAGAGCAACCAGAGGCCGACAAAGCTGATAAAAAAGGCAGAACGAATAGATATGCCAAATAGTTCAAACAAATGGCCTGTGCCTCCAATAAAGAGCTCTCCGAGAACAATATACCAAGCCCATTGTGGTCGATAAAAAAATAAAACGACCATAAGAGAAATAAGGGCAAGTGTAATGGTGCTTCCTATCAGTACATGCCCCATAGCAAAATAAGAAGCTATGCGGACAGCAAAGAATAAAAAAAGAAGAATGAGTGTTTGGCGATGAAAAAAAATGGAACGATTGAGTGATAGATGTGCCATAGAAAGAAGATGATTAAGTTTGAAGCATTAGGCTCCGAGTGTTGAGTCGTGTAAAGAGTTGTTGCCACGAATAAATGTTTCCGCATCCATTGCTGTTTTTCCTTCAATTTGAATATGCTGTATGTTTAGAGGAATCGTTGTTGTACCGATATAAATATTTTGATCAATAAATTGAATGGTGCCAGCGGGAATAGGTGATATGTTTTCTGCAAGAGAAATATCTAAGAGTTTAAGGCGTTTTCCTTCAATTGTAGTCCAAATGCCTGGCCAAGGAGTCATGCCTCTATATTGATTGTAAATACTTTGTGCGTCTTGTGTCCAATTAATTGCTCCATCTTCTCGAGAAAATTGCCCACAGAGTGTGGCTTCAGCATCGTTTTGTTTTTGTGGCACAATACTACCATCTATGTACTTTGGAATGGTATCAAGTAACAAGGGCGCTGCAAGTGTTGCTAAACGAGCATCAAGATCGAGATAACATTCTGTCGGAAGAATATCAATTGATTTTTGGCTGAGAATTGGTCCTGTATCAAGCCCTCTATTCATTTGCATAATGGTTACACCTGTTTGTGTGTCTCCATTCATGAGTGCTGTTTGAATAGGAGATGCCCCGCGATATGTTGGTAAAAGAGATGTATGCACATTGAGTGTCTTATATTTGGGTGCTTCAATAACAGCCTCAGGAATGAGTTTTCCATATTGAGCAACAACAGAAATGTCACTTGTTGAAAGTATGCTTGTATCAAAATTTTTTAAACTTTCTGCTTGTATTACTGTAATATTGTTTGCTTCTGCTAATAGTTTTACTGGTGGGGGAGTCATGACTTTTTTGCGTCCAACAGGTTTGTCTGGTTGGGTAATAACGGTATGTACATTAAAGCGTACATCATCAATAAGCGCTTGTAATATGGTACAAGCAAAGGCATGTGTGCCAAAAAAGGTAACAGAAATAGGAGAATGGATCATACCGTATAAATTCCTTTTGCTTTATCAATAAATAGAATGCCGTTTAAGTGGTCAACTTCGTGCTGAATGACTCGGGCTAAAAATCCTTTTGCTTCAAAGATGAGTTCTTTCCCTGTACGGTCTTTTGCTACTACACGAATTTCTTTATATCGTCGTACTTTTCCGTATGTTTTTGGTACAGATAAACAACCCTCTGTGTCCCAGACTTTTTTGCGACTCATTGGTTCCCAACGTGGGTTGATAAGTGCTGTATCTTGGGGATTATCATGATCTTTAAAGGCATCTCTTCCTATCACACAGAGTTGAATATTTTTCCCAATTTGAGGAGCCGCTAGTCCAATACCATCATCTGCATACATCGTATCAATCATATTATCAATAAGCGTTTGCGTTTCTTTTCGTAACAAAAAAGGCGCATCAATATGCTCAGATGCTTCAAATAATGATGGGGTTGGGTAGGTAGTAATTGGGAGAATCATAAAAAAAATAGATATATTTATTCGAGTATAACAAAAACAAAAGAATTTTTCAAGTTTTTTGCTAGATTGAGGGAATAATATTGACAAATGCCTTAAAATAGGATAGGATGACAGTAGTTGTCGTATCTTGTTAAAGGAGAAAAAATGCTCGTCATATTGTATGCGGGGATAACAGTTCCTTCAACGCAAGGAACACCTACCCAGTCAATATGGGTCATCGTTTTATTTGTTATACCTATTACTCTGCTATCTTTGTTTATAAAAGAATAAAGAGGGTGAGGAATTGATTATGATACTGCTGTTGCATCGGATTCGTCCGGTGCTTTCTTTTTTTATACAGAAAAAATATGGTATACTTATAAAAAGCATGTTATTAATAAATTTGTATCTATGGATGAGGCATGGCCAGGACAGTCGGTAACCATTGTTGGAATCATTATTACTATACTTATGATTGGTGTGGGTTTGTATATTATTATATTTTCTGATTTAGCACTTGATCATAAAACATTTATTCAGTATATTTATTCTCCAGAAGAACAGCAATTTTTAGAATTAGAAAAAAATGAAAAAGAATTTTATTCTCAGGAGCAACAAAAATTACGATGGTGATAAAATGCTATATGGTGCTGGGTCAATAGTACAATCATTTGGAATGCCGGGGTGAATGCTTGTGGCGTAGCGCTCCCAATCAGCTGTTTGAATGTGCACTAAGAGTGCGTACCAATATTGTTGACGATAATACTGTGGATGCAAGGCAAAAGGACCTTGTATTTTTATTTGTATATTGGCCTGATTGGTTTGTTGTTGTATATGAGCTAAAAGTTTTGTTGCAGACGCTTTGGCGGTATCTTCTTTTGCATGACGATACATGTAGCGAATGAGGTAGCTGTATGGTGGGTAACCCAGTGTTTTTCTTGCAGCTAATTCTTTTTTGTAGAATTCAATAGGATTTCCTAGTGCGGTAAATAATACATGATCAGCTTGTCTGGTTTGAATAATATATTCACAGTGTTCTGTTTTTTTAAATGCAACTTCATGAATAAGATGCCAGATTTCTTCTTGTGCACGATATTCTGGAAGTGCTAATTGTCGGTCAATATCTAAAAAGACAATGCGATCAAGTGTATCCCAATCTAGGTGAGCCATGGCACGTTTTGTTCCAATAATAATGTGTGGCTTTGTGTGGTCTATCTCAGGAATTTCAGCACTATCTATGCGATAAATATTTCTTTCTGGAAGAAGTTTTTTGAGTGCCTCTTCAACAAGTTCTGTTCCTATACCACCACGTAATTTTACCATGTGTGATTGGCATGATGGGCAAGTAGCTTCAATTGTTTTCTTAATATGACAATAGTGGCAATGAAGTGCATTGCTACTTTGGTGATAGGTGAGTGGAAGATCACATTCAGGGCAAGTGTGCACAAAACCACAATCTTGGCAGCGCAGAGATGCTGCGTATCCACGCCTATTTAAAAAGAAAAAAACGTTTTGTGTTTGGTCATCAAGCAGACTTTGTTCAACTGATGGGGCAAATGGGCTATAGTGACCTTTTGCATAGGCACTGCGCATATCAATAATCGTTGGGAGTTCTTTTATTGCAGGAATTTCTGTATTTTCTTGATGTGCAAGCATGTCTACACTCGGGCTGTGCGTAATAAATGTAAGGGGAATATTTTTTATTTTTGCCAAGTGTTTAGCAATATCTCGTGCATCAAAGCGAGGATTTTGATCCCAGTGTTTATGATCAATACTGTGGGCCTCATCAATAATAATTGATTGTAAATCAAAAAAAGGAAGTAATATGCTACCACGTGTTCCGATAATAAGTGTATATATACCATTGCGAATATCTATCCAGCGACTAAACTGTTCTTTTATCGAAAGCCCCGCATGAAAAATAACTGCGTGTTGTTGTATATCTGAGTCAAGTGCATCAAAGACCTGTTCAAGAGAAGCCACACCTGGCACGAGTAAAAGTGTTTGTCCTTTTTTTGCCGTATGTTCTGCAATACTTGTTTGGCGCATGTCTTTTGTTGGGTATATTGATTGTGTTTCTGTATGGCTGTTTTTTGTAGAATTTTTTGGGAATGGGTGTAATGTTAGTTTGCTTAATTTTCTTTTTTGCAAAGGAAGAAGTGCTTTTTTTGTCATGCTTGCAAGAGAAATACCATACCACGCTGCATAAGTTTCCCATAGTTGAAGATATTCAAAAGAAACAAGTGCTTCATCTTGTATAATATCGAGGAGTGATTTTACCGGATGGGTAAGTAATTGTTTTGGTGTATAACAAGCAAGCACAATACCATAAATTTGTGATGATCGCAGTGGAATGCTTACTAACTGTCCGACTGCAATACGTTTTGTCAGTTCTTTAGGAACTTGGTACGTGTATGTTTTGACGTGTTTTGGAAATCGTTTAATTGGGATGATATCAACCAGCATAGTCAGTTCAATCGTTACGCAATTTAAGAAAGGATTAGAGGGCACAATTAGCAACTAAATAACCAACACCAAATGGGTATTCATATGAATAGCGTGTGCAAGTATAATGCATTTCAGACAAAACACCGAGTAAAATTAAAATAGAGCGATACCCACATTCTTGTGCTGCTTTGAGCATTTCCGTATTCATAGTGGCTACTCCCATCGTATTTTTGGTATCAAGTAATTGCATGAGTCGTTTATCAAATAATGCTCCTTCTTTATCAAATGGAGCGGGAGATTGTTTGGTTAAACAATGAGATAAATCACCAGAAGCAATAACAGCAATGCGCTCAGGTCTTTCTTGAATAAATGCTTGAAGTGCTTGGCCAAATTGAATATGCATTTTTGGAGAAAGATGAGAAAACCCCATTGGAATAATGGGAATGTCTGGCGTATGTGTTGTTAAAAAAGATAGTGGAACGCTCGCGCCATGGTCAAGTGTTCTATCTGCATTTATGATTGCTGGAGTCGCGCTATTTTTGAGATGACGAATAAGTGCTTCGACCATCAGTGGAGCTCCAGGCCATTCGTGTTTAGTTGATAGATCACCAAATTGTTCATAACTTGCATGATATTCTTTTGCACCATTAATAACAAAAGTGTTGGACAATTGTTTTTGATGGGGAGAAATAATAAAAATAATTTCAGCCTTGCTCACGTAGAGTTCTTCTTCTAATTGGGCTAAGCCATTGATTGTTTTTTCAAGATCTTGTTGTGCTTTTTCTTTTCCAATGGAAGGAATAAGCAGGGGAGTGTGTGGCGTAATTCCGGCAAACACGAGTGGCATAGCAAAAAATTAAAGTAATTAGAATGTTTTGATCGCCCAGCGTACCAATGCATCTGGTTCTTCAAACCGTTTAGTAATTTCAGGATTTCCGAGGGTGATTACAATAAATTGTTTTCCATCGCTTGGGCGGGTAATCATCATAGCTAAGTTTGCCCCAGATTCTGGGAGATATCCCGTTTTACTTCCTTCAATCTTATATGGAAGATCTGTTCGTTCAAGTAATTCGTTTGAATGATAGTCATAATGATGTTTTTTTCCATCAATGTCAAGAGCTTCATCATATGCGTAGTATGTTTTACTTAAATATGATTTAAGTGTTTTTTGAAACATTGCTTTTTTAAAGATATAGGCATAATCGTTTGCAGTACCAACAGTTGTTTCTCTTTCACCTGTGACACTGGTAAAATGAGTATTGTTTAATCCCCATTCTTTTGCTTGTGTATTAAGTGAAGCAATAAAGACGTCTTCATCTTCTTCAACAGCATCCACAAGCATGCGTACTGGTGTGTTGAGAGAAGAAACTAACGCAGCATCAAGAAGATCTCTGTACATGATTTTTTCACCTTCAGTAATACGGAAGTAATGGTACATGGCTTTATGATCAGCGGCTTCATATGTCCCTGCTGTATTCACACGAAGTCCTTGCATGATTGTTTCATAAGTTGTCATGACTTTTGTCAGTGATGCAAGTGGACGAACAACGTCTGCATTTTTACTTGCAAGGATAGTATCTGTTTTTACGTCATAAATAGTGTAAGCGTCTATATCTGTTTCAAATGTTGGACCAGTATATACCGTCTTTGTTGTATCTGTTTTTTGCATGGATGATATTGTTTTTTGTGGTGTCGTTATGTTTTCAGATTCTTCGTCTCCTTTTGGTTGTTGCGCAATAAGTGGTTCTTTACTAATAGTTCGGTCTAAATAAAGCGGTGATCCTGTTTGGTGAATTGAACCTGCCATAGAAGAAATTCTAATAATTTGGTCCCATTTGTATCCAAGACCATTAAACACTTCTTCTGAGGCAATATGTCGTTTTTTCCCATGCTCAATAACATAGACAGAATTGTATCCTTTGACTAAAATAAGTGTTCCATCGGTAAAGAGAACTGGATCAATGAGTGTTTTGCTTCCAAGCTCTGCAAAGCTTGTCTCTTCGATATCTAAATAAGGAAAATTAATTTCAGCCATGCTATCATCAACAATTGGTGCAATAGTATCATCTTTCATATAATATAAGACACCATCTTCAGGACGTACAAGACGTCCGAGTGGGGCATCGGTCTCTGCTGTAATTGTTTTTCCGAGTGTAAAGTGTGCAATATCAGCTGTTGATACTTCAATAATTTCATCAGGGTGATAGCCTAATTGTCGTACTGTTTGTGCATCTGCAAATGGTCGAATGGTATCAAAATCAAGCAAATAATGTTTGCTTCCTTGTTTTAAAATAGAATAATTTGCAAGAGAAATAGCATGTCCTGTGTCATAACGGTTAATTTCTGTTGTTGGAACGGTAATAATACGACGAGCATCTACCCGAGTATTTAGTGCTACTTTTGTGGTAAAGGCACGTTTTTTCCCATCTTCAATAATGTAGACGGTATCTTCGCCAAGGGCTTGAAGAAGTGTTCCGTCTGGGTAGGCTTGATTGGCAAACCAATTTTGCCAGAGGAGCCAAAAGTTTTGGTTTCCTTGAATATGTGGTGTGTAGGTATATAAAAAGGCTGTGGCATCTGACTGTGGTGTGATACGCTGCCCATCGATTGTATAGGTGTTATTGGCTTGTTTGATCCAAGATTCTTCTCCTTTATGATCATAATACCAACGGATAACTCCAGCCGCCTTGTCAACTTGTTTCCCAAATCCTTTGTTGTTGAGATACATATCACAACTCCAACCACAACCATCAGTAATCCCGTAACCAGTAGCACCGTTTAATTGATTATCGGTGGGTGTCTTGTCAGTAATGAGGCTTTGCTCTTTTTGGAGTTTCACGAGCAAGTATTTTGGGTTAATATTGTGTTCTTGACTTGCGCGATAAATAATATCTGCAGCTGTCCTATGTTGGCCTTCCCAATCGCTTGTTTTAAATGTTGAGAGATAACTGTTTTTTTCTTCAAGAAATACAGAAATATCGCTCCGATCCATAGTGTTTTTGTCTTGCATCTCAGCATCGGAAATGATGTAATTTGGATTAAAATCATCTGCAGAGACTGCGTGAAGGGTTTGTGGTCCGAGTATTGTGGCAATTAAACACAAAAAGCTTATAATAATCGTTTTATTGTTCATAGAGAAAATGGTTCATTATACTATAATATAGAGGAAGTATAGCATATATTTAGCGATGAAATCAATGGGATGATTTTAATTGCAATTATTCCCATTTTTTGCTATACTCTAAACAATATTTTCATAAAAAAAGGGACAATATGGCTGAAAATGATATAAAAGGGCAATTACATATAGTTGCGACTCCCATTGGCAATTTAGCTGACATTACCATAAGAGCACTCGATACCCTTCGAAGTGTTGATTTAATTTTGTGCGAAGATACTCGTGTGACTAAACGATTACTTGATGCCTACGAGATTGAGACAAAAACCATGAGTTATCATCAACATTCAACAGAAACAAAAGTAGGAGAGATTATTGCATTGTTGCAAGAAGGTATGCATTTGGCTTTGGTGACTGATGCAGGAACTCCTGGAATTTCAGATCCAGGTAATATGCTTATTTCTGCAGTAAACCAACAAACGGATATTATTGTTAGTCCAATTCCAGGTGCATCAGCGATAGTTGCTGCCTTGAGTATTTCGGGATTCCCTACAGATAAGTTTTTGTTCTTAGGATTTCCTCCACATAAAAATAAACGAAATAAATTTTTTAAAGAAGTTGCAGAAGCACAATATACTGTGGCATTTTATGAGTCTTGTCATCGTATAGACAAAGCGTTATTGCAATTACAAGAAGTGCTTCCAAAAGGATCGCTTGTTTGTGTTTGTCGAGAACTAACTAAAAAATTTGAGCAAATTGCTCGTGGTACTATTGATGAAATATTGAATATAAAAACTCCAGCGAAGGGAGAATTTGTTCTGCTAGTGTATAATAAAAAGAAATAGAATTGCTAGCTCCATAGTCTGGAGTGAAACGGAAGCTGTGGAGCTTATATGCTGAGCACGAGGGCTCCACAGCCCTATCGGGACTATGGAGCCAGCATCGTACTGACAGGAGATTCTTCGACTCCGCTGAGCTTCACTCACAGAATGACTATTAAGTTACATGTTACACAAAAAAATATGCTTACAACATTCCAAAAATATAGACTACTTGAGATACTCCCTGGTTTAAGTATTTGGGTCACCTTAATTACTGCTCTTGTGTTATCAGTTACACAACCACTTTGGATGATTTATGTGGTTATTTTATTTGATATTTATTGGGTATTACGTGTTATTAATTTTTCATTTTATTTGACCGTTTCTTGGATGCGCTTTCATAAGGTGAGAAAAATTGATTGGAAGGATTTAATGCGTCATGAACTTACTGATTGGGAAGAAAAACGGCATGTTATTTTTTTGACTTTATATAAAGAAGAATGGGAAGTAGTAGAAACAGGTATTCAAAGTATTGTTGATGCAGTATATCAAAAAGATCGATTTATTATTGTGATTGCAGGAGAGGAACGGGCAAAAGAACAATATTATGATGTGCTTGAAAAAGCAAAAGTAAAATTTGGGGAGCATTTTTTTGATATTGTAGGCACACTTCATCCAAAAGATTTAACAGGAGAAATTGCAGGAAAAGGATCAAACTTGCATTATGCTGAGTCACAGATGAAAGAATATATTGATAAACAAGGTTGGGATTATACAAAAGTTATTACAACGATTTTTGATATTGATACGATTTGTCATGTGCAATATTTTGCCTATTTAACGTATTTGTATTGTACGCACCCGACACCGACACGCACATCATTTCAGCCTATTGCTCTTTATAATAATAATATTTGGGATTCACCAGCGCCACTTCGTATTATGTCATTTGGTACCACCTTTTGGACCTTTATGAGTTTGGCGCGCCAAGATGGATTAGTGACTTTTTCTTCTCACTCTATGAGTTGGCAAGCGATCGTTGATGTTGGTTTTCATGAAAAACGTATTGTGAGTGAAGATTCTCGTATTTTTTATCAATGTTTGATTCACTATAACGGGGACTATCGTGTGACTCCATTGTATTTACCAGTATCTATGGATACAGTGCGAGATGATAATTGGTGGGCGAGTATTAAAAATTTATATAAACAACAGCGTCGTTGGGCATGGGGGGTTGAGCATGTGCCGTATTTGATTACAGAATTTAGAAAAAAAGGAAAGTTGATTCCGTTATGGAAAAAAGTAAAATGGGTGTTTCTTGAATGGGAAGGAAAATGGTCTTGGGGTTGTGTTGCTATTTTAATTACTATTTTGGGGCAACTCCCAATGTGGATGGCGCCACAATCAGTAAGACAGAGTGCTTTGTTTTTTAACACGCCATATTTGCTTGGTTTTTTGATGAAAATGGCATTAATGGGTATGGTCTTGTCAGCACTGCTGAGTTTCCCATTGTTGCCACAGCGGCCAAAATCTCACCCAAAACATCGCTATATTTTTATGTTACTTCAATGGGCATTGCTCCCATTAACTATGATTTTAGTGAGTGCAGTGCCTGCGATTGATGCAGTAACTCATTTAATGTTTGGAAAGTATTTAGGGTTTAATGTGTCACAGAAAAAAAGAAAAAAATAAATAAAAAGGTTCTCCCCCTATGAGGGGGAGTTAGAGGGGGTCCGTCTTTGCAATTCAGATGGTGAGAATATAATTATTCTTTATCTCCTCCGAAAGACCCCACCTAACCTCCCCTTATAGGGGAGGGATATATAATCAATAATGCATTATCATATGTTTCAAAGAAAAAGAGATAAAAAAAGACGCTGGCCATATATTGTTTTTTTAGCAATAGTACTTATGGGCATTGGTGGTTTTTTGACGTATAAATATTTACGTGAAAATATCGTTTCAAATCCAATTATTCAAAAACAATTAAAACAAGTCATTGGAGAAGAGCATGAAGATATTGTTGATCAATTGCCAAGTTTACTTGGGTTTGAAGAAAAGAAAACCTATTTACTTCTCTTTTTAAATAATACAGAAATGCGTCCAGGTGGGGGATTTATTGGTTCATATGCAACACTTGAAGTAGAAAAAGGTGTACCACATATTTTGATGATGGAAGGAACAGAAGGAATTGATGGACGTGCTCCTGCAAATTGGAAGGTGACGCCACCTACAATTCTTACAAAAGAATTATATGTTGACCGATGGTATTTTAGAGATAGCAACTGGTCACCTGATTTTATACAAAGTACAAAACGTTCTCTTGAGTTTTATGAAGCAGAAGGAGGAGTTGCTGCAAAAGAAATTGATGGAGTTATTGGAGTAACCACGCATGTGCTTGAAGCAATTCTTGAAAAAACAGGACCAATTGAAGTACAGGGGCTAACCTTTAATGCGAGTAATGTTATTGAATTACTCGAAAAAGAAGTGGAGTACGATTTTCAAGATAGAGGAATTCATTTTAGCGATAGAAAACAAATCATGCGTCCATTTTTTGATGAAATTATTAAACGAGTCGGGTATAATGCCTTGTTTGATAGTGAAGAGTATATGGCATTATTTATGGATTTGTTGAAAGAAAAACAAATCATGATTTATGGAGTAGAAGAAGCTATTGCTACTATGGCACAAGAGCAAGGTTGGGATGGTTCTATGGAAAAAACAGATGGAGATTATTTGCTATGGGCTGATGCAAATTTAGCCGCACTAAAAACTGATCATGCCATGGAAAGACATGTGACCTATCATATTAGTAAACAAGAAGAGCAGTTTATTGGGCAAGCAAGTATGACCTATACGCATACAGGGACTTTTGATTGGCGTACCACTCGTTATCGTACCTATGCGCGAATATATGTGCCTGCAGGTTCAGTATTGCAAGAAGTTGAGATTGTAGATCCCCAAGGAAATCATATTCGTATTGATCCAGCACAAGTAGACCAAGGTTTTGAACAAGGAAAACGTTGGTTTGGTATATTTACGGTTATAGAACCTGGGAAAGAAGAACATCTTATTTTCCGCTATCTTCTTGATCCTGATATTGTGCAACAAATTCAATCAGGAACATATCAATTAACCGTACAAAAACAACTGGGGACAGAAGCGCATGGTTTGACGCTTTTGCATGAATTTGGTACAACTATACAAGGAGCTCTTCCCGCCGAAGAAGAAAAAGAATGGTATGATAATGCATATACCATTCATACCGATTTAAGAGAAGATAGATATTTTTCGGTTAATTTATAAATAATAGTCAACGAGCATAATATATGTGGATAAAAAAAATTGCGATTGATCTTGGAACAACGAATGTCATTGTGTTTCAACCAAAGCATGGAATAGTCATTAATGAACCGTCAGTTGTAGCTATTTCTAAAGATGATAATCGAGTACTTGCCGTTGGCCTTGAAGCAAAAGAAATGATTGGGAGAACACCAGATAGTATTATTGCGGAGCGTCCATTAAAAGATGGAGTTATTGCAAATTATAGAACAACAGAAGCCATGCTTCGCTATTTCATTAATCGTGCCTTGGGTGGTATTCGCTTGTTTCGTCCTGAGGTGATGATTGCTGTCCCTGCGGGGATTACTTCAACTGAACGTCGTGCAGTGATTGATGCCGCAATGGCAGCAGGTGCGCGCGCGGCATACATTATTAAAGAGCCTATTGTTGCCGCTATTGGCGCTGATATTCCAATTGGGACAGCATCAGGGCATATGATAATTGACATTGGTGGAGGAACAAGTGAAATTGCTGTTATTTCTTTAGGTGGTATTGTTTCTTGCGGATCTGTTCGTATTGGGGGAACACGTTTTGATGCTTCTATTGCTGAATTTATTCGTAAAAAATATGGTTTAGCAATTGGTGATCGCTCTGCCGAAGAAGTGAAAATTCATGTGGGTTCTGCTTTGTTTATGGATGAACCCTTAGAAATGGAAGTCAAAGGACGGGATATGATTACTGGTCTCCCGAGAAACATTACCGTAACTTCAAATGATACAACAGAAGCATTACAGCACGATTTAGAAGGATTAATTGAAGCTGTAAAACAAGTACTGCACGATACACCACCAGAGTTGTCTGCGGATGTTATGAATAAAGGGATTATTATGTCCGGTGGATCAAGTCAATTACGTCATTTAAATGAATTAGTTGCTCAAGCAACAGGAGTAGCTTGCTACGTTGCAGACGAGCCATTACTGTGTGTAGCAAAAGGAACCGGTATTGCACTTGAAAATTTAGATAACTATAAACGAAGTATTTCTGCGACGAAGTAAGAATTGAATATAAAGGGTTAATGGAAAAGTAGGTGGTGCTAAAAAGTGAGATAGTGTGTAGGTAAAAAAGGTGTCCAAAATGTAATTCTAGAGAGACAAAGAAGATAAAAAAGTATTTTTTGATACATCTAAAAAAGAATTTGATTTTGTATTAACAGAAGAAGCATATGAAGCATTTTTGAGTGCAGTAGAAGATGTAAAAGCATTGGCTTAGTTATATTGTTATTGAATCAGTAAATATGATCATAGGCATAGACGCATCACGATTAGCAGAAAAAAAAAGAACCGGTGTAGAATGGTACGCCTTTTTTGTGTTGCAAGAATTAAAAAAACATCTTGTTGGTGATGATATTACCGTGAGGCTCTATATAGCTGAGCCATTGGCAAAAGATGTTCTTGATGGTATGCCAGATAATTGGGAAGTCGTAGAGTTAAAATGGCCACCAAAACGATTATGGACGCAGATTCGTTTAAGTTGGGAAATGTTTCGTCGTGCACCAGATGTATTATTTATCCTAGCACATGTGCCACCAATGATTCACCCAAAAAAGACTATTATGATGGTGCATGATGTGGCTGCGGCAGTTTTTCCAAACAGTTATAATATATTTGAGCGTTGGTATTCACTTTGGTCTGCAAAATATGCGATGAAATCACTTTCTGACATTTTGACTCCAAGTTTGTTTACTAAAAAAGAAATTCTTCGTTTATGTAA
Source organism: Patescibacteria group bacterium (assembly GCA_018823045.1). GTDB lineage: Bacteria > Patescibacteriota > Patescibacteriia > Magasanikbacterales > UBA922 > JAHJIX01. The sequence goes on along the minus strand of JAHJIX010000009.1, from coordinate 14,729 downwards.
TGAGGGAGAAAAGGATGCAAAGATACATATAATTCCACATGGTTATGATGTGCGATTTGGAGAAGAAATACAAAAAGAACAGATTGAAAAAGTGAAAAAACAGTACAATATAACCGCACCGTATATTTTGTCCGTAAGTCGTTTAGAAGAAAAGAAAAACACGGTATCGATTATTCATGCATTTGAGCAGTATAAAAAAAGAACGAGTGATAAAGAAACGCTTTTAGTATTGGTGGGGAAGCCCGGATATGGGTATGAGGCAGTAGAAGAAGCTTTGGAAGAGAGTCCGTTTAAAAAAGATATCGTGGTATTAGGATGGATTGAGAGTGAAGACTTACCTGTTATTATGCAAGGGGCTACTGTCTTTTTGTTTCCGAGTTTATATGAAGGATTTGGTATTCCAGTGCTTGAAGCAATGGCTGCAGGAGTTCCGGTGATTTGTTCAAAAGGATTGAGTTTTGAGGATATTGCAGGGCATGCAGCGTTTTATGTGGCTCCAACAGATATTGGGCAAATGGTAGATAGTTTGTATGTGTTGCTTCGAAATGATGAAGAGCATCAACGATTGGTGCGAGAGGGTCAAAAACAAGCGCAGAAGTTTTCTTGGGAGAAGACCGGAGAGGAAACAGCGAAGGTCCTATTGTCCGTTGTTGAAGAGAAAGAATTATGATACACTAGACATACTATGATTGGACATAAGGACGTTTATCAACAATTTGAGACATTACGACAAAAAGAGGCTTTGCATCACGCATATTGTATTGTCGGTGCCCCTCATGTAGGGAAAAAGACTCTTGCAAAGACAATAGCGGCAACTCTTCTTGATACAACAAAAGATGCCTTAAGTGTGCATCCGGATTTTTATATTCTTTCACAAGAAAAAAATCTCAAAACAGGAAAAACAAAAAAGAATATTGATGTGACACAAATTCGAGAAATGCGTCAAGTGATTGGACAATATGCATCAATGAAAGGGTATAAGATTGTGATTATTGATGGAGCAGAAAAAATGAATATCCATGCAAGTAATGCCTTATTAAAAACAATTGAAGAACCAACGCAAAAAACGATCTTTTTTTTATTGACATATGATGATACACAATTACTTGCGACTATTCGTTCTCGTTGTCATACCGTCTATTTGCATGAAGTAGCAACAAAAGAAATCGAGGACGCTTTAAAAAAAGAAGGCTATGATGGGCTGGTAGAAGAAATGGCGCGTTTTGCACGAGGGTGTCCTGGGCAAGCGATGCGTTGGGCAAAGGATCCTGATTCATTTGATGAATATAAACAAGAAGTGCGACGTTTTTTATCATTAATTCATGCGCCGTTATATAAAAAAATTGCGGCAACAGATGAATTATTTGGTGATAAAAGTGATCATATTTTAACAAGAGAGTCCTTAATTCGAGTTCTTGATATTTGGTTATTGATTATTCGAGACATGAGTTTAATTGCGACAAATAATGACTTAGAGTATAATATACATCAGTTCCCAAAGTCAGTTGTGTTGCCAAAAAAGGCGATTATTGATATTGCAGAACATATTTTTACAACAAAAACATTATTACGCCAAAATATTCACCCACGATTATCCGTGGAACAAATTTTACTTGCTATTCCATAATAACATCACATATGAAAACATATGTTCGTCTATTGAGTTTGTGTGCACTGAGCCTTTTATTTATAGGACAAGGGTGTGTTTCTTTTGGGTCTTCGTCTTCTAATAGTAGTGGGCCTGCTGGCATGTTTGCATCGAGCAATAAAGGAGAAAGTTGGCAGCCTGTATCAACGTTGCCAAAGTCTGATGGAATAAAGAATATGTCTGGGGTGAGTGTGTATCGTATTTTTGATGATCCACAAGATCCTAGCACTATGTATTGGGCATCTCGTGGTCATGGGTTGTTTTTTACGCATGATAATGGAATAACTTGGCAACAGCCATTGTCACCATCATTAACGCAAGGATTTATTTATGGAGTAGCGGTGCATCCAAAAGATAAATGTACACTCTATGTAACAAATGGGAAATTAGTATATAAGAGTACTGATTGTACTCGAACATGGTCAGAAGTTCATCGGGAATCAAGTAGCGATAATGTTGTGTCAGTACTTATTAGTCCGGTAGCACCATATGATGTATATTTAGCAACTACAAAAGGAAGATTTCTTGTGAGTAAAGATACGGGAGTAAGTTGGCAAACGGTGTTTCAATTTCGCTATCCAATTGCAGAAGCCTTTGTTGACCCATTTGTAAAAGATCGTGTGTATGTTGCGACAAAAGAATATGGCATGTATAGATCTTTTGATGCAGGACAAACATGGGTAAGTGCTAATGAAGATATTGCAGATTTATCTGATGCCCTTGAATTTAGACGTTTTATTCCATATACAGGAAAAGAACATTATTTATATTATGTGTCTACTTATGGTATTCATGTGTCTGAAAATGCAGGTGATAGTTGGGAGACGTTAGAATTAATTCATCCTGCTGGAAGTGCAAAGATTTATGGATTTGATGTTAATCCACAAAATAAAAATGAGATTTATTATACAGCAACCATTAATGATCGTTCTACTTTTTATAAAAGTATTGATGGGGGGGTAAGTTGGATTACGAAAGAATTACCATCAAAACAATTACCAACAGCATTGCGTGTGCACCCAAGTATTGACAACCAGTTGTATTTAGGGTTTACTATCCCTCCAAAGGAATAAGTATTTTATTATTAGTATTTTAGATATGGATATTGATGTGTATAAAGAACAATTTAATAAAACGATTGAACATTTACGTCAAGAAATTTCATCACTTCGAACTGGACGAGCAACTCCTGCATTAGTAGAAGATGTAGTTGTTGAAGCATATGGAACTAAACAAAGTCTTCGGTCAGTTGCAAATATTTCTGTTGCAGATGCAAAAACACTAACTGTCGATCCTTGGGATAAGAGTTTGATGCAAGCTGTTGAGCAAGCAATTCGTAATTCAGATGTCGGTATTAGTCCTGTTAATGATGGAAAAATAATTCGTTTACCATTACCAGAATTAACTGCAGAGCGTCGAAGTGATTTGATTAAGATTTTGCATAAAAAATTAGAAGATGCACGCATTGCAAATCGTAAGATTAGAGAAGAAGTTCGTTCAAATATTGATAAAGGAGAAAAAGCGAAAGAAATTTCTGAGGATGAAAAGTTTTTGTTACAAGATAAATTAGAAATGTTAGTGAAGGAATACAATGAAAAAATAAAACAAGTTGGAGAAGATAAAGAAAAAGAAATTACGACTATTTAATCTCTACTATACGTCATTGAATATATAGTCAATGACGTATTTATTTTGGTATATATGAGAATTGTACTTCAAAAAGTAAAACGTGGAATGGTGGATGTTGACGGAAAGACCATCGCCCAAATTGCTGAGGGGTATGTCTTGTTAGTTGCTATTCACAAACATGATACAAAGGTTGATGCGGATCGTTTGGTTGAAAAAATACTCAAATTACGATTATTTGCCGGTGATGGTAGTGATAGCTTTATGGATAAGAGTATTGTTGATGTAGAAGGAAGTTTATTGATTGTAAGCCAATTTACTTTATATGGTGATTGTCAAAAGGGGACACGACCAAGTTTTTCTAATTCTGCTCCAAAGGAGCTGGCTAAAGAATTATATGGTGCTGTAGTGCATAAATGTGTTGAAGCGGGTCTTCATGTAGAAATAGGGGCTTTTGGTGAACATATGGAGCTTGAACTTATAAATGATGGTCCAATTACGCTTATTTTAGATTCATAGTTTTCCTTGACAGTTTATATAAAAAAAACGTATACTATCTTTAATACGTTTTTTCTTTTTTTGTTATGTCTTCATCCATTGAAAAACAACTCGATATCTTGACTGGTCATATACTTAAGATGAATGATCGTTTTGATAGTATGGATAAACGTTTCGACAAGATGGACAAACGTTTTGATAATGTAGAACAAGAGATGAAGGATGGATTTAAAGAAGCAAAAGAAGCAAGAGAGCAAGGATTTAAAGAAGCAAAAGTAGCAAGAGAACAAGGATTTAAAGAAGCAAAAGTAGCAAGAGAACAAGGATTTAAAGAAGCAAAAGTAGCAAGAGAACAAGGATTTAAAGAAGCAAAAGAAGCAAGAGAGCAAGGATTTAAAGAAGCAAAAGTAGCAAGAGAACAAGGATTTAAAGAAGCCGAAACGGGGCGTGATGAAATTATGCAATTTTTATCAGAAACAGTTGCGACAAAAAATGATCTTGTTCATCTAGAAGATAAAATATATATGAGTATTGCCAATAAAACAGATTTTTTAGAGGATGAGTTTAATGGTGGAAAAGCTGGTATATATAAAGAGTTAGAAGACATAAAAAAAATACTTGCAAATGCAGAAAAAGTATTAAGAAATGCAGATTCAGAAAATAGAAAAGATGTGGAGGCTGCTTTTTCAGATATTAAGTTATTAGATGGGCGTATGACTATATTAGAGCAGCAAGTACAAGCGGCATAACACTCCATGATGACAAGGAATGGAACCCTTCGAGTGGTCACAATCTAAAAAGTAAAATTACGGGTGGAACCGTCCTAAAACATTAAGGACCCCGGTAAATATTTCTATATCCATATAGAGAGTTTGCCGGGTTTTTTAATTACAGATAAAAGATACTTATATGCAAGACAAAATGCAGAAGTTGGTAGCCCTTTGTAAACGTCGAGGATTTGTATTTCCTGCTAGTGAAATCTATGGAGGATTTGCCAATTCATATACCTATGGTCCTTATGGATCAGAACTCAAAAAAAATATCAAAGATCTTTGGTGGAAAACATTTGTTTCAAGCCGAAGAGACATGGTTGGAATCGATGGGCCTATTATCCTTCACCCAAAACTTTGGGAAGCTTCTGGACATGTGGGAGGATTTAATGATGCCATGGTAGATTGTAAACAGTGCAAAAAGCGTTTCAGAGCTGATCATCTTGTAGAAGAAGCAACGGGTCAAGATTTTGAAGGAGAACTTGAGAAAATGCAAGAAGTTCTCGTAAACGAAAAAGTAAAATGTAAAGTTTGTGGTTCTTCAGATTGGTCAGAAGTTCGTGTGTTTAATCTTATGTTTAAAACAGAAATGAATACGACTGAAGGTGGGGAAGAAAACATAGCCTATCTTCGTCCAGAAACGGCTGGAGCTATTTTTATTGAATTTAAAAATGTTGTTGATTCTTCTCGTGTGAAGGTACCTTTTGGTATTGCTCAAATTGGGAAGGCTTTCCGAAATGAAATCGTTGCGGGAAACTTCATTTTTCGTCTTCGTGAATTTGAACAAATGGAAATTGAATATTTCATTGATCCAGAATTAGCATGGGAAGAATTATTTGAAGATTGGCTTCTTAAACAAGAACAATTTGCCATGGCGCTTGGTGCAAAACCAGAAGATATTCGACGTTATGAACATGCACAAGAAAAATTATCACATTACTCAAAGAAAACTGTGGATATTGAGTATAATTTTCCATTTGGAGGGTTTAAAGAGCTTTTTGGTCTTGCACATCGAACAGATTTTGATCTGAAAGCACATGCTGAAGCGAGTGGAACGAAGTTAGAATACTTTGATGCCGCAAATAATCGTCGCTTTGTTCCTCATGTGATTGAACCAACTTTTGGGCTTGATCGATCTATTTTGACAGCGCTTGTGGCTGCGTACACTGAAGAAGAACTCGAAGAGGGAAGTCGCATTGTGATGAAATTTCCAAGAAATCTTGCCCCTGTTACGGTCGCTGTTTTTCCACTTCTCAAAAATAAGCCAGAATTGGTAGCGAAGGCGGAAGAAGTATTTGCAAATCTTTCAATGATTTTCAAAGCGGAGTTTGATGATAATGGAAATGTTGGAAAACGTTATCGTAGACAAGATGAAATCGGTACGCCATTCTGTGTGACTATTGATTTTGATTCACTTGAAGATGATACCGTGACGGTGCGAGATAGAGATACTATGGAACAGGAGAGAGTGAAGATTGAGGAGCTCGTTGGGTATATTCAAGAAAAACTCTAGTATTTTATTTCATATTATCTATATTTTATGTACAAAACATATACATTAGCAAATAAAGCCCAAATTATTTTAGCGCCGCAGCAAGATACACAAGCAGTAACTGTGATGGTGATGTATCCTGTGGGATCTCGTTATGAATCAGAAAAATTATCAGGGGTATCTCATTATATTGAGCATCTCATGTTTAAAGGAACAAAAAAAAGAAAAAATACACAAATACTCATGAGGGAAATTGATCGTTTAGGTGCACAATATAATGCCTTTACCGGGAAAGAATATACAGGATATTATATTAAAACCGACCGAGTATATGTAAAGACTGCACTAGACATATTGTCAGATATGTTATTTGGTTCTATATTTGATCCAAAAGAGATGGAAAGAGAAAAAGGACCAATTATTGAAGAGATCCGCATGTACAATGATAATCCAATGATGAATATTGAGACTATTTTTGAAGAGTTATTATTTGCGGGTTGTCCGTTAGGGAGAGATATTGCAGGAACAGTAGAGCATGTGAAAAGCTATAAGCGTGATGACGTACTCGCATACAAAGAAAAATATTACCAACCAAGTAATATGAAGATTGTGATTGCAGGAAATGTTGATGAAAAAACAGAAGCATTGGTAGAGTCCTATTTTGGAGAAGAAAAAGATACACGAAAACCAATACAAACATATAAACCTGCTACGTTCGGTTCTGTAGTGAAAAAAGATCGTTTAGTCATTCAACAAAAACCAACAGATCAAGCACAATTGATGATTGGATTTCCTGCATTTGATTATAATGCAAAAGAAAATCCAGCCGTTGCTATTATGAGTAGTATTTTAGGCGGGTCAATGAGTTCACGTTTGTTTATTCAAATTCGTGAGAGAAGGGGGCTGGCTTATATGATTAATATGGGAAGAGAAACATTGCGTGATACGGGATATGTGTATGTGCGTGCAGGTCTTGACCCAAAAAATATTGGAAAAGCAATTAATGTAGTAAAATCTGAAATTGAAAAATTTATAACAAAAGGCATTTCTAAACGAGAATTACAAGATGCAAAAACACATGTACGTGGTGCATTAACCTTGGCACAAGAAAATTCAAGTTTTGGAGCAAATTGGTATGCAAAAGAGGCGTTGTTTGCAAGAAATATGCAAACACCAGAGCAATATGTACAAGCACTTGAATCAGTAACTGAAGAAGAAGTTGTGGCAGTCGCTAAAAATATCTTTAAATTAACACAGATGCGTGTTGCCATTATTGGAGATGCACAAGAAAAAGATATACTCAAACATCTGTAATATTTTTATTTCTTATCTCACGTATATGACGTATATTTTTGCCAATTGGAAGATGTATCTTACACATAAAGAAGGGCTTGCTCTTGCCAGAAAATTGCAGACCGTGTCTATTCCAGATGATGTAACTTTAGGAGTATTTCCAAATATGATTACAACTGCTGCAGTAAAAGAACTATTAGAGGATACTGCAATACAAGTTGGTGCACAAAATCTCGCTTGGACGCCCGCTGGGGCATACACAGGTGCTGTTTCAGCTTTTATAGCAAAAGAAATTGGACTTTCTTATGCATTGGTAGGTCATTCTGAACGACGATATATTTTTGCTGAAACAAATACTGTCGTGCGAAAAAAAATCGAAGCCTGTTTTGATTCAGGAATAACGCCTGTTGTCTGTATAGGAGAGACAACAAAAGATTTGGAAGAAGGGAATAGGGAATATCGTATAAAAAAGCAGATTATGAAAGCACTTGAGGGTTTGAGTGTAAAAGATAACCAATTGATTATTGCTTATGAGCCAGTGTGGGCTATTGGGACAGGTAAGCAATGTGCGCCTCAAGATGTCATAGAAATGCATACGCTCATTCGAAAAGAGATCAAATCATACACAGATGCAGAGGTTCCATTATTATATGGAGGTAGTGTTGATGCTCAAAATGTGGTATCATATATTAAATTAGACTGTGTTGATGGAGTGTTAGTTGGAGGAGCGTCAACACACTATGATTCATTAATTTCACTGCTGGGTGCAGTGCAGGAGTCACGTTAATCTATGTATACTATCCTTCCATTTATTGTTCTCATTGTGTCCTTGGCAATAGGTATATTTATTATTGTACGAAAATTTCCACAATTAACATTGCTTGATGTAGAAAATTTGCCAGAGATAAAAGAAAAGCAGAAAAAACATGTGTATATTAAAAAACGAGCAGAAAAGAAAACAGAAGAAATAAAGAAAAAACATGCGGTTGGTGCAAAAGCCTTATCAAAGAAATTTAATAAAGTACAGGCACAATTTCGGGGATATGTTGGACAAGTAGAACATCGGATACATAGAAAAAAACAAGAACAATTTACCCAACACGCGCAACAAAAACAAGAAATTCCTGAGAAAGTTATCCACAATAAAGAGACTGAAGAAGAAACAACACAGATTTTACGTAATGCTGAAGAGGCGACAAAACAACAAAAATTAGAGCGAGCAGAGGCAAAATATATCGAAGCAATTCGTGTTGATCATAAAAATGTTCGTGCATATCGTGGATTGATTGATGTGTATATTGAACAAAAACAATTCATTGAAGCCAAAGAAACAGCATTATTTCTCCTACAACTTGACCCTGAAGATGATAAAACGCACGTACGTTTAGCGCAAATTTTTGAGATGCAGGGTGAGCGGGGGAAGGCGATAGCCCATTATCAAAAGGCGGTTCTCCTTGCTGACAATAATCCAGCATGGTTTGCACAATTAGCCAAATTGTTTACTGAAGAAAAGGAATATGAAGCTGCATTTGAGGCGATTGAGCAAGCATTAGAGCTTGATACTGATAATATAGATTTGCTTGACAATTCTGTAGAACTTGGTATAATGGTAGCAGATAAAAATAAAGCAGTAGATTATTACGAGAGATTACGCTTACTTGATCCAGATAATCCACGGCTTATATCTTTAAAACAAAAAATAGAGACACTTCCTTCGTAAAGAAGGAAGTTTACGCCAACTTAGCTCAGCTGGTAGAGCTACGGTTTTGTAAACCGTCGGTCCGGGGTTCGAGTCCCCGAGTTGGCTCAAAATCGCATTATATGCGATTTTATTTCCTATATGGGCAGATTCCCGAGCGGTCAAAGGGGACAGACTGTAAATCTGTTGGTTCCGCCTTCGGAGGTTCGAATCCTCCTCTGCCCACACATCAATTACTTCAGCGCACAGTGAAAGATCTAGAACAAGGGTGAATTATATGTATTCATTAAGGTGTTCTAGATTTTTTATTTATCTATCTTTTTTCTATGAATCAAGAAGAAAAAAATAAACGTTTTGCGGCCGCAAAAGAGGAATTATCCACACATATTTCTCATATCCAGGATTATAAACATGATCTTGAGTTAAAAACACAAAACTTAAAGAAAGAGTATAAAGATCTTCAAGATGGGGATAAATTTGTACAAGGAAAATTATATCTCTATAATAAAAAGAGAATAGAGGAATTAGAAAAGTCAGTGCCATCTCCTTATTTTATGAAATGTCACTTGTCTCGTGATAAAAACTTTTATTTGGGGAAGTTTTCTGTTCCAGAAGAACGTATTTATTCTTGGGTGACTCCTATTGCGAGTTTACGTTTTAAAAAACCAGGAGACGTCTCTTATACTGGGCCAGAAGGCGAAATCATGCGAGGACAATTGCTTCAAAAAGATCAATTTATGATCACTGCTGGGAAGATTTTATTTTTTGCAAGTGAATCAACCGAGTATGAGAGAGAACTTATTTATCAAGATTATTTTTCGCGCCAAAAGAAAGGATTTGTATTAGCCGAAATTGTGGCACAAATGGAAGAGGCACAAGATAAGGTCATTCGTGCTCATCTAAAAGGGTCATTGCTTATCTCTGGTCCCGCTGGTTCTGGAAAGACCACACTTGCACTGCATCGGGTAGCATATTTAGCTCAATCTCCAGAGTTGTCCGATTATTTTAAACCGCATTCTATTATTGTTTTTGTTCAAGATAAAGGATCAAAAGAATATTTTTCTGCATTGTTGCCAGATTTGGGTATTCATGGAGTACATATTATGACTTTTTTTGAATGGGGATGTGGTATTTTAGATTTAGATCAATCATATAAAGAAGTATATCGATTTGGTGATGATGAAATCGAGAAAGATGTGTATGAATATAAAAAGAAACAAGCTTTTTCTTTTATGCATAAAGTTGAATTTGCTAAAGATATATACGGGATACTTGAAAAAGTTTATTCTCATATGTTTAGTGAAAAAGAACATCTAGTATTTCAAAAACAAAAAAAACGAAAGGTGCTTGATCGTTTTGATATGGTAATATTGCTTCAATTATTTAAGAAAAAATATGGCCAGATTACCCTCATGCAAGATTATTATAAGATGAAAAAGGGGAATGAAGCACAAAAATCTGTTGGACGTTTCCCGGTGTCATATTCTCTTATGATTTTTGATGAATTTCAAAATTACCTGCCAGAAGAAATTTTACTTGCAAAAAGTACTGTGGATGAACAAAAGCAGGCTATTATGTATGTAGGAGATATTGCACAACAAACAAAATTGATGAGTCTACAAAAGTGGGAGGATGTGCATGAGCATTTTGCAGAGGATAGACAAGTCGTTCTTCAAAAAGTATATAGAAATACAAAACATATTTTGGAGTATATTCAAGGACAAGGCTATGATATTGAAATAGGGGAGAATTTAGTGTTGGGCAAGCCAGTCATAGAAAGATCGTTTAATTCACAAAAAGAAGAAAAAGAATTCATTGAGATTGTTCTACAAGAGCATACAGATAAACAAATTGCCGTATTGGCAAGAAATAAAGCGTATTTTGATATATTTGGTTCACAATCAGATAATGTTCATCTACTCACCCTACATGAAGCGCAGGGGTTAGAGTTTAATGTAGTTATTTTTGCTGAATTTGATAAAGTAGGGGATATAGAGAAGTATAAAAAAAGCCACCCAGATCTTTATGAAGAAAAACTCAAGCAAGAAAAAGATCTTAAATATGTGGGGTTAACCCGGGCGATTGAACAATTGATTGTGTTGAAGTAATTGTAGATTAGAAGGTATTTCTGGTATACTTATAGACATAATCATTTACTTCTTTTTTATGTCTCGATTACAAGAATATTTTCAAGAAAAGCCATTTATGTATAGTGCTATGTTTGGTTTTATTATTGCTTTTTTTACACCAACAATATCTATCGGTGGTTGTTGGCATATTTGTCAGATGCTATATATACCTCCATCTGAAGGAATTATTCAGTTAATTTTTGGTTTTTTATTTTTTGCATCTATACAATATGATATTGTGGGTGGATTACTGAGTCTTATTATAAAAACACTCATATTATCATATCCAATGTATTTTATTTTTAAGAATAAAAGATTAAGTGGATTGTGGAAGTTACTTTTATGGATACTATCTATCAGTTTGGTATTATTTGTTGAATATCTTGTTTTTTATAATCTGACAGAAGAAGGAAGAGAGGTAACTTTTTTTAAACGTAACATACATGGGACGATTAAACATGTAGAGCGTGCCCATACAAAGGATAAGGTGAAGGAATATTTAGAAGATCGTGGTCTCTTTATTCCAGTTATTTGTGAAAATACAAAATTAGAGGATCCTCATGATTTTGAGAGTAAATTAAATATTTATGATGCAAGAAAGAATCCTGCATATTTTGAGAAAATGGTAAGATTTGGGCTTGAAAGAAATCTAAAATATGAAAATAGGGACTATTTTTGTGAGGTAAAACAAAAGGTCAGACCCGGTATGTATTATGATTGTATTATTTATTTTAATAAAGATTTTGATACTCAAGTTTGTTTTGTAGATGATATAGTTACATATATTAATGTCAATAATATTGAATTGAATGAGAAAGATGATAAAGAGTTTGAACAATCTTATTTTAATAAAGAATTAACTATACATAAAAGTTATGAAAGAAAAGAATAATCATATGCAAAACAATACCATTACCTACATTGAATTTAAATCAACAGATATAGCAGAAACAAAAATATTCTATTCAAATGTTTTTGGATGGACATTTAAAGATTTTGGTGAACAATACACTTCATTTGCAGATAGTGGAGTCATGGGTGGATTTGAACAAACAGATGAAAATATTCAAAACAGCATTTTGATTGTCTTATATTATGATAATTTAGATGAGGTGCAACAAAAAATTATTGATGCAGGTGGTAAAATATCAAAAGAGGTATTTGAATTCCCTGGGGGTAAACGCTTCCATTTTACAGATCCATCTGGAAATGAATTAGCCGTTTGGTCTGATAAATAATATGATATATTAAAGTAATAAAAATACTGGTATGATAAAAAAATATCTATCAACAGTTATTATCATTATTGTAGCATTTTCTTTAAGTTTTAGAGGTATATATTGGGTATATCATGATACTAACTTATCTATAAAAAGTTTAAATTGGGAAAAAAGTACGGCGATTATCATTAAGCATGATTTATCTAAATATTTAAGAGGTCGTCAGTATTCTTTAAGGATTTATTATAGCTATATAGTAAATGGTAAAGAATACATAAATGACCAATTAGGATATCCGAGGATAAAATATACTAAATTAATGGCAGATAATAAATTTCAAGAATACCCTCTTTTTACAACAGTCGATGTATATTATGATTCTAAAGATCCAAATAAGTCATGCTTAGAGCCTGGTGGTATTGATTACTTTTTTATTATTATGATAAGTTTCGTAAGCCTTCTCTTTTTCTTTTTAGGGACCTTTTTGATTTATCATATTTTTAAACATTATAAACATAATAATTAATATTTTTCTATGAAAAAAAACATGTTATTACCGTTACTTTTAAGTATTTTAGTTATTTCTGGTTGCGGTAGAGCCTCTGTGAGTGTTGGAGATACAACAATAAGCACAGAAAAGGATGTCCCATGCGAGAATCGTTGTAATGGGGCTAATTATACAGAGCCTTGTACACCCTGTGATTTTGATGATACTTGTGAGGAAGTGTTTTTTGAAGAACCACTTGTGGAAGATTGTGATGATTGTGGTATGGCTTTTGGATATATTTGTCAGGAAAAATTATAAGTCGATGTCGTTTATTCGTCTGTATTATATGATTCTATATATTGTTGAACATCAAACTTTCTCTTTGCACCATTATCATTCATATAACGGATTTTTCCAAAGATAGGTCTTTCAAACCAAGCTCTATCGTGCACTCCGCCGATACTCCAAAGAATCCCAACGTAGCCATTTGGATCTCGTCCATCGAGCGCATATTTGTCATTGAGGTAAATGGCAATTTTTACGGCTACTTCTGGAGATTTTGTCCATTCCAGAATTTTTTTTGCCCAGTACATTCGCATATACCCATGGATTTTTCCTGTTTGTAAGAGTTCGTTTTGTGCGGCATTCCAAAGTGAATCGTGCGTTTTTGCTTTTTCAAACTGTTTTTTGCTATAAATATATTCCCGCAGGTCTTCTTTGTGCGCTTCAAGTGTGAGTTTTGCCCAATTGGCTATGCCTTTGATTGAGTCATAATTTTTATTGTAATAACAAAAGTTATCCGAGAGTTCACGGCGGACAATAAATTCTTCGAGGAAGGCTTCTCTATCTGCTAGGGGAGCTTTCGCATTTTTTGCGGCAAGAGCAATTTCTTCGGGAGAAATGACGCCAAAGTGCATATATGGTGAGAGGTTGGAAATGGCTTCTGCATTTGGATCATTGCGATTTTCTGCGTATCCAGTGAGTTTTTTATTAATAAAGGTTTTGAGTACTTGAAGAGCCGCTTTTCTCCCAGGAGGGAAGCTTTTTACTGGCAAAACGTTTTCATCGATTTGAAGGCTTTTTTCTGCTTTTTTCCAGTTTGTTTTATTTTTTATATTAAAATCTTGTTTTTTGATTTTTGGTGGAAGTTTTAAGAATTTAGGAAGTGATTTATTTACTTTTGGACGAAATGTACGAGCGGCAAATTCTTGTTTGTCTGAGGCAAACCAGCAGGGGACGATATTATGCGTATCAACTTGAATCATGGGGATTTCGATGCTCCTAGCAATTTCCTTTTTCCATTTTTCAGCGATCTTGAGAGGAAAAAAGTCAGTAACGAGTAGGGAAGTGTCAGTCTTTTTGACGTATTTTGGAATTTCTTCTATTGGATCACCCAGAAGGAGGGTAAAAGGAATATTTTTTTTGTGAAGTTCCATCTCGACTTCTTTGAGGCTTTCAAGCAAGAAGTGATATTGCCTTCGTGTTGCTTCGAGAAAGTTCGGTACAAGGCAAAAAATAACCTCTGCGTTGCTTTTGTATTCGAGAGCCTTCATTTGCGCAAAGCTAAGTGCCCAGTTGTCGATTGCACGGATATCTCGGTTCATGTAGTAGATGACTTTACCTGCTTTTTCTTGGTGGTTATTGAGGTGTTTGAGTTTTTGGGTGGGGAACATAGGGGTTATATTTTTATGAAAAAGGGCTTTGAATGTGTTTGAGTTTTGGATTGGTTACTTTGGTATAGAGTTGTGTTGTTTGTATATTGGCATGCCCGAGAAGTTCTTGGACATATCTTACATCAGTACCATTTTCGAGTAGGTGAGTGGCAAAAGAGTGTCTGAGGGAGTGAAAAGTGGCATTTTTTTTGATA
>JAHJIX010000008.1 GCA_018823045.1 Patescibacteria group bacterium | reverse complement strand
TATCAAAAAAAATGCCACTTTTCACTCCCTCAGACACTCTTTTGCCACTCACCTACTCGAAAATGGTACTGATGTAAGATATGTCCAAGAACTTCTCGGGCATGCCAATATACAAACAACACAACTCTATACCAAAGTAACGAACCCAAAACTCAAAAACATTCAAAGTCCTTTTTAAGCAAAAAACACTTGATTATTCTCCCTACTTCTTCTATACTAAAAGAATCTAAATTTTTCATAATATATTCTTATGCATGCACAACATTTAATCCCAACCGTTATTGAAAAAACACACCATGGTGAAAGAGCGTATGATATTTACTCTCGCCTACTCAAAGATCGCATTATCTTTTTAGGGAGTGGTATTGATGACTCTATGGCAAATACCATTATTGCCCAACTTCTTTTTTTAGAAAATCAAGACCCCGAAAAAGATATTAAAATATATATCAACTCCCCTGGTGGTTCTGTAACTGCTGGTATGGCGATTTACGATACCATGCAATACATTAAACCAGATGTCTCAACAATTTGTATTGGTATGGCGGCAAGCATGGCATCAGTACTTTTGGCAGCAGGGAAAAAAGGAAAACGCTTTTGTCTACCAAATTCTGAAGTGATGATTCACCAAGTCATGGGGGGCACCCAAGGACAAGCCAGTGATATTGAAATTCATGCAGAGCGCATTATTAAAATGAAAGCAAACTTAAATGGATTACTTGCAAAACATACAGGTCAAAAAGTAGCAACAATTGAAAAAGATAGTGATCGTGATAATTTTATGAGTGCAGACGCCGCACTTGCCTATGGTTTGGTAGATAAAGTCATCAAATAATTTTCTACAAAAAAGCAGCGTATAAGTACGCTGCTTTTTTATTTCTATCTATTGTTTAACATATCTAAACAACAAATAGAAGTTTGTGTCGAGAAGTTGGGACTTCTCGACACTCCCCCTTTATTTACCAGCGCTCCTTGTGCACCCTTGAGAAAATCCTTTCTCAGGGTTAAATCCTGAACGCAACTCTCCCGTGATCCACCCTCTTTGTCGAGCCTCTTCAGGGGTGTAACGGGTTCCATTATATATCACCGCTATTAATTTACCCATGATATCACCACCTTCACGGATAAATTCCAATGTCTGTTTCATTATATACCCTTCTTGTGTGATTTATCACATAACTGCAGCCCCACGCCACATTTATGTATAGATAAACTTATAAAAAATAATAAAAGAAAATTTACAAAATGTCAAGTAAATAAGTAGTGTGAATGAAAAAAGATTACTTCATTGCAATGATGTACGATAAAGCAGCCCCATTGTTAAATACATAAAACAATGAGATTGCCGCGCTGTGCTAACGCCAGCTCGCAATGACGTTTGGATTAACTACGTTGTCACTCCAAATGAACCTGCTCTTCAAACAAAGCAACCCGTTTTCTCATTTCAGGATATTGTTCTAAATCAATATCTTGTGCAATCTCTCTTGCTTGCTGAATGATTTCTACATCTTGCATTGATGCATAGCGCAATTTCATCATCCCACTTTGGGTCAAACCATATACATCACCTGGGCCACGAATGGCTAAATCATGTTCTGCAAGAGCAAAACCATCACTAGTGGACTCAAATAATTGTAGACGCTCCATTGCTTTTTCACTATCGCTATCGGTAAACACAAAACAATATGATTGATGGTCTCCCCGACCCACACGACCACGAAATTGATGTAACTGTGCTAAACCAAATCGATCTGCTCCCTCAATCATCATGACACTTGCATTTGGAATATTTACTCCAACTTCAACAACAGAAGTCGATACTAAAATATCTATCTCTCCTCGATCAAAAGCTTGCATGGTCTCATCTTTTTCTTTGGCTTTTAACTTACCATGCACAAATGACACCCGCATATCTGAAAATATGTCTTGTGACAACTTTACATATTCTGCCATAACAGATTTCTTTTCTTCTGCAATTCCAGTTTCCTCATCTTCATTCTCTTGAATAAGCGGACAAATAACAAAGACTTGCCTTCCCGCTTGTATTTGTTTGCGAATAAAGTCATATGCTTTATCTCTATTATGCGGATCAACCAAACGGGTTTTAATTTCCTTTCGCCCTGCGGGCATACTTTTAATAATAGAAATATCTAAATCTCCATACACGGTTAATGCAAATGATCGTGGAATTGGTGTTGCTGTCATTGATAAAAAATGAGGCGTTGTATTTGGGTCTCCTGATTTATCTTTTAAAATTTTTCTTTGTCCAACACCAAAACGATGTTGCTCGTCAACTATCACTAACCCTAACTGTTTAAACTGGATATTATCAGAAAGTAAGGCATGTGTCCCGACAATAATATCAATAGTACCCTTTTGAATAGCATCTTGTACTTCTCGTTTTTTCCCTGCTTTTGTCTTCTTGCCCGCCTTGGGCTGGGTTTCTATTGTTTCAATACCAACAGCGGCATACTCTGACTGCACGATCAGTGCAATAACAATATCTTTTTTGGCAAATAATTCTTGAAATGAAGCAAAATGCTGTCGCGCAAGTATTTCTGTCGGTGCCATAATGACCACCTGCTGCTTATGACTCAGTACTTGAAAAGCAACCATACCCGCTACTACTGTCTTTCCTGAACCAACATCTCCTTCAAGTAAACGATTCATTGGAATATCCTTTTCTAGATCTTGAAATATCTCCCAAGCAGCTACTTTTTGATCTTTTGTTAACTCAAACGGAAGTGATGAAACAAAAGATTGTATATGTTCTTTTTGAAATGGTATTTGTATAGCAGAAGATAAACGATGCATGGCCCGAATACGCGTAGCCCGCAATTGCAAAATAAATAATTCATCAAAAGTAAATCTTTTTTTTGCAAGTGCCAATTCTTTATCACTTTTTGGAAAATGAATCGCTCGAAGCGCCTCACCATAGGGCATAATATCAACACGATCACGTACATCGTCAGCAATCCAATCTGGCATGTGCTCTGTAAGCCCAATAACTTGCTCTAAAAGCGCACGAATCTGTTTATGTGTTACACCGGCGGTTAATGGATACAAAGGTACGATACGAGCCGTATACCCAGTTTCTGCCTTATCTTTTACTTTGTCATATGTTGGCGCAATCATCTGCATACCATACATACTATCTTTTACTTTCCCCGAGAAATATACTTTTTCTCCTGCGTTTAATACTTTTTTAATAAATGGCTGACTAAACCAAACAATACGAATCGTTCCACTATCATCGCTAATCACCGCTTCTGTGAGCATAGTTCTTTTTCGTGGACTTCTTTTTGAAGAAATAATATCAATATTGCCTAAAATCGTTACTTGCATACCATCAGCTAACTCTCCAATTTTTGCAATGTTACTATAATCCTCATAGCGATATGGCGTGTATTGCAGTAAATCCCCTACTGTGTGTATACCAAGACGACTCAACTTGCCTTCAAGTGCTTTTCCGACTTTATGTAATTGAATAATGGGAGTGGAGAGATTCATAGTCCCTTTATTGTAACATAAAAAGAGATATAGTCTAGCTATATCTCTTTTTTAGATTAAATAATTGGGGGGGGAACGATATGCTCCCCCACGCATAACACTGACCTTACAAATCAAAAAAACAGCCCATCAAGACTATTTTTTCGTGCCTAGAAACATATCTGAAAAATAGATACGTTTACTCGGCGTAACCCTGGCAAAGCGCAGGGTGGAGACGAGTGCTTTCGCTAAGAATCGAACTTAGATCCTCGGTTCCGCAAACCGATATTCTATCCGTTGAACTACGAAAGCATGTTATAAACGATGATAGTATATCTTAAAAACACCCACATGTCAATATGTTTTTACTCTTTTAGCTATTTATGCTATTTTTCCCCTAATGAATCCGCCAATCTCTGGCAATAGTATCACTCATTGGTTCTTCTTCTTTTTCTATATCTTCTTCTAAATATTCCATTAAGACACTTCTAATTTCTAATGGATTTTCATCTAACAATGCAATACGCAGTGTTGGTCTAAAGAGTGAATTTGTCTCAATAAAAAGCATTTTTACGACTGGCGGCTTGTACACCATGTAAAAATGGCCTAATTCTTTATATTCATATAAACGATCTCCTACGACAACACCTGACCCAGTCAAAGCAATGCGTACACTCACAGGGGCTTGGTTATCTTGTAAAAACAAAATAATTGCAGATAATATAATAATTAACGCAAATAAAAAATTACCACTAAATAATCCATAAATAATCAAAAATATTGCCAATATCCCCATAGTTACATACCAACGCTTTGGTCGTTCAAATGATTCATACTCTGGAATACTCCATTCATGAAAAATTTGCCCAATTGCACTTTCTTTTGTAATTCTTGTTTGTGTAAATATCCCTGGTTTCATACCAATGATCATTAAGAATATAAGTATTATACCATAGATATGAGAGAAAGAACATCTCAGATAGACAAATAAAAGAACTGCCATTGCCAAAATGACATTTTTTGTGTATACTTGGCGCATATGCGTCCAAATCCAATCAATTTTTTACAACGAGAAACAGAGCAGATAAAATCACGATCAAAGTGGGTTGTTTTTTTTATTATCTTTATTCTTCTCTTTTTAACTATTGGTGGTTGTGCAAGTCGTCTATTTTTTTCTATTAGTCTATCAGAAGACCCGTCTGCATACGACCCTATTACACTCGAACCCAAAGATCCTGAAGGGTTTTTAAACCGCATGAAGCATCTATTTAGCAAAAAAGAAAAGGAATTACAAGGAGAAGAAAAAGATCGAATTAATATTTTACTCTTAGGACAAGGTGGTCCAGGACATGATGGCCCATTTTTAACAGATACTATTCTTCTTGCAAGCATAGAACCCTCTACACAACGAATTAGTATGGTTTCTATCCCTCGTGATCTGAATGTATACATTCCTGACTATGGAAAGAGAAAAATTAACCATGCCAATGCCTTTGGAGAAGCAAAAAAGGCTGATGCAGGACCAATACTTGCAAGCCATGTCGTTGAAGAAACATTTAATCAGCAAATCGATTACTTTGTTCGTATAGATTTTAAAGCATTTGAAGAACTCATTGATGATGTTGGTGGCATCACTATTAATGTCGAGCGTTCATTTATTGATTATGAGTACCCTGCCCCAAATGAAGAGTACCAAACAATATCATTTACAAAAGGTATACAGACAATGAATGGTCGTACAGCACTCATTTATGCCCGTTCACGCCATGGAAACAATGGAGAGGGATCTGATTATGCCCGTTCAAAACGACAACAACAGATGATTTTAGCCCTCAAAGAAAAATTATTATCATTTGAGACCTTGACAAATCCGCTAAAAATACATAATATACTAGACTCCTTACAGTCTCATATTTTGATGAACTTAGAATTTTCAGATATTATGATGTTTGTACGGATGGCAAAAGAGCTCAATACCGAAGAAGTAATTAATTTAACCCTTGATGATAGTCCTGATGGATATCTAACACAAGGCTTTAATGCCAATGGAGAATGGATTCTTGAACCGTCCTCTGGTTCATTTGATGATATTAATCAATCAATTGAACATATTTTTAGTAATCCACCACAAATTACAGAAGATCATACCCCCATTCAAGAAAAAACGCCCATTGTTGTCTATGATCACACAAACATAGAAGTACAAAATGGGACATGGCGTGCTGGTCTTGCTGCTCGTGTAGAAAAACAGCTTGAAGATAAAGGATTCTTAATTAAACATATTGATAATACAGCAATTCGACCGCAAATAGAAAGTAGCCTTGTATTACTACAACCAGTTGATGAAGCCATTATACAGGCGCTCAAAACAGAGCTATCTATTACAAAAATTGCAAATATGCCCGAAGGAGAAAGCGCCAATGATGATAGTGACATTCTCGTTATTTTAGGAGAAAATTTTAATGAATAATATGACAAAAACACAAAAATACATTTCAAAAAGAAATTTACCAACACTTGCACTTATTGGACGAGTTAATGTTGGAAAATCTACCCTCTTTAATACCTTAACAAAAGGAAATAAAGCGCTTATTTCAGATATTCCAGGGACAACAAGAACAAGCAACGAAGGTATTATTGTTTGGCGTGGACAAGAAATTGCCCTTATTGATACAGGGGGACTCACATTTGATGATGAGAAAGTTCCTCTTGCTGATGATATTATTATCCAATCAGAACGCGCAATAAAGGAAGCCGACATTATTTTATTTGTTGTTGATGCACGTGCAGGAGTACTTCCACAAGAAAAAGAACTCGCAAAACGTTTACGAAAAATGACACATAAACCCGTATTGCTTATTGCAAATAAAGTAGACAATCCACGTGTCGAAATGACACTCACAGATAAAGAATGGTACCAATTAGGCCTTGGAGAACCCTTTGCCGTTGCCGGAGCAAGTGGAAAACAGACAGGAGATTTACTTGACCATGTTTTTACAATGCTTGAAACCCTTGATCATAACCCAGAAGATGCAGACCGAGAGGACCATTATAATGAAACAATTACCGTCAGTCTTATTGGTAAACCAAATGTAGGTAAATCTTCTTTATTTAATAAAATAATCGGACAAGAGAAAGTCATTGTCAGCCCAATGGCGCACACAACACGAGAACCACATGATACATTGGTTACCTATGAACAAACCACAACTACTGGCGAAACAATTAAACAACAAATAAAATTCATAGATACTGCGGGTATTCGAAGAAAATCAAAAGTTCATGGTATACTAGAACGGATGGGTATTCACAAAAGTATTCATGCCGCTGATGACTCAGAAATCACCTTACTTGTTCTTGACGGAAGCGAAACAATTAGCTCTCAAGATATGCAACTTGGTGGTTTACTTGAAAAGCGCTCAAAGAGTGTTATTATTCTTATAAACAAATGGGATTTAACAGAAGAAAACGATGATACCCACCGAAATCATGTACAACGTATGGTGCATTCATATTTTCCTCACTTAAAATTTGCACCGATATTTTTTGTCAGCGGAAAAACAGGAGAAAAAGTACATCAAATTTTTCCTGCAATTTTACACGCTTGGCATGCACGACAAACACATATTGCTAATCGTGCGCTCGAAAAATTCTTGGAAAATGCAACAAAAGAACATCGTCCCGCTAGAGGAAAAGGAACACGACATCCAAAACTACTTGGCATGCATCAAGTAAACGAAAACCCACCTATTTTTGAATTATTTATTAAACAACAAACATCACTCCACCGCTCTTACGTGCACTATCTTGAAAATCGCCTTCGAGAACAATTTGATTTTTTTGCAACACCAATTGTGATCAAATTAAAAAAAGTACACCGCTAATTTTTAGCCCTTCTTCACTATGCGTCTTATCGTTGGCCTGGGCAACCCAGGAAAGAGTTATGAAAAAACACGACATAATGTTGGTTTTATGATTCTTGATGCACTGCACCATGATTTAGCCGCACACAACATAAACAATTGGGAACTCAGCAAAAAGTTTAATGCACAAATTGCAGGCTGCTCTATTGCTGGAGAAAAAATCATTCTCATCAAGCCCATGACGTTTATGAACCGATCTGGAGAAAGTGTTGGACTCATTGCACAATATTATAAAATAATTCCTGAAGAGATTGTCGTTATTCAAGATGACAAAGATATTCCACTGGGAGAATATAAAGTACAAACTGATCGTGGCCATGCAGGGCATAATGGCATTAAATCAATTATGCAACACATTGGTACCAAAAATTTTACTCGTTTCCGTGTTGGTGTTGCCAGTAGCAATACACGCAAAATGCATGATATGTCAAAATTTGTATTAGGAAATTTTGGCCTATTTGAAAAACGAACACTAGACTCTGTCAGCCAAAGTATACGAGATCATATTTTCAAAGATTTTCTTAAATAAAAAAAACTCCTTGATATCAAGGAGTTTTTTTATACTATATTTTTTATTATTTTTGATCAATCAAATGAAAACTACCAATCAATGGTAATTCTGTCATTTTTCCATTAATCGCATTAATGATACCAATAAACCAAAGAACAATCACCAATAGTGACCCTAATGGCATAATCACAAACCATCCAATCAATGGAAGTGAACCGAACATTGATATAAGCACAGCAAGAATTAATAACACCAATCCTTGATTTGCATGAAACATCGCATATGGAGAATCTTTTGCCTCAGTAAGCATCGGAAGAAAAAAGATGATATATGCAAGAGCTGCCATACCTTTATTTTTTTCAATATCTTCTTTTGTTGTCGTATTTTTTACTGGTTGTTCAGTCATATAAATATATTTAAAATAGTGAGAACAGTATAACACGATACATCAAGAAAATCAATCTATCAGATAAATGGATTGTCCATATCAAAAACAATTTTTGGTGTATGATTATTTATGTCATCATTTGTTTTTCCATATACTTTCGTATATACCGCATCAATCGTATCAAAAATAGCATCATCCCAATTAAAACCTAATTGTTCTGCAAGTGTGCAAACAACTGCCTCACTCTCCCCTTCTATTTCAATAATAGGCTCTAAAAATGGCCACCAATCAATCATAATTTCTACTCCTTTATACTCCCAAAGTTCACGTTTTGTCTCTTGCACCGATTTTTGTGTAGCACCTAATGTACTCACAAATTCAAGCGCTTGCTCATAATCATCCACAACTAACTCAATTTCTTTTTGTCGTTCAATCCCCTCTTCTGCAGCAATCATTTTAATGGTCATTGTAATACGCCCTGCTTCATCACGCACACGCAAAAATGCCCCTTTCATTTCATGCCCTTTAGGGAAAGCAAATACTGTTCGTGTTTGTTTGTATTGTTTTCTTTTTTGTTTTGCCCCAATATCAATTAATTTTTCACGTATTTTTTCTGGTTTTATAGGGTAAAATGAGGCTTCGTATTCTGTTTGCATAATATAATTACTTAAAAATTTTCACATTTTTGTCAATAATATCGTGAAAACATACTGTTTTTTAATACTTTTTCACGATATTCTCTTCTATCTCGTGAAAATCACTGAATCTCATCTAAAATAATTTTTTCCATAAACCCACCTCGTTTATCTCTTTTTTCTTGCTGAATTTTTTCCACTCCTGCTTTGGTATATGCCTTATATGCATAAATAGCATCGAGGACTTCAAGTACATCGGCTAGCTCTTCTTCTGTTTCATCTGCTAAAAATTCATCCACTTCTTCTTTTAATTTTCTTCGGAGTTCTACCCAATATTCATCATCTCCTGCAATGTGTGTAATTGGTGTTCTGTTATCATCTTTGATAATTTGTGGAATCTTATCCCGTACAAGTTTTGGGAGCATATATTTAATATATAATAATACTTAACTATTTATCTTTGCTATATACCATAAAACAATTCAATACAGGCATCTTCATCTTGAATCAAATCCATTTGTAATGCCTTTTTTGGTGAAACCCACTTAAAATCTTTATGCTCTCCCTCGTTAATAACAACGCTTGATCTATCAGCTACTTTTACATGAAAAATATGATAAACAAAATCATAATCAGGGTAAGACACATACACTTTATCAAAATAAAACAAATGTTCACCATCCAGATTATACCCTGTCTCTTCTTGTATCTCTCTTTGCATTGTTTGTATAATGTCTTCCCCATCATCGACCTTCCCTGCAGGCACTCCCCAAGTACTTCCTTGTGGTTTATGATCTTGTCTATGCAACAATAATATTTCTTCATCGTGTTCTACAAAACAACTCACCACATCAAAACGTGCATTAAAATTCTCTGGTTTTTTTATGTATATCATACAACAAAACTTTTTTCCTTTTCTCTCCAATCCGCCAAACTCAAGCGCTCCATATCTCCATGTAACACTTCTCCAGCAATGAGCTTCCATAATAAATAAGGAGAGGCACACTCCTGACACTTCGTTCCCCCACCAAAAGTACATCCACCTTTTTCTTCCCACATATTTAAACAAAAATTGAGTTCTTCTTGTAATACTTTTTTATCCATAGAAATAAAAATATACTAATAATTACATATACCATACACCAAAACACATCATCTGACAACAAATACTCTATTGACGATAGTTATATTTTATAATTAGATAGATATACAACACCCAAAAGAGGTTCCCTTTTCTTTTTTGCCTAAAAATACAACACTTTAACTAAAAAAGTGCTTGACAATTTATATAAAAAGAATATACTTTAGTGTATATTCACTATCGTATATTATTATATGAGAAATGCACTTATTTCACATATTCAAGATTATATGCAAACAGACATAAAAACAGTATACCCTGAAAATACTGTTTCTGAAGTTATTGCATTTATGATCAAAGAAAAAACAAATGGAGTAGTTGTTATCAATAGAGATAATACCGTTGCAGGAATTATCTCAAGTTGGGATATTATTAAACACATTGTCCCTGACTATTTAGAAGAAAACGGTAATTTAGCCATGTTTGAAGCAGAAGATGTCTTCAAAATACGAACAAAAGAAGTTGCTTCAGATCCTATTTCTATATTAATGACGACACAAGTAAAAACAGCAAAAAAAGAAGACACACTCATTGAAGCATTAACACTTCTTGCCCGCTTTCATATTCGTCAATTACCAATTGTTGATGAACATAACCATTTAGTTGGCTATATCAATCGAACAGATATAAAACTCGCTGTAGGAGATGTTTTAAATAAAATTTAAATATATATATGTCTCTTTTGTTTCTCTCAGCAGTAACTATCTTTTTTGCAGCATTTATCTTTATTATCAGTGAAAAAATACACCGAACAGTCGTTGCTCTTATTGGTGCAATACTGATGATATTACTCGGAATTATTACCCAAGAACAAGCAATACATGGTATTGATTTTAATACCCTTGGTCTTCTTGTTGGTATGATGGTATTAGTGGGTATTGCCAAACAGTCAGGTATGTTTCAAGCAGTGGCTTTTTGGCTTACAAAAAAGACAAAAGGAAGCCCTATCCTCATATTTTTACTGTTAAATATTTTAGTCATGGTTTTTTCTGCGCTTCTCGATAATGTTACCACTGTTTTGCTTTTGGTCCCCGTGATTATTGTTATTACCAATAATTTAAAGATAAGTCCTTACCCGTTTTTTGTAAGTACTATTTTACTTTCAAATATTGGAGGAGCCATGACTCTTATTGGAGACCCTCCAAATATTATGATCGGAAGTGCGGCTGGATTATCTTTTAATGACTTTTTAGTGAATCTTATGCCTGTTTGTGCATTAGTTGCAATAATTACACTTGGTGGACTTATTTTATTATATAGAAAAGATATGAAAACCAATGATGCTGCTCGAGCATCAATTATGCGATTTTCACCAAAAGAAGCGATTACAGACATGGGACTACTCTGGCATTCTCTTATTGCTATTGGCGCTGTTGTCCTTGGATTTTTAACTCATGGATTTACCCATATAGAAGGTGCAACGATTGCTCTTGCTGGAGCGGCACTCCTTCTTCTCTTAAGTCTTCGTGATCCAGAAGATCATCTTAAAGATATTGAATGGCCAACTATTTTCTTTTTTATTGGACTTTTTATTATGGTTCGTGGTATTGAGGAAGTTGGTTTGATTGATATGGCAGCTCATAGTATTACTAGCCATGTTGGAGATAACCAAAATATGCTCGTGATGCTTATTCTCTGGGGATCAGCTTTTATGTCTGCAGTCGTAGATAATATTCCTTTTGTTGCAGCGATGATTCCAGTTATTCATCAACTTGGTGGAGGAAAAGTCCTTTGGTGGGCTCTTGCGCTTGGTGCTGATATTGGAGGAAATGCAACACTTGTTGGAGCTTCGGCAAATGTTATTGTCGCTGGTCTTGTAAAAAAAGAAACAAAACAACATATGAGTTTCTTGGGATATATGAGAATAGCTGTACCTTTTACCCTATTAGCCCTAATCATCATTAGTGGGTACTTATATATATTTTATTTATAAG
>JAHJIX010000001.1 GCA_018823045.1 Patescibacteria group bacterium | reverse complement strand
GCAATACATATTACATCAAATACCAGCCCCGGCAGATGGGAACAGAATTGAAGTTTCGATGAAGGCATACGATAGCGGTGTTTATTATTATCGGCTTATCATTAATAGCAAATGTGTTTCGACAAAAAAAATGGTATCTTTAGAGACTTTTCAAGGGAAGCTAGCGTGAGTTTATTATAGAATCTGATTTGTGGTTTTTTTTTAACGGTGGAATGGATTGATTTTCAATCCATTCCACCGTTTTCTTTTAGTTATTAACATGTATACACTGATTAATATTTGTATTGTATTTGCAATTAGTCTATGAATAAAGTATATTTGCGTCATGAAAATTTAACGTATACACTAAGATGGCTACAATTCAAAGCAAGAAATCAAGGGGTCACAAGTACTGGTATATCGTAGAATCCAGAAGAATAAATGGGAAACCAAGACCAGTAGTTCTGGCGTATCTTGGCAAGGCTGAGGACTTATTAAAGCGATTGCAGGGACTCTATGAATTAAATCTTAAGTCATACTCTCATGGTGCTGTATGTGCCTTGATTGATGTTGCAGGAAAGCTTGACATAATAAATATTTTGAACAATTATGTCAAATCCTCGAGAGAATATATGGCAGAGAAACCGGTAAGAAATAATTTAACAGCAGGAGCAACCTTGTTACTTGGAGCTATTGGGCGCGTATGTACGCCGACAAGCAAAATGGGCTGGTGGAGCTGGGCAAGGACCACATCAGCAGAATACTTGCTTCGAAGTAGCTTGAGTAAAGTTGACAGTCAACACTTCTGGGATTTGATGGACAGTTTTCCAGAGGATGCAATTGAGTTAGCCGAGCAGGAAATATTATTACGTTTGTTTGAGTCTTATCAAATCCAAACAGATACATTGTTTTATGACACAACAAATTTCTTTACTTATATAGACACAACCAATACCCATTGCTCAGTTGCCCAAAGAGGAAAGAATAAGCAAAAGAGGACCGATTTGAGACAAGTAGGACTTGCCATGGTCGTGAGCAAAGAAGACCATATACCTTTATTGCACCACACCTATCAGGGTAATTTGCAAGACTGTACCGTTTTTGAGGAAGTAGCTGGGAAAATTAAAACCCGAATGCAATCTTTAGGACTGAGCCTTGAAAAACACAGCTTAGTTTTTGACCGGGGAAACAACTCGAAAAAGAACCTTGACATTGTAAAACAACTGGGCCTTTATTATGTAGCAGCGCTAACCCCTTATCATCATAAAGATATAATTGAAAAGTCAACCGGAAATATGTCTTCCATAAAACTGAACGGCAACTCATTCGCAGTTTACCGTGAAAAAAGTCATGTGTGGGGGGATGACAGGACCATTCTGGTATTTGTTTCCGATAGATTAAAAGCAGGTCAAATCCGGGGCATCTATCAAAGTCTTGACAAAAAGGAAGAGGTACTGAAAAAACTTCAACAGTCACTTGTAAACCCGAAAACCAAAAAACGAGATAAGGAAAAATTGGAGGAGCAGATCCGGGTGATCGTCAAAGGTCAATTTTTAAAAGATGTAATAAAATGGAAAATACTTGAAGCAGGAGATGGAAAATTTTTGTTAAACTACAATATTGATACCGACCGGCTTCAGGATATTGAAAACAACCTTGGGTTCAGGATTATCATGACTAACAGACATGACTGGACAAGCAAGGAAATTATAACAGCTTACTATGGTCAATCTAAAATAGAACATACGTTCAAAAATTTGAAAAACCCATATCATCTGACAATGAGACCGCAATACCATTGGACTGACCAAAAGATCAAGGTACACAATTTTATATGTACTATCGGCTATCTACTGTCAAGCATAATATGGAGAGAGGCAAAGCTTAAAGCAGATTATGCGGGAAATCTGGACAACTTATTAGACCTGCTCAACAACGTAAGGCTTGCGACAATATTAGAAGAGTCAAAAAAAACAGGGAAACCAAAGGCAACATATAAGCTTGAGAAAATGTCACCTGAAGAAGAAAAAATAATAAAAGCTTTAGGAATCGAAAATACTCATAACGAACAACCTAAAATCAGAAACGTTGGTGTATACAAACAAAACGGCAATTAACTTGCTGTACAGCAGTCCATTACGAAGACGTTCGCCTCTTTCCGGAATAAACTCACGCTAG
>JAHJIX010000007.1 GCA_018823045.1 Patescibacteria group bacterium | reverse complement strand
TACCAAATTAAAAAATGGAAAAATCATACAAGAATACAAGCTCTCATTGATCGCTCAGCCGGTAGAGCAGTCCCGACACTTTAGTGTCTGGAATGGTCGTGGGTTCGAACCCCACCCGGGTCACTACAATATGATAGGAGGAACATTCTATATTCTACAATCAAAGGAAACCAATAAATTTTATATTGGTTCTACCAAAGATTTAGAAAAAAGATTACAAGACCACGCTCGTGGCAATACCAAAACAACACGGATTCATAAGCCGTGGATTTTGGTATACACAGAAAATTTTGAAACACACACCGAAGCCCGAAAAAGAGAATACCAAATTAAAAAATGGAAAAATCATACAAGAATACAAGCTCTCATTGATCGCTCAGCCGGTAGAGCAGTCCCGACACTTTAGTGTCTGGAATGGTCGTGGGTTCGAACCCCACCCGGGTCACAAAGAACAATCTTCATATCAATGGAGATTGTTCTTATTTATACAGATAACAACACACCCTATTTGTGGGGTGAGAAGTTTACCCGCCATAGCTTTAGCGAAGGCGGGAGTCCCACCCGGGTCACTACAACATTATTTAAGGGCTTTTTTGTGATTTTTTACCAATTTCTCTATTTCTCAAGTGCTTGATCAATCAAGACCGGTTGAAACCCAACTAAGATTTCTCCATTAATATCTAACACGGGCACTCCCATTTGTCCTGATTTTTTTACCATTTCTTCTGCACGAGTTTGATCTTCTGCAACATTGACATCTTCAAACTCAACACCTTTTTGTGATAAGTAATCTTTTGCTTGATGACAAAACGGGCACGTTGGCGTAGAATATACAATAACAGCCATATAATTCTTTCTTAATAAATAAAAACTAGGTCATTTTTTTAAATGAAACTTTAAAGATCGGTTCATACTGATTATCATATTTATCAGTAATATCAACCGTCTCCCCTTTCATAATTTGCGTCATAGCAATATCGCTAATTAACTCCATATCACTTTGGATATCGATTTTCAAATCTTCCATTTGAGTAAACTCATTGATAAATTGTTCTTTCACTTGTGCTTCAACTTGTTTTTTCTTTTCTCGAAGTGTTTTTAATTCTTCTGCAATTTCTTTATACCCACTGGTCATATCAAGCGCATCATTATATGACGCTTTAAGATCTTTTAGTTGTTTTTTGTTTTCTTGTACGCGAGCAAATACTTCTTGTATATTTTGCATAAAAAAATGTTACCTTATGTAATTGATCTCTATTATAACCTACTATTTACTCTGTGACAACTTCTTGCCTTTTTTCCTTCCATACATGCAATGAACCAATACGTTCTTGCTCTTCAAATAATTCATCTAAAACAACATCATTTTCTGTTACGACAAAACACTCCGTAGAAGAAGTTAATGTATGTGCGTGAGCAAGTGACGATGTTGTAAATGTACCTTGTTCGATATCTTCAAAAAGCGCTACTCGCTCTCTTTGTCCATATTGATGTTCCATAGGGAATCCTCCTCCGACCACATACGCATGAGTAGAGCGCTCTAGCGCTAAAAGTACCCAGGTATCTGCAATAACACAAGCAGGTTCATGCCAAGACAATTCTTCTGAGATAAACTGACCGGCATCGTACTCATCTTTACTGATCACATGCTCATCAGGCCCACTGAGATATGTTTGCAGACCTAAAGCAATAAAACATAACACACATGTAAGTAATATCACTCGATACGTTTTTTTGGCTACTCGTGTCCGTAAAATATCCATAAGATCTCCCCAACCACGAACAGCAAATAATACAACAAGCAATGCAAGCACAATATCTAGGCGACGCACAAGTGCTAAATCACCGGCTCCAAAATGCCAACCAATAATATAGCCACCAAATAACGAAACAGATGCCCACCACAATACACGCCAACGATCATCCATGGCATCTTTTATAACAAAAAATATACCAGCACCCACTGACGCATATATACCTGCTAATACGGCCAAAATCCACCAACGCCACATCGTAAGAAAAGAAGCAACATAGGCATAGCTTGGTGTGTGGTTTATCAAAATATTCCCACTCAATATATCATGATCGCGAATCTCAGTCACATAATACCACCCACTCCACTGTCCAAGTGCTTGTACCACATTATTTAGCGAAAATGACGTCATGTGCCAAGTACCAAATAGCCATTCAATCAATGGAATAACTCCCATAGAAGCAATCATCAGTAGCCAAAACAATACCCGTCGTAATCCAATATTTTTTATCCGTTTTATTTTTTGATACACAACAGTACATAACAGTAGCCCCCAAAATAATATCGCATACAGACTATAAGCAAAACACAAAAGTATTCCTAAAAACAAAAGCAGTATTCGCATATAACGATAGCCATAACGCAAATATGTCGCCCACACAATAAGGGTCAACAGAAAAAAGACAAAACTCAAACTCACAGGAATAGTCAGAGACCCTGCTGCTTGAAACGGATACACTGCAAAAGTCCCGGCAGCAAACCAAAGCCCACGCCGTGGATGATTAAATAAGAGATGCCCCAAACGAAATAATAATACAGGAACAATTAATGCAAAAAGTAATGGCACCAACCAAATATGAATCCATTCTAAAGAAAGACCAGTCAACGTATGAATAATAGACGTTAAGCCCCAAAGTAAACTATAACTATATTTTTGTGGATGAACCAATACTCGTGGAATATCAAGACTCCAAACAGAAATAACATCGTTCATCTCACCAAACAACACGGGATGAATAAACTCCTCATTGACAATTCTTTCTTCTATTGCAATATGGCGCCACACATCTCCACCCCATGGTAAAACATGAGACAATGGCACATAGGCATGAAGTAATACCCCGTACAACATAAGTACAATGAGTAATACTCCTGTACTATGCCGAGAAAATAATAAAATACCTACTAACAAGGTCACTAAGGCAAATATATACGAGAATAGATGATGCACTGTTTGCCAAGGAGACAGTAACACCGCATCACTAGTTGAACTAAATAACAATGCCATCCCAATCGCCCATAAAAAAATAAAGGCAATTAAATACAAAGGACTTCTTCCAAATACAGCGTGTGCACTGCAAGCATACTTATCAACGAGTAAACGCACTCCTCTATCTCTCTTTGTCTTTTTCTTCTTCATGATTACCCAAAACAATACTGGGAGCACTGCATTGATACTCAAAATTCCAGTAATATGCGCCATAGTCAGATGATGCCACATGACAGAAATTCCAGATAAAAGCGCATAGCTATATATCACAACAGTTACAGCAATAACATAGGTCATTATTGTTTTTTCTTTGATTTTTAATAGCCTAGCAATACTCGGCTGCCATTTCCATGCAAGCCACAGAGAAAATAAAAACAACAACAAAACCCCAAGCACGGTTTGATGCCAAAGATACATATTTCCAAGAAGCCCACCCAATAATACAAGGCTACCCATTGATTGTAATAATATTTTTTTCATATATCTTGTTATTTCAACAAAATGTCGGTATACTTAGGCATAATATTGGTATCTCTATACTAATATATATGTCATATATGAATATTGTTTTGTACTGCTGTTGCAACAAGCTACACGAGTAAAACTACGTGAGTCTGTGCATAATAATATTCATATATTGCATACTCCTAAACATACCAATTTTTATGCAAAATAGTCGTATACAGTATACCATCATCCTTCTTATTGTAACAATATCGTCTATTTTCAGTCTTTTTTCTATACTACCAAGCATGCTTGGACCCATTATTTATATAGGATACTTTCTTATACATGGCTATACTTGGAGAAATATATGGAATATTGATCTTTCTCAAACACAAAAAACCTTTTTGGGCATACTCACAATCATTCTCAGCCAAAGTATTATTGCTATCCCTATATACTGGTTTTTTGGCTGGAGCAATAGTGTTGCACTTATCCTCATGTGTATAACCACGAGTATCTCTATCTATTTATCTACCAAACATACAGTAATTTTCCCAACAGTTCAAGTACCACCACATATTGATATAAAAAAAACACTCTGGGGCCTTGCACCCATTATACTCACTCTTATTCTTCTTGGAACACTCTACTCAAAACAATTTGGCGGCACCCTGTATTCCCCATGGACACAGATTGGTCCAAAGTTTTTTATACTCTTTGCCATCACCACAATACTCTTTCTCTTTAGTATTATCAAAAAGAAATCATCTTCTCGATTACTTTTTATTGGGAGTATACTGCAATATATACTCTTACTGAGTGTTGTTATTCTTTTATTTAAAAACGGCTATGGCTATGACCCAATTATTCATCAAGCCAGTGAAACATATATCCGCGACCATGGCATGATTCTCCCAAAAAATCCGTACTACCTCGGACAATATATGTTAGTGTTATTTCTACATAGTATTAGTAATATTTCTATTGCTCACATCGATAGTTTTCTTGTACCAATACTCTCAAGTATCACACTACCACTCTTTCTTTTTCAACAAAAAGAACAAGACTACACAAGCCTCTTTGCCATATTCATGATTCCACTCATGGTGTTATCTTGGTTTATCTTTACAACTCCTTTTAATCTTACCCTTCTCTTATCTACACTCACAGCTATTTGGATGTGGCGCAGATGGAACAATGCCACTGGTACAGATCACTTCCTTATTGCACTGCTCTGTCTTATGACTGTTGGAACACACGCTATTGCAGGTATTCCACTCTGTATTATTGCTTTTGCATGGTACAACAAAAAACATGTTAGTATCTACACAAGTATCATCTATACGTTCATACTCGCGATTGCCCTTCCACTGATACTTACTATATATTTAAAACAATCTATTACGCTCAGTCTCCCCTGGGCAGACATGCAAACATTTATTTCATTATTTACTCCCCCACATTGGGAACGTTTTGATCAAGCACCACTCAATCTGGTTATTTTTTATCGATACAAGGCCATTATCCCGATCATTATACTTACACTTATGGGCATTGGTCTTTTTCATATAAAAGAAAAAAAGAAACAACTCTTTTTTATTACCAGTGCCTTTGGCTTATTTCTTTCAGCAGCCCTTATTGCAACGACAATACACTTTTCAAATATTGTGCATTATGAAGCAGGCAACTATGCTAAACGCCTTGTGATGATGGCATATTTCTTTTTACTTCCTGCATTTGCTTACATACTCAAAAAACTCTATACATGGATTTTAACTCAACAAAATAGAACTCAAATTGTTACTATACTCTTTTTAGTCCTTTTCTTAACTATTTCATGGTTTTTTACCTACCCAACAAGAAATAGACTCTCCTATTATACAGGGGTATCTATAAGAGATGCAGATATTGAAGCCGTACACTTTATTCACGAAAAAAATAATGAACAAACAGACTATATTGTATTATCTAATCAGATGCTCGGTATCACTGCAATGAAAGAATTTGGCTTTTTACCGTACCACCAAGTTGCAGATGGCGAACAATATATTTATTCAATTCCAACAGGATCACGCATGTATACCTACTTTGCAAAAATGGTCTATCAAGGACAACAGAGACTTTGGATAGAAGAAGCAATGGATTATGCGGGTGTAGACAAAGCCTATTTTATTCACACAAGCTATTGGGCACCCGCTGCCCCTATTCGAGATAATGCAAAAATTGAAGCCGATGCATGGTGGACCTTTGGCAATGATGAAGTATGGGTATATGAATATACACGATAATCTTATTCTTCTATTGCTTGTCTAAACGCAGTAATGTCTCCAGGATTCACGAGTGTTACACCATCAAGACCACCTATCATTTCTTCTACTCCCCCAGTATTCGCTGCAATAATATGTAATCCTGCATTCACCGCTTCTTCAAGCACTTTTGGTCTGTTTTCTATACAGGTTGATGTAAATATAAGCGTATCAGCTTGTGCATATAATGAAAGAACTTCTGTATGTGTTAATCCACCATAGACATGCACATTACTATCTTTTTTTGCCCAGTCAGACAGTCTCCTATATAATGGACCATTACCAACAATACATAATTCCTTATTTTCTATCCCTGAAAACATTTCTTCTAGTAAATGCGCACCTTTGTGTTTTGTTAGACCACCGACGAAAATAAAGACTTTCCCCTTTTCTTTTTTTAGAGCTGTTGTACGAACAAGTGCCTGTGATTGAATATCAATCTTACTTTTTTTAAAAAAACCTCGCGCTGTATAAAAATCAGCCATATACTGAGATGGATAAAAAACCGTATCAGGATTACCTACCATACAACGAGTCATCATTGTGTATGCTTTTTGAAAAACAGTATCCTTTATATGATCCCAGGCTAATACTCCACTTGGTTCTACCAATTGCACGTCATGTATGGTATACAGATGTTCTATATTATTTTTTTGAATGCACTTCATCAACGGAAGCCCCAAACCCATCATATTATGCGTGTGTACTATATCTACTTTTTCTTTTTTTAGTATCTTCATTATGCCACGCGCAGAAAAAATATTTATGACATCAACAAGATGCCACATTAATTTACATGGAAACAAACGCTTATCTAAATCAAGATAAGAAAATAACTGCGGTGCCTTATAATAATATACCGTCACATCATTCTCTTGAACCACCTTTGCTGTTCTTCCTAAACTAATCACAATGACACGATATCCTTCTGTTTGATATTGTTTGACCAAAGACTCTACCACTCGCTCGGCTCCACCTCGTGCATACTCTCCATATAAATTGTTGATAAGTGCTATTGTTTTCGCCATACATTATGTCAATACATCCATATTATATTCAGTAGTATACGAAAGATCGCTTATTTTCGCAATATCTTTATGTTGTACACATACTAATCACAGCTTATACACGTCAATTCTTGATTGGACAAAGCAAATACGATATGATGGACACAGACAAGCACGATTTATGCAAATAACAAATAATACAACTGAATTAGCGCGGATACCACCGCAAAATATTGAAGCTGAAATGTCTCTGTTAGGCTCCATTCTTCTCGATAAAGAAGCCATGTTTAAGATAACAGATGTAACAGAAGCTGATCATTTTTATAAAAATGCGCATAAGCGTATTTTTGAAATTATGATGGAATTATATTCTAAAAATGAACCGATTGATGTTTTAACACTCTCAAACCGCCTGCGTGAAAAGAAATTACTTGAAAATATTGGTGGAAACAGCTATATCGTCCGTTTATCGAATATTGTCCCAACAGCATCACATAT
This sequence comes from Patescibacteria group bacterium, assembly GCA_018823045.1. Lineage (GTDB taxonomy): Bacteria > Patescibacteriota > Patescibacteriia > Magasanikbacterales > UBA922 > JAHJIX01. Next base: position 40,716 of record JAHJIX010000007.1, on the reverse strand, counting down.
TGAAGAATATGCTCGTATTGTACAAAAAAAAGCAACACATAGACAACTCCTTTCTGCCGCAGAACAAATTACAAAACTTGGTTACCAAGAAGAAAATGCTGATATTGACTCTTTACTTGATCAAGCACAAAAACAAATTCACTCTATTACCAACAATAACATTAAAGCAAACTTTACTCCTATTAAACATGTATTAAGCAACGCATTTGAACGTATTGATGAACTCCATCGCGATAAAGGGAAACTTCGTGGTATTCCAAGTGGATTTCGTGATTTAGATAACTTACTTGCAGGATTTCAAAAATCTGATCTTGTTATTCTCGCTGCCCGTCCTTCTGTTGGGAAAACAGCCTTTTGTTTGGACCTTGCCCGTAACGCTGCGATTAGAGGAAAAGCACCTGTTGGCGTATTTTCTCTTGAGATGAGCAAAGAACAACTTGTTGATCGTATGCTTTGTGCAGAAGCCGGTGTTGATTTATGGAAAATGAGAACAGGAAACTTGTCTGACAGCCCAGATAGTGATGACTTTCCTCGTATTGGAAACGCAATGGGAGTACTCTCTGAAGCACCAATTTACATCGATGATAATCCAAATAATAATGTGATGCAAATTCGTGCAAAAGCAAGACGCTTACAGGCAGAACAAGGATTAAGCATGATTATTGTCGACTATTTGCAGTTAATGACCTCTCATCGTAATGGTGGTAGTGATAATCGTGTACAAGAGGTGGCAGAAATAAGTCGTAACTTAAAAGGTATTGCCCGTGAACTAGAAGTTCCTGTTATTGCCCTGTCTCAGCTCTCTCGTGCAGTAGAACAAACCAAGCCAGCTATTCCAAAACTATCTCATCTACGTGAATCAGGGAGTATTGAGCAGGATGCTGATGTGGTGATGTTTATTTACAGAAAAACAGCTGACCGAAATTACAAACTCGAAGATATTCCACCAGACGAAAGACATTTAGCAGAAATTCATGTAGCAAAACATCGTAACGGACCAACTGGAGTAGTAAAACTCTTTTGGGATGCAACCAGAGCAAGTTTTGGTGATTTAGATCAACATCATGGTGGATTTAATGCACCCCCTCCCCCACCACAATCCATGGCTCCATCTGGTGCACCACCTTCTCCTCGCGTACCTTCATTTTAAAAAACAGTCTTATAACATAAGACTGTTTTTATGTTGTCATATACAACAATATATTTATTCGCACGCAATACAAAAAAATGGTATAATTACATTAATAACGTAAACAAATATATTTCTTCAACTATAGAAAGCTTTTTGTTTACACCTAACTCAAATATAATCCTGTCAAAATGAACAAAATATTTTCATTATCAAAACCATGGCTGTTTTTTGTTGTCCTTTTATTTACACTTTCTTTTGGGCAAATAACTATTGCGCAAGAAAAAAATACTACAACTCAAGAAATTCAACCCCCTACCTTTGAAGAAACCGCTATCAAACTACGTGCCATCGAAGTTGCTCGAGAAGTAGAAACTTATCTAGAAGATCACCCAGAAAAAACATTAGCTGAATTAAAAGAAGATCCCGCATTTCAAACAATTGCAGTTCAACCAGTTGGCAAAACAGGATACACTGCTATTCTTGATTTTGATTTGATTGTCCAATTTCATAAACAACCCACACTCATTGATTTTGATGCCCATTTATTTCAAGAAGATTTCCCCGAATTATTTGACATATTAATACAGAGTGAAGAAGGAAATGATTCTTCAGGCTATTACTTATGGAAAGACGAAAACGGAATTTCACGAGAAAAATATAATTATCAAATAGTCGTACATGAAAAAACAGCCGATAATAAAGGTTTAATTATTTCAGCAACAACCTACCTTGATGAATATACTCAAACTTCCACCGTTCAAAACCCTCAAAAATCAATTGACGAATTAGCTACTGAATTAAAAGCAAAAGAAACGGCACAACACATTAATGAATACTTAATAACTCACCCTGAATTAACTCTTGCTGATCTACAAGAAGACGAACTATTTCAAACAATAGCCATTCAAGCTGTGGGAGAAACAGGATACACAGGTGTTATTGATTCAGAAACAGGATATTTTTATTTTCACCCACAAAAACGATTAGAAAATACTGATTCTCATTTATTAAAAGAAGAACTCCCTGATTGGTGGGCTATTTTTGAACGAACCATGGGTGAAGAATGTCAACCTAATTCTGGATATTATACATGGAAAGAAGGAGATGATAGCCTAACTGAAAAATTTTTAAGTACGGCTTGTGTTAAAAACACCACCGCTGATGGTAAAAAACTATTTGTTGGCGCAACCAACTATATTGATCAACAAGATGCAAGCAAATATATTGAAAAATATGAAATTACAAAAGACTTTCTATATGCAAAAGATGCCATAAAACAAAAAGCAAAAGATGTTGCCAAACAAATAGAAATTTATATTAAAGCAAACCCAGAAAAAACCATTAAGGAACTACAACAAGACGAATATTTTACTGACATTGCGGTACAACCAGTTGGAAAAACAGGATATACAGCAGTGACTGATTATACCACTTTATATAATCGTTTTCATACAAACCCTGCAATTATTGACTCAAATTTACATGATTTAGCAGAAAAACTCCCAGAATTTTATCGTATTATTTCAACTACCATTGGAGGACAAGAAGCCGAAGGAATCTATGATTGGAAAGATGCCGATGGGAGTATCAATGAAAAATACATGTATATTGCTATTGTTGACGCTAAAACAGCAGATGGTGTTGGCTTAAGTGTTGCCGCAACAACCTACCTCGATGAATTTATTTATCTGGGTGAAGAAACAAATAATCAGTTTTTATCACCATTATCAAAAACTGACAACTATATCCATATTATTTATTGGCTATTCGGTGCAATTGTTATTATATTTTTTATTATCGCTCTATTGTACTACTTTAAAATAATTCGCATTGAAAGAATAACCCTACTGATATTCTTAAGTCTTATTTTCATACTCATTAGTGCTGTATTTCTTAATGGATCTTTTTATACCGTTAATAAATTAAAGGATTATTTTAAAAACAACTACATTGAACAATTTACCCAGCTGGAAGAACTCCTGTCTGAAGAATTTTCTAGCATACTGAAAAATATGGGTGATGATTTAGACACATTGGCAGAAGCATATACATCTGAAACTGAAATACATGACTCAGAACAGACACATCCTGAAATATTATCCCTATTACTCAAAAGTTCTTTTGAAACAAACAAAACATATGTCCATGCCAGTTATCGTATTAATAAACATGGCATTATCACTGATATGTATCCAATTGACCTTAATTCAATTGGCGCCGACATTAGTGAACAGGAACACATGCAAAAAATAAAACAAACAAAAGAACCTGTACTCAGTAATATTTTTGATACTGTAGAGGGGTTTCAAGGAGTAACACTTCATTATCCAGTGATCAAAAACGGAGAATATGACGGAACAGTAGCTTTTTTGATTAATGTCGATAAATTAAGTAGTCTCATTTCACAATTTACAAGCAATATCTATCCACATGATTCTTTCTTATTTGATAATAATGGACAAATCATTACCTCAAATGTAAAAGAAGTAAAACACCAAAATATTTTTGACCTCGAAGTATTTAGAGATAAAAAATTACCAGCTACAGATGGAAATAAGACTAATGTTATCACAGAAAAAGAAAATGAAATATTTATCTATTTACCAATTACCTTACTGGATAATACATGGTTTATTGCTTTTTCTGGTCAAGAACAAGATGCATATTATGGTCTTGATAAAACACTAACGACTATCTGGATATTTACCATCATTACCTTTGCGCTCTTTGTCATATTTGGCTCCATCTTTAGTTATTTTTTAACCAGATCACTTCGCTTAGAAGTAAATAAAAAAACAAAAGAAATAAAAGACAAAGCAAAAGAAACAGTCCGTATTGAAAAACAATTAGCAAAAAAAGAAACACTCAACAAAAAACAACTCGAAAAAAAGATAAAAGAACTTGAATCATTTCAAAAATTGATGGTCGGACGAGAATTAAAAATGGTTCAATTAAAAAAGGAAATTGAAGAAAAAGAAAAGAAAAAAGGGGAAAATAGCCCAAAATAACAATACATCCATAAAAATAAACAGAGTCTATTATATAATAGACTCTGTTTTGTATTTATACTTCAAGAAGAACTATGGCTCTTGATTATTCCCCTACCATACGCTATAATACTCATCAGTTATAGAGGTAATAACCTCCTTATTTAATAAAAACCACATATGCTAAACAAACTCAAACAAATCAAAGATATCCGTAGTGAAGCTAAAAAACTACAAGGAATGCTTGCAGAAGAAAGTATTACCGTTAAAGCAGCCGGAGACAAAATTCTCTTGACTATGGACGGAAATTTAGCCATCACAGGACTTGCTATTGATGACGACCTTCTTGACCCATCACAAAAAGAAAAACTACAAGATGGACTCAAAAAAGCATTTGCAGAAGCACAAAAGAAAATTCAACGAGTCATGGCAATGAAAATGAAAGATATGGGTGGATTTGGTAATTTACCAGGACTTTCATAACAACTTCTATTTTTTGACCGTGTATTTGCATGTCTTACGCCGATCCAATAGAACAACTTATCCGTGCATTTAGACAATTACCAAGCGTTGGGCAAAGAAGTGCTGAACGCTTTGTTTTTTCACTCTTAAAATCTGGAAAAAAAGATGCCGCAGAGCTCACCCTTGCTCTCAAAGGATTAATACAAGAAATGAAAAGCTGCTCAAAGTGTTGGGTATTTCATACGAGCTCCCCTTGCCCTATTTGCGCTAATACGAACCGAGATCACAGCTGCTTGTGCATCGTGGCTGAACCACAAGATGTAGAGGTCATTGAACGCATGGGCACATACAAGGGCCTATACCATGTACTCAGAGGTACCGTTGACTCAGAACATAGTCCTGAATATACAAAAATCCCTGATCTATTTACCCGCTTAAAATCTGGTAAAATTAAAGAAGTTATTTTAGCCTTAAATCAAAATATGCGCGGGGAAACGACCACAATGTATATTGAACAGTTTATGCGCAAAGAAACTCCTGATATTATCCTTACACGCCTTGCACGTGGCCTTCCTATGGGTAGCGACCTTCAATATGCTGATGACACGACTCTTGCTAGTGCATTTCGTCACAGAACCACTCGACCATAATCTTTTTATTCAATCACAAGGAAATTAAGGATATAAGAAATCAAAAAACTCCCTATATGGGAGTTTTTTGATTTCTTTAAAAAAGAAAATCCTTATTTTAATGTTACTTTTGCTCCAGCTTCTTCTAAAGATTTTTTCAATTCTTCAGCTTCAGCTTTTGCTACATTTTCTTTCACAGCTGCAGGTGCACCATCTACAACAGCTTTTGCGTCAGCAAGTCCAAGACCTGTTGCTGCTTTTACTGCTTTAATTACACCAATTTTATTATCACCAACTTCTGTTAATTCAACAGTAAATTCGCTTTGTTCTTCTTCAGCTGCAACAGCTCCAGCTGCTCCAGGAGCTGCCATCATCATTGCAGGTGCTGCTGCAGAAACACCAAATTTTTCTTCAAGTACTTTTACTAATTCAGCTAAATCAAGCACTGACATTTTTTCAATTTCAGCAACAAGAGATTTGAATTGTTCAGGTACAACAACTTCTTTTTTTTCTACGTTTTCTTCTGTCATATACGTATATTAAATCTATAAAATAATTAAATTATGCTTTTTGTTTTTTAATTGCATCAAGCACTGTTACTAAACCACGTAAATTTCCTGCCAAGACATGAACAAATCCTGAAATAGGGGCATTAAGTGATCCAACCAACTGTGCAAGCAATTGTTCTTTGCTTGGAAGTGATGACAATTCCTTGACTTTTACATCATCGATATATTGTCCTTCAAGAACTCCACCAAAAATAGTAACAATATCATTTTCTTTTGCAAATTCTGCTACGATTTTTGCAGGAGATACTTCATCTTCAGCACAGAAAAATGCAACAACACCACCTTTATAGGCTTTGGTGTCAACATCCATTCCCGCATCATGAAGCGCTCGTTTTACCAATGTTTTTTTGCTTGCAACACAAGTAATTCCAGCTTCTCGACATTTTCCACGCAATTCTTCCATTTTTGAAACAGTCAATCCTTGATAATTTGCAAATACAACAGCTTTTGCTTCGTTGATACTTGTCACTATCTTTGAAATTGATTCTTCTTTTTGTACACGTGTTTTAGCCATAATGGACTAATTTCTCTTAGATATACTGAATAAATCCAGCATCTTCAAGTCTAATAAAAAAACTGTGGATTATTCCACAGACCTTTAGGATTACTCTTCGACCTTGTTTTTATGTATTTTTAGATAAAAACACAATAAGAGATTCCTCGGTAGCCTATTTAATCCTTACATAAAGCAAGGAAGCTACTGTCTATGGGTGCCTCTACTATAGCAAATATACTCATAATTGTCAATCATATTGTGTGAATAAAAAACACGAGATGTTTAGTCTCATGTTTTTTGCACATATTAATACTATTTTTTTATGAATGAAGAAATAGATCTTTATTGATTTTTATGGTACTGTGCGCCGCTACCATCACGTTTTTGACGATTTCCCATTTTTCTTCCCTCTCCATTACCCATTTCAGGAAGCCCAAGCTCAACGCGAATAACTTCAGCAGCCTCTATGTCTCCTGATTGACGTAATTCATGCATTTGAGTCATTTTTGCAAAATCTTCTGGAGAATCAATTGCTGACAATACTTGTGCATGTCTTTCTTGCATATCTTGATGACGTGCTTCTGCTGCAGCATGTCGTTCTTCTACTAATACTTTCCATCCATCATAATCTTTTTCATCCATAACTTCTTGCATAGAAGCACGATGAGCATCTCTATCTTCAGAAAGACGAAGACTCATATCTCCTTGAAAAGCAAATGTAGTCCCTGCCAGTGCAACTCCCCCAAGTACTAATCCTGTTACTAAAAATTTATTGTTCATATGTCTCTATTAACTATAAATAAAATTGTTTACGCGCGTATTAATATATACGCATATACTCTCTATTTTATTTCACTTCACCTGTTTAGCATGATTCTTTTTGGAAAAAATGGACGAATTGACTCTGCAAAAAACCATTGTTCATTCCCTACTATTCCTCTCACTTTCACTTGCATGCCAATATGCAAAATAATAGGTTTATCAACATCTTTTAATTGAACATGCCAAATATTTTTTCCTAAATCTTCTAATATACATACATGTTTCCCTTCTATAGCCACAATACTTCCAGCTAAAAAGCCTCGCTCTGGTTGATGCCATAATTGCATTCGTTGCTGATGAATTGCTCCATATACTGGCATATGTCTTTGTGCAAATTCTTCTGTCTTTTGCCCACCACCTAAAAAATGAAGACCTATACCGACACCAGCAATAATAATAACACTCAACAATATAATCATTGAAGTCTTATATTTATATCCAGATGATGTATGACGCAAAGAAATATAAATCAAATATACTAACAAAATAATCATCAACATCCAAAAAAATGGAAAAACACGCAAAATAAAAGGAATCCAACCACGCCCTAACTCAGACCCAATATCCCAATCTTGACTAAATAAGATAAACACAAATACAGCCATACTCGCAAATGCAGCAAGGATACTCACGGTTACACCACCCCACCAAAAACTTTCCTTACCTAAAAACCATACTTTTGGTAAGGGTTTTACTTGTTTTTGTTGAATTGTATCAAGAACTTTTTGTCCAAGTTTATCATTATTTTTCTCCATATAGTGCTTTATATGCTGCTAAAAATTGTTTTTTTGCTCTATTAACCCATGTACCAACAGTTCCAATTGGTTTTTGAATAATATCAGAAATCTCTTCATAACTTTTTTCTTCTAAAAATTTGAGAACTAATATTTCTCGATATTTCTTATCCATTTTTTTTAATACTGGATCAATTACATCATTTTTTATCACAATATGCTCACCTATCGTATGGACTAATCGTTCCATATCTTCTTGCTCCATGTGAATGAGTGGTTTCTTTTTTCTAAAATAACTAATTGTTGTATTGCGAGTGATACGGTACACCCAAGAAGAAAAAGGTAATGCAGGCTTATAATCATGTAAATGAGTATATATTTTAATAAAAACCTCTTGTAAGACATCTTGAGCATCATCATGAGAAACACCAGAAATCCGTTTAATATAGCGAAGTAATGGTCCCTGAAATTTATTAATGATACACAAAAAGGCCTCTTGATCTTCTAAAGCAAGCGCAACCAACTCAGCATCTGTTTTTTCTGTACAATCGTATACCATACTCTTTATCTATACGCACAATAAACCATATTTCTTTCATTATACGCTATTTAAGCAAAAAAAACACCTACCTAGAAATAATTTTCTAATAAAAAAAATCCCAATGAAGGGATTTTAGATTTTTTTGATATCAACACGTGTTTTATGTTGTCTATGCCCATGCACACGTTTATAACGAACTTTTCGTTTATATTTTACAACACGTATTTTTTTGTCTCTTTTTTGATCAGTTACTGATGCAGTAATACTGACACCTTCTAGATATGGAGTTCCGATTTTCACATCGCTTCCATCATCTTCTGCAATAAGGAGTACCTTATCAAAGACAACATCTGTACCGACTTCGGCTTCCAATTTTTCAATATCAAGAAATTGATCATCTTGGATTAGATATTGTTTTCCACCCGTTTCGATAACAGCAAACATATATAATAAGAATTAATAACTCTAAAATAATCGCTTCTAGCTAAGATATAAGAAGAGACGGAATTAGTATAGTAAATAATAGAGATTTTGTCAAGTATTTACCATTTTTTCCCTTATTCTTGATAAATTGGCTCAAATGTATCCCCAAGTGCCATTCCATACTTTTCTATCGCTCCTGCAGGAAATTCAATAAACACATCCGCATCACCACGAGGATAATATGGGGTCAGCTCCCATTCTTTTACCCCAGGCTCTAAGGCCACATGTGCTGCCATATCTATAATAACAGCATCATTTAACCAAACAACATCAATAGGAAAACGCATATCTCTCATCACAATACCATATCTTCCTGCCTTTTTATATGAAAAGAGCATACCATCATATGGATCAAGTGTATCTCTTTTCCCTAATCCTTTATGTTTTTGTGTAATGGTCTCTGCCACCAACACTTGCAAATCATGATCATGAATACGTACACCAACAACATCAAGTACCTTACTTGCACGAAATAAATAGATACTTCCACCAATAAATATAAGGATAAAGACAATACTCAATTTACCAATAGCTTCTTTAATTTTCATATAAATATATTATGTTTTCTTATGTACTTGAAACCATGTTGCCAAGATAAGCATAAGAACAAATAAAAAACTAAGTGCAATTAATTGAGCGATTTGTTGTAAAAAAAATGTAGAAAACCCTAATAAAAAAGAAATACTATAAAGCAATAATACCGCTTGCTTGTGACTCAAACCTGTTTCAAGTAATTGAAAATGAATATGCTCTGAATCTCCATGAAATACAGAAGATTTTTTTTTAAAACGACGGAGCATGACCCTAAACATATCAAGCATAGGTATTCCCATAACCAATACAGTTGTCGCAATTTTACTTCCTGAAATAATCGCTAAACTCCCCAAAATATACCCAATAAAAATACTACCACCTTCTCCTAAAAATATTTTTGCAGGAAAAAAATTCCAATAAAGAAATCCCAAACAAGACCCTAAAAAGATACTGGCAAATAATGCCACTTCTGGTTGAAACCATTGTGGAGATAAAGCCATGATCCAAATGATAGATGCTCCAATAGCCACAATCCCAGTTGCTAAGCCATCAAGCCCATCAAGTAATTTCGTCGTAAACATCATTCCTATTAACCAAACAAAGACAATAGTATCTGCCAAAAGCATCCACTGACCCAAACCATTAATGGAGATACTATACATATCTAAATGCAATATTCCTCCTGTTGGATTTGTCATACTTTCAATACCAACACCACTTACAATTGCAATCACTGCAGCAATAATAGGAAAAATGATTTGCTGTTTTGGTTTCAATGTTTTTTTATCATCAAGTAACCCTCCAGCCATAATAATGGCTCCACCAATAGCTAAACCAATCAAAGATGATATCGGAATGTCAGTCCCAATCAAACCGGAATACACTGCAATAGCTAAAAATAAAGATAATGAAACATAAATAGCCAATCCTCCACCTAAGGGCATGAGTTGTTTATGAATCTTTCTGTCTGCTTTTTTTGGATCATCAACAATAGCAAGACGAAGCATAATACCGCGTACAACACCTGTACACAACAGCGATCCAATGGCAGCTCCAACAATAAACAGTAAATATATCATAATAAAAGTATGTCTATGTATTTTGGCTATTGTAACAAGAAGATCAGCCTATTGCAATACAATCATCTCTCACGCGCTCTCATAGATCGCCATTACTCTTTACGCAATGTACGTCCATCAAAGACCAAATGATCTTTTCTTCCTATGGCGCCTGATACTAATAGTGTTGCTAACGGATTTTCAATTATATCTTGAATAGCCCGACGCATTGGTCGCGCACCAAATTCAGGATCGTAACCCGCTTCAGCCAAAACAGCTAATCCTTCTTCATTTACAGTAAAGCCTATACCACGAACATCGAGTTCTTTTTCTATGCGGCGCAACATAAGTACTGCAATTTGCTCAACTTCTTTTCGACTCAGTGGCGTAAATGCAATAATACCATCAAAACGATTTAACAACTCTGGACGAAAATATTCTTGCAACACATGCCGTTTCATATCATCTGCAATTTGCTCCATATCATCTCCTTGACGTATATGCTCTTGCAATACTTTTGTCCCAGCATTTGAGGTTGCAATAATAATGGTATTCGTAAAATCAATCACACGACCAATACCATCCGTTAATCGTCCATCATCAAATACTTGTAAAAATAAATCATAAATTGAAGGATTTGCTTTTTCAAACTCATCGAGTAGTAGTAATGAAAATGGTTTTTTACGAATAGCTTCAGTTAACAGTCCACTCCCCTGTTTCCCTGGTTCTCCAATTAAACGATACATTGACTCAGGCGTTTGAAACTCACTCATATCAAAGCGAAGCATTTGGGCTTCTCCCCCAAAATATACTTCAGCCATTGTTTTTGCTAATTCTGTTTTACCAACTCCTGTTGGCCCCATAAATAAGAAACTCGCAATAGGCCTATTTGTTTCTCTCACCCCTGCACGTGCACGTCTAAGTGCATTTGCCACTTGCTCCACAGCCATATTTTGCCCAATAACTCTTTCGTGCATTTCTTTTTCAAGTGATAATAATTTCCCTGATTCATCTTCTGTAATACTTGTAATTGGCACTCCTGTTTTTTCATGCACAATTGAGGCAATATCTTCTTTTTGAATCAGATGCTTTTTCCCAGAAGAGCGTGCAACAAATGTCGCAACTTCTTTTGCAAGAGAAATTGCACTCTTTGGCAATGGTGTATCATGTAAAAAATGTTTTGCAAGCACGACGGCTGATTCAAGTGCATCATATGAAAAATACACATGATGATGATATTCAATACCTCCAATATGTCCTTCTAAAGCAGCAATGGCTTGTTCTTTTTCCATTTCTTTTATAGTAATTACCTGCATACTTTGCGCTAATTGAGAATTAGCAACATAGGTACTGTGGCCCTGTGGCGTTGTTGTTGCAAAAACCATTACTTGTCCATTCCCCATATATTCTGCCAATGTTTCTGATACATCAAGCCCTTCTTTATCTCCGGCTCCCTCCATGAGATCATGAATATTATTGATAAACAAGACGATATTTCTTGCACGACGTACTTCTGCCATCATGCGTAACAATCGCTCTTGTGCACCAGACACAGTAGTTCCCGCAAGAAGTGCACTTGAAGACACTTGTACCACACGTTTTTCTTCTAAAAATTTTGGGACATCCCCTTTAATAATCCTAGAAACCATTCCTTCTATAATACTCATTTTTCCAACACCGTGCTCTCCCACCAATAATACCCCTGGAGAGCCACTATCGACTAAACGAAATATTTCATCTAATTCTTTATCTCGCCCAACACAAACAGCAATGTGCCCACGCACAGCAGCAGTTGTTAAATCAATACTAAAATTATTTAAAAATGGTGTAGCAATAGCAGTCATTGCTCGGTCCATTCCTTTTTTACTTGTGTGTCCTGCAGCTGAACTAAATGCCTTGTATTGTCGTCGTAATTGTTCACGAATACGTACCCAGCCAACAACTTGTTCTAATTTATGTTGATCAATAGCAACATCATATAAGACCTGTTGAATGGCATAAGAAGAAGCCACAATTGCCTGAAGCAATGATGTAATATATATATGATCATCTCCGTGTATTCGTGCATATTCATACGCTCCAAGTAATGCTTGGGCAACGACTTCTGATAACACAGGATCAGATACTTTTGTTTTTTTTTCGAGTAACAATAATGTTTTTAAACGCACAGATGACGGTGCTACTCCTAAACGCAAACACATATTTTGCACCGTAATTGTATCTAAGAGTGCAATAAATATATGCTCGGGTAATACCAGTGAAGTCCCTGAGTTTCTTGCTTGCATATATCCTTTTTCAACCACACGCCAAACTTCGTCGGCATATATCTTTGTAACATCTATTTTTTTTGCCTTTTTTAATTGTTCTTCTGACAGAAATATATATTCTTCTTCTTTTTTTGCAAGATATGATAATGATTCAACGGTTTTTACTGGCGTATGCATATTCCAAATACGATACACTAAAAAACACAAAGATATTAATCCTGCAAAAAAGAATGTTTGGACATAATACGGATTTATTTGCCAAAATGCATCAGTCCCAATTAAAGAAAATAAATCATAACGATACACACGATGGGCAAAAAACCCAAGAAACATAATACTAAAAATCAAAGCACCAATTAATTCAAATTGACGCAATATTCTTTTCCATTGTCTATAACGCACATGATAAGTACTAAGCACATTTCCAAAAAAATAAACAGTACCTCGAGCACTATACCAGGTATGTATTCCATGACACTCGCGACATGTCCCCCAGGTTTCAGTCCCTTTTCCTTGGCACACAGCACACACGGAAATAGACGGAAGGATTGTTTGTTTATCTTCCATAGAAACTCCCTAAAGTAAATGAACGAAAAAATAAATAAGAAATAATAAGCGGAAATACACACCAAAGTATAAGTGGAATAACACTTAATACTATCCAAATACCTAATAAAAATAAACGAATAATACTATTCATCACCCGCATAAAAAAACTGACCAATCTCCCCTGAATATCATATTGACCATACATTGGAACAAATAAATTCTTTATCCAAACAAATGGAGCAAAATTTTGATTTCCGTAAGAACATAAAGAAATAAAAAAATTCCAGACACGCAAAAATCCGCGTGTATACCACCACAACGGAACATATACTATATCTAAAAAAGCAACGACGAGTAAACGTGAAAAAATGACAAGCCCCATACAATATTATGTTGATCTATATGAATAGTATACCATAAAAAGTATGAGAATAATATATAAAAAAATAAAGCATGTTCTGCTTTATACATAAAAAGATATAGACACTATCTTGATGCAACAGTACTTCCAACTAAAATCACATACTCTGGCATGTCTGCTGAAACTAACTCTAAACTCGCCAGTCTTTCTTGAATACTTTTCATAGAACGATACTCTGCAATTTGTACTTGCAAACGACGATGCTCATGCTCAAGTTGTTCAATTTTTCGCTCATACAAACTAATATCATATCCTTTCGTTGATACCACAGATGTCTGCATCACATCAAGTACCAATACAAATATCATTGCGCCCAAAAGAATCACACGAAAAGTGGTACTGACAAACAAACGTTTTAATGCTTGTTTTTGCTCTCTAATTGTCAGAGATTGACGTTTCATATTTTTTCTATAACTCGTAATTTTGCACTACGCGCACGTGGATTTTCTCGTACACCTTGCTCAGTTGCTATCACAGGTTTTTTGGTAATGATTTTTATACGTGATTGTTCTGATTTAAATATATGCTTTACAATGCGATCTTCCAATGAATGAAATGAGATGACCGCTAAACGTCCACCTGGAGCTAACGCATCAATAGCGTCAGGTAATACTGATTTAATCACATCAAGTTCTTTATTTACCGCAATTCTTAATGCTTGAAACACTTTTGTTGCTGGATGAAGTCCACCAATCCACGGGATATCTTTATCTGTTTTTAACTTCTGTCGATATACAGTTAAAATAATATCAACAAAATCCTTTACCTTTTGTATATCTTTTGTTTTACGAACAGCGATAATTTCTTGTGCAATATCTTTCGCAAATTTTTCTTCTCCATACGTTGCAAATATATCATGCAATGTATCAAGATCTTCCTGCATCAATATTTCTTCGGCGGTTCTATCACTCACTTGCTTCCCATATCGCATATCAAGTGGCTCATCTGATTTGGTAAAACTAAAGCCTCTTCCACGATCTTCAAACTGTGGAGTTGACCACCCAAAATCCATAAGTATTCCCTGCACACCATCTGGTGCATGCTCGGTAACAATATTTTTCAAATGAACAAAATTATCTCGCACAAATTCTACTCGCCCTTCAAATGCATACAAAAATTGTTTTGCCCGAAGCAGTGCTTCTGCATCTGCATCAATACCAATTACTTTGCCATATGGCCCATTCTTAGCGAGAATAGCCTCTGTATGCCCAGCATCACCTAAGGTACAATCAATAATTGTGTCTCCTGCATGTATATCTAAGTACTCAATCACTTCTTCAAGTAATACCGGTATATGTCGCATAAAAATCGTTACTAAATTCCTAATTCGCTTAATTGCTCCGCTATTTCATTTCGCGCTACTTCTGTTTGTTTTGTATATTCACCCCATACAGCGTGATCCCAAATTTCTAATCGATTATAGAGGCCTACAACAGTAGCCTCTTTTTGGAGTGTTGCATATGTTCGTAAATACTCTGGCAACACGATGCGCCCTTGTTTATCAAGCGCAACTTCCATGGCTCCGGCAAGCATGAGCCGTGCAAAAGCCCGTGTATTTGCTTGAGAAAAAGGAAGGCCTGCTAGTTTTTCAGCAAGGACTTGCCATTCTTCAATCGTGTACAAAAACAAACAATCATCAAGTCCACGGGTAACCACAGCACCTTGTGCTAATGCAACTCGAAACTTTTTTGGGATTGCTATTCGTCCTTTTTCATCTAAATTGTGTTTGTATTCACCAATAAACATATGTAGTGATCAAGTGAGAATGGGGAAAAATAAACAGACAAGCACGACATTTATTTTTTCCCCACAATTCCCCACTTACTTCCAGTTTACAACACTTTGCTAACATTTACAATCATAAAGAGATAATTATCCACAGAAATACATGTAAACAAATAAAAAAAGACCGTTTAACATGTCTTAAAAAATGGGGGGATTTGAGCTACCCGGTGCACTTTATCTCGCAGAAGAGACAGTACAAGCGGGTAGCTCTAGGAAAGGAGTGGAAGAAGGACGTCTTCTTAAAAAGGACTACCTTCTCTTGTCACTTCTGTACCTACTAATTGTCTAGTATATTTATTTTTGGTAATCCCAGAGTAGAAATAATTTGTCTTATTTCTTCTCCATGAACAGGATCTGTCCAACGCACTTCGATATTAATAGTATCACTAGTACGAGTAGGTCCATAACCTACAGAGAAAAAAATGCCCCTGCCCAACAAATGAACGAAGAGAGTAATTAATTCTTCTCTAAACATTATGAGTCCTTTGCCTGTGACATCCCAAGCTTGATTGCTGGGATTAATTGTAAATATATACCAAAAGAGTGTATTTGTCAACAAACACACTCTTTTATTTTTCTTATTTTAGTATAATTCTATTCTTCATCAACCGCACAAGCCGCTAAACGTTGAGTCTCTTTTTGAACCTCTTCTCTTGGTGCAATATACAATTCTGCTGTTATTTCTTCTTGATTTAGATCAATACTCCACAACTCATCTCGTGTCCATAACGGCATACAATCATCTGTCACAGATGATTCTGTATCAATAAAAGCATAAACTACTTTTGCATCTTCTTGCCCTAACAAACGCATCTCACGCTCTTCTGTTACCAACTCTCTATGAAGCATTGTTGCTACACGAAACACATCAACTTCTTTTTTTTCTTTGAAATTTTCATCTTCTTGTGGATCATATTGAAACAACACATCATACCATTCTCCCTCTTGCTCAAGAGTATCAAGAAACACAAAGATACCTAGATCTTTATAATAAAAAAATGGCGGTTTAATGTGCTTTTCATGCATAGCTAAATTAAATTGTGTATGCAATAATTTCATTTCTGCTGCTTCTAGTTCAGCTTGCAATTGTTTCTGCTCTTGCTCTGCTGTTTTTTTACCCACTTCAAACGTCTGAATATGAGATTGTGAATCAGCACGCTCTTCTTGCGTTTTCATCAGCTCAGTAGACAACTTGTCAACTGAATTTTCTAAAGAACGCTGTATTTTTGTTTGCCAAAAAAAGACAACACCTCCAACAAATATGGCGACAATCAACATGAGCAAAGCAACATTCATGGTGTGATGATGTTTGGGCATACAAAATATAATAATTGCGTAAATTCTTCTTTAGTATACCATGATTACATTCTATCCACAATATGTTTTATAGCACGCATACGTCTAACGACAAATATACATATAATAATAAAAAAGAAAGCTCAAAATAAACTTTCTTTTTCACAAAATGTTATTTTTAATAATACTACAATACTTCTACTAAATCAACATTATCAATCCACATCTCTCCGTTACCTACAAATTCATGATGTGGTGCTTCATAGAATTGCCCTTCATATTCTATTTGTTCTGTTCCGTCAATATACCAATTTTGTAAACGAAGCACAAAACGAAAATCTCCGTCAAAGTCTTCTGGAACAGTAAATGTTCTGCTATATTCTTGCCATTCTGCATTTGCCTGTAACTCAGGAATATTCATTTCACTTAATTCAAAATCATCATTAGAAGTATTTATACCAAGACGTGGCACAATAGAACCATTTGTCTTATAGAAAAATGATACCGTATATGTTTTTCCAGCTTCAACAGAAATATTTCTATATTGTATACCACCCAAAATATATGAGTCACTAAATTCCGTTACCACATGAAGTGCCTGTTCACCTTCATGTATATCATCTGTCACTTTTTCTATTGTTAATGAGTTTGCATAATTCTCCCAACTTGCTAATCCATTTTCTTCCATATTAGCATCAAAAATCAAATATTGCTCATCAATAACCGTGCAACTCACATTATCAATATATGCCATTCCATTTCTAGTACTAAATCTCATAATTGAATTGGCCGTTTGAAACACATCACCAGAAATAGTTCTATGATATGTCCTCCATTCTCCTTGTGTATTTCTAAAATATATCGACAATCCTTCTATATCTCTATTAGCACTTGAATCACCAATAGTATTATATAACACGCCATTAACCACATTATAATCAAATGAACAATCATAATTATGCCCTAGTTCAAATGGAATATAATTTTGCGTTACTCCACCACCAACTCTATCCGCAGAACCTATTTGAAGCGCTTGAATACCAGAAGATACAGTACTTGTGACCTTTTTCCAATTTGTATTTCCTCCCCAACCCTTCCAAGAATCAAGAGTATCTAATTCAAAATCACCATCTCGAATAATTGGCAAAGATTCAACTTCTGTAATTACAATATCATCAATATGTACCTGACCATATAATACACTAATACGCACACGAAAATCTTCAACAAAATCACTTGGAACAATAAATTTACGTTCATAATACCCCCAAGAATCTCCGGTACTTGTTAATACATCTCTTCTCTGTTCAAAATCTCCATTTGAATTTTGTATTCCAAGTATTGGATACACTTCTCCTGCATCATGTTTATATCTAAAAGAAAATATATATGATTTTCCAGCTTCTACAGGAATATCTAATTGCTGAATCCCAGCATGTCCTTCTTGTGCATTCAAATACGTCGAATAGACACCACTATAACTATCATCAATTGTTTTATCCCAACTTATTGGCATACCCCAACGCCTCCAAGTATTTTCTTCTTGTTCCATATCTCCATCACCAACGATATTTATAATCTTTGCACCTGGAATAACAGGACCAACCCAGGTATATTCAGCACTTTCTTCTCCTTCATCATTTAAAAATATGACGGTATAATAATACCCCTGACTTCCTTCAGTGACATCTCTAAAATAATCCCGTTGTGCATCAAATACAGTGGCAATTGGTTCCAGCGTTGTAATATCGACTTCAGAAGGACTTTTATATACATTATACCCAACAAAATTGTTTGGAATCACTGTACTATTCCATGTAACTAATACACCATTATTAACACTCTCTACGTTAATTCCTTGTACACTTCCTAATGGTTGATTAACAATATCAAATACGACCGATTCAAGACTCTCAGAAATATTCCCACGATAATCTACAGCATGCGCCTTTATCTTATACCCACTCCCAACAATAGATTCAGAAACATACCAACTAAATGTTGTTGTATTTGTTTCAGCATCTTGACTCCCCATATATGCCCAGTATGATTCAATAGGATCAAAATAATATAAGTCAAAATAATCAATGGCAATATTATCACTTCCTGTTATATCAATGTTTACTGAAGTATTCGTATATACTTGTCCATCTATTAATGAAATATCTATACTATTTACTTCTGGTCTTATCGCATCTTCTTTTAAATGACTGTACAATAATACATTTTCTGTTATATTATTGGACTCGATTTGATATTTGGTATAAATTGGTTCATATTCTGGTGTAAATACTGTTGCAATATTTCCCCCATTTGGTAAATTTGAAATACTATACTGCCCATCTTCCTGAGAAGTAGTCCCATATATATATCCACCAATTTGTATATCTGAAGGATATTCTCCATCGATTAATATTTGTCCACTCATTCCCCCTTTATAAAGGCTATCATCCGTGCTTAACGTAACGGTATCGTATGTTACTGGCAGATAAATAGACGATCCATCATGCACAGACACCGCTAATTCATATGTACTATCTTCTGGGAAACCTTTTAGTGCGGCAGAATCTACAACATCTTGCCCTAACACAATATACCCCCAATCTGTTGCTCCTGGTGTACGATAAAGCAGTACATACCCTCCTCTGTTTGCATCTTCTCGTTCTTCCCAAATAAATTGTGCAGTCACCAATCCATCAATATCTACATCTGATTTATATGCAACCGAATATAATGGTAATGCTGGCTCACCATTTGTATTTGCGACAAAGTGAATGACTTGAGATACCCAATTATTATCATAATTTCTATCATATGCAACATCTGCAAATAATTGTACTTTTGTGTCTCCTAAAAACATACCCGTTTGTTGTGCACTCAATGCAATTTCTACCTGTGCAACAGAACCTGGTGGCATCACAAAATCTTGATCTGTAAAAGAAAATGTATAATTAGGATTATACCCATCAAAGAAAAAACGTATATGTGCATCATCTATTGTTTTAAAACCATAATTCTTCAACTCAAATGTGATACTCATCTCTCCACGCGTTTGCACATCACCTAATGTCCCTATATTTCTCACAATAAGATCTGTTTGTCGGAGTGCATAACATGCATACAACGTCTCCCATGATTTTCCAAGTATACTTCCATCAAATCGTTGTGCTTGTTCAATATATAAACGCCATTCATCTAGCACATCGGGAAGCACTCCCATTTCTTCAAATACATATATAATTTGTGCTAAATCTAATAAAGAAGGATTACCAGACATAAATCCTTCTTGTTCACTATATCTATTCTGTAATTCTGCCAATAATATATTAATCTTTTCTTGAATTGCCACCTGTCTTTCTTCTCCACTTGTATATGTATATTGAACAATAAGATCTTTAAATGGCTTTAATAACATAATTGCTTGAACTAAATCAGTATACGTTGGCACACTACCAAATGTTGTTCCAGAAAAATTACCTGAACTAGGAATCTGATTATCAACATATTGAAATACTTTTGTATTTATTGTTCCAATTCTCATGCTTGCATTAAATACCTCCAAACTTGTCATAATATCACTAGCATGGTTTTCTTTAAACCCGTAACCACCATCTGCATTAATATCATCATCTAACAGAGCTAACGTTCCTAAATATACTTCTTCTTGTTGACCATGTTCTTTTTGTATTCTTGCTTTTCTTGCGATATCAATATTATCTTTTGGTTCTGTATTTAAAACATATGTTAATGCATCTTGATACTGTAGATTATCACCTCGCCCAAGTGCAGCAAGCATATCCATTACTTCTGTTGTGTATTTAAATGTATTAACATCACCAAAACTACCGTCATCATTTTGTGATTGACTTATATAATATAACGCTGAATCTATCGGATAATCTCCAATTTCATCATAATATTCAATAATAAAATTACTTGTATTTTTTTGTTGTTTCAACGGTATGTTTTTTTCTGATTCTTCATAGAGATCTACACGATTGACTGTAACTTTATTTGAAGTTGACTTTGTTTTTTTGAATGTAAAATCTTGTGCCCCTGTATCTTTTATGGATACAGATACAGGCTCTGATACTGGAATCGCAGAGGAAGCAACATTTGTATACGGTTCTACACTACTTCCTACTTTTGCAGGAACTGAATAAGAATACACTGGTGCAAATGGAATCAGTTGCACGATCAACATCATAATTATAATGATGGATGAGAATATTTTTTTGGGCATATGTATTTGTGTAAAATGTTTAAACTAATAATAAAACGATTGTGCATGAGCACTGAAATCAAAACTTTGCGAATCAACACCATTTATTTTTTCAACTCTATCTTCATTATTGTTGTAAAACCAAACACTATCAATATCAATTGCATAATAAAACCATGATAAAAATGGACCCTTAATCATAAATGAATTTGGGGAAGCACCTTCCAAAATAGAAACAGTATCAGATGTTCTTGTTACATAATAAATATGATCCTTATCTTTTCCATATGCAATGACAGAATTATATGTTATGAATTCAAAACTATCTACATCTATATACTCTATCTTTTCTATATTATTTTTACCAATATACACAGCATTGTTATCTTTGGCAATAATATATCTATAATGAGTATCAAGCACATTAAAACTGGCAACATCTTCAATATCCTTATGTTGAATTTTTCCCGATGAATCTATTATATATACTCCTGATTTATCTTTGATAACTGTATTATAGTGATCATTAACAAGTACTTCTAATGAAGAATTGTCAATAGTATCTATCTTATGAAATTCTCCATTTTCAAAGAGTACTTGATATAATCCAGAAGCATCTTTTACAAGAGCATGCTCATCTGCCATAACAATAATTTCAAAACTATTTCTATCTAAATCCTCTAATTTTTTCAATACAAGCGTATTTAAAAAATCATAATAATATACTCCATTATTATTTACAAAAAAAGGAGACTCATACCGAGTATAATAGACACTCGTCAGTTCACCATCACTTACATCTACAACTTTTACAGGATGAGAAGTAGTATCTGTAATATAAAAATAACCATCCTCTGAAGAAATTAAATTTGTTTTTTCATCATTCCATCTCAAAAAATAAGTCTCTGATAGATTAAGCTTATTTATTTTTCTAAAAGAACCTAATTTATGATCGTAATAATACGCATATTGACTATCTGATCGTAGCGTATCAATAAATGGATTGCTTCTCCCCCAATCGATTGAAAAACTATGTGGATCAGCACCCTCAATTTTATGATATACTCGCGAATCACCATTAAAATAATATACAGTATCCTTGTCTACAAAAAAATTAGTATATTTTTCTATAAATGTTTGTGGATCAGCTCCTTCTATTTTTTTAAAATGACCGGATGTATCTACATAAAATACAGATTGACCATCTTTAAAATGTTCTGAGCGATTATAATTACCGGTTCCATCATTATGTCTTGTCAAACTACTAGCATCTACTCCATTATGTTTCTTCATTTTTACCCCATCAAATATATATAATTCTTTCCCATGAGCAAATAATTTAATATAAAAATCTTTTCCTGAGATACTATGTATTTCTTCAAACTGTTTCGGATCTAAGTGATTAAATATATAAAATGATTTACTCATTGGATCTAAATAAAATACATGTGTATCATTTTTATAAATTTTTGGATTAAACACTGTATTTTCAGCAAGTGCTCTATAATTGAATATTAAGGCTTGTGCTTTTATTCTAAGCAAATTTTGATTTGAAACTCCATCTTGTTTTTCTGCTTCCTTCAAACAAACACTATATTCCATAATAAAACGATCTAATGACTCGTTTGTTGATGTAAAATTTATGTGTACAAGAGATACATGTTGCCCTGGATTATTTATTGTTTTTGTATAAAAAGCATCAATATCCTCAGATGAAAAATTATATTCATCCCGACAAGATTCTTCTACTGTTTCAATTTTATCTTCACTCATTTCAGCATCAAATAAAACATCTTGATTTTCTTCTACATCTATAGCAGTTTCTTGAGAATGTCCATCAAGTGTATCTACCGATAATTCCCTAGAGTTGTCTGTAGCAGCACTAAAACAACCAGTTGTAAACAATAACAGCATACTCAACAACATTATTTTTTGTCTATTTTTCATAGCATTTAATGTATCATATTTAATAATTTTTCCTTTTCTTCTTTTGTATTTACAACTACAATATTATTTTTTGTTTCATCTAAAACTTTTACAAAGGCGTGATTATCTTTATAATCTTCTGTAGTAATAAGTAAGGCCCCTTGTTTTATTAAATTTAATTTATACTTCACTGGATCATCTGTAAATTTATTTTTTTCTTGTATATAGTGTGTTACGAGAATTTTAACTTCTTCAATTGATAGACAAGTAGATAACTTTTCTATAGGCTTTCCACCTATCACGTCCAACCAATATACACATAATCTTTTTATTCCATTTTTATGCTCTAATTTTGCTAAAACAAAATCTTCTAGCCAGCTTGATTTTTCTTTAAATTCTCCATTAAGAAAATTTAAAAAATCTTGAGTATTGTAACACTCACTTAGCAAAAAATAGAGCCCATTTTTATATATATCTTCAGCATGCATATGCTGCATATTGAAAACACGTCTATTTATAATTATTTTCATATTAAAAACCGTTAAAACCAGGATCTCTTATAGGAAATGCTGAAACAAATCTATTTGTATTTTTTTCGACAATAATCCGGATATCTATACCACCCCTATTAACTTCATGCACATTATTAAAAGGATGAGAAGTGCTAATTGGATTACCTCTATTAATATATGCATCATTAATAGCTTCCAATACATCTTTTTCACTCCAAGAATCTGGGAAAAAACTATTATCTGACTTTGTATGTAAATTACCAAATTCATCATAATACTCCACATCTGCTTTATATACTCCATTATTACCCACAACCTTATTAGTAATACGATTTCCAGATCTTCCTGTATGCAAATAATGCCAACCACCACTAGCATCTCCTTTAAATTCATGATTATATCGTCCAAAATCCCGTGAATTATTATTAAATTCATAAAATACATCATCTTCTATTAATCGCTGTGTAAACAATGTATCATTTACAACCTTTTCTAAATCAGCAGGGCTTGCATCATCCATTAACTCATGAAATCTATTGGCCGTTTTTTTATTATTCGTTATTTTTCATATCTTCATCCAACTTGGTAAAAATCAGTTCTGGATAAATATGAAAAATATATACTCCATTTTTATCTCTAAAATATTGTCTATCAATTATCTCAAATGTTTCTATATCTATTCCAGTAAGCTCAACTCCATCAAAAATACATGGATCATTATTGATAAGCTCATACTTATACAGATTTCCCCAACGTTTATGATATCCCTCTCCTAAATTACCTATTTCATCAGGATTTTTGCATATTTTTTTATAATTATAAAAACTCCAAGTAAAATAACATCCCATAACTAAACCTATAATTATGCAAACTATTATTGCCATTTTTAATACCTTATTCATATAATTATTCTAAAATTTCATTTATCATATCTAAAAAAGTGTAGTTTAATGTAATACCATATTGATTAGATAAAGATTCTAGATTACCACAAATTTTATTATTTGTATTATACTCATCTTTTAGTCCCCAATAGAGCAGCACCATTTTTTTATTATTATCATCCCAAATAGCTTTAGCATCTCCAACATTTTCACTATTTACAAAAAAATAATCATAATTTTGATAATAAAAATCATCTGAACCATTTGGACAAATGTATCTTTCCATTTCATCCGTATATCCCCATTTAAATAGATTATTTCCATTAAATTGATACTCTAATACTCTGAATTTTTTTCTATATGATTTTGTTATAAGATAATCGTCTCTATGTACTCTTAAAGAATTGTAATCACTACTTGATATATTAGGAGATAAAGCAAGATTTTGTAAAATCCACTCGCCCATTTCTTCCTTTGTCTTTGTTCCATTTTTCAAAGATTCCCCAAACATAGCAATTCGCATACCTAACCAAATATCTTCATAACTAACTCCTGTTTTCTTGCTATTAACACCTAATGGTGAAGGATTTTTATCATGTCGTAAAGTTTCTTTATCAGCTTTTTCCTTATTCTTAAAATATGCCTGACTAAAACCTAACATTGAATGATTTAATTGATTCGAAACACAATCATAATTTGGGTCAACACAATATTGACTATCTCTATACATACGTCTAAAACCTGTATCAGAGAAACCATATACATCATAATCACTTTCTATCCTTCCATTTAATAAATCTGCAGCATACCAAATATTAATTTTCTCGGCTCCTGCAAAAACTACTGTTACATCCTTCACAAAATCATCTGTACTTATACCATCTTTATTAGCTATATAATCAACAATTTCAACAAAAGCTTCTACATCTGTGATAATTTCATTTTCAAAACTTCGATCAAGATCATTATTGTTATTGACAATTTTACCTCCCCAAACTTTTCTAAGCATTTTTCGAGCAAATTCTTTATTTTGATATCTTCGAGCCTCCACTGATCTAGGTACAACCCTAATATTTTCTGTAAGGATATTATATTCAATATCAGCTTCTTCAAAAGATTGTTTATAAAGATTAGAAGAATAATACTTTAAATCTGATTCAGGAAAACCAACAATTCCTTGTACACCACTAAGTCCATTTCTTTCATTATCTATTCCATTATAAAAATTAGACATCTTACCAAATAACACATAAACATTATCTATCCACTCTTTTTCTAAATATAATTGACCGTTTGTAAAATTCATATACCAACCATCTGTTCCTGAATATGTTTCATCAGCATTTATAATATCATCTATAGGAAAACCTAAATTTTCAGGAATATGTTTACCTAAAATTGTATTTTTAGAAACATATTTACGAGCAATGTCCTTTTCATATATATTATACGCCATTTCTTTCTTAGGACTATAGATAATAATAGAATCAATTTTATTTTCTGCACCTAAAGTACCTGGATATAATTCACCACTATAAGCATAAGTTCCCCAATATACACTTATATCATTGCTGTTAATATATGATGCAGGTCGTTGATCTCTAATAGCATCAAAAATATCACTCTCCCGCTTCCAATAATCATACCCATCACTGACACTTTTAAACTTCGCCGCATTCATTGCCAAAATAAGCGTATGATCATGATCACCAAAATAAAGACGCTCAACCATACAAAGGAGACCATACTCGCCCAGCAATCCCTGATCTGCAGCAAATTGAATATCATCATGAGTAATACGACACATTTTATCTTTTGTATTTGCATTTCCATCTGTAAATGCAAATTGTCCATTTTCGACTGTATATTGATATTGATCTATTCTATTTCCATCTGGGTCCACTAAAACAATTTTATCATCAGGAAATTGTATACTCCAACCTCCATTTTGCACCTGCTCCCCAATTGCATATTTCCAATATACACCAGGTTTTACTGTAATATACACAACACCTCGCCAATTTTCATGTTCAACTAATTTATTTGGAACAATTGCATATGCACCATTAGATATCTCTGTCTGTAAATTTGCTTTTGTGTTTGCTGATAATTCAAGTGTATTAATAACATCAATATTATCTGAAGTAATTTTATGAACAGTATATTCTTCTGGATGTGCATATGCATACTGAATTCCTTGAACCGTTGCCATTGATTCTAATCCTGCGACATTTTTAAATATTTCAGCTTCATAATACGATGCATTTTGCGTTGTTAATTGTCCATAATCATATTCACTTTGTGGTTGATATGTTCTTCTTGAATAAATATTTGAATACGTAATAGAATCAATGGTTAATCCATTAAAATCAAATATCGTTGGAACACCATCTATACTATTTAACAACCGATTTTGTGTTACAACTGCACGATTAAATTCAATGTTATCATCAACATCAAAAACCTTTTCATAAATATCACTATCTTGTAACTCTTTCTTTATATATTCTCGTGCGATAATAGCATTTCCTCCTAATAATACTTTTGACTGACGATTAACATCTTCTTCGTTATCATACACTGGATGAAACTCTAACCCTGAAAATACAAAAAATATTCCTTCATTATTTCCTGCAATAGAAAACTTTTCATGTGCGCGCTTACTTGTACCATGCAAAATATAATCTGTTTCTAAAATAAGATTTTGTCCAATAGACACACTTGTATCAAAAATATATTCATATCCTCCAACATCTAACACAGGTACAATTTCTACCAAATGCACAGGTGTTGCATGAATACCACCATATGATTCAATTATGGCTTTATCTGTATCTGTTTTTCCGACATATGTTAACTCCATGGGTATATTATCTATCTCGACTGCATCAAATGTTTGACCAAATACGATATTTCTTGTTTCTTTATCAAATAAACGAATAGCAACCCGTGCTTTTTGATTGCTTTCTAATACTGAATGTGAACGTGTTGTATACACTATTCCACCATTTGATCCATCGGCTATACGATTATATGGACCCGTTGGTGGTAATACATCCACTGGTGAAACATAAACACCAAGAGTAGAATGATATGTATCATCAAATATATCTTTCCCTGTATCAGCTAGTAATATATTTCGCATTCGCTGTAAAGGTGACTCCTCCCCCTGATAAGCAAAATAGTCTTCCCAAAAATTATCAGCAATAAATCCTGAAGTTTCAGGAACAATTTCTACCTGATGATGATTCATTCCCTTAAATATACCATCCAAATCAATCCATTCCATCCCATATTCTTCATCAAGAATTCCAAGTAAATCATCTACTGATTCTACATATTCAAAATCAAACGGACTTGATATATTTCCTCCTGTTCTATTTTGAGGAAAAAAAGCCTCTGCCACAGTCCATTCTAAAAAAATAGATGAGATACTTTCTGCTTGCTCTTCTGTCATCTCTTGAAGGGTACCATCAATCGATTCATCTATAAATATAGGAAAATCCGTATCAACAAATGCTAAAAATGTTCCCTTGGCTGTCTCAACCCCTATAAGAGATTTTAGTTGCTCCATTGATAATTGAATTATCCCTGTTTTATATCTTGCTGGAATATCAGAAGCCCTCAAGAGTGCTATTGTTAAAGTGGCAGCATCAATATCATTACATACTCTCTGTGCTAAACAACCATCAGCACCTTTCTTCGCACCATAATATGGTTCATATTCAATGTGTTCCTGAATAAAATTTAAAATATTTACTGGATTATATTCCAATTGCAAAGCAAGACTCTCAATATCTGATGTAATGACAACATCATCACTTGCTGCAATATCTTCAAGAGTTGGCAAATTAGATTGTATATATTTTTGTGCATTCTTATATGAATACACAAATAAATCTGAGGGGTCTTTATCTCTTTTTAATAAAAAATCTCCTAAGTATTGTTCAGAAGCATTTGCTTTACTAAATGTGGAAGGATTCTCGGGAATATCAACATCAAAGATTCCTTCACTCTCCCCCAAGACCTTTTCATCTTTAGAAAACACATCTTGAATACCAAATTTTAAAGTATCCCACAGACCTAATTCATTAGAATCAAGCATTTCAATCTGCCTTTTTAAAAATGTAATATACTCAGATTCTTTTTTAGAAGAAACTTGAAGTTCTGCTAATTTTTTTTCTTCTTGATCAATAAATTGCTGTATTTTTTGAGCTAATACCGTTCTTTCTTCATCTGAAGCATCTGCACCATTCACTATTGCTATTTCATGCATTATGTCTGTATAAAACATATATGATGAATCTTCATTCTTATCCTCTATTTCTGGTGACTGCGCAAAAACCGCAATTGTCTGAAAACATGCCAAATATATACTTAATATTATAATAACACCCCTTTGAAAAAATCTCATATGTATTTTTTATATAATAAAAAACCGACTATTTAGTCGATCTAAACACAAATAATATGTGCGAAATTTTTACCCATCATATATGTTACCCATGATATTTTTTTTATCATATATGTCTCCTCTATTATCAGTAATATAAACTAACATAAGCATATTGTCAAATAAACTTACTATACCCGTACACGACGATAAACAAAGACCACTCCACCAATAATCACCACACTCGCAAAGAGAAATAAAAATAGTCCAAACCCCAATGGAGACTGAAAAATAGTCCAAAATGATTGATCAAAAAAATCTTTTTTTATCGTCATTAATGTTTTTGCCGTTTGCCAATTATCAGATAAGACAAATGCATCTCCCCCACCAATAACCAATGCATACGGACTTCCAACATGCTCCCCTTCTACACGAATAGTATATGTTCCATATGGAAGAAACATTCCCTGTGGTTTTTGCCCTTGTTCAATTGTCTTTTCTCCAAACTCTGGACCAAGTAAATATATGTCACCTGAATACTCTTCTTTATACGGTTGCCACTGAGCCGTCTTTCCGTTTAATGCATCAGCAAATTGTCTTCGGGTATTTACTGTATTAATCATGACAGAAATATCTGTATATGCCTCAAGTGTATCTGGAACCAATAAAGCAATATACAACTCAATTGGTTTATCTGCATGAATAGTATATGTCTGCGCATCTTCTTGAATACGACTATAAAAAACTTGCTTTGCATGCGCGTCAGATATATCAACGGTACTTTCTTCTACAAATGTCGGTGTATGTGCAAAAACAACTTGTGGAATAAAACATATCACAGCCAATAGAGCAAACAAATACTTCATATCATGTACTAAAAAATAAACAGATTCTCCTATATACTATCAGAAAAAAAAAGACAGGTAAATAACCTGTCTTTTTATAATTTTTTTTTGAGTGCTTATTCTGCACGTCTTACGTTGACAGCATTCATTCCTTTGTCTGTCTCTACGACATCAAATACTAATGCGTCACCTTCACGAAGATCATTGAATTCAATGTCAACGAGTTCTTTTGCGTGGAAGAAGATATCAGTATCTTGTCCATCAACAGCGATGAAACCAAATCCACGGTCAGTAAGGCGTTTAATTGTTCCTTGTTGCATAGGAAAATTTTACAATATAATTACAAACGTACCCAGGAACCTCGACGACTTTTTCCTATGCGGGTTATTTGCTTGAGCCTATTATATACCTAAACGTATACAAAAGTCAAGCTTGTTATCCCCTTTTTGTTATAACTCAATTAATCTCAAGTTATTTTTTTCTATATACCCTTGATCAATGTCATACAAAACTGGGGCGAAATTAGTGAATAATTTTGCTGTACCTTGCAAAATTCCTTCTATTTTTTCATCACGATAAATTTCATTATACCGAAAATATGCGTCCTGTTTCTTTACAAAAAAATGTTCTTTTTCATACACATGAAATTTTGAAAACACAGGTTTTGATGAAACAATTTGTCCTTTTAAGTGATTATCAGTCAACCATATTTTTAACTGTAGTGGAACATCTGAGGTGTTTTTTACCTTCAAATCCACAAAATTATACAAAATAGTTGCTCCACTTCCAAATGGAAGTACACGTCCTGAATCCGGAAACACATCTTTAGAGTGATGATATCGCTCTACAATTTCAATTGGCGCATGCAAAAATATCCAACACAAAAAATTAGAAAGTTGACATAAGCCACCACCAAGTCCCTCAACTACTTGCCCGTTTGATAAGAGCATACCATCAACATAGCCTTTTTTATAGCTCGGCTTACCCACAATATGCCATAAAGAAAAGATTTCTCCTGGTTGAATCACAACTCCATTAAGGCGTTTTACTGCTTGAGCAAGATTTTGAATCTTTTGCTCTTGCAAACGTGGATCACTTGTCCCCAACTTTCGACGAAGCAATGATTGGTGACGAGCAACCACATGAGTAAAAAAAGTATCTGAAATACGACGACGAATCTTTGGATGAAGCACGTGATAGAGTATACGCAGTGCACGACGTGTTGAAATAATCGGTCGTTTTAGTATAGGAAAACGACGAGATAAGGCTATCCGTGCAGGAGATTCATATTGCGCTACCAATTGTGTGAGGATTTCTTTTTTCATAGTATATATGATAAACCGCTCAGTATAGCACAAAATAAGCATTTTGTCAATACCCTTGGTCAATATCTATTAAAATCGCTATTCAACCATAACACTTGTTTGAATCCCTGCAGGCGCAGTATTTTTTACTCTATCAGGGTCCACTTCTTTTGTGCCACACCCAGCAAAAAATGTGACGAAGAGTGCAGGTGTAAGTATTGTGTATTTCATATAGTTTATAAAAATTATTGCGGAAAGAACGGGATTCGAACCCG
Organism: Patescibacteria group bacterium; assembly: GCA_018823045.1. Classification (GTDB taxonomy): domain Bacteria; phylum Patescibacteriota; class Patescibacteriia; order Magasanikbacterales; family UBA922; genus JAHJIX01. The sequence goes on along the minus strand of JAHJIX010000007.1, from coordinate 9,590 downwards.
TGGTACGGTTTCCCGTACACAGCCTTTCCAAGGCTGCGCATTCAACCACTCTGCCATCTTTCCATATGATTATTAATTAATCTATCATTTTAAACGTCATTCCAACTAATTACGGAATGAAATCTAAGGATCTCCTACTTATTAGAAGATCCTTCGAATCGTTTCACTCGCTCAGAATAACTTCGTCATTTATTTCTAAACCCATTGATAATATTCACGGCCTCATCTACTGAGTCAATTACTGTAAAAATATCCATATCCTCTAGTGAAATTGTTTGATACTTATCTACCAACATTGTTTTGATGTACTCAACCAATGGTGCCCAAAATGCACGATCATACAAAATCACCGGAATTCTTTCCATTTTTCCTGTTTGAATCAATGTTAAAATTTCAGCAAGTTGATGCATTGTTCCAAGTCCTCCTGGAAAAAAGACAAACCCTTTTGATGGTGCTGTAACTAATAATTTTCGAGTAAATGGAAAACTACACATAATTGATTTATTCACATACTCATTCATACGCGCTTTACCACGCACATCCATTCCAATACCAATTGATTGCCCACCAACACTGTGTGCTCCCTTATTAGCTGCCTCGGCTGTCCCTTCTGCACCACCTGTCACCACAGCATACCCATCTTCTGCAAAACGTTTTCCTAATTGTTCTGCAGCTACGTAATATGGGCTTGTCTTACTAATAGACTTTGTACCAAGAATAGTAACATCTTCGATCAAACCAGTTAAAAATTCAAATCCCTCAACCAACTCAGCCATGATACGAAATACTTTCCAATCCACATTTGATCCATGATGTACATCCATTGGAGACAACTCACAGACTTGTTTGTTATCTTTATTTTGTTCAATAATTTCCATTGCTTCTTCTGCAGAATCAACTAAATGCCAATTTTTTGATTCATCTCCAGCAATACTTCCGACGTCGAAACAGGTGGTATTTAAAAATTCTAACACTGGACTCCAAAATTCTTTTCCAACCAAAATGATTGGAACGCGACACATTTTACCAAGCTCCATATGGTCGACAACTTCAAAAAATTCATCAAAAGTGCCAAAACCACCAGGAAAATACACAAAGGCATTTGCTGGGGAAGTCAACATGACTTTTCTTGTGAAGAAATAATAGAATGCTGTTGATTTATTGACATATGGATTAATTCGTTGCTCAAATGGCAATTGAATATTTAATCCAACAGAAACTCCCTTTCCATCATATGCACCATGATTAGCGGCTTCCATAATTCCAGGACCACCGCCAGTAATAGTCGTATACCCATGCTCTGCAAGCAACTTTCCTAAATCACGTGCCATTTTCCCATATTTATGATCTTCTGCCAAACGAGCTGATCCAAGTATGGTCACTTCTTTTTTGAGTGAATTTAAAAAACTATACCCTTCAACAAACTCAGACATAATCCGAAAAATACGCCATGCCTCTCGATAATCTCCGGTTTCATTAATGTGATAGGTATAATCTTTATCTTCGTCTTGTTTGACCTTCTTAATTGTTTCTTCTTTCATAGTGACAGAGTTACTCTGTCATCCTGAGCGAATCCCAACATGAAATGTACGGGAGCAGTCGAAGGATCCATTCGTTCTGCCACTACTATTGTTCAGGATAACAAATATTTATGTTATATATAGTTTATGCTTTTTCTAATGTATGGCCAACACGAAATAACACCTCTTCAGATAAACGTGGACCAATAATTTGTAACCCAATAGGAAGACCTGACGCATCAGCACCAGCATCGACAGATAATGCTGGCAAACCCGCAATGGCCGGAGGAGCTGCAAACACATCGGCTAAATACATTGAGATAGTGTCGTCTTTCTTTTCTCCAATACCAAAAGCCGTAAATGGAGATGTTGGTGTCACTAATACATCAACCTCATCAAAGACACGATCAAAGTCTTGAATAATCTTTGTTCGTACTTTTTGTGCTTTTCGGTAATATGAATCATAATAGCCTGCTGATAGTGCATAAGTCCCCACCATAATACGTCGTTTTACTTCTTCAGGAAATCCATGTGCACGAGAATTTGCATATACATCGATGAGAGAATCACCTTCTGAACGCACACCATAACGGATACCATCGAGCCGTGCCATATTTGAACTATCTTCTGATGGCACAAGAATATAGTACACAGAAATAGCATATTTTGTATATGGCAAAGAAACCGGTACGAGCTCCGCGCCCAGTTTTTTTAGTGTTTCTAATTGTTCTTCTATTTTTTCACGCACTTCTTTTTGCATGCCCTCTATTTCAAAATATTCTTTTGGAATACCGATTTTTAATCCTTGTATCCCAGAAGATAACTCTTTTGAATATGTTGGCACCGCTTCTTCTACAGTAGTGGCATCTTTTTCATCATGCCCTGCCATTACTTCCATAATATATGCAAGATCTTCTGTCGTTTTTGCCATAGGCCCTACCGTATCAAAAGAACTCGCCATTGGCATAATCCCATAACGAGAATTACGGCCATAACTTGCTCGAAGCCCAGCAATACCACAAAATGCAGCTGGTTGACGAATAGATCCGCCGGTGTCCTCTGCAATAGAAAAAATACACATATCATCAGCAACAGACACTGCAGAGCCACCAGATGACCCACCTGACACTTTTGTCTGATCAAGATGGTGCTTTACTGGCCCATACATAGAGTTCTCATTACTCGCTCCATGACCAAATGCATCACAATTTGTTTTTCCGAGCATCACTGCGCCAGCTTGCTCTAATTTATCAATCACAGTTGCTTGAAATGATGGAATATAATTATCTAAAATTTGCCCCGCACCTGTTGAGCGAAGATCTTTTGTACAAATTGCATCTTTTACTGAATATGGAATCCCTGTCAGCATAGTGATATTGTCTCCTGCAGCCAATCGTTCATCTGCACGTCTCGCTGCTTCAAGCGCATACTCAGCGTTGACACTAATGAATGCGTTCAATTCTTCATTTCTCTCTTCAATACGGACAAGACAGGCTTTGGTCAGCTCCACTGCAGTAAATTTTTTTGCACGCAATCCTTCTGCGGCTTGTTTGATCGTTAAGGTATTTAACATATTATTTACGATTAAATACTGCACTTACTTTGAGCAAATGCCCCATCTTATCTGGGAATTGTGATTGAATGTCAGCAACCATATCTTCATTATATGGGGCTACTTCATCATCTCTCACCACATCTTCTAAACCAGTCACTTGGACCGTTTCATCAACATCATCGGTATCAACTTCTTTTAATTGCTCAATATAGCCAAAAACAGCAGTTAACTCCTGCATATAATATTCTTTTTCTTCTTGGCTTAATGAAATACGGGCGAGCATAGCCACATGTTCAATATCCGCTATAGTTAAACTCATATACTGAAAAATAAAAACAAACACATAGTAGAGATAGTGTACCTATTTTTTGCTTAAGATGCAAGTTTTTTACATGCTCTTAATTATCATTTCAATACCCACAATCAACTCGTTTTGATCTCTATATTCAAAAAAATGATTAGATACGCCCTTAAGCAAATCAGATATTTTTGAACCGCTTTTATATACATATATAATTGGGACTTCATACATATCTGCCCACCAAAATTCAATGCCTAACCCTTTTTATATTTCAAAAACCGCAACCCCAACAACCTCAACCCCCAACCCCTTCGCCTTTTCTAATTTACTCCCAGCATTCTCCCCCGCAAGCAAATAATCCGTCTTCTTACTCACAGAAGAAGAAATCTTGCCTCCGAGTTCTCTAATTTTGTCTTTAGCTTCATCTCGGCTCATATTTGGGAGAGTTCCAGTGATCACAAAAATCTTTCCTTCGAAAGGGAGATTGCCACCTATAGATTTCTTTTCATAGATAATTTCTACTCCATTTGCAAAAAGTTCATCTAAAAGTTGCAAACTCTCTTCATCATGAACATATGCAAAAAGTGATTCTGCCATCTTTGGTCCTATTTCATTTATTGCTTCAATTTCTTCTTGGCTTGCTTTCTTTAATGCTTCAATACTATCAAAAGCATCGGCTAGAAGCACCGAACTTTCCTCCCCTACGTGAAGAATCCCAAGAGAAAATATAAATTTATCAAAGGAAACTTTTTTTGAATTTTTGATAGCCGAAATGAGTTTACTCGCAGACTTTTCACCAAATCCTTCGAGAACAGAGATATCTCCTTCGCTCAAAGTGAAAATATCCGCAATGTTTTTGATAAGTCCAAGCTCAAGAAATTGTTCTACAATTCTTTTTCCAAATCCGTCGATATTAAAAGCTTTTTTGGAGACAAAATGAATAATATTTTTAAGTTCTTTATAAAAACATTTCTTATTCATACAAAAATAGGCTGCTGATTTTTCTTTTTTTCCTTCAATTTCTCTTTGAAAGACTTCGGCATGACAAATCGGACAGGTCTTAGGTGGTAAAATCTTTACTTCCTCTCCTGTACGCATTTTTGTGAGAACTCGAACGACTTTTGGGATAATATCTCCTGCTTTTTCTACAACGACCCTATCACCCACACGCACATCAAGGCGGTCAATTTCTTCGAAATTATGGAGCGTTGCATGCGTTACTGTTGTTCCTGCTAGCGAAACAGGCTCCATGTGTGCTACGGGAGTAAGAGCGCCAGTGCGTCCCACCTGCACATACACATCCTTGATCCGTGTTGTCCCCTGCTCTGCTGGAAATTTCATCGCAATTCCCCAACGTGGAGACTTTCCGGTAAACCCTAAAATATCTTGATATTCTTTTTTATTGACCTTCACCACAAGCCCATCAATCCAAAAATCAAGACTTCTCTGTTTTCCTGTCCAATTTTTATAAAATACAAGTATTTCTGCTACGTTTTTACAAACCTTCCAATGATTATCGGTGAGAAAACCAAGTCTTTCTAAACTTTGCAATTCCACTGCCTGCGAGATAATATTTACACTTGATTTTTGATTTTCATCATACTGAGAAATATCATACACGGTACAAGCAAGCTTTCGTTCCTTGACCATATTAGAATCAAGTTGCCGAACCGTTCCTGCTGCTGCATTTCTTGGATTTGCAAAAAGAGGCTGTCCAATTTCTGCACGCTCTTTATTTAAATCTTTCATAACTTTTTCATTCATCCAAATTTCTCCTTCGACAATAATATCCACTTCCTCAGAAAGAACGAATGGAACCGTTGGCATCATTTTGATATGTTCGGTAATGTTTTCCCCAATTTTTCCATCACCGCGCGTTGCGGCTACTTCAAGAATTCCTTTTTTGTAAGTAAGCACCGCATGAAGCCCATCAATCTTGAGCTCTACCGTATAATCAAGATCATCAACACTTCTCCCCAATTCTTTTTCGAGGATTCGCTTATTTCTATCTTCCCAATTTTGTAAATCTTCTTCATTAAAAGCATCCGCAAAAGACCATTGCTGTACAGAATGAGGAACCTTTTCGAAGGCATCAAGAACCGCTCCTGCTACCCGCTCTGTCGGTGAATCGGAACTCTTGTACTCTGGATACTCTTCTTCAAGTTTAATAAGTTCATCCATGAGACCTTGGTACATTGCATCTGTTACTTCGGGGTCGTTAAGGACATGATATTTGTATCGGAGTTCGTCAATTTGTTTTCTTAGCTTTTGGATTTTTTGTTCTATCATATTCATTAAATTTACAATTTTTTCTCATTTTGTGGATAAATCTTGACAAAATTGTCAAAATATGCTATACTTAAAGTACATTTCGCTTCTTGCATTTGCAAGAAGCTCCGTCCTCCTTCTATGGAGGATTATTTTTTTATAAAAATTGTTTAATAAAAGCATTTTTTACTTTTTGAAAATCTTTATTATCCAACGTTCCTTGTTTTCTCAAAAAACGCCTAGTACTTATTACTCTCCCTTGCGTTAAATTAACTAAACGCAATTTTCCATTTACAAAAACATGTTCATGATACCAAGGCTTTGGTTCTTTTATTTGAGTACTTATTGGAAGGATAAAAACCATTCCTTATAGAATATCCTTTTAATATCAAAATAGGTATTTCAAATAAATCATTTTTTCCATCCATTTCATATCCTATATTTTTTCCGAGGGAAGCCCACCAAACTTCCCTTTCACGAAAAAATTTTGGATTTTTTTCTTTTTTTGTATGAAAATGAAGTTTTTTCTTTAGCCATTTTTCAAATATGTTTTTTATTGATTCTCGCATATTTTTAGGCACTTTCCTTATATAATTCAAGTTGTTCTAAATCTAAATCTCTAAAACTCTCTCTATTTTGAACGACTTGTTCAAAATATCCATTTTTTGCCAAAAAATAAGCATCGACACGAGAAAGATCATGAAAAGAAGAAAGATTATCGACTACAAGATGCATTCTAGTAAATTGAGTCATTACATTATCATTTCTGTATAAAAAAGTTTCTACAAGAACATTATCAGAAATACCAAAATTTTCTCTATATTTAATAAGTAAACTCAATTCATCGTATCCAAAAAATTTATCATATAAAGTCAAGAACACATGCTTATCTAAATTTGAAATATTTTGTATCAGAGATTCTAATTCTCCAGCACGAACAAATGAAGGAATATGATACAAAAAATCTTTTTCATCTACTGTTTCAAAACTTTTTCTCTCTTTATATAATAATCTCCAATAATCAATATCTTTTTCACTTTTTTTTAATAATTGATTAAAAATATCGCGATTAAGCCCCGTAAATTGATTCAAAATACCAAACAGCTCATAAAACAAACCTTTATCTATCATTGTTGAAACAAAACGATTATCATCCCAATTTTTGAAATGTTCTTTATTATTTAACAGGTCTTTATAATGTTTTTCAAAAAAATATGGAAACTTAGTAGAATACAAAAAATCACGAATATCAAGATCTTTACAATTTTTTAAATTCATTGTAAGAGCTGTATTAGAAAATATCTCATTTCTATACATGTCAGACATAACCTCAAATAAAGATGGCTTTTGAGAATTTACATTTGTAAATATGGAAAGATTTAATATTAAATCGATAAGAAAACCTTTTTTTATCAAGATCACAGAAATTTTTGATCGTAGCTTTTCTAAACGTTCTTTTTCTTGATGATATTTTTGTAATTCATCATAGTTAGACAAATCATACAAAATGCTTGGACGAATATTGGGAAAAGAATTATTATATAATTCTGAATATTTTTCCATATCTTGAAGAATTTCATTATTATATAATTTTTGTATCATTTTATAGATAAAAGCATAATCTATATTTTCAAAAGAAGTCAAATTTTTTATAATATCTTCTATAGATATCTTTTCATTTTCTAATATATCATTTAAAAAAATATTATCATCCCAATTTTTGAAATGTTCTTTATTTCTTAATACAACTTCTAAAGGATAACCCTTATCTAACAATAAATAAGCAAACTCATTATCTATCTTTTTAAAAGAAGAAAAATTATCAATAAGACCATCAAGTAAATATTTTTCACCACTCTCAAAAATAAATTGCACTATATCACTTTCATTATAACCAAGCATTAACTGATACAGCCCCTCATCACTTTTTTCTTTGCTTGTATCTAAAAAATATGAAATATCCCCATCAATAAGAATAAAAATACCTTTTCCTAATGAAATATACTTTTCCTTTGATTGAAAGTTCGCATCATCAAGAAAAGCTTCAATAATTTCACCCAAAGCTTCTCTCGTTAAAATTTTTCTTCGTATTTTATCTTTATTTGAGACAAACTCACAATTATGAAAATCACAATTATGAAATTTTGCTTTATCTATATTTTCATTTCTTTGAAAAGTTATACCCTTTAAACGACAATCAACAAATTCTGTTTGTTCCAAAGAAGCTTCCTCAAAATTTATATCTTCCAAATCTAAAGAAATAAAATGACTCTCATCCAAAATTGTATTTTGAAAATTTATACTAGAAAGACTCGTTTCCACTAAGGTACCCTTCAAATCCCAACCTGAAAAATCTGATAAAAAAGCACTCCCATATCCAAATTCTCTTTCTAAATTTTGTTCATCCTTTGAAATCCTTTGTCTTAATCCTAAACATTTTTCAAAATATTTTTTTTTCAAACGAACTCTTTCATCTTCTTGTCCTTGTGAATTTTCATTTATTTCTTTCAAAAGTTCATACAAAAAAAGATAATTTTTCTTTTCTTGTTCTTGAATATCCCAAAGCTTATTTTGGATATCGATTTTACTTGTTGGAGTAGAACGAAAAAATCTTTTAAAAACACCAGCTTCCAATAAAGCCTGATACTCTTCCTGCCTTTCTATACCAAAATTTTTTCCAGTATAATCCAAAAATGCATCCAAAAATTTACTCAATAATATCTGAAGCTTCTCCCTATCTGCAGAAAAATTACGTCTCTCTATAATCACAAGAAATTCTTTCCATGCATCAACGCCTAATTCAAAAGCCGATTGTAATTTCTTATCTAAAAAGTTCCCTTTTTCAAAAGCACCAAGAGCTTTCAACATCTCAAAAAACTCAGCTTTTTCTTCTTCATCCCGAAATTCTATAGTATTTACTACTTCTTCAGCCCATTTTTGCACTTCAAGTGCATCCAAATCAAAATAAAAATCTTTTGGAAGCTCTCCAAAAAGTTCCTCGACGGCTTTTGCTTCTTCATCCCCCACTACCATCTTTTCTAAACTCCGTGCTAATGCTATATATAAGGGATTCCCCATACGCAAAAATACTTCTCCTCGACGTTCTTTTTCAATTTCTTCTGTTACATCTCTATCTCTATATTCTTTTACTTGACCCAAAATAAGAAGAATGAGATCTTTTCCTTTTGAACTTTCAAAAAGCTGTAACATGTTTTCCCAATTTTCCTGATCTCGCAATTTAATCTTGAGTAAAGAATAATCTTCTTTATATACTCGAGTCTTTTCATCAAATAAATCCGGATTATTTGCCAATCTATGAAAAAAGTGAATAAATTGTTCTGCTTGAGATGAATTTCCTCCAACACGAAAAAGCTCTGCAATATCAACTTCAAGTTTCGCAACGGATAATTCAATCATACCACTTGTATACATTGTTTCATCAAAAGATCTCGGAAGTAACTCAGTAAGAGAAACTTTTTCTCCTTCAAACTTTTCTGGAGAAAGAATCAATCCATCCATTTCTATGTTCAATCCCTTCAAAATTTGATTCTCCTCAATCAGTTGATGCAAAGTATTTATTGCAACTTGAAATCTTTGATTATTTTTTAACTGTTCAAAACTCAAACCCCTTTTTTCAAGATTATCAGTACTTACACCATCTAAATAATTAAAAATATTTTCAATCCTTAGCAATACAGCCTGTCTTCGATCTTTTTCTTCTTCCGATCTTCCTGTAGCCTCTGCCCAAATACGAATAGACCCTCTGTGTTCTTTATATCTTTCTACCAAAAACAATAATTCTTGCTGAGATATTTGTTCATGTTTTTGTACTTTTCCTTCAATAGGAGACAAAATAAGTTTATCTGATGATACAATATCCAAAGCACCAATAATTTTTCTTTTTGGTATATCTGACATAAAAATATTATAAAATTACATAATATAT
>JAHJIX010000006.1 GCA_018823045.1 Patescibacteria group bacterium | reverse complement strand
ATATAAATAAAACTCTCATATCCATGAGAGTTTTTTTTACCATTTAAGGTTAACCTTCATTTTAAAATAGTTCATGGTATAATAAAATACATAACATAACTTCATTCTATGTCACTATCTAAGGAGGTATTATTTTCTTTTTTTCCTAAATGCACGCATGCAAGATACAAATCTCTTCTACAAATTTTTTCTTCTCTTGACCAAGCCTGGCAAGCAGAGCTTGATGAACTCAAAGCAACAAAATGGCCTGATGCCATTATTCATGAATTTTTAAGCTGGCGAGACAAAGTAGATGAAGATCGTATTATAAAAATACTCGAACAAAGACAAATTCAAACCATTACAAAAGACAATCCGCTCTACCCACCACTACTCAAAGAAATTTACGACCCACCTATATGCCTCTTTGTCCGTGGAAATATAAAAAAGCACCAATACAATCTTGCCATCGTTGGTCCGAGAAAACATTCAGCATATGGCAAACAAATGACAGAGACGTTTACCGAGCAACTCGCTCAAGCAGGCATTACTATTGTTAGTGGTCTAGCTTATGGGGTTGATGCACTCGCCCACCGTAGTGCGCTCAATGTAGGCGGCCATACGGTGGCTGTCCTTGGCGGAGGAGTCAATAAAGAACATGTGCAACCCAGACAAAATTACGCGCTTGCAGAAGACATTGTGGCCTCTGGCGGTGCCCTTATTTCTGAATACCCACCAGGAACAGTACCCACAAGATTTACCTTCCCAAAAAGGAATCGCATTATTGCGGGCATGTCACTTGGAACATTTGTGATTGAAGCCACAGAATCGTCGGGATCACTCATTACTGCTCAATATGCTCTTGACCATCATCGAGATATTTTTACTATTCCACAAAATATTACATCACAAACAAGTATTGGGAGCAACAAGCTCATTCAAACAGGCGCTCACCCAGTTACTTGCGCTGAAGACATTATCGCACTACTTGATTTAAAAGATATTCATGCACATGTAGAAAGCCGTAGACAAATAGCGGGCACGCCTGAAGAAGAAAAAATATTAGCACTACTCAGCAAAGAACCCACTCATATCGACATTATTGCCCAGACTATTCAACTTCCTCAGCAAACCCTTAGTGCCACCTTGACAATTATGGAAATGAAGGGTATGGTAAAAAACACTGGAATGATGTACTATATCCTCAAATAACATATAACTTCTTCTATCTATGTTGTAATTATATTATCTACTGTGTAACCATATCACTCAAACAGTGTTATTCTTTAGATAATATATTTTATGAAATTAGATACAAAACTCACAATACTGACTTCTGTTTTTACTGGTGGCCTTATTGCTGCAAACATGCTTGGTTCAAAACTAACCACTCTTTTTGGTGTGGCAGTATCTGTTGGTATTTTTGCCCTTCCTCTTACCTTTTTGATTACTGATGCTGTAGGCGAAGTGCTTGGGCGCAAAAAAAGCATGTCTATTGTGTATAGTGCCTTTATTGCACAAGTGCTTGTGCTCTTACTTATGGTTGTCGCCATCAAAATGCCTCCTGCATCACGTTATCAGATTAATAATGAGTTTGTCACTGTCTTTCAAACAAGTATCCGCATGACTGTTGCAAGTTTAATCGCGTATCTTGTGAGCCAATTGCATGATGTATGGGCATTTGATATGTGGAAAAAGAAATTAAATGGAAAATACTTGTGGCTACGTAATAATGCCTCAACCTTTGTGAGCCAAGCAATCGATACGCTTCTTTTTATGTTTATTGCATTTTATGGCATCAGTGATAAATTTACTGTTTCTTTTATTTTGCAACTATCAGTCACATACTGGTTATTTAAGATTGCCTTTGCCGCAATGGATACACCATTTGTCTATCTCCTTGTTCTCTGGCTACGCAAAAGTACTAAACAAGAAATTGCTCTTGAAAAAAAATTAAACAAAGAAGCACGCTAGTATGATGAACTACACTGAAGCCACACAATATATCTATTCACTCTTTAATATTGAGCGAAAAGAATACATGAGTGATGCTAAACATTGTGGTGTTTATTTAACACGTCTTCAGTTCTTTTTAGATATACTCGGAAATCCCGAAAAACGGATTCCCCACTATATCCATGTAACGGGTACAAGTGGCAAAGGATCTGTCACCAACATGCTCCATAGTATACTCGCACAAAATGGATGGAAAACAGCTTCAAATATTTCTCCTCACCCGACAAGTATTGAAGAGCGCTGGCGTATTGATGACAGACACATGAGTAGAGATGAATTTGTTCCTCTGGTCGAGCAAACAATTAAACCAGCACTTGATCAATATATTCGTACATCACCTTACGACATGATTTCTTTTTTTGAACTCATGACAGCACTTGGCCTCTATTGGTTTGCAGAACAACAAAGTGAATGGTGTATTCTTGAAGTGGGTTGTGGTGGACGCTATGACAGTACAAATATTATTCCACACAAAGACATCGCCGTTATTACAAACATCGGTCTTGATCATCTTGGCATTATAGGAAACACGATCGAAGAAATAGCAAAAGAAAAAGCAGGAATCATTAATACAAAGTGCCCTGTCTTTAGCATGGAAAAAAACACTGCTATTCAAAACATTATACAAAGTGAATCAAGGGACCAAAAAACAAACTGTACATTTGTGTCCCATACTGCTACTGATATTTCTCCAAATAAAAAAGGAATGTCTTTTGTCTATGATGAAGAATCATATACTATTCCAGTTCACGGAATACATCAAATACACAATGCTGAGCTCGCTATTACTATTGCCAAAGAATTACATATACCACTTAAGGTTATTCAACAAGGACTTGCACAAACTTCTTTTGAACTTCGAACACAAATTGTATCCACAAAACCACTCACCATTCTTGATGGTGCACATAATACAGATAAAATGGCAACGACTGTCGATACAGTCCAGATGATTCAACAACAATATAAACACCCACAACAAGATATTCATCTTCTCCTCGGATTTAGTGCAGATAAACATATTGATGACATGCTGACTCAATTAGCCAAACTTCAACCAAAAACAGTTTCTTGTACAAAAAACACAGTCAACCTCTTTAAATCTGTTGTTTCTCCGCAAGAACTAGCTAAAAAGATACAGGCTCTACTCCCAAAAACAACAGTCTATATGTCTCTTGATCCACAGGATGCATACAAATGGAGCATCGAAAAACAAGCAAAACATGATATACTCCTTATTACTGGGTCTATTTACTTAAGCGGAGAACTCTCACAATATCTTCAAAGATAATAAGCTGACTCATGTACTAACATATCGGGAGGTCTTGACAAAATACCATATTTCCTTTATGCTCCACTCCGCATACCTAACTACACAAACACTATGGGAAAAACACTTGTTATTGTTGAATCCCCGACAAAAGCTAAAACTATCTCAAAATTTCTTGGCCCGGCCTATATGGTAGAGTCTTCTTTTGGACATGTTCGTGATTTACCGAAAAGTAAAATGGGCATTGATATTGAAGGCGGAACATTTGACCCACATTATATTGTTTCTCGAGATAAAACCAAACAAGTCAAAAAATTAAAAGAATTAGCTGAAAAAGCTGATGAGATTATATTTGCAACTGATGAAGATCGAGAAGGAGAAGCCATTTCTTGGCATTTAGCACATATTTTAAAAATTGATCCAAAAAAAGCACAGCGTATCGCATTTCATGAAATTACCAAACACGCAATACAAGAAGCCCTTAAATCTCCACGCCACATTAATCAACCACTAGTAGACGCACAACAAGCACGGCGTGTGCTTGATCGCCTTGTTGGTTATGAACTTTCTCCACTCCTTTGGAGAAAGGTCGCAAAAGGATTATCAGCAGGACGTGTCCAATCAGTAGCAGTTCGTCTTATTGTTGAAAGAGAAAAAGAAATTCTTGCATTTATTCCAGAAGAATATTGGACTATTTCTGGAACATTTTTAACAGATACAAAAGAAGCTATTCAAACAAAACTCCATGCAATCGATGGCAAAAGTTTAGATAAATTTGCGATCGCAAACAAAGAAGAAGCTCATACTATTTTAGAAAAATTAAATAAAGCTGATTTTATCATCAGCGATGTAGTAAAAAAAGAAACAAAACGAGTACCACCGGCACCATTTACTACATCTACTCTTCAACAACGCTCAAATACCTTCCTAGGCTATTCTTCACGCCAAACCATGCGATTAGCACAGCAACTCTACGAAGGTATTAATATCGGGATTGCAGGACAACAAGGGCTTATTACCTACATGCGTACTGATTCTACCAATCTATCTGAAAAATTTATTGATGAAGCAAATAACTTTATTACAAAAACATTTGGAAAAGAATATCTTCTAGAAACTCCTCGTGTCTTTAAAACAAAAACAAAAGGAGCACAAGAAGCACATGAAGCAATTCGACCGACTGACCCAAAAATTACCCCTGAATCTATTGAAGCATACCTCGACCCACAACAATATAAACTCTACTCTCTTATTTGGCGCCGTACAATGGCTAGCCAAATGATAGATGCACGATTAAACAAAACAACGATTGACGTGATTGCAAAAGAGCACACCTTTCGAGCCACTGGTCAAAGTATGATCTTTCCAGGATGGATGACTCTTTACCCAGAACGAGTAAAAGAAGAAATTTTACCCGAACTCAGCATAGGAACAGCACTTACCCGCCAAGAAATTAACTCTGAACAACATTTTACTGAACCGCCTGCACGTTATTCTGATGCGAGTTTAGTAAAAATACTTGAAGAACATGGAATTGGTCGCCCATCAACATATGCACCAACCATTGCAACGATTGAAGCCCGAAATTATGTTGAACGTATTGATCGCCGACTTAAGCCAACCCCTATTGCAATTATTGTCAGTGACTTACTCGTAAAACATTTTACCAATATTGTTGATTTTGAATTTACTGCAAAAGTAGAAGAAAATCTTGATGCCATTGCCGAAGGAACAAAAGATTGGAAACCAATTATTTCAACCTTCTATCATCCCTTCCACGAAAATTTAGAAAAGAAAAAAGAAGAAATTACCAAAGAACAAACAACGCATACGCGTGAACTTGGTGTTGACCCAAACACAAATGAACCAATTATTGTAAAAATTGGGCGTTATGGGCCATACATTCAAAAAGGAGATGGTGCTGAAGATGTAAAACCTCAATTTGCATCTCTTGAAGATGGCCAAGCACTCGAAACGGTCACACTTGAAGAAGCACTTGTACTTCTTTCACTTCCGAGAAAAATAACAATGGATGATGGGATTGTTGTAGAAATTAACAAAGGTCGTTTTGGACCATATGTTAAAACAGAAGGCAAATACTACTCTATACCAGACAAAGATCCGTATACAATGACCCTAGAAGAGGCTCTCGTCGTAATAGCGGAAGGAAAAGAAAAAGAAGATAAAAAAACTATTCATGACTTTGGCGACAGCGGCATTAAAGTACTTATTGGACGCTATGGTGAATATATCACTAATGGAGAAAAAAATGCACGTATTCCAAAAGATACTGATCCAAAAGATCTTACAGAAGCACAGTGTGCTGAGTTACTAGAAAAAGCAAAGCCAAAACGTGGAGGAAAGAAAAAAGCGCAAAAAAAGAAAGCTCCTAAGAAAAAAACCACGAAGAAAAAGACGGTAAAAAAGAAAGTAGTGAAAGAAGAGACAAGCGAAGAATTGAAGGAAAAAGAATAAATACAAATACATGTAAAAAATACCGTGAAATACGGTATTTTTTAATAGATGATTTTATTGTATTATAAATAAAAACACCATTCTTATATAAGAATGATGTTCTTCGGTGTAGTAGGAAGGATATACCCCAATGCCATAGGTGATACAAGGGCCCTTTTACCTACTACAAGATAAAGTATATCAAACAATGGAGGAAGTTGCAACTCTGATTTTTTGGCTAAAACTAGCACCAATAAGAAAACCGCTCCTGTAAACAGTAGCGGTTTCCTTTTGGCGTTTGGGTGTTATACCCTTGTATCACTCGATAGTATAATAGCACATTTTTGCCCTTTTGTCAAGTCTTTTGGCTTAAAACAGACTATTTTAAGCTTATTTAAGTCATTTTATCGAATATAGCCATCTAATAAAAGATTTGCTATACTACACATATGAAGATCTTTGATCTCCAACAGAGAAGCACCTGGGTTGAACAGTCAGTGCTGTTTATCCTGGGTATCGCCGGTTTGGTGTTTAGTTGGATGACGACATCCATCCCTATGGCGATCCTCTCTGGATTGGCCATCCTCCTGAGCTTTATGCCCGGAGAAGCACCAAGCAAATGACACAAACGATCTTTTTTCGGCATGGGACACGGAGGCCCCATGCCACTTCCCTATTTTTTATCTATATGTCACATCCAATCCATCATTTTCACAAACGAAAACGCATCCATACACAAAAAGAAAAATATCCCAGTAAAGACAGTTTTAAACGCGTAGTTGATAAACTCATTTACTTTTTTGGTTTAGCAGCTCCTTTTGCAGCTATCCCTCAAGTATATAAAATATATACAGAACAAAATGCAAGCAGTATTTCATCGTTTACATTTACTGCACTTCTGATTACAAATTTTTTCTGGGTATTATATGGCATACTTCATAAAGAAAAACCCATTATTGCGGTCTACATAGCATGGATTGTGATCAATAGTTTAATTGTAACAGGAACAATACTCTACGGATAACAGCAATAAAAAAACTACTTGATTGATACAAGTAGTTTTTTATTGATCTTATTTTTTTGCTGTTTTTCTTTTTTGGGTCGTTTTCTTTTTTATACCCGCTACTTTTTCATCTAATTTATCTGCAATCTTTCCCACAACAAATTTTTCTACCACTCCCCCCATCATAGAGCTCACAACACCCATATTTTTTGACACCGTATCAATTTTTGTGCGCATGTATTGCACCGCTTCATTGATGAGTTCCAATTTCATGGTGATTGTTTCTATGATATCATTTGCATTTTTGAGTACTCGTGCAGCTTGATAGAGCAACCAGCATAAAAAAACAGTAAACCAAACAATACAGATGGATAATACGATATAAAGTAAATCAATACTTGAACTGACAGGCATATAGTCTCCTTCATATGAATAGAAATGAAAGAATTATTTTCTATTCAATGAGTTAAAAATAAGTGATGTGTCTAGTATAACATATTTTTTGAGAAAAGAAAAAATATGAGTTAAATATTTCTTACAACAATCACCTCAGTCTCCTGCTTATCATGAATTTTTTCATTTACCAATAGTCCTTTATAATGCTTTTTTAATATCTGTAACGCTTCTTTCTTTTTTTCTTCAGGGACTTCGTTCCACACACTATATGATTGAATAAGCGTGAGATAATCTTCTAAAGAAAACTTGTCAGTTACTTTGAGCTTTGTTGAAACATATTTTGTTAATCCATTTTCAATAAATACTGTTTCAAAATCTTTCATCCCATATTTGGGTGTCAAATCTTTATTCAAGAATTCAGCAAGAATGTTTCGAAGATCACTACTAAACGAAGCAACATGCCGTGGTTGAATAATACACAAACTTCCCTTTTCTTTTAATACCCGTTTTATTTCTTTCATAGCCTTTTTGGTGCTAAACCAATGAAAGGCCGTAAAAATAGTAATAATATCAAAAGTATTATCTCGAAATGGAAGTCTTTCTGATGAACCAACAACATAAGACGCATTTGCTGTCTTATAACTTACTGCAGCATGAATCATTTCTTCATCAATATCACAACCAATCACCGTACCCATTTTCTTTGCTATTTGGCGAGTAGCAATTCCAGTACCACAAGCCAAATCAAGGATAAGTGGATTAACATTATTTTGTTTTTCTATTGCTTCAAAAATAAGCTTCATTATCTTTGAAGCATAACGAGGACGAACTTTATCGTACTCATTTACAAGTTTTCCGAAGTTTCCTGTTTGTGACATATTATATTATGTGTGATCAAATAATTTCACTCCTGTATCTTCAGGCCGGGCTCCTTTATGTGTTCGTATATCACAAGCAAAATCCTGTAATGCTATTGTTCCATCTGGATGAATATGATAACCGGGCATACAGGCCATAACATCATGATCTTCTTGATCCTCACCTCCATCTGGTGAATAAGAAGAAATTTTAGGTGATTCTACAACAACTAAACCAAAATCATTTTCTTCAATAAATTTTTTCAAAGGATCAATAACTTGTATTAAAAACTCTGTATTATTTTCTTCTTGATACATAAGAATTTTTTTGGGTATTCCCCGTAAGCTCGTTAAAACATTTTTTATCATTTCTACATAGTCTTGATAATTTCTTCTGGCAACTCTCTCTGTGTTGTTAACACTAATTCTAAAATTGTTAACATTAGCCGAAAAGATTTTTTCATTTTCTTCATACATTTTCCTTATTTCTTCAGCGGCTTTTTGTGATACCTTATTTGTTTCAGACCACCCAGCGGTAGTAATACCTCCAATTAGCTTATTATTCCTATAAAAAATTCTTATAACATCTGCCAAATTTGCTGGTCTTCCATCTTCATGTAAAAAATTTTTATCTTGATAATCAAAAGGATCACTATCATAATAGAGCAGTGGAGATGGTTGAGCCCTATGAAACATTCTAATTAGAGTATCATTTATTTTTCTATAATACCAATAATTTTTCTTTTCTTGATTTGTTTCTTTTTGTAAATTTTTTATTTGTTCATAAGCAATATGATTAAAAAGAATTTCAGCAACTTGCTCCATTATTCCTTCATAATTTGCTTCATCATAAGTAACAGCACCATATCCTACACGTTCTTGTGAATAATCAATCCCTGTTTTTTCTTGAATTTCATTAAATAAATCATTAAGTACTTGTTCCTTTTCACTTGGATTATTGAGCCTATACTCCATAATCTTTAGTACTGCTGGAAATGGCATAAACTCAACTTTATCAGAAGCTCCAGCAGCACAAAATTCACATTTGTGTGTACATCCTTTTGTGATTTGAATATTAGCTAAGTGTTCTTTTAGATAAAGTTGAAGCTGTTCATCATCTAATTCGAAATCTTCATATAATTCTAAATGAGGATTCTCTACTGTAGGTAATTGATCCTGCAGTTCTTCTATACGAGCAATATCATTATTATCAATAGCTTCTTGGACTTGCCTTTGTAATTCCAAACCTTGTTCTGTTAATGGATAACGTTGCCGAGTAAATGCTCTTGCTATTTTTTCTGGTATGCTCAACTTTTCTTTTTTTTCTTGATTTGTTTCTTTTTCACGCCCAGCACCTGGCTCACGTATCGAAATGAGTTCTGATGATTTCATATATTTTGAATAAATAACTTAAGATTCTTACTAATAACAGTTTATCATAAAAAAATAAGGAACGAAAATATCCGTTCCCTACCATTCATAATTTATAACTATTTCTCTCCCCGTACCACAGCCCCAAACTCCGTCTTCACAGCAGCAACAAGTGCTTGATGATCCTTTTCAACTTCCTCAGTGGTCAAAGTCTTCTCATCACTTTTATAAACCAATTTATACGCAAGAGACTTCTTCCCTTCTTCCATATGCTCTCCATCGTACACATCAAAAAGCTCAATAGAATACAGCGCACTTGGTAAACTTCTGAGTACCTGTCGAACAGCTGCATCTTCCACTTCTTTGCCGAGGACAAAAGCCATGTCACGCTCTACTACTGGGTACTCTGATACTTTGTTATATGAATCTTTGATTTTTACAAAATCTTTAAGTGTATCTAAATTTATTTCGGCATAAGCTACACGCTCATCAATTCCAAAATCTTTACTCACAGCAGGATGCAACTCATACATTTGTCCAATGATCTCGCCTGAGACAAAAATATCTCCACTACGCCCAGCATGAACAAAATTATGCAAATCTTGTGCTTTTTTAACTTCCATTTCGAGACCTAGATCCTTCATAATGGATTCAATAGCACCTTTCACAACAAAAAATGGAGTATCTACGCCTTTTGCGGCTTTCATAATTCCTAAAAAATTATCTTGTCGTGGAAGAAGAGAATCATCATCCCCACTTCTATCTCCAGCTTCCTCAAGAAGGTAGGTCTTTCCAATTTCAAAAATTTCAACATCTCCATATCTGTGAAGATTTTCTTCAACATTTACAAGCATATTGATAAGAAGATTTCTTCGCAAAAGTGGTCTATCTTTTTGGAGTGGATTTTCGAGTTTGATATATTTGGAAGTATCGAAACCAAGCTTTTCTACCAAAGCATCAGAAACATACGAATAATTATACACTTCCACAAAAGCTTCTCTTCTGGCAAGCACATCCCTCACGCTATGTTCGAGATTTCTGAGTACATTTTCTTCTGGTGCTTGAATTGGAAAACGTGGAACCTGCGTTTCTATATTGTCATAACCATACATACGAGCTACTTCCTCTACGAGGTCTTCACGAATAGAAACATCTTTGGTCGCGCGCCAAGTTGGAACGGTTACGGTGAAAACATCTTTCTTTTCTTTTACATCAAAACCAAGACGCTCTAAGGCATCTTCTATAAATTTCTTTTCTATTGGCATGCCAATTCTATTTTGAAGAAATTCTAAGCTAATTTCGATAGGTCCTTGATTCAAAAGAAAATTCTTTTCGTCAGCAAGGTTACTTACCACTCGTGCATTTGGACAAATATTGAGCGTAAGCTCAACCGCACGACGCATAGCGAGCTCTGCCATATTTGGATCAAGAGTTTTTTCGAAACGAGCAGAAGATTCACTCCGAAGACCAAGCTTCATAGCCGTTCTGCGTACATTAGTTGCATCAAAACAAGCTGCTTCAAATACGATCCGACTTGTATTTTCTCTAATTTCTGAGTCTTTCCCTCCCATAACACCAGCGAGGGCAAGAGCTCGAGTTTTGTCAGCAATGAGAAGATTGTCATCATTCAGTTCATGTTCAGCATCATCAAGCGTCGTGAATTTTTCTCCCTCTCTAGCTGGACGCACTTCAATAGTCAATTCATCATCTTCAAAAGCCAATTTATCAGCATCAAAGGCGTGCATTGGTTGCCCAAGATCAAACATTACATAGTTCGTAATGTCTACGATATTGTTAATTGGGCGAACTCCTACCGCAATGAGAGACTCTTTGAGCCACTTTGGTGATTCTGCTATTTCGATACCATCAAGAGCAATACCCATATAACGAGTACAAAGAAATTTATCTTCTACATGCACTTTGATTTTGCGTTCATTTCCTTCAATAATCTTTGCAGGATCATATTTTTCGAGTTTTTTCTTTTGGATTGCTGCAATTTCTCTTGCCATTCCATAATGTCCCCAGAGATCAGGACGATGCGTCATAGATTTATTGTCTACGTCGATAATAAGATCATCGATTTCAAGCGCTTTTGAAAGAGGCGTTCCCGCCTTTACTTCCAAAAAAGAAAGATCTAGAATTTCCTTTTCTCCTTTCGATGGGTACATATCTGAGAGTCCAACTTCTTCTGCTGCACAAATCATTCCAAGAGAAACTTCTCCACGAATTTTTGTTTTCTTGAGCTCTACCGGCTCCCCTTCTCCATGCCATTTTACCTTTGCACCGATCTTTCCGAGTGCCACTTTCATTCCTTCTACTACATTTGACCCACCACAAACAATAGGGATTTCTTCTTCCCCATCAAAAACTTGTGCAACAACCAAACTATCTGCATTTGAATGCTTTTCTACACTTCGCACTTCTCCTACAACAATATTTGTAAGTGCGGCAGCTTTGTCTTCCACTTCTTCTACTTCTACAGTATGAAGCGTCATTTCACTTGCAAATTCTTCTGGATCAAGTGCATCTGGAAGAAATACATATTTTTTTAACCAATTTTTTGAAAATAACATACTTTATTAGCATTAACTTTTAACAATGTACCATTGACTTAATCTTGATATTTTTAATATAAAAATAATTAAAATCTAAAATTCAAACCAGGATGTTTCTTTTGCAACCCTGCTTGTTCTTCTTTAGGAATACTCCACAGGAAAAAACTTCCCCCCACACTTTTTGGGAGAGTTAAGCCTTCTGCATTTGTAAGGCTTTCTAAATCAAGATCTCCTCCTACACTTTTTGGGAGAGTTAAGCCTTCTGCATTTGTTAGACTTTGTAAATTAAGATCTCCTCCTAAACTTTTTGGGAGAGTTAAGCCTTCTGCATTTGTTAGTCTTCCTAAATGAAGACCTCCTCCTAAACTTTTTGGGAGAGTTAAGCCTTCTGCATTTGTTAGGCCGTTTAAATCAAGATCTGCTCCTACACTTTCTGGGAGAGTTAAGCCTTCTGCATTTGTTAGGCCTCCTAAATGAAGACCTCCTCCTACACTTTTTGGGAGAGTTAAGCCTTCTGCATTTGTTAGTCTTCCTAAATGAAGACCTCCTCCTACACTTTTTGGGAAAGTTAAGCCTTCTGCATTTGTTAGGCCGTTTAAATAAAGATCTGCTCCTACACTTTCTGGGAGAGTTAAGCCTTCTGCATTTGTTAGGCCGT
>JAHJIX010000005.1 GCA_018823045.1 Patescibacteria group bacterium | reverse complement strand
TTGCTTTGCAAAAGAATGCCTCAAATAAAAAGATATATCATCATACGAAAAAATTCTATTCAAAGACCGAAAAATACATTCATTTGACCTATAATGAAAGAAAGCAGTTTATCTCTGATATTGCAAAACAAATTGCTTCATGGGGATTTACACGATTATTTGCAGAATGTATTGATAAGACCAAGTTTAATAATTCAAAAACAAAACAGACTGTAAATGAGCAGGCATTTGAACAGCTTATATCGAGATTTGAGCAATACCTGCAAATTATTTCTAAGGCAAAAGATCAAAAACTATATGGTCTATTGGTTCATGATAACAATGAAACAGTATCAAAGAAGTTAACTCAAACAATGAAAGAATTTCATAAGAAAGGGACGATTTGGACGAACATAAATAATATTATTGAAACACCTCTTTTTGTTGATTCAGAATTAACAGGGATGATTCAATTAGCGGATGTCTGTGGATATGCATTAAGAAGATTTTGTGAGAACGGAGAAAAGACTCTTTATGATCATATTATTAAAAGAGCTGACAGGAAGAAGAATAGGATAGTAGGTGTTCGGCATTTCACTGATAAGACTATTTGTACATGCGATATTTGTTCAAATCGATAATAGGCTTTCTTTTATTCGTTTTTAAGTCAACAAGATGAGGGAGCAGTCAGTTTTTATATCTGTTTCTCTTTTTACCCAGTACCCCTATTATCGCCTGTAATAATTCCTGCCTTACATATATATAATAAAATCAGAATGATGATATTTTGACTATTGTTAAATTATGTGATATATTTACAGTTAAAATATTCTGTCACATAGTAAATATTAATCTAGAAAATTTAATGTTCATATTAAAATGATAGTATTACAAGGCCATAAAAAATTTATATTAAACGTAAGGTTATTGAATATTTCGGTGAAAGTGTACAGCTGATTTCGCTGTAAAGTGTACAATCGATTCCGGAGGAAAGTGTACAATAAAAAAGAACAAATTTGAGAAGCAAATATACATTATTTTTTCTTTCTAAGTGATTCTCCCTTTAATTCAATTTTAGATGCATTTACTGCCATTCTGTCCATAATTGCATCAGCTATTGTTGGATCATCAATATATTGATGCCATTTAGATATTGGGAGCTGTGATGTTACAATGATAGATTTTTTTCCATACCTATCCTCCAGTATTTGCAGTAATGATAACCGTGTTATTGTGTCCAGGGGTTGTAAGCCAAAATCATCTAAAATAATAAGGTTTGTTTTTTCTAAATGATTAATAAATCTTACGTAAGATCCATCCAATTTAGCTTGGGAAATTTTTTCTATTAAACGGGTCATACCAAAGTACATGGTTTTATATCCCAGACCACAGGCTTGCCTGCCCAAAGCACAAGCAAGATAGCTTTTTCCACAACCTGTAGCTCCTGTGATCAAGATATTTTCAGCCCGTTGAATAAAGCTGCAATCTGCAAGAGCCAAAAGATTTTCTTTTGTAAAATTACGATTGGCATTGCAATGTATTGATTCCAATATTGCATTGTACCGAAGTTTGCTGAGCCGCAGGAACATTTCAGTTTTTTTATTGGTCTTTTCTTGAAGCTCAGCTTCTGTCAGGCGTGCCAGTACCTGGTCGGTTGATGGTTGTTCATGCACGGGCATGGATATGATGGCTTGATAAGCCCTTGCCATTCCAGAAAGTTTTAGTCTGGTTAAATTGTCTAAAGTGATTTGTGTGTTCATATATTTAAATTTAATTGATTATAAATTAATTGTAAGCCGAAGCCCCTCTTATGTTCTGGTGATCTGGCACCCGGAACAGGGTAAGTTCCTGTATTTCTTGTTTGTCAAGATTTTTTTCAAGAATATTCTTGATAACCCCATAGTTGATTTTTATGCCTCTCAAAGCACGTTGGCAAGCAGCTTCAAACCGTTCGTTTTTATATGTGTCAGCCAATCTTTTTAACCCTATGCATGCTTTGTAAGATTGCTCAATAAAGTCCTTTGACGCAAGCACACACTTAAAAACTTCTTTAGCGTTGGGACCTATTTTTGAAGCTACTTTTAAAAAATAGTCTTCATCCCACCCACGAGTTTCATTATAGCGCAAATGGCTTTCTGGCATGTGCTCGGCAAGGGTTGTGTAGCCATTTCTTCGATAGCTCCTTTTATGAGCAGCTATACGTTCCATCCCTATAAAAATCTCTACATTGATTTGATCATAAATAATTTGTGTTTGTTGTCCGATGTATTGGAACGGAACGCTGTACTGGTGCTTGTCTTCCCCCAATACGACATGATAGTTCATGTGGACTTTTGACGCTGTTTTGTGCTTTATTAAAAATGGTTCAACGGGCAATGGCTTCAACAAATCTTTTTCGTGTTCAGTAAAACAAATTGTCCTGCTGTCTGGTAGCTTTTGGAATGGGGTTTTGTTGTGCTCGATGAGTGATTTTTCAATGTTGTAATTCAGTTCTTCAAGACTGTAAACTTCCTGTTTGCGTAGCCTCGAGTACACGCGAAGATATGTGATGTACACATGGTTTTCAACTGTGGGTTTGTCTTTTGGCTTGGCCGGGCGGGTGGCATCGAGGTTTGTGTTGTAATGCACCGACCATTGGGAAGCAAGTTCTTGAAAAGTAAATTCATAGCGCATGTTTTTTTTGACATACTGCTTCATGTTGTCGCTCAGGATGTTTTTTGGGACGCCTCCAAGATATTCCAAGCACCTGTTTAAAGCAGCAAAAATATTTTCCTGACAGCTCGATGCCAATGCCTCTGCATAGGTGTATTTGCTAAATGGCAAAGTGCATACCAATACTGGACACCGTATTATTTCTCCCGTTTTTTTATCAACGTAGTTGAGCTGCTTTCCTGCCAAGTCAACCTGTAAGTACTCACCCGGCTGATGTGAAAAATACATCACGGCCTTGTTGCGAACCTGATATTTTGAAAAATGTTCGCAAAACTGGGTATAGCCATATCCATCAGGGTTTGCCTCTTTATACTCCTCCCACAACAATTTTCGTGTAACGCCGTGTTTCTTTAAATCCGGGGCAATGTCTGGCAATATGTTTTTTAATGTTTCATATCGTTTGTCCTCTATAACTGGGTTGATTGCCTTGTAGAAAATGTCCCTAAGCGATTTGTCATCAAGCTGTAACAACTCTTCAACTGTCTTCCCCGATGTGTCTAATTTGCTTATGTAATTTTCTACTGTCTTGCGATGTATCAGCATTTCTTTTGAAATGCCCAATTTGCTCGACCCTGCGGATAGCAACTGTAAAATACGTCTAATCTGTACCATAGTAATTGATTTGTTTGCCATTGTTCCTTTTTTAGTTTAGGGAACAAATCTCTCAAATCAATTCT
>JAHJIX010000004.1 GCA_018823045.1 Patescibacteria group bacterium | reverse complement strand
TAAAAAATTAAATATATTATAAGTATAACATATTTAAACTGATTTATTATTCGTACCCCTGCATAATTTTAATACCAAAACAACTTCGTTCTATAAATTTACTTTTTGTCTTTTCTTTCACTGTTATTCCGACACAAGCCCAACAATTTGTATCCATAAACAATTCAGGATGCTCCTTCGCTTCTTGTACGGTACTTACTCTATAAAAACCACAATCATTTTTGCCTATTAAAACATATTCAGTACTTACAGCAATAACTAATACAACACAAATTAGAACTACGAAAATAAAAATATAGACAAATGTCTTTTTATTTAACATATTCTTTATTTATCTACAAAGAAATACCATCTCCAGTATTTACCGGTGTTGGATCATGTTCTTTCATACGCTGTCTACATATTTTTTCTACAGCAAACACATCTGGAACATCTGATATATACACTACCTCTGGAACATATCTATCTGGACCATTTTTTTGTTTTACCATTTTACCAGTTCTTAATTCCAAAGTAATCTCTCCTTTTTGTGCTTTACCTTTTACTGTAATATTTCCACTAAATTGCTCCCAATTCATTGCTTTAATTTCTCCTTTTTGATAATGAAATAATTTATCTGACGTACCAACAAAATATCCACCTTTTTTAAAAAATCCAAAGATCCCTTTAGCAAACAAGAAAATGCCTAAAACAAGAAAAATGCCCAAAATAACACCAGGAAATACTAAACCACCAGCATCACCCATCGTTGCCGATTTTGCAACACCATTGACTGTATAATTCACTGCCCTTCCTTGAAATAATGGAGCAAACATTTGAAAAATAAACATGCTAACAAATCCAATCAAAACAAGACCTGAAAAGGCAGTCGATACATTTTTTTTAATTGGTTGCGCAAGACCGGCTTTTATTGCAAAATCCTTTCTTTCTGCCCCAATCATGTTATTTAATTCGCTTGGTATTGTTTGTTGATTTGTCATAGATGTATTATCAAAGTTAATATAAGGTATTGTATCATTAATCCGTTGCAATCCCAAAATATAACCACGTCGTATCTTCGTCAAAAGGATTTGCCTGTGCATGTTGTTCTCCTGGTTCAATAGTAATGGTATCTCCTACGTTAAGTATCAATTCTTTTCCTTCTACAGTAAACAGAGCTTTCCCTTTTTGGATGTGATAGACTTCAAACATGGTGTTGTGTGCATGTGTTTCAACTGATTGACCAGGTGTAAATGTAGCCGAACTAAAATTCATCAGTTGAGGAATTTCTCCTTTTTGTATTATCACTTTTTTCTTTATTTCTGGATTGTGACTTACTCCTTGTTCTGGGAGGTTGTTTAGACTTGTGAGTTTCATAAATTTTTAACCTCAATAGAACCTACTATTTGTCTTATTTCTTTTTGAGTTTCTTCATCTCCATGTGCATAATACACAGCAGAAGGTACTCCCCTATCTACTTCCATTTTTGGATCTTTATTATACCAAATTCCTTGAAATAAAAAATGAACTTCTTCTGGATCTGGATGCCCTACAGAAGGCTCAAATCCACCAATAATTACCTTCCCTTTTTCTCCTAATACGACGAGCATTTCCTTCTCTTCATACATACTATACGTATTCGGATATTCAAAAGATAATATATCTGAATCATAATATCTCATATCATCATTTATCGATACTGACGAGTTATCTATAACTTGACCATTTATAGAATCTAATACAAAAATACCTACAGGTAAAAAACTCAACAAGAAAAAAAACACTGCCAAAATAACACCGATAACTCCATATATCTTTGCTGCTGTGCCGGTGTATTCTGTCTCGGGTTCTATTTCGTCTCCGATTACTAACATTTTTCTTTCCATATACCCTTTTAGGCTATGGCAAAAAAGCCAGGTGCTTCCTCCCCACCAAAC
This sequence comes from Patescibacteria group bacterium, assembly GCA_018823045.1. GTDB lineage: Bacteria > Patescibacteriota > Patescibacteriia > Magasanikbacterales > UBA922 > JAHJIX01. Next base: position 4,734 of record JAHJIX010000004.1, on the reverse strand, counting down.
GAAGAAATATGATAGCACAGTAATAGCGATTAAGACATTGCTTATTTCACTATTTTGCAGGAGATATATGATTATCCCTAAAGCGAAAAGTATGATACCTGTGTACATAGCTTTTTTGCCGAGTGTTCTTCCTTTTTCGAGGAGGGTTATTTTCATAGAATTTAATTTAAATATATTAATTATACATTGGTTAACCTATGTTACATTATCCTTCTTATTACGCAGATAGACAAGATAAATAATATTCATCACAATACCTAATAAAACAATAATAAGGGAAATATTAATAAAAACAAAAAAAGAAATCCTAATTGCGAATCATTTGCAATTAGGATTTATATTCCTCAAAAAACTCCGGAGAAACAAACCGACACAAAGCACATTTTGTTGCATCTTTGAACTCATCTACCCTATTATACAATCCTTTTGATAATATCCCATTCGTTCCATCATAGTGACGAATACGATCACTCGAATCATTCATCAAACTTTTTACCAAAGGTCCAAGTTCCTCTCCTTCATGAATACAATTTTCTATACTATTTGGTAATTGCATTTTTGCGCTCATTCCAATGCCGGTATTTCCTTTTTTATCCACAATCACAACCGCACCACCAAGAAACATACCAAAATCATTACTATCAACATACCCTTCCATCCCAATACAAAAATCAGCATCAGGATACTTTTCTTTTGCATTTTTTGCTCTATTAAGTGCGCCTTGAATACCCTCTTCTTCTGTAAGAGGTTGTTCTTTTACTTCTGAAGAAAATTTTTCTCCTATCAATTCTATATCATTCCAAAGCAAAGCCAAAACTTCTTCAATAGCTTTTATTTTTGCTTTATTTTCTGTGGCTATTATTATTTTCATATATTTTTTATATAATACGATTGTCCATATGGATCAAAAAATTCTTTTTTTCTTTTATACACCAAATATAAAAACAACCGGAAAAAAACCAAGCAAAATAAAAATACCAGCTCCAATGATGCCAATCACTGCCAACACTTTTGCTGTTTTGCCTGTATAGATAGTATCAAAATCATTCCATTCTCCTACCACCAACAATTTTTCTTCATAAAACCCTTTCAAACAATGAAAAAATAACCAAAAACAAGCACCCCACCAAAAAAGAACCGATGAAACCATCAACAGACTCACTAAAAAACTATTCATTTCAGAATTTTGAATGAGAAAAATAATAATCCCTACAATAGCAAGTATTATTCCTGAATAAAACGCTCTTTTACTGAGCTGTTTTGCTTTTTCATAGCATCTGATTTTTGATTTTTTTTTCATACATTTTTTACTCACTTATTATCTTCAAAAACAATCGTTGAATACATAGTCTCAATAATCGCTAAATTTCTTTCTGCATCGCGTCTTGTCACCCCTCGAATAGGTAAAATATTTTTCTCTTTATCGAACTGAATATACAGATTACTTTCACTTAGAGGAAAACCTTCTCCACCCGTTCTATTTACAAACCAAGTATGTACTGATGGGTGTTCATCAATACTGAGATAAGAGGTTCCTGCACCTGTTGGTGAATTTCCATCTACTTCTAATAATAATTCTTGTTTCCAATCTGTAGTATAAAAATTAAGGTTATCTATTATATGTTGATCTGCTGTTTCATATAGATAGAGATCAACCTGTTCGAACGATACTAATGGAAAAATTTCAATACCAGACCATGCCCCTGGTGTATATGCATCACGATTTAAAATTTCATAATCAGGAGCTTCTGTAATAGTGACAACATCAATATCCTCTAAAAGAAAATTATCCTTTAAATAATTTGGATCATTTACTACATAATTTGCGGGATATTTTATAGAAAAATTTTCTCCTTTATATTCTTTCCACCCTTCAGTTGAAACAAGGTTTCTCGTAGGGATAAAGGAATTATCTGAGTCTAAACTTAAATTCGATTTATTTTGATTTGTACGAATATACAGAACACACAACAAAATTAAGACGAAACAAAAAATTAAACCAAAAATAATTTTATATCTTTTTTCTTTTTTCATAGATATATATTATTAAAAATAAAAAACTCTATTATTCTCCTTCTTCCATTATATACCCATAATCATTTTATACAAACTCTACAACTCTTCCTCACTCACAACCTCAATCCCATTCTCCTTCAGCAATTTTGTCGTCACTCCATCTCCTTCAATAACGGTTCCAGAAAAAGTTCCATCATAAATTTGACCACTACCGCAAGATGGTGACCGTTGTTTGAGAATTGCTGTTTTACAATTATAAATCTTTGCAAGTTTCAAAACTTCTTCAGCTCCTCTTTTAAATCCTTCTGTCATGTCTGTGCCATCTTTTGCAATGACCTTTCCATTCATTTGTTCTGCACTTACTCGAGGTGTAGCCAGTCCTCCGAGTTGTTCAGGACAAACAGGAATAAGAGTTTCTATCTTTGCAAGTTCTAATACTTTTGAGTCTGGTTTACTTTTGCCGTCGTAACGACATTTAATGCCAAGGAGGCAGGCTGATACGAGTTTCATATACATTATTTTAATATATTAATTTCCATTTTACTAAATGCAAATATCTTTTTTCCTAAATCTTTAAGACTAGCTCCAATATGATAGGTGTTTTTATCAAGTATCAAGAATCTATCATGATACTTACTTGAAACTTCAATAGATACATTATTATATTGCTCATTATATTTATCAATATCAAGTTGTAACTGTTTGGATACTTTTTTTGTAATAATAACAAATTTTAACTTTGGATATTTACTAAATAAAGTTAAAACTGAATCATCAATATAATTATCTATTAATACCACTTCCTTTTTTGCAGTTCGAAGCAAATCATTTACAAAAGCATAAGCATCAAATATCTGTCCATCATAGAACACTCCTTGATTTGAAGGCAAAGAAATATTTAATTGCAAATCTATTTCATTTACTTTTTTTGATAATTGATACACATGATCTTCCAAATGAGAAACTCTATTATTTATTGCATAACCTTTCAGCAAATAATCTTTCAAAATTTTGTTTGCCCAAATACGAAATTGAATTCCTTGTTTTGATTTTACTCGATAACCAATAGATAATATCAAATCTAAATCATAGTGTTCTACTTGATATATTTTACCATCTGAGGCAGTTGTCGCAAATTTTGCGACAACTGAGAGATCTTTTAATTCTTCTTTTAATGCATTATTAATATGCTTCCCTATGGTCTTTATATCTCTACCAAATAACTCTGAGATTTGAAAACGATTCAACCATACAGTATCATCCTTTAATTTAACATCAATTCGTATTGAAGTATCTTCTGGTTGATATATGATTATTTCATTTTTCATAGGAAATATATAATTTTGACTATTTATCAAACATCAAAACCACAACAGGAATCAAACTCAACAAGAAGAAAAACACTGCCAAAACAACACCTATAACTCCATATATCTTTGCTGCTGTGCCGGTGTATTCTGTCTCAGGTTCTATTTCGTCTCCTATTACAATCATTTTTCTTTCAATATACCCTTTTAGGCTATGGCAAAAAAGCCAAGTGCTTCCTCCCCACCAAACGAGGAAATATGATAGTACAGTAATAGCGATTAAGATATTGCTCATTTCACTATTTTGCAGGAGATAAATGATTATTCCTAAAGCGAAAAGTATGATACCTGTGTACATAGCTTTTTTGCCGAGTGTTCTTCCTTTTTCTAGGAGGGTGATTTTTTTCATATATTTGGTTTATTATTTTTTAATCAAATAAATAACTTGATCTTCTCCAAATCGTTCTACCTCACCCATAAACTTAAACCCAATCTTTTCCAAAAGTTTCATTGATTTAAGATTCTTTTTTTGTGTTTCTGCGTAGAGTTCTTTTAATTTCAATTCATCCAATGCATAACTAACGGCTTTTTGAACAATCTCTGTTCCATATCCCTTTCCCCAAAAGTCTGGATGAAGTTCATAAGATATTTCAAATTTTTCCTTATCATGATATTTTGAAATAGATATAAGTCCAATAAGTTTATCCGAACCTGTTTCTCTCACAACCCAATAACATTCTGGTAATTCAGCAGACAAAAAATCTTTAAATTTTTGATCAAATTCATCTTTTGTAAGAGTACCACCAAGATACTCTCTCACTAATTCATTTGTATGCAAAGCAAGCAAATCATCATAATCTGCTAAACTTGGTTTTGAAAAGGTTGCTCGCTTTGTTTGCATAGTCCTTAATAATTTTTTATATATCAATAACTTTAAACTTTTTTAATCCTAACCGAAATGCTAAATCAATTATCTGGCGATGCTCAACATACCAAGCCATTACTAAATTTTTCTGAATAGGATTGAAATCTTTATCAAACAAAAAATCTTTTTTTAAAAATTCCTGGATTTCTACTGAAATTCCTTTAAAAAACATACCTATTTTTTTAAATTCTTCTAAAGAAATAGCCATATACACCATAAGATCTTCATCTTCTTCAAACTTATAATTATTAGTAACATATGTTGTAAGAACAAGCAACTTTGATTTATCTAATTTACTATTTTCAAATAAATTATACAGATATTGAGCTAACATCGTAGCCTGTTCTTTCTTAGTTAAAATAATATTGTCATCATGATCTCTGAAGTCAGCCTTAATAGCATTACTAATTGTTGAATGGTATAAACCTATAGCCATTTCTTTCGATGAAATCTTTTTCTTAAAAAAAGTCATAATTTTATAATATT